>NZ_JBIUBE010000009.1:348446-348980 GCF_044593395.1 Streptomyces sp. NPDC052301 | reverse complement strand
CCCTGCGGACCGGCGACACCCTGCGCACCCAGCGCACCCTGAACACCCTGGGCGCCGATGTCACCCTGGAAACCCTGCGGACCCAGCGCGCCCTGCGCACCCAGCGCACCCTGCGGACCGGTGGCACCCACATTGCCCTGGAAGCCCTGCGGACCGGCGACACCCTGCGCACCCAGCGCACCCTGAACACCCTGGGCGCCGATGTCACCCTGGAAACCCTGCGGACCCAGCGCGCCCTGGACACCGACGTCACCCTGCGGGCCCTGGACACCGGTGAGGCCGGTGGCGCCGGTGGCGCCCTGCGCACCCTGGGGACCGGTGGCTCCGGTCAGGCCGGTGGCGCCGGTGGCGCCCTGCGGACCCATCGGACCGGTGGCACCCGTGGAGCCCGTGGCACCCGTGGCGCCCTGCGGACCCATCGGACCGGTGGCACCCGTGGAGCCCGTGGCACCCGTGACGCCCTGCGGGCCCATCGGGCCGGTGGCACCCGTGGCACCGGTGGCGCCCTGCGCACCCTGGACACCCGGGACACCC
>NZ_JBIUBE010000009.1:232800-348346 GCF_044593395.1 Streptomyces sp. NPDC052301 | reverse complement strand
GGGACACCCTGGAAGCCCTGCGGACCGAGGTCGCCCTGGAACCCCTGCGGACCAAGGTCGCCCTGCGCACCCTGAACACCCGGGACACCCTGGAAGCCCTGCGGACCGAGGTCGCCCTGGAACCCCTGCGGACCAAGGTCGCCCTGCGCACCCTGAACACCCGGGACACCCTGGAAACCCTGCGGACCGAGGTCGCCCTGGAACCCCTGCGGACCGTTGTCGCCCTGGAAGCCCTGCGGACCCAGGTCGCCCTGCGCACCCTGAACACCCGGGACACCCTGGAAGCCCTGCGGACCGTTGTCGCCCTGGAAGCCCTGCGGACCGAGGTCGCCCTGCGCACCCTGAACACCCGGGACACCCTGGAAACCCTGGTGGCCCGGGACACCCTGGAAGCCCTGAGGGCCCTGGGGACCCGGGCCACCATTGCTCACCGGGCCCGGGTCGCCCTTGTCACCCTTGTCACCCTTATCGCCCTTGTCGCCCTTCGGCCCCTGAACACCCGGGACACCCTGGAACCCCTGGGGGCCCTGAAGACCCGGGACACCCTGCGGCCCCTGAGGACCGGTGTGCCCGCCCGGCCCCTGAGGGCCACGCGGTCCCTGCGGGCCCCGGTCGCCGTGCGGGTCGCTCACCTCGGCCTTCACCTTGCCCGGGGCGGCACTCATGGCGCCGTTCGGGCCGGGCAGCCCCGCACTGCTGTTCCCGCCGGACCGGTGAATCGCGTCGGCGACGGCGACCGCGCTCGGGGCGATGTTGAGCACCACCGCAAGCGCGCCCGCCGAAACCATCGTGGCGGATTTCACGCGTGAAATCCGCATCGTTCTACGGCTCACTGAGAACCTTCCTCGCGAAACTGGAGAGTGGGACCCCATCTCAAGCACACCCGAACAGTGCGCTCCCCGGATGGTGGCCACTGGCTGCCCATTGTTCACTTCGAGGGATGGGATGATTAGGCATCGGCCCGTGGCATAGTCCAATATCACCCGGCTGGCCGCAATGAGCCCCATGGTTTCAGCAGGCCGGGTAATTCCGAATCATTGGAGCGCACCTGTTGCGAGCCCTCTGCGATACGCGCCGCACTCCGCGAAGGAGGGCAGCAGGCCCTGCCGCGCGGCCTCCCCCAGTGTGGGCGCCGCCGCGTCCTTGTCGGAAAGGCACGGCAAGAGATCATCGGGCCAGGCAATGGCCAGCGAAGGGTCCAGTGGATTGATCCCGAACTCCCGTTGTGGCGCGTACCCCTCCGAACACAGATAGACAACCGTGGAGTTGTCCTCCAGCGCCATGAAGGCGTGGCCCAGCCCTTCCGAGAGGTAGACGGAACGGTGTGTTGTGTCGTCCAGCCGCACCGCCTCCCATTTCCCGAAAGTCGGGGAGCCGGTGCGAATGTCGACCACCACGTCGAGGACGGCGCCGCGGACGCACGTCACGTACTTGGCCTGTCCCGGCGGAACCGACGCATAGTGGATGCCGCGGAGAGTGCCACTGACGGAGCAAGAGCAGTTCGCCTGCGCCAGACGGAGCCCCTGGCCCAGAGAATCCTGGAATCTCTCGGCCTTGAACCACTCGTGGAACCGGCCCCTGCCGTCCTTGAACACCGTGGGCGTGTCCACCCACGCCCCTTCAATTTCCAGTGGTCGCACGCGGCCACTTCCTTCCACGACGCAGCTGTTTCTGCCGGACTTGATGTCCGGGTCTTCGGTACGTCAGCCACGCTGCTTTACAACGGCTGACCCAATGAGGTGGATCGCCGCTGGTCGCCGTGTCCGGGCGGGAGCTGAGCGTTCGGTGCGCGAGCGGAGAGTGTGTCGTGGATCGTGTCGGCTGATCCGTCACCGGCCGATCGGGCCGGACCGGGCCGGCTCGAAACACCCCCCTGATCACCGACGGACACGGCACGCCGCTCGCGGTGCTGCTGACCAGCGGCGAGCGCAACAACGTCAACCAGCCGGTGCCGCTCCTGGACGCGCTCCCGCTGCTCTCCCCGACCGAGGCGGCGCGTCTGCCGTCGCCCCCCCGGTGGGTGATCGAGCGCTCCTGCGCCTCGTTCCACGGCTTCCCACGCCTGCGCATCCGCCGGGAACGGCGCGCCGTTATCCACGAAGCGTTCCTCGAACTCGCCTGCCGCCTCGTCGCCCACCGGCGGATCGGCTCATCTCGACAGCCTTTGCCGGCCGGAGAAGGGCGTCGTCACGTAAAGGCTTCTGCCCCCGTACGCGGCATTTGCTCGCGGCGCGATTTGCTGGTCCCGCTTCCCCGTGGGGAAGCCACGAGATCTCGGTAATCCTCCAACAGACCCAGCAGGTAGTGGCCGTATCCGCTCTTGAGCAGCGGCTGGGCCAGCTCACGGAGCCGGTCGTCGCCGATCAGGCCTGCCCGCCAGGCCGCCTCCTCGATGCAGCCGATCTTGAAGCCTTGACGCTCCTCGATCACCCTGACGAATTCCGACGCCTGGACCAGGGAGGTGAAGGTTCCGGTGTCCAGCCACGCGATACCCCGGTCCAGCCGGGTGACCTGCAGCGTACCGGCCTCCAGATAGACGAGGTTGAGGTCGGTGATCTCCAACTCACCCCTGGCACTGGGCCGCAGGCCGCGCGCGATCTCCACGACGTGGTTGTCGTAGAAGTACAGTCCGGGCACGGCGTACCGCGACCTCGGCCGGGCGGGCTTCTCCTCGATGGACAGCACCCGGCCCCGCTCGTCGAACTCCACGACGCCGTAGGCGGAGGGGTTGGCGACCTGGTGCGCGAACACCCTGCCGCCCTCGAGATCGTCGTAGCCGGCCAGCCGTGTGCCCAGGCCGGTGCCGTGGAAGATGTTGTCGCCGAGAATCAGCGCGACCGGCTCGTCACCGATGAAGTCCGCCCCCAGGACAAAGGCATGGGCGATGCCCTCCGGACGCTCCTGAGCCACGTACTCCAGCCGCAGGCCCAGTCGGCTGCCGTCGCCGAGCAACCGGCGGAACTGAAACTGGTCTTCCGGGGTGGTGATGATCAGAATCTCCCGGACGCCCGCCATCAGCAGGGTGGAGAGCGGGTAGTAGACCATCGGCTTGTCGAAGACCGGCAGCAGTTGTTTCGACACCGAACGGGTCAACGGCCACAGCCTTGAGCCGGTCCCTCCGGCCAACAGGATTCCGCGCACGGCATCACCATAGGCGAATTGCCCGCAGATGAGCTTTTTTGCGGGGGTGTGGCGCGCAACGTGCGGCGGGTGTCGACCCGCATTCCCCGCAGGCGGATCGGCGAAGCGGACTCACCGTGCGTGGCGACACGGTCCGCTTACGCGAACCGACTCAACTTTAGACGAATTCCAAGCTAGGATGGTTTCCTGTCAGAGCACAGGAGGCCATCCCCATGTACGAACCGATACGCACGAAGTCGGTCCACAGCGCTCCGATGGCCGGCACCACCTCCGACTTCCCCCACCGGTCGCGCGAGGAGGAGCTGGACATCCAGCTCGCCGGGCATCTCGCCGCGCTGCTCACGGCCACCGACGAGCTGCGCGCGCTGACGCCCTCGCCCGGCCTCGACACGGCCGCCGAGCGACTGTCCGGCGAGGTGGCCAGGCTGCGGGGAGGCCGCACCCCGCTGCGGGCGACGCCGCCCGCGGCCGGTGACCCGGCCGCGCTGCACCGGCGCGCGCACGCTCTCGCCGGGCGCGCCCTGGTGGTCGCCGCCTCGCGCGCCGACACGGCCGCGGCGATCCTCGCGGCCGAGCGGATGGACGCGCACGCCGACGCACTGTCGCGACTGGAGGAGCTGAGCACGACCGCCTGACCCCTCACCCGGGTCTCTCGATCGGCCCCGGTCCGCGTGCACCCGCAGCGACGCGCGGACCGGGCGCCCCTTTCCTCACGAGCGCCGGATCGACCATGCCCTGAAGGCGTCAGATGAAGATGAAGAAGAGGACCAGGATCACCACCGCGAACACGACCCACCAGATCCACACGTGCCGGTGCCCGGTTCGTGGCCGGCTCTCGGGTCCGCCACCACGCGTTCTGTCCTGCGCCGGCTTCGGGTTCTCCGGCCGATCGCCGGAGTAGAAGTCACCACCGTCAGCCATGGGCTCATCCCCCGTTCCCGGGCCGCTCCCGGGTAGCGCTCGCCCGGTGTACGACACCACGTCCAGGGCCGGCGCGGGGAGGCAAGAGGCACGGCGACGAAGAACTCGGCAGGCGCCGCGCCCCACCCGCACAGGCGGAGCAGGCCCGTCGAAAAGACCGGGGCCCCGCACGCCGTTGTGCGGGGCCCCGGGGGGTGATCACCGCGGCCGGCCGTGACGATCTAGCTGGTCAGGGCACAGTCGGTAAAGCCGGCCGCGGAGTCTTCGGCGGGCGTTCAGCCCAGGCGCTCCACCAGCGCGCGGTACTGGTCCCACAGCTCCTTCGGGGTGTGGTCGCCGAAGGTGTTGAGGTGCTCGGGGACCAGGGCGGCCTCCTCGCGCCAGACCTCCTTGTCGACCGTGAGCAGGAAGTCGATGTCGGACTCGGACAGTTCGAGGCCGTCGGTGTCCAGCGCACCCTTGGCCGGCAGCACGCCGATCGGGGTCTCGACGCCCTCGGCCCTGCCGTCCAGCCGGTCCACGATCCACTTCAGGACACGGGAGTTCTCGCCGAAGCCCGGCCAGACGAACTTGCCCTCGTCGTTCTTGCGGAACCAGTTGACGTAGTAGATCTTCGGCAGCTTGGACTGGTCCTTGTCCTTGGCCACGTCGATCCAGTGGGCCATGTAGTCGCCCATGTTGTAGCCGCAGAACGGCAGCATCGCGAACGGGTCGCGGCGCAGTTCGCCGACCTTGCCCTCGGCCGCGGCGGTCTTCTCGGAGGCCACGTTGGCGCCGAGGAAGACACCGTGGTTCCAGTCGAAGGACTCCGTCACCAGCGGCACCGCGCTGGCGCGACGGCCGCCGAAGAGGATCGCCGAGATCGGCACGCCCTTGGGGTCCTCCCACTCCGGCGCGATGATCGGGCACTGCGAGGCCGGGGTGGTGAAGCGGGCGTTGGGGTGCGCGGCGGGCTCGGCGGAGTCCGGGGTCCAGTCGCGGCCCTTCCAGTCCGTCAGGTGGGCCGGGGTCTCCTCCGTCATGCCCTCCCACCACACGTCGCCGTCGTCGGTGAGGGCGACGTTGGTGAAGACGGAGTTGCCCCAGAGGGTCTTCATCGCGTTGGCGTTGGTGTGCTCACCGGTGCCGGGCGCGACGCCGAAGAAGCCGGCCTCGGGGTTGATCGCGTACAGGCGGCCGTCCTCGCCGAAGCGCATCCAGGCGATGTCGTCGCCGATGGTCTCCACGGTCCAGCCGGAGATCGTGGGCTCCAGCATGGCGAGGTTGGTCTTGCCGCAGGCGCTCGGGAAGGCCGCGGCGACGTACTTGGACTCGCCCTGCGGCGGGGTGAGCTTGAGGATCAGCATGTGCTCGGCGAGCCAGCCCTCGTCACGGGCCATGACGGAGGCGATACGCAGCGCGTAGCACTTCTTGCCGAGCAGGGCGTTGCCGCCGTAGCCGGAGCCGTAGGACCAGATCTCGCGATCCTCGGGGAAGTGCGAGATGTACTTGGTGGAGTTGCACGGCCACGGAACGTCGTCCTGGCCCTCCTCCAGCGGGGCACCGAGGGTGTGCACGGCCTTCACGAAGAAGCCGCTGTCGCCGAGTTCGTCGAGGACGGGCTGTCCCATGCGGGTCATCGTGCGCATGGAGACGGCGACGTAGGCGGAGTCGGTGATCTCCACGCCGATCGCGGACAGCGGGGAGCCGAGCGGGCCCATGCAGAAGGGCACGACGTACATGGTCCGGCCGCGCATGGAACCGCGGAACAGGCCCTTCTCGCCGGAGAAGATCTCCCGCATCTCCGCGGGGGCCTTCCAGTGGTTGGTCGGGCCCGCGTCCTCCTCCTTCTCGGAGCAGATGAAGGTCCGGTCCTCGACGCGCGCGACGTCGGTCGGGTCGGAGGCCGCGTAGTAGGAGTTGGGGCGCTTGATCGGGTCGAGCTTCTTGAAGGTGCCCTTGGCCACCAGCTCTTCGCAGAGCCGGTCGTACTCGGCCTCGGAGCCGTCACACCAGACCACGCTGTCCGGCTGCGTCAGTTCGGCGATCTCATCGACCCATGAGATCAGTTCCTGATGGGTGGTGGGAACGGTGGAAGCCGAGTTGTCGCGCGCCACGGTTGCTCCTAAGTGAGGGATTCATACCCTTGTGGGGGTTTTTTCCTTGTTGCCCCGTGGGGGCTGCGACCCGGATGCTTCGTGGACGCTCATCCGGTGCCGACCGCACTCATTTGATCGTATCCGACACGTGTGCCCATATGTCCAGGGGGCCTCACAGGTGAGCGAGGTGAGGAAGGCCACGATTACAGGCCTGTTTGCGTTCCCTTTGCGTGCAGGTGTGCTTCACCTGAAGGTCTTTTTGCGTACGACCGACCAAGACACGCCCTCACCACCGACTTACGGTGCCGTCGGTACCATGCCCCGCATGACTGCGTCCGCCCCCGACGCGCCCACGGAGACGCCGGCCAGCGGCCGCGGTCCCGTCGCGCTCTCCCTGCCGCATCCGGTCAAGCCCCGGCTCCGCGGCTGGCTGCACCTCGGCATGTTTCCGGCCGTACTCATCGCGGGCCTCGTGCTCACCGCTCTCGCCGACTCGACCAGAGGCCGCGTCGCCTGCGGCATCTACGTACTGACCGCCTGCCTGCTCTTCGGCGTCAGCGCGCTGTACCACCGGGGCAACTGGAGTCCCCGCATGGACGGCGTCCTGCGCCGCCTGGACCACGCCAACATCTTCCTGATCATCGCGGGCACCTACACCCCGCTGAGCCTGCTCCTGCTGCCCGGCGCCAAGGGCCGGTGGCTGCTGTGGGGCATCTGGGCCGCGGCGGCGGCCGGCATCGTCTTCCGCGTCTTCTGGGTCGGCGCCCCGCGCTGGCTCTACACGCCCTGCTACATCGCCATGGGCTGGGCGGCCGTCTTCTTCCTGCCCGACTTCATGCGCACCGGCGGGATCGCCGTCCTGGTCCTGGTGATCGTCGGCGGCCTGCTCTACAGCGCCGGCGGCGTGGTCTACGGCATCAAACGCCCGAACCCGTCACCGCGCTGGTTCGGTTTCCACGAGGTCTTCCACTCCTTCACGCTCGCCGCGTTCGTCGTGCACTACGTCGGCATCTCGCTGGTGGCGTACCAGCACGCGTAACCCCTCCCCCGCCCCTCACGGCCACGGCTCTCCAGCCGTGGCCGTTTTCGCATGCCTGGGAGCAGCCGACTGTTGACAGTAACCCGAATTTGAGAGCTACTCTCATTTCATGGTTACTGTCACTCAGAATCCTCGGCGCTGGTGGGCCCTGGGGGCCCTGGTCGCGAGCATGCTGGTGCTCGCCTTCGACTCGACGATCCTCAACGTGGCCCTGCCGACGATGGCCGGGCAGCTCGGTGCCACGACCGGGCAGCAGCAGTGGATGGCGGACGCGTACGTCGTGGTCTTCGCCGCGCTGATGCTCCCGGCGGGTCTGCTCGGCGACCGGTTCGGCCGCCGCCGGATGCTGATCACCGGGCTCGGTGTCTTCCTCGCGGGCTCGGTCCTGGGATCCCTGGCCTCGGGCGTGGACGCCGTCGTCGCGGCCCGCGCGGTGATGGGCGTCGGCGCCGCGCTGATCATGCCGCTGTCGCTGGCCGTGCTGCCCGCCATGTTCACCCCCGACGAGCGCGGCAAGGCCGTCGGCATGATCTCCGCCGCCTCCGCCCTCGGCATGCCGCTCGGCCCGCTGGTCGGCGGCTTCCTGCTCGACCACTTCTGGTGGGGGTCGGTCTTCCTGATCAACATCCCGATGGCCGCGCTCGGCATCGCCGCCTGCCTCCTGCTGCTGCCCGAGACCAGCGATCCCACGAGCCCGAAGGTCGACACCGTCTCCACCGCGCTCACCGCGACCGGCCTCGGCGCCCTCATCTACGCGATCATCGAGGCCCCGGACCGCGGCTGGACCGACGCGGTGGTGCCGGCGACGTTCGCGACGGCCGCCCTGCTGCTCGCCGCGCTCGTCCTGCGTGAACGCCGGATGAGCCGGCCCATGCTCGACATGACCCTGCTGGCCCACCGCGGCTTCCTGCTCAACACCGTCGCCGCGACCCTCGTGATGTTCGTGCTGTCCGGCCTGATGTTCGCCGTGCCGACCTACCTCCAGGCGGTGCTCGGCCAGGACGCCTTCGCCACCGGGGTGCGGCTGCTGCCGCTGTCGCTCGGGCTGATGGTCGCGGCCAAGGGCGCCCAGGCGGCCGTCGTCCGGTTCGGGGCACGCACGGTGGTCAGCGCCGGGCTGGTCGTCCTCGCCTTCGCCGCCCTGCTCGGCACCCGTACGACGGACGGCTCCGGCTACGGCTTCACCGCCCTGTGGCTGGCGTGCGCAGGCCTCGGCTTCGGCTTCGCGGTCGTCCCGGCGATGGACGGCGCGCTCGGCACCCTGCCCGGCGACCGGGCCGGCAGCGGCTCCGGACTGCTCATGACGCTGCGCCAGGTCGGCGGTGCCGTCGGTATCGCGCTGCTCGGCAGCCTCCTCGCGAGCGCCTTCCGGGACCGGCTCGACGTGACGGGGCTGCCCGGCCCGGTGGCGCACACGGCCGGGGAGTCGGTGGTCGCCGCGCACGCCGTCGCCGCGCGCACCCACTCCGCGCACCTCGCGGCCTCCGCGGACACCGCCTTCGTCCACGGCATGACCCTGGTCCTGCTCGTGTGCGGCATCGCCTCCCTCGTGGCCGCCCTGCTCGCCGCCCTGTTCCTGCCCGACACCCCCGTCGTACGGCGCACCGAGCCGCAGCAGGCCCCGGCCGTGGCCGCCCCCGCCGGGGATGCCGGACAATGACCGGCATGACGGCCGCACGCACCCGCAGCACCTCCCCCGCCGACCGGCCCCATGTCGGCCTGCGGGAACGCAAGAAGATCAAGACCCGGGAGGCGATCCGCGCGGCGACCTACGCGCTGGTCGAGGAGCAGGGCTACGACGCCACGACGATCGACCAGATCGCCGACCGGGCCGAGGTGTCGCCGTCGACCGTCTTCCGGTACTTCCCGACCAAGGAGGACATCGTCCTCACGGACGAGTACGACGCCGTCATCCTGGAGGAGATCAGGCAGCGGCCCGCCGAGGAGCCCTGGCCGGACACCATCCGGTACGTCATGCACCGGGCCGTCCAGCTCGGCACGTCCGAGGACGAGTCGGTCTCCCGGCTGCGCACCCACCTCATGGTCCAGGTGCCCGCGGTGCGCTCGCGGATGATGGAGAGCATGTCGGCCACCGGCCGGATGCTCTGCGAGGCCGTCGGCGAGCGCACCGGCCGCGACCCGGACAGCCTGGAGGTGCGGGTGTACGCGATGTCCCTGATCGGCGGCCTGATGGAGACGTCGATGTACTGGGCCGAGCACGGCCACCGGGACGATTTCGAGGCCCTCGTCGACCGCACCCTGGACGTCCTGGAGCACGGCCTGCCCACGGAAAACCGCTGAGGTCCGGGCGGTCTCCCGTGCGATCCTGACGGGGTGAACGGACCCGAGATCCACGTCGAAGTCGCCCCCGCCCTGCATCTGTTCGTGCCGTCGGCCCGGCGCACCGGCGCCACCCCGCTCGGCACCGACGGCGTCTCGACGCTCGGCCATGTCATCGAGTCCCTCGGCGTCCCGCTGACCGAGGTCGGCGCACTGGTCGTGGACGGCCGCGAGGTGCCGGTCTCGCACATCCCGAAGGCGGACGAGACGGTGAGCGTACGAGCCGTGGAGCGCCCCCAGCGGGTCCCCGGCGCCCCGCTCCGCTTCCTCCTCGACGTCCACCTCGGCACCCTGGCCCGCCGGCTGCGCCTGCTCGGCGTGGACGCCGCGTACGAGGCGACGGACATCGGCGACCCGGCCCTCGCCGCCCGCTCGGCGGCCGAGAAGCGGGTCATGCTCAGCCGCGACCGGGGCCTGCTGCGCCGCCGCGAGCTGTGGGCCGGCGGGTACGTCTACAGCACCCGTCCGGAGGACCAACTCCGCGACGTCCTCGACCGGTTCCGGCCCGAGCTGAAGCCCTGGACCCGGTGCACCGCCTGCAACGGGCTGCTGGACGAGGCCACCAAGGAGGAGGTGGCGGACCGGTTGCAGGGCGGGACGCAGCGGTCGTACGACGTCTTCGCGCAGTGTCGGGAGTGCGGGCGCGTCTACTGGAAGGGCGCGCACCACGAGCAGCTGGTGGCCATCGTGGAGCGCGCCCTGGCGGAGTTCGCCGGTTAACCCTTCCTGAGGTCCGCCTGTCCGCAGGCGATGCCGTCCTTGTCGGGGTCGAGGCCGAGCGGATCGTCCAGGCCGTTGACCTTCAGCCGGCCGTAGTCGTTCTTCTTCAGCCAGGCGCAGCGGGACGCCGCCGTCTTCCTCACGCCCTTCGGGAAGGCCGTCGGCACGCACACGTTGACCGACCCGTAGTGCCGGTCGCAGCCGGAGACGGTCGGGCTGACCGGCTGTGAGGTGCGCTTCCGGCCGGGTCCGGAGACCTTGCCGGACAGCGAGTCGGCGAAGGAGTGGACGTGCGGCGACGCGGCGGAGGCGCCGAGGGCCGCCGGTCCCGTCAGATGCACCCACTTGGCCACCGACGGTACCCCGTTCCCGTCGACCGCGAAGAGCATGTACCAGCCGGGCGGGGCGATGTCCGGGTTGTTGGTCACGTTGAGGTCGACGTTGTTGCCGTCCACCGCCAGCGGCAGGTCGACGAACCGCTGGTTCGGGTCGGAGGAGTGGGTGACCGCGGCCGGGCGGATCAGCTCGGCCCGGGCGACGGGCCGGTCGACCGTGATCCGCTGGGTGTCGCCGTACTTCCACTCCTGGTCGATCACCGAGGTGATCGTCGGCCGGGTGCCCTTGTAGAGGTACGGCGGGGTGTAGACGGACACGTTGTGGTTCCAGGTGCCGTTGCCGGGGTTGTCGCCGGTGGCCATCACGCGGCCGTCGGGCAGCAGGAACGCCGAGGAGTGGTAGCCGCGGGACTCGGGGTCGGCGGCGACGGGGGCGAAGGTGTTGCTGCCGGGGTCGTAGACCGACGACTCGTACACCGGGTCGGCCCGGTTGTGCAGGGCGCCCCCGGTCTCCAGCACCTTGCCGTCGGGCAGCAGCACTGCGGACACGTACATCTTGCCCTGGGCGCCGCTCTCCGCGACCTTGCCGTCGCCGAGGTCGACGGTGCCCTGCGGGATCGGCGGCCCGGCGACGTACGACGGGTCGGTCTGCTTGAGGTCGATCAGGTCGGTGAGGCGGTTCGCGTCCGGGTTGGCGTCGATGTTGCCGCCGCCGATGGTGAGGACCCGCTGGTCCTGCGCGGGCGGCAGCAGCACCGACGCCGACTGGTCGCGCTCGTCCTTGTTCCGCAGCCCGGGGACCTGGGTGACGGTGTTGGCGTCGTAGTCGTAGATCGCCGAGCCGGTGCCGGGGACGTTGTTGCCGAAGACATGGCTGCCCGTGTAGAAGAGGCGGCCGTCCTGCATCAGGATCATCGCCGGGTACAGACCCCAGTACGACCAGGTCTGGTTGACCTTCCACAGCGGCAGCCACTGCTGGTCCTCGTCCGACCAGCGCTCGGCGGTCACCGATCCGGTGGAGTCCTCGCGCAGCCCGCCGAAGGAGATGACGTCTCCGTTGCCCAGCTCGGTCGCCGACGGGTACCAGTGGCCGTCGTTGAGGTCGTTGGTCCTGCTGTAGGTCTCGGTCCTGGGGTCGAAGACGTACGAGTCCTTGAACCCCTCGTAGCCGTGCCCGCCCGCGACCGGGTACGCCTTGTTGCCGCTCATGACGAGGACCCGGCCGTCCTGGAGCTGGACGTGGCCCGCGCAGAACATGTCCTTCGGTGTCGGGATCACCTTGTAGGTGCCGTTCGCCGGGTCGTACACCGCGCTGGTGAAGCTGCCCGCCTCGAAGTTCTCCTCACTGTTGCCGGAACCGGCGATCAGCAGCACCTTGCCGTTGTTCAGGACGACGGAGTGCATCGAGCGGACCGGGTTCTGCGCCGGCAGCACCGACCAGCTGCCGTGCGCGCACTGGTCGTTCGTGCCCGTGCACCGGGCGGGCGGGAGCGGGTCCGCGACCTGGTCCATGGTGTAGTCGTCGGTGGTCGCCGAGCCGGTGCCGTAGACGGAGACACCCCAGGTGATGCGGTCGGTGCCGGCCGGGACCTCGGGGGTGCGGACGGTGGCCCGCGTCCAGTCCGACACCATGTCCAGCGTCTTGAGGTCGGTCCAGTACTGCCAGCCGGCGGTCGCGTCGTGCCGGAAGAGGGTGATGTTGGCGTCCGGGGTCGTGGTCCTGTACCAGAGCCCGAGGTCGTACTGCCTGCCGACGGTCACGGCCGGCGCGCAGTCGGTGGACTCGGTGATGAGCACCTTGCGGTCGCCGTCCACCCGCCGGGTCAGCGTGACCTTCATGGCCCGGGCCCCGGAGTGCGCGTCCGAGGTCGTCTGGAAGGTGACGTCGTTGTCGCCCCACCCCGACTTCTCCCAGCAGTACGGCATGCCGTCCGTACCGGCGGTCTCGAAGCCGGGGTTCTTGACCAGGTCGGCGGCGTCGGCGGACTCGGGTGCGCCCAGGAGCAGCCCGGCGGTCAGGGTACCCACCCCGGCCAGCGCGGTCCGTCTGCGGTACTTCCCGCTGCGGTACGTGCCTTGGCGGTACGTGGCTGTCACACGGCTCTCCTTGCTCGGCTCCCCCGGCGGCGAGGGAGGTAGACCAGGGCTTCGGTGCCGACGAAGCGCAGGACGAACGTCATGACCAGGGCGAGCGCGGTGGCGGGCAGGGCGCCCAGGTGGAACCGGCCGACGAGGAGGGCGATCAGGGGGATGCGCAGCACCAGGTCGGCGTTGGCGAGCAGCGCGAACCGGCCGAGCCGGTCCCACCAGCGGCGGTGCGCGCGCCGATCGCGGAAGAGAAGCTGCTCGATGAGCAGGAAGTTCCAGCCGACGCCGAACTGGTTGGCGAGGATCTCGGCGGGCACGTAGTGCAGGCCGAGTGCGGTGAGCGCGTACAGGCCCACCAGGTTCGGTACGAAGCCGCTCGCGCCGATCAGTCCGAAGCCGACCATGCGGGCGGCCGGCGAGGCGGTGCGCAGTCCGGCCAGGTGGTGCAGGAAGCGCAGGCCCTCCTTGGCGGTGGACTTGGACTCGCCGGCGTACCGGTCCCGGAAGACGAACGGGACCTCCGCGACCTGGCGGGGGCGGCTGCGTACGGCCAGTTCCAGCAGGATCTTGTAGCCGAGGGGCCTGAGCACGTCCGCCGTGACCGCGCTGCGCCGGATGGCGAAGAAGCCGCTCATCGGGTCGCTGATGCCGTGCAGCCGGCGCGGGAAGAGGCTCTTGGTCAGCCAGGTCGCGACGCGCGAGACGGCGACCCGGTAGCCACCGGCGAGCCCGGCCCGGCTGCCGCCCTCGATGTACCGGGAGGCGACGACGAGCCCCGCGTTCGCCCGCTCGCCGGCGGCCACCAACTCCGGTACCAGGGACGGCGGATGCTGGCAGTCGCCGTCCATGACGACGATCCATTCCGAGGTCGCCGCCCTCAGTCCCTCGACGACCGCCCCGCCGAGCCCGCCGACGGGTTCCTCGCGGTGCAGGACGGCCACCGGGAACGGGCAGTCCTGGGCGGCCTCGCGGATCACCTCGGGGGTGTCGTCGGTGGAGTCGTCCACGAAGACGACCTCGCAGGGCAGACGGGCGGGCACCGACTCGGTGATCTGGTGCAGTAGCTGCCGGATGTTCGCGGACTCGTTGAAGGTCGGTACGACGATGGTGACCGCGCCCGGCTCGGGGACCTCGACGGCGTCGAGGCCGGGGGCCGGCGCGGCGTACTCGTGGCTGGTCATCGCGTGCCTCCCGTGGCCTGTATCTGCCGGATCTCGATGCGGTCCGGGCCGCTGCCGAAGGTGGCGACCGGGGTGGAGTGCCGGATCGCGGACCTGACGCCGGGCAGGTCCTTGGCGTCGCGGCGGACGGTCGGCGAGGCGACGACGTAGTCGAGGTCCCGCCAGCCGTGCGGCATGGTCCGGGTGACGGCCGGGTCGAGGTCGGCCTTGTAGAACCAGATGGCGCCGAGACCGGGCCGGTATCCGGCGTGCACCAGGTCCAGCCAGAGGGCGTCGTCGACGAGGACGCGGGTGTCCTCGGGGTGCTCGACCTTGCTGCTCAGCCAGTGGGAGGCCTGCCGGTAGGGCTCGTTGGCGTCGGCGGTGAGGGCGGTGCGGTCGCCGTCGTACCAGTGCGGGACGACGTAGGCGCCGGCGGCGACGGCGAGGACCGCGGCGAGCGCGTACCGGCCGCCGGTGACGTACCGGCGCTCGCCCTCGGCCCGCCACCTGCGGACGACGGCGTGGGCGACGGAGGCGGCGCCGCCGGCCAGGACCAGGGCGAGGAAGGGCAGGGCGCCGATGATGTACATGGCGGGCAGATAGCCGCCCGGCCGCAGGGCGACGAGGGCGAGGACCGCCACGGTCAGGGACGGCCCGGCGAGGGCGCGGGCGGTGACCGACCAGCGCCAGGTGACGAGGAGGAGCAGCGCTCCGGCGAGGCCGCCGAGAGGCAGCACACGGTCGTAGTAGAGCCAGGAGTGCAGGACGCCGTGCGAGCCGGATCCCGCGTCGAGGATGAAGCCGGAACCCGGCCGGGACATCTGGTAGGTGATGCCGTCCCACAGCGAGACGTGCCCGGCGCCCGGGAACAGCTCGCCCTTCAGCAGGGCGAAGAGCGGGTAGGAGAAGCCGATCAGGGCGCAGGCGGTGACGGCTCCGGTGAGGGCGAACTTCCGGGTGTCACGGTGGCTGTGCCGCCACATGGTGACGAACAGGGCGGGCAGGACGACGAGCATCGTCTCCTTGGTCAGGACGCCCGCGGCGGCGGCGAGGCCCGCACCGAAGTGGTGCCAGAGGTGGCGGCTGGGCGAGGCGGCGAGGCAGAACGCCAGCAGTAGCCACATCACGGCGATGTTGTCGAGGAAGATCTCCCGGCTGAGGACGACCGCGAGCGGGGACAGCCCGAACAGCGCCATGCCGAGTCCGGCGGCCCAGCGGGGCAGCGAGAGCCGGCGGCCGAGCACGTAGACCAGGACCGCGCTGACGCCGGTGATCACCAGCATGGTGATCCGCATGGTGCCGACGGTCATCGAGCCGGGGCTGAGGGCCGAGGGGACCCAGCTGAGCAGGGCTATCTGGATCCAGCCGAGCGGCGGGTGGTCGTACCAGTAGGTGTAGTGGGCCAGGCCCCGGCCCTGCTGGACGGCCCAGGCCTGGGCGAGGTAGGTGCCCTCGTCGTCGCTGAGGGCCGGGTAGTCGGTGATGTTCCAGCCCTGGACGACGAGGATCGCCGTGAGCAGGGCACCGCAGAGCAGCAGGTCGGGGCGGGAGGAGCGGAGCCGCTCCGGGCCTCTTCGGCCGGCCGGACGCGCTTTTGGCACAGGGGGGTGCTGCGCGGGGACCTCGCCGGTCACCGCGGGAAGAGTGGAGGTCACGCGGGAACGTCCTCTCGGATCTGCTCGGCCGCGGTGAGGTGCGCGCCGACGTGCGTGGTCAACTCCCAGTCGTTGCGGCCGCGCTGCTCACGCCAGACGGCGCGGATCGCGGCACCGGCGAGCAGGACCTGGTAGAACGGGCCGCCCACGACGAGCTTCACGTAGTGCGCGAAGCGGACCCGCAGGCCGTACTGCTTGCCGAAGTCGTGCAGCCCGACCACTTCGAAGACGAAGGTGACGGCCGCGGTGACGAGCGGCAGGAAGGTGAAGAAGGCTACGCCGACCGGCACGTCGAGGAAGAGCGCGACGGCCGCGTTCAGCGGGATGATCACGCCGGAGAAGGCCTGCAGGAACGGGGTCATCAGTGTGTACCGGGCGAGCAACCGCTGTCCGAACGCGGGCAGTTGCTTCCAGTCCCGCTTGCGGTACACCTGCAGGAAGCCCTGGTTCCAGCGGGTGCGCTGCTTCAGCAGCGACATGAGGCTGCCGGGTGTCTCCTCACGGGTGACCATGTCGGAGTCGTAGGCGACGACGACCTTCTTGCCGACGCTGGACAGCCGGACGCCCAGGTCGCAGTCCTCGGCGAGGCAGTCGGGGTCCCAGCCGTCCGCTTCCCGCAGCACGTCCGTGCGGACGAAGACGGTGTTGCCCCCGAGCGGGATGAATCCTTTCTGCGCATGCAGATGGAGCCGGGAGCGGAACCAGAAGAAGTACTCCAGGCAGTTGCGCAGGCTGTACCAGCTGGAGTGGAAGTTGATGAGCTGGACGCCGCCCTGGACCACGTCCGCGCCGGTGGTCCGGAAGGCGTGGTCGACGTGGGCGAGCAGCTCCGGGTGGACCTGGTCCTCGGCGTCGAAGACCCCGACGACGTCACCGCGGCAGTGCGGCAGCGCCGTGTTCATGGCCTTGGGCTTGTTCTTCTTCTCGTGGGTGTCGACGACGACCCGGACGCGCGGGTCCCGGGCGGCGGCCTCCTCCGCGACGGCCGCGGTCCCGGGGTCGTCGTGTCCGACGATCACGATGATCTCGAAGTCGGTGTGCGTGGACCGCAGCAGCCGCTGGATGGTGTGGTCGAGCACGGCCTGCTCGTGCCGGGCCGGCACGAGCAGGGAGAACGACAGGTGTTCGGCGCCATCAGGTCTGCCGAACCGGGTGGAGGCCAGCACTTCCGGCGTGCGCCACGCGTGCATCTGCCACCACAGGGTGAAGGCCGCCATCCAGAACAGGGCCAGTGAGACGACAGCGATGAAGACAGACGTCAGCAAGCAGATCCCCCCAGATCCTGATTACCCCCGGTGGACACGACGGTGAGTCACGCACGCCGTGTCACTGTGGAGAGATTAGGAGGGATCTGTGAAGCGCGGGAGCTGTTCAGATAAATAACGTGTTTCGGAACGGCGGGCCAGCAAGCGGGATCTACCCGAACACCTGCTCACATTCGGACAGTTCGACGCTTACGCTCCCACGCGCAGAAGCCACGTACTGGCTGGTCAGCGGCCGTTGAGCGTGGCGCGCAACCGTTCCGGATCGGTCGTCGGGGCGTCACAGGTGAAATGACGGCAGACGTACGCCGCCGGTTCACCGGCCACGAGCGGACGGTCGGCGAGGAGCGGAAACTCGTCACTGTCCGTAGTGCCGACGGCGACGACGGCTCCCGGTGCGGTGCCCAGCAGCGCCGTACGGTGCAGGGCGCCGGTCCGTTCGTCGGTGCGGGACGGGCCGACGACCGCCACCTCCTTCGGCCCGTCGAGCAGGGCCTCGGCGACGGCGAGGCCCCAGCCGACGAACCGCGGCACGCGCGGCCCGAGGGTCTTCACGACACCCAACGCCCGCTCGGCGGCGGTCCGGTGGGCCTGAGACCCGGTGTGGGCGGCGTAGCCCAGCAGGGCACCGGCCGCGGCCGTCCAGCCGGAGGGGGCGGCGTTGTCGGTGGGGTCCTGGGGCCGGCGGATGAGCTTCTCGGCGTCGGAGGCGGTGTCGTACAGGGCGCCCGTCTCCGGATCGGTGAAGCGGTCGAGCACGTGGTCGAGGAGCAGGCCGGCGAAGTCCAGCCAGACGCCCTCGCCGGTGACGGAGGCGAGTGCGAGGAAGCCCTCGGCGACGTCGGCGTAGTCCTCCAGCACGCCCGCGTTGGGGCCGACGCGACCGTCCTTGCTGGTCCGGGCGAGGTGGGCGTGCTCGTCGAGGTGCACCCGGACGAGGAGGTCGGCGGCGGCGAGGGCTGCCTCGACCAGGTCGGGCCGGTCGAAGTAGGCGCCGGTCTCGGCGAGCGCGGCGACGGCGAGCCCGTTCCAGGCGGCGACGACCTTGTCGTCCCGGCCGGGAGCGGGGCGCCGGGCCCGGGCGGCGAGGAGGCGGCCCTTGACGGAGGCGACCTTCTCTGCGTCGGACACGCCCTCGTCCTGCGGGAGTTGGAGCACGGACTGCCCTTGCTCGAAGGTGCCCTCCTCGGTCACCCCGAAGTGCCGGGCGGCGAGTTCGGCGTCCGCGCCCAGCACCTCGCGCAGCTGCTGCGGCGTCCAGACGTAGTACGCGCCCTCGACGTGCCTGCCCGTTCCGTCGTCGCTGTCGGCGTCGAGCGCCGAGGCGAACCCTCCCTCGGACGTGCGCAGTTCACCGACGAGGAAGTCGGCGGTCTCCAGGGCGACCCGGCGGGCGAGGTCCGAACCGGTGGACCGCCAGAGGTGGGCGTACACCCGGCACAGCAGCGCGTTGTCGTACAGCATCTTCTCGAAGTGCGGCACGGTCCAGTCGCGGTCGACGGAATAGCGGGCGAAGCCGCCGCCGAGCTGGTCGTAGATGCCGCCGCGGGCCATGCGCTCACAGGTGTCCTGGGCCATCTGCAGCGCGCCCTCGGCGCCGGTGCGCGCGTGGTGGCGCAGCAGGAACTCCAGGACCATGGACGGCGGGAACTTCGGCGCCCCGCCGAATCCGCCGCGCTGCGCGTCGTACTCGCGGGTCAGCCCGAGCAGGGCCTGCGCGAGCTCCTGCTCGCCCGGGGCACGGTCGCCCTGGTGGCTGATCTCCCGCTGGGCGAGGTCGCGCACGATCTTCCCGGCGACCTCGGCGACCTCGTCGTGCCGGGTGGTCCAGGCCTGCTGGACCCCTTCCAGCACCTGCCGGAAGGAGGGCATGCCGTGCCGGGGCTCGGGCGGGAAGTAGGTGCCGAAGTAGAAGGGTTCGGCATCCGGGGTGAGGAAGACCGTCATGGGCCAGCCGCCGTGTCCGGTGGCCGCCTGGACGGCCTCCATGTAGACGGCGTCGACGTCCGGGCGCTCCTCGCGGTCGACCTTGACGCTGACGAAGTGCTGGTTCAGGTAGTCGGCGGTGGCGCGATCCTCGAAGGACTCGTGCGCCATGACGTGGCACCAGTGACAGCTGGAGTACCCGACGCTCAGCAGGACGGGTTTGCCGGCCTTGCGGGCCTCGTCGAAGGCCTCGGCCGACCAGGGCCACCAGTCGACGGGGTTGTCGGCGTGCTGGAGCAGATACGGGGACGTCTCATGGGCCAGTCGGTTCACCGTTCCACTCTCCCACGGGCTCGGGCACCGCGAAGAAACGCACGAGCACCGGGCGCGCCCCTTCCGGAGCCTCCTCGCGCGAGCGGCTGTACCGGTCGAGCAGGGCGTGGTACTCCCGCATGAAGTCGAGCAGTTCCTGCTTGGTCATCCAGGTGCCGTGGCGCTGGATCTGGGCCCAGCCCTCGGGGCCGCGGTACTCCTCGTAGGCACGGCGGTGGAGGGCGGTGTCCAACTCGATCTTGATGTGGGCGACCTGGACGGCGGCGGCGTACTCCTCCGCAGACATGGCGGCCGGGTCGGGCGTGGTGTGCCGGAAGGGCAGCGCCCGCCACCAGCGCTCGCGCCCGCCGGACTTCTCCGGGATCTCCTCGACGAGCCGCTGCTCGGCGAGTTTGCGCAGGTGGTAGCTGGTGGTGCCGGAGCTTTCGCCGAGTTCCCGGGCGAGGACGGTGGAGTTGGCCTCGCCGTGCCGGCCGAGGTACTCGAGGATCCGGCGGCGCAGGGGGTTGCCGAGGGACTTGTAGAGAGCGGTGCGCTCCAGGCTGGTCATCTCGGGCATGCCGTCGGTCATGACGTCACGGTAACCCTGAGAACCCTGAGACGTCCCCGACATCTGCCGAATTTTCTTTGCAGAACTTTCTCTGCGATTTACTGTGGAGGCAGCGGGAAGCCGCTGGATGCGGTCGGTACGCAGCGGGAGGACGCTGCCGGAAGGGGGCGCGGCGATGGGGAAGAAGTGGACGCTGGTGGCGCTGGGGGCGGCGGCGGTCCTCCTGGTGCCGTGGATGGTGGTGCTGGCGGTGACCCTGCCGGGCAGCACCGAGGTGGACCACTGGCCGCTGGCCTGGATCGGCCTGGACGTCCTGATGGCGGCGGGCTGCGCGGCAACGGCCCTGCTGGGCCTGCGCGGTGACCCCCGGGCCCGCCTGACGGCCTCCGCGACGGCCGCGGTGGCGGTCCTGGACGCCTGGTTCGACATAACGACGTCGGGGACGGGCGCCCCGCTGGCCGAGGCACTGGTGTGCGCGGTGGCGGAGGCGGCGCTGGCGGGGGCCTGCGCGGTGCTCGCGCTGGGCAAGGGCCGGCTGGCGGACCACGGGTTCGAGCACACCGGTGGACGGTGACCCCGCCCCGCGCCCCGTCGCCGCGACGAAGTGCCACGAAACCCTCACCCGCCCACTGATCGCTCCCCCTCGCCATCCCGCCTCCCCCGAAGGACACTCATGGGCAAGGAAGTTGCCGCCGGAGGGGGACGGGACATGCGGGACGACCATCGGGCGGAGGCCGAGCGGCTGCTGTCGCGGGCCGTGGAGGAGGAGGTACGGCGCTCGGGAGGGCGGCTCGACGGGCAGCTGCTGCTGTCGCGGGCGCGGGGCGGACTGGACGCGATGGCGCAGGCCGCCGGGGAGGAGTACGAGGCGTACGCGCGCGCTCTGGAGGAGGCCGAGGCCGGCCGGATGACCTTCGGCCAGCGGTATGCGCGCGAGGGAGCCGGAACCGCCTTACTGGTGGCGGCCGTTGCCGCGGTCGCCGCGGCCGTGGCCGACCTGTCCCTCGGCACCGGCACCGGCACGGCCGTCGGCGCGGGCGTCGTGGCGGGTGTGGTGGGCGCCGCCGCCACGGTGGTGAAGGTGGCCGGCTCCCATCTGCCCGCCGCTCATCACCGTGCGGGCGCGGCCGGTCAGCCCGGCGGCCCGGAGCAGCTGCGGCTGCAGTGGCTGACCGCGCTGGAGGTGCGGGGCATCCGCCCGTTCCTCGACCAGCAGCGGATGCTCAGCGCCTCCACGGGCCCGAAGAAGACCGCCGGCCCAGCACTGCGCGGCACGGACAAGAGCGCGGCGGCCCGCAGGCGCACGGTACTGGAGCAGTCGTTCGGTCAACTTCCCGAGCCGGACGGGACGTTCGCGGGGCGGCGGCAGGAGCTGGCGCGGATCAGGCAGTGGACGCAGGCGGCACGGGCGGCCACCGAGACCCGGCCGACGGTGGTCGTCCTGCACGGCGAGCCCGGCTCCGGCCGGAGCACGCTGGCGGTGCGCGCTGCGCACGATCTGCGGGACCACTTCCGGGGCGCGGTGGTCGTGGACCTGCGCGGCGGCAGCCGGGAGGAGGCCCCGCTGTCCACCCGGGACGCCCTGCTGCATCTGCTCAACCGGCTGGGCGCGCCCCGCGAGCAGCTGCTGTTCCGGGAGCGCTCCTCCCCCGACCAGCAGGTCAAACGGCTGAGCGAGCTGTACCACCGGCATCTGACGGGCCTGCCGGTGACGATCGTGCTGGACGACGCCTCGGACCCGGAGCAGGTGCGGGCACTGGTGCCGGAGCGTTCCGACAGCCTGGTCCTGGTCACCGCCCGTGCGGCGCTGGACCTGCCCGTGGATCTGCCGGCCCGGGTGCACCATCTGCCGGTCGAGGCGCTGGACGGGGCGGGTGCCGAGGAGCTGCTGGGCGCGGCGGCCGAGGACGCGTCGGGTCCGTACGACGCCGAGTCCGCCGAGACGATCCGTGCGCTGTGCGGAGGGCTGCCGCTGGCGCTGCGGATCGCGGGGTCGGCGCTGGGGCCGCGCTCACCCCGGCAGCTCGCCGGTGACCTGGGCGCGTACGGCCCGGTGGAGCCGGTGGAGCGGGCGCTGTGGCTGCGCTACACCGACCAGCCGGAGCCGGCGCGCCGGCTGCTGCGACGGCTCGCGCTGGCCGGGCGGGCCTCGCTGGGCACGGCGGCGGCCGCAGCCCTGCTCGCCACGGACGAGGCGGAGGCGACGCGCCATCTGTCCGCCCTGGCGCGGGCCGGGCTCCTCGACCATGTGCGCGGCAGCCGCTACCGGCTGCACGACCTGGTGCGCGCCTTCGCCCAGGCCCGGCTGCTGGACGAGGAGGACCCGGCCGAGCGCACGGCGGCGCAGGAACGGCTGATCGTGAACTACGCGGAGCTGGCCGACTCGGTGCTGCGCCTGGTCGACGGCAACGTGTCCACGCGGTCGAACCAGTTCGGCTCGCACGGCTTCACCTCGCTCGACGAGGCGCTGCGCTGGCTGGACGACGAGTCCAGCTTCATCACGGCGGCGCTGCGCCAGGCGGAGGGCGTGGACCAGGCGGCGGTGCTGAACCTGCTGGGCGCGCTGTGCGACTACTGCCTGCTGCGCGGCGACCTGTACCGGCTCGGCGAGATCAGCGAGCTGACGCAAGCCGTCGACCAGGGCCTGCTGGTGCGCTCGGTGCAGTGGCGCACCGGCATCGCGGCCCGGCAGCTGGGCGAGCTGGACAAGGCGCGCACCACCCTGGCCTCGGTGGTGGACCTGTACCGGGAGGCCCACCACGACGCGGGTGCGGCCCGCGCCCTGTGCTCGCTCGGCATCACCCTGCACCACCAGGGCAATCTCACCGAGGCCGCCGCCAAGCTCCAGGAGGCGCTGGACCTGCAGGCGGCGCCGGAGCTGGCGACCGACCGGGCGTGGACGATGCACGCCCTCGCCGCGGTGCAGCGGGACCGGGCCCGGCTTTCGGAGGCACTGGAGCTGCTCACCGCCTCCCTGGTCCTGCACCGCGAGGGCGGCTCGGTGCACGGCGAGGCCTGGGCGCACTTCCAGCTCGGCCAGCTGGCGCTGCGCATGGGCGACGTGCCGCGTGCGCAGAAGGAGCTGCGGGCCGCCCTGGAGCGGTACGGCCGTACCCACGACGCCCGCGGCGAGGCGTGGGCGCTGACCCAGCTCGCCCGGGCCCGGCTGGTGGACGGCGACGCCTCGGCCGCCGTCGACGCCCTGCGGCAGGCCGCCGCCCGGCACAGGGAGAACGAGGACGCGCGCGGCGAGGCGTGGACGCTGTTCTACCTGGGGCAGGCACTGGAGGAGACCGGCGAGCTGGACCAGGCGGTCCGCGACCTGGAGCGGTCCCGGACGATGTTCTCCCGGATGCGCGACGTCTACGGTCTGGCCTGCGCCCGGCACCACTCGGCCCGGGTCACCCGGGACCAGCGGGCCGCGCAGACCGGCTCGCTGCGCAATTCCGGCTTCGCCCGTCAGCTGCTGGTGGACGCCCGCGCCGACTTCCAGCGCATCGGCGTCGCCCACGGCGAGGCATGGACCTGCCTGGAGCTGGCGGTGGTCGACGCCGGCAACGCCCGCACCCAGCAGGCGCTGGCCCTGTGCGACGAGGCACTCGACCTGTTCGCCTCCTACGGCGACCGGCGCGGCGAGGACTGGGCCCGCTTCCTGCGCTGCACCCTGCTGCCGTACGCGGCGCCGGGCGGGACGGAGGTGGGCACGGCTGTCG
This sequence comes from Streptomyces sp. NPDC052301, assembly GCF_044593395.1. Lineage (NCBI taxonomy): Bacteria > Bacillati > Actinomycetota > Actinomycetes > Kitasatosporales > Streptomycetaceae > Streptomyces > Streptomyces sp. NPDC052301. The sequence goes on along the minus strand of NZ_JBIUBE010000009.1, from coordinate 325,082 downwards.
CCCAGGAGGAGCTGGCCCAGCTGGAGCGCGCCACGCATCCGCTGCGCGACGAGAAGCTCACCGACTTCCTCCCGACGTACGCCCTGCTGCTGGAGCGGGGGGTGAGCCTGGAGGCCGGCTGGCAGGCCTGGCGTCTGCGCATGACGCCGGACCGCCACGCCCGGGAGGTGATGGGGGTGGCGGTGCCGGCGGGACGCTGAGGTTTCGGGTCAGCTCCGCCGTGCCGTGGAGTCCGCCTGCTCGTCCTTCGCCTCCGGGTCGGGGGCCTCCTTGAAGTCGACCTTCCGCATCTGCTTGCTCATCGACTTCATCAGGCCCCAGACCGCCAGGGCCATCACCGCGAAGACGACGAAGCCGAGGACGCCGGGGGTGACCTTGTTCTCGTCCACCTCCTTGGCGAGGGGGACGAGGTGCGTCACTGCCAGGCTCACGCTTGCGCTCATGTCAGGCATTGTCCCGGATGCCCGCGAAGAGGTCGTCCTCGGGGAGGGAGGTGTCGACGAGCGACTTCGCCAGCTCGTACTCCTCCGTGGGCCAGACCTCCTTCTGCAGCTCCATCGGGACCTTGAACCAGCCGCCGTCCGGGTCGATCTGGGTGGCGTGCGCGATCAGCGCCTTGTCGCGGATCTCGAAGAACTCCGCGCACGGCACGTGCGTGGTCAGCGTGCGCTCGGTGCGCTCGATCTCGCTCCAGCGCTTGAGCCATTCCCCGTACGGCGACTCCAGGCCGCGGTCGAGCATCGCGTTGTGCAGCGCCTCGGTGCGGGGGCGGTTGAAGCCCTGGTTGTAGTAGAGCTTCAGCGGCTGGTAGGCGGTCCCGAACTCGCTCTCGGGGTACTTCTCGGTGTCCGCCGCGCCCTCGAACGCCACCATGGAGATCTTGTGGGTCATGATGTGGTCGGGGTGCGGGTAGCCGCCGTTCTCGTCGTAGGTGGTGATCACCTGCGGGCGGAAGGAGCGGATCTGCCTCACCAGCTCACCGGCCGCCTTGTCGACGTCCTCCAGGGCGAAGCAGCCCTCGGGCAGCGGCGGCAGCGGGTCGCCCTCCGGCAGACCGGAGTCGACGAAGCCGAGCCACTCCTGCTTCACCCCGAGGATCTCCCGGGCCTCGTCCATCTCCTTCTTGCGTACCTCGTGGATGTGCTCCTCGATGTACGCATCGCCCTGCAGTTTCGGATTGAGGATGGACCCGCGCTCGCCGCCGGTGCAGGTCACCACCAGCACATCCACCCCCTCGGACACGTACTTCGCCATGGTCGCCGCGCCCTTGCTCGACTCGTCGTCGGGGTGCGCGTGAACGGCCATCAGTCGTAGCTGGTCAGTCAAGACTCAATCCTCGTAAGTCGGCGCCCCCGTGACTTGGGGTGCGATCGGCGCTTCTATAGTGACCGAATCGGGGGGCGAATAATTCCGCGGAGAGGACGATCATGAGTACGGCGAGCACGCGGCTGCCCGAGGGCCGCTACGGCCGCTCCTCGGACGAGCGCGCCGACCGCAAGCTCAAGGTCGCCGGCACTGTGCTCGGCGCGGTCCTGCTCGCGCTGGTCGGCTTCTTCGCCTACCACTACGTCGTCGAGAGCAAGATCAGCGCTCAGGTGATCGCCTTCGACGCCACCGACGACGCGGTCAAGGTGCATCTCGAGGTGCACAAGGACTCCGGCACCGACGGCTACTGCACGCTGCGCTCCCAGGGTGCCGACGGCTCCGAGGTGGGCCGGGCGGACTTCCGGTTCACCGGACCGGCCACGCGCATCGACAAGGTCGTCACGCTCCGTACGACGGCCAAGGGGACCACGGCCGAGCTGCTCGGCTGCCACACCGGCTGACGCCCGCCGGACACTCCCCTGGTGTCACCCGGAATACGTAGGGCGTGACCTGCGTTGATGCGATTCTGATGCCTTATGTCCTCCCCCTTCTGCCGTTGAATTGTTAGGCTCGTGGTTTCGCCCATCCAAGAGGGAACATTCTTCTGGGTAGGGCGATGCTTTGTATTCCCAGTACCGACGAGGAGCACCCTGTGACCCAGACCAGCGAGAACGTCACCTGGCTGACCCAGGAGGCGTACAACAAGCTCAAGGACGAGCTTGAGTACCTTACTGGTCCTGCGCGCACGGAGATCGCCGCCAAGATCGCGGCCGCGCGCGAGGAGGGCGACCTGCGCGAGAACGGCGGGTACCACGCGGCCAAGGAGGAGCAGGGCAAGCAGGAGCTGCGTGTGCGGCAGCTGACCCAGCTTCTCGAGAAGGCCAAGGTGGGCGAGGCTCCGGCCTCCGCCGACGGTGCCGTCGCGCCGGGCATGGTCGTAACGATCGCCTTCGACGGTGACGAGGACGACACCCTTACGTTCCTGCTCGCCTCCCGCGAGTACGCGAGCGCCGACATCGAGACGTACTCCCCGCAGTCCCCGCTCGGCGCGGGCGTGATCGGCCACAAGGTCGGCGAGGACGCGGAGTACGAACTGCCGAACGGCAAGAAGGCCTCGGTGCGGATCCTGAAGGCCGAGCCGTACGCGGGCTGACCCGAACCACGCGCGGCCGAACCCAGCCGCACCGGACTGATCCCGGTCCCTGATTCATCGGGCCCCCGGCGTCCAGCGACGCCGGGGGCTTCGTCATGCACGCCGCGTCGTCATGCGGTGGCGGAGCGGTACCTGCGGACCGCGAACGTGCGGAAGACGGCGATGATCAGGATCGAGTACAGGCCACGCTGGAGGCGCAGCGAAGAAAAACATCAACCGGCCGCCCGGCGGTACTTGCGGACCGCGAGGGTGCGGAAGACCAGGATGATCACGACCGACCAGACCAGCGAGGCCCACACGGGGTGCTGCATGGGCCAGGCGTCGGGTGTCCTGAAGCCCGGGGGAAGGTTGCCGAACATTTCGCGGGCAGCCTGCACAGTGGCGCTGAACGGGTTCCACTCCGCGATGTGCCGCAGGAAAGCAGGCATCTGGTTCGCGTCCACGAACGCGTTCGAGATGAACGTCAGCGGAAAGAGCCAGATCAGGCCGCCCGAAGTCGCCGCCTCAGGAGTGCGCACAGACAGGCCGATGAGCGCGCCGATCCACGAGAACGCGTACCCGAGCAGGAGGAGCAGACCGAACCCGGCCAGCACCTTTCCGACGTTCTCGTGCGCGCGCCAGCCGACGATCAGGGCCACGACCGCCAGGACGACCAGGGTGAGCGCCGTCTGGACCAGGTCAGCGAGGGTGCGCCCGGTCAGGACCGCGCCGCGCGCCATGGGCAGGGAGCGGAAGCGGTCTATGAGGCCCTTGTGCATGTCGTCGGCGATGCCCGCACCGGCGCCCGCCGTGGCGAACGTGACGGTCTGGGCGAAGATGCCGGCCATCAGGAACTCGCGGTAGGCCTGCGTGGAGTTGGACGAGCCGACCTGGATCGAGCCGCCGAACACATAGGTGAACAGCACCACGAACATGATGGGCTGGATCAGCCCAAAGATGAGCATCTCAGGAATCCGGCCCATGCGAATCAAGTTCCGGCGGGCGACGACCAGGGAATCGTTCACGGCGCTCACTTCACCTGCTCCTTCAGGGCATTGGGTCGCCGGTCCTGGATGCGCGGCGAAATGGATCCCGAACGACACCGGGACATGCGGATCAGGTTGCGTTTCGCGACGACCATCGAGTCGCGGACGGACCGGATGACCGGATTGCCCGGCGGTGCCACCCGCACGGCCTCGGTGACGGCACTCATTTCACGGCCTCCTTGCCGTTCGCCTCGTCCTGGTCGGTGGCCTCGGCCACGTGTCCGGTCAGGGACAGGAAGACGTCGTCGAGGGTGGGGCGGCGCAGCCCGACGTCGTCGAGCTCGATCCCGCGGGTGTCCAGTTCCCGGATGACCTCCGCGAGCAGCTTCGCGCCGCCCGTGACCGGGACCGTGAGCTTGCGGGTGTGCTCCTCGATCGTGGTCTCGCCCTTGCCGAAGCCGGCGAGGACCTCGGCGGCGGCCGTCATGTGCTCGCGCTCGTGCACCACGATCTCCACCCGCTCGCCGCCGGTGCGGGCCTTGAGCTGGTCGGAGGTGCCCTTGGCGATGACCCGGCCGTGGTCGACCACGGCGATCTCGTGGGCGAGGTGGTCGGCCTCCTCCAGGTACTGCGTGGTGAGCAGCAGGGTCGTACCGCCGGAGACGAGCTGTTTGATGACGTCCCACAGCTGCTGGCGGTTGCGCGGGTCGAGGCCGGTCGTGGGCTCGTCCATGAACATCACCGGCGGCGAGACCACGAGGGCCGCGGCCAGGTCGAGCCGGCGGCGCATGCCTCCGGAGTACGTCTTGGCGGGGCGGTCGGCGGCGTCCGCCAGGTGGAACTGCTCCAGCAGCTCCACCGCGCGCGCCTTCGCCGCCTTGCTCCGCATCTGGTAGAGCTGTCCGACCATCTGCAGGTTCTCGCGGCCGGTCAGGTACTCGTCGACCGCCGCGAACTGGCCCGACAGGCCTATGGAGCGGCGCACGGTGTCGGGATGTCTCAGCACGTCCACGCCCGCGACCACCGCCTTGCCGCTGTCGGGGCGCAGCAGGGTGGTCAGGCAGCGGACGGTCGTCGTCTTGCCGGCGCCGTTCGGCCCGAGCAGGCCGAGGACCGTGCCTTCGGGCACGTCGAGGTCGACGCCGTCGAGTGCCCTTACGTCTCCGAAGGTCTTGACCAGGCCTTCGGCATAGATGGCGCCTGGCATGTCTGTCTCCACGTCGTCGGGGATGCTCCGGCAAAGGCTAGGTTTGCGGGCCGGTTTCCGCCTGCGGTTTTCCGCAAGCCCGCACACGGCCGTCCGGGAGCGAGCGTCCGGCGGCCGCACGCACAACGTAACGCGATGTATCGCGTCTTACAACAGGCTTCTCCGACCTACGCCCGAACGGGTGATCCCCGGTCTCCGGGCCCCGTGCCGGAAAAGGTCCCGGTCTCAGTCGATGACCGTGTAGCCGGCGTCCCGCAGCGCCCGGCCCACCTCGGCGCAGTGCGCCGGGCCCTTGGTCTCCAGGTGCAGCTCCACCTCCGCCTCCGTCAGCCCGAGCCGGGGGTCGGTGCGTACGTGGCTCACGTCGAGGACGTTGGCGTCCACCGCTGACAGCACCCCGAGCAGCGTGGCGAGGGCGCCCGGGCGGTCCGTCAGCCGCAGCCGCACCGCCAGGTAGCGGCCCTGCGCGGCCATGCCGTGCCGCAGCACCCGCTGCATCAGCACCGGGTCCACATTGCCCCCGGAGAGCACCGCGACCACCGGCCCCTCGAAGGCGTCCGGAGCACCCAGCAGCGCCGCGACCGGGCTCGCACCGGCCGGCTCCACCACCAGCTTGGCCCGCTCCAGACACAGCAGCAGCGCCGCCGACAACTGGTCCTCGCCGACCGTGCGCACCTCGTCGACCAGCTCCTCGACGATCCCGAACGGCACCACGCCCGGCCGCCCCACCCTGATCCCGTCGGCCATCGTCGCGGGGTTCCGCACCGACACCGGGCGCCCGGCGGCCAGCGAGGGCGGGTATGCCGCCGCGCCCTCCGCCTGCACACCGACGATCCGCACGTCCGGCCGCAGCGCCTTCACCGCGACCGCGATACCGGCCACGAGCCCGCCGCCGCCGATACCGACGACGATGGTGCGGACCTCCGGGCACTGCTCCAGGATCTCCAGACCGACCGTGCCCTGACCGGCGATCACGTCCGGGTGGTCGAAGGGGTGGATGAACACCGCGCCCGTCTCGGCCGCGTACTCCTGCGCGGCGGCCAGCGTCTCGTCGACCACCTGACCGTGCAGCCGCACCTCCGCGCCGTACTCCCGGGTCGCGCTGATCTTCGGCAGCGGCGCGCTCTTCGGCATGAACACGGTCGCGTGTACCCCCAGCAGCGAGGAGGCCAGCGCCACGCCCTGGGCGTGGTTCCCGGCGCTCGCCGCGACCACACCGGCCGCCCGCTCCTCCGGCAGCAGCCCGGCGATGCGCACATAGGCGCCGCGGAGCTTGAACGAGCCGGTCCGCTGCAGGTTCTCGCACTTGAGGTGCACCGGCGCCCCGACCAGCTGGGACAGGTGCCGGCTGCCCTCCATCGCGGTCACCCGCGCCACACCCGCGAGCATCTTCCGGGCGCCGCGCACGTCGTCGAGAGTGACGGACCGCAAGGACTCAGCCGTGCTGTAGCTCATGACTCCAGCATCGCAGTTCACACGCGCACGCGACGGGTGTGACCAAGCTCCGAGACCGGTTTGCGCAGCGCCGGTACGGTCCGTCGCCGAGCCGCGTACCCTGTCCCCCAACCAGCAGCCTTTTATGAAGCGAGCCTCCGGCCATGCCCACAACACCTGAAATGTCGATGGACATGACGACCGTCGGTGAACCCGGTCTTCTCGACACCCTCCAGCACGAGGTGGCGGTGTTCGCCCGCCGCGCCGAACAGACGCGGCTCGGCGGTGTCGGGCAGGTGCGCAACTCCATGGACCGCGCCGCCTACCTGCTGCTCAACCGCCTCGACAAGGAAGGCCCGATGGGCGTCAAGGCGCTCGCGGCGAGCATGGGCATCGACTCCTCCACGGTCACCCGCCAGGTGGCTCCGCTGGTCGACTCCGGACTCGTCAAGCGCACCTCTCACCCGGAGGACGGCCGCGCGGTGGTGCTCCAGCTCTCCCCGCGCGGGACCACCCGGCTGGAGGAGGTGCGCTCCTCCCGGCGTCAGCTGATGGCCGAGCTCACCCAGGACTGGGAGCCGGAGGAGCGTGAGCAGTTCTGCTCCCTCCTGACCCGCTTCAACGGCGCCCTGTCCGCGCGGATGACGGTGCAGGGCGTCGCGCCTGCGGAACAGCCGCCCGTCTCCTGAACCTGGGCGCGTCCCCGACCGCTCCCGGTCGCGCCGACCGGTCGGCTCCGTAGTCTTGACCCCGGGCCGCCGCTGGCCTCATATGAGACCGGGTCCTGCGTCGTACGCGGTTCACCTGTCCCGTACCGGACAGGGCCCCTGCAGGGGGAGGAACGGTGCGTGATCGGCAGGTGTCCCACGGTGCCCGCCGGGCCCGGGAGTACGAGGCGTTCGTCGCGGGTGCCGCCGGGCGTCTGCTGCATGCCGCCACACTGCTCACCGCCGAGGCGCCGAACGCCAACCCGCGCGCGCGGCGCCTGCTGACACAGGCCCTCGCCCACACCTACGCCCGCTGGGACCGGCTGCGCGGCGAGGACCCGTACGACTGCGCCCGCCAGTACCTCGCCACCCGCTTCGCGCGCGCGACCTGGCACCGGTACGGCGCCTTCGGCCGGTCCCGACCGGATCCGCGCAGCCCGCTCGCGGCCCTCTCGCCGCAGGAACGGCTCATCCTGGTGCTGCGGCTCTACGAGGGCGTCGCGGAGGAACAGGCGGGGGCCCTGCTCGGCCTCCCCGTGGAGCGTGTCCACACCATCTGCGACCGCGCGACGGCCACGCTGCTGCATCCCGCCCGTCCGACCGCCCCCCGCGCGGTGGGCACGAAGGTGGCGCCGTCATGAGCGCGGGCCGGGGTATGGAGGGACCGCCTCGTCCGGAGAGGCCGCCGCTGAGGGAGGGGCTGCCGCCTGCAGGCAGGCCGTGGCTGCTCGCGGGGAGGGCGCGGTGAATCGAGCCGAGCGCGAGGCCGCCGTACGGCGGATTCTGGAGCAGACCCCGGCGCCGGTGCCTCCGGACCTGTGCGCGGAGGCGGTGCGCCGGGGTGAACGCATGCTGCGGCGCAGGCGGTTCGTCCGCCGGGTGCTGTGGCTGGTGACCTGCGCCGCGGTCGTCGCGTTCACCGTGTGGGCGGCCAGGGTGCACCCGTGGGTGGAGCCGCCCTCCCAGACGACCCCACCGATCACCGGGTGGTGAGACCGGCCACTCGCTAGCCGAGGGCCTGCTGCAGGTCCTCCAGCAGGTCGTCGACGTTCTCGATGCCCACGGACAGGCGCACCAGGTCGGCGGGGACCTCCAGCGCGGAACCGGCCGCCGAGGCGTGCGTCATCCGGCCCGGGTGCTCGATGAGGGACTCGACACCGCCGAGCGACTCACCGAGGGTGAAGACCTTGGCGCGGTTGCACACCTCGACCGCGGCCTGCTCGCCGCCCTCGACCCGGAACGACACCATGCCGCCGAAGGCCTTCATCTGCTTGGCGGCGACCTCGTGACCGGGGTGCTCGGGCAGCCCCGGGTAGAGGACGCTCGTCACGCGTGCGTGCCGGGTCAGCATGTCGGCGATCTTCGTGGCGTTCTCGCTGTGCCGGTCCATGCGCACCGCGAGCGTCTTGGTGCCGCGCAGCACCAGCCAGGAGTCGAAGGGGCCGGCGACGGCGCCCATCGCGTTCTGGTGGTACGCCAGCTCCTCGCCCAGCGCCTGGTCGGAGACGATCAGCGCGCCGCCGACCACGTCCGAGTGACCGCCCATGTACTTGGTCAGGGAGTGCACGACGACGTCGGCGCCGAGCGACAGCGGCTGCTGGAGGTAAGGGGTGGCGAAGGTGTTGTCGACGACGAGCTTCGCGCCCGCGTCGTGGGCGACCTGGGCGACGGCGGCGATGTCGGTGATGCCGAGCAGCGGGTTGGAGGGGGTCTCCACCCAGACGGCCTTGGTCTTCGGGGTGATCGCGGCGCGCACGGCGGCCGGGTCGCTGGTGTCCGCGACGGACCACTCCACGCCCCAGCGGGTGACGACCTTGGCGAACAGTCGGAAGGTGCCGCCGTAGGCGTCGTTCGGGATCACCACGTGGTCGCCGGGGCTGAGCAGCGTACGCAGCAGGGTGTCCTCGGCCGCCAGGCCGGACGCGAAGGCGAGACCGCGCCGGCCGCCCTCGAGCGCGGCGAGGTTCTCTTCCAGGGCGGTCCGGGTCGGGTTCGCGCTGCGGCTGTACTCGTAGCCGCCGCGCAGCCCTCCGACGCCGTCCTGCTTGTAGGTCGAGACCTGGTAGATCGGCGGGACGACCGCGCCGGTGAGGGGATCCGCGGTGTTGCCCGCGTGGATCGCGAGAGTCTCGAAGTGCTGACTGATGTGCCTGTCGCTCATTGCACCGAGCGTAGTGCGCCCGGCCGGATGCTGACGGCCGCCGGGCGCACGGAGCACCGGACGAAGGGTTTTCCCTGCACCGGATCCCCCGCCTCCGCGCCCCCGCGTCGCCCCGGGTGCCGGCTCCGCGCCGGCTTCGTGCCGTCCGCCGCCCCGCCCGCGGCCTCGTTCTGTCATGGTCCGGCCCGGAGTTTTCCACAGCCCCGCGGTGGGGTTGGCCAACTGTCGGCGGCGTCTGGTTCGCTTGAGGCATGGCGATTCTCTGGCTGCTGATGGCGCTGCTCATGCTGAGCTTCGTCCTGCTCCCGGTCATGCGGCGCAGGCGCGGGGTGATCGAGCAGGTTCCCCCGGGACACCCTGATGCCGCGGACCCGGCGGACTACGGCTTCGTGCTCCAGGAGGAGCTGGACGTGCGCATGCCCGGCCCGGACCAGGACCTGCTGGACGTCCTTGAGCTGGTGCAGCGCACGCGGGACTATCGGGCCGCCGCCCAGCTGCTGGCCGGCACCGAGGCCGGGGGCGAGGAGCGCTGGCAGCGGGTGCAGGCCTTCGCGGGCGCTGCCGCGCTGGAGCTGCAGCAGCGGCCGGGCGGGATACACGAGACGCCGGGCGGCCAGTGGCTCAGAGTGTGGCGGGCCGAGCAGCCGAAGGACGCGGGCGGTGCCGCCGTCCACGCGGAGTTCCTGGTGCAGCAGGCGTGGCGTACGTCGACGCCGGGCACGGACGACTTCCGGATCATCATGGAGGAGGCCCGGGAGGCCTGTGCCCAGGCGGCCCTGCTGGCCCCCGGTGACCCGGTCCCGTACATCGTCGAGCTGTCCATCGCCCGGGGACTCGCCTACACGCAGGCCGAGTTCGAGCAGCTGTGGCTGAAGGTCCTGGACCGCGCGCCGCACCACATGGGCGCGCACCTGGCCGCGCTGCACTACTGGTGCGAGAAGTGGCACGGTTCGCGTGAGCAGGCGTACGCCTTCGCCGAGGCCGCCGCGGCCCGCGCCCCGCAGGGCTCGCTGCTCGCCGCGCTGCCGCTGTTCGCGGTCTTCGAGCACCTTCCCGAGGTGAACCTGGTCGCGAGCTTCTACCAGAGCGAGGTCGTCACCAAGGCGATGCACGGCGCGCTGCACGCGGTGCACACCGCCGGCCCCGACGACCCGATGCTCGCGCACGTCCGCCATCTGCTGGTGTTCTTCCTGGTCCGCGCCGAGCGCTGGTCGGAGGCCATGAACCAGCTGATACACGTCGACGGCCACGTCGGCGCTCTGCCCTGGATCCTGTCCGCCGACCCGGCTGCCGATTTCGCCGTCTACCGCGCCCTGGCGGTGGCAGGCTACGAGGCCAACGGCGGCAGCCCGGCAAGCCTGCCCGGCTGACGCCCGTGGTCGACGCGGCCGCCCCGGCGCCGCTCGGCCCAGCTGATCCGGCGCCGCTCGGCCCGGCTGCCTGCCCGGCCCGGCCCGAACGCCGTGTACGGGCCGGCGGTGTGGCACAGCCGCATCGGCACCCTCCTGCCGGCGGCTCGGGACACCTGGTGGACGGTCTCCCCCACGAGCGATCGAGCCGCGTGGCCCGTGGTGTCATCACCACGATCACGGACTACGTGCTCCCAGCCATCAAGGAACGACTCTCTTGACGGCCGAGCGAAGACACCAGCAGTACCGGGACAAGAACCCGGCCGGCTACCGCGGGCCGGGCGGGACGGGGGTCAAGCCGAGTACCCCGTTCGAGACGAACTCGGGCGCGTCCTGCCCCACCGGTGTCGCCACGACCGACGGCTGAGCCGCACGGCTCTTCTCCCGGTCACCTCGTGGTCAGCCCTCCGCACGGGTGGGCAGCCGCCATCCCGGGCGCGGGAAGTGGCAGGTGTAGCCGTCCGGATAACGCTGCAGGTAGTCCTGGTGCTCGGGCTCGGCCTCCCAGAAGGGGCCGACCGGCTCCACTTCGGTGACGACCTTGCCGGGCCACAGTCCGGAGGCGTCCACATCCGCGATCGTGTCCTCGGCGATCCGCTTCTGCTCGTCGTCCACGTAGTAGATCGCCGAGCGGTAACTGAGGCCGATGTCATTGCCCTGGCGGTTCTTGGTGCTCGGGTCGTGGATCTGGAAGAAGAACTCCAGGAGCGTACGGTAGTCGGTCCTCGCGGGGTCGAAAAGGATCTCGATGGCCTCCGCGTGCGTGCCATGGTTGCGGTACGTCGCGTTGGGCACGTCACCTCCCGTGTATCCGACCCGGGTCGCCGTCACGCCCGGGAGTCGGCGGATCAGCTCCTCCATCCCCCAGAAGCATCCGCCTGCAAGCACGGCCCTCTGCGTCTGCGCAGTCATCACGACCCCTCCACTTTCTGTCAGCTCCGCGGCATCCCTGCCCGTTGTCCTCAACGCGCGAGGCCTCCAGGCGATTCCGCGCGCCGTGGCACCGGCCGTCCGCACGGTGCTGCGGCCGGAGCTCTCGCGGCGAACGGCAGTCGAAAATCAGTGGCCGCCCGAACCGGTCGACCCCACGCTGTACGCCATGGAAGAACCGCAACGCAGGATCCGTGCGGCGTACTCGGAATCCACCGTCACCGTCTACCAGGCGTACTGCCCGGACATCGGCCTGCCCGCTGTCCGTGACGGCCGATTCCCCGCCGTGTGGAAGCGGGACAGGATGACGTGGATCAAGCCGTCGTTCCTGTGGATGATGTACCGCTGCGGCTGGGGTGCGAAGGCAGGGCAGGAGACCGTTCTCGCTGTCGAGATCACCCGCGAGGGCTTCGAGTGGGCGCTGCGCCATGCCTGCCTGTCGAGCTACGCCCGCGAGGTCCACCCCGACCGCGCCACCTGGCGGCGTCAGCTGAAGCGCGCGCCCACCCGCGTGCAGTGGGACCCGGAGCGGGACCTGCACCTGCAGCCCCTGCCGTACCGGTCGCTGCAACTCGGCCTCTCCGGTGAGGCCGCAGGCCGCTACGCGGACGAGTGGACGGTCGCCATCCGCGACGTGACCCCACTCGCCCAGGAGATCCAGGTCCTCGTCAGTGGTGGGGACCTGGACTCCGCCGCCGGGCTGCTGCCCCGGGAACGCCCCTATCCCGCAGGAGACGGTCTTCTTGCCCACCTCTCCGTCCGGGCCGGTCACCCCTGAACGGGCGTCGGCTCGTGAGCACTGCGTCGCCCGAAGGGCCGAGCAGCAGGTGCGTCACCCGGACGGCGGCCCCGGCGTGCAGCCGATTGCCACAACGGGAAGCCTAGGATCCGTCACTGGACAGCGAAGAACTATCCGCTTCGTCCAGGTGGAGGCGGCTGACGCCATGACCGAAGGAGACGGGATGTCGCCCCGCGTCGGCAAAACCTGTTGGCGCCGCTTCGTGACGGTCCTGGTGCCCAGCGTCGCCGCCTGCGCGGCCCTCGGCATCGCCATGGGACAGGGTGTGCTGGCCGCGTCGTTCCTCATCTCCGGCAAGAAGTTCCAGGTCACCGCGGACACGCTGACCGCTCGCGGGTTCAGCGTGTACAGCATGGTGGATGTGACCCGGCAGGGCGAGCGGGTGCCGGTGATGGTCACCGGAGCCCGGCACTCGACGATCAGCGCGCTGTGCCAGTCCGTACTGGTCGAGGTCCCGGTGCTGGGCGAGCAGACCGTGAAGCTCACCGGCGGAGACGAACGACCGGTCGAAGCGTCGAACCTGTTCCTCGACACGACGTCCCAGTCGGCCGGGCAGGCGGATTTCAGCGGCCTCGACCAGGGAATCGCGCAGGGGGAGATCACCAAGGGCCCGATCAATCCGGGCGACCGGAACTCGCGCTTCTTCGACCCCGACGGCTTCGGGCAGCAGGCCACGTCGGTCGTCCTGACCGACGTACGCGTGACCGCGGTAGCGCTCTCTGCCGGAACGTTCAACATCCCGGGCCTGCGCGTGCAGCTCGAGCACGGCCGTCACGAGTGCTTCTGAGTCCTGGGCGGGCCGTACCTGCCGTACGCCCCCGCAGTCACCTCCCACGGCCCGTGCGCGCGCCGCACCGCTGATCAGGAAGACACGTGATCACCAATTTCCCCGGCAGACGCCCCCGACCGCGCGTCACCGCGGCGCGCGTCCGGCACAGATTCAGAACCTGGCGCGGCGAACGCCCCTTCTGGGCGGGGTTCTTCACCTCGACGGCGGGACTGCCGATCCTCTACTGGCCGTACGCGAACCTGGACCTGGGCGGAATCCCGCTGGCCATGTCGACCACATCCGGTGCCGGGGCCCTGGTCATCGGAGTCCTGCTCATCACCCTGGGGCTCACCCTCTGGCGCCACCCGCACCTCCGCGTGTTCTCCGGGATCGCCACTCTGCTGCTCACCCTCATCTCCTTCCCCGTCGCGAACTTCGGCGGCCTCTTCCTCGGGCTGATCACCGGTCTGATCGGCGGCTCCCTGGCCTGCTCCTGGACTCCCGTCGCCAGCGGGACCTCGACGGCGCCGGCGGACCGCGCGTCCACGGCCGTTCCGGCGGAAGAGGGTCGACGTGGATCCTGACGACACCGGCTGGGGCGTGCACAAGTAGGCCACGGGTCCTCCCAGAGGGCTCCGGGCCGAGAGGAACGGGAGAGTCGCGGACGAAGACCACAGGGAGGAACATCGGAGGCACGGAGGCAAGGTGGTGGCTATGGGGACGCCGTCGATCCATTTCAGCGAGAGCCCCGAGGACCCGTTCGCCCTCGGGCGTGGCGCCTCGGCGGTGCTCGACGATCAAGGCACCGTGGTCGGCTGGAGCGCACGTGCACAGGACCTGCTCGGCTATTCGGCCAAGGAAGTGATCGGGCGGGCGTGGCAGGAGCTGCTGGTCGACAGGCGTGACCTGCCGGTCGCGCGGTCCGCCGTCGTGGCCGCCGTGAAGGCGGGGGGATGGTTCGGTGTCCTGCCCGTCCGGCACCGCGACGGACGCCGTGTGGAGTTGGGTTTCCGGGCCCGTACGGTCACCCGGGAGGGGGGCGGTCATGAGTGGTTCCTGGTCGGCGCTCCCGCCACGGAGGTCGTCACCTGGCAGCGGGACCGTGCACTGCTGGACGGCCTGTACCGCCGGTCCCCGATCGGTCTGGTGACCTACGACCCGGACCGGAGGGTGATCCGGGTCAACCGTGCGGTGGAGAAGGCGAGCGGGGTTCCGGCCGAGGCGCCGGTGGGCCACCGGCCCCGCGAGTTCATGGTCGACGAGGACGCGGGTCCGGCGGACGAACGGGTACGGCACGTCCTGGAGACCGGCGAGCCGCTGATCTTCACGGAGCAGTCCGCCCGGGCACGCCACGAGCCGGGCCGGGAACGGATCGTGTCCGTCTCGGCGTTCCGGATGGAGGATCCCTCGGGCCGGGTCCTCGGTGTGGCCGAGACGATCGAGGACGTGACCGACCGCCACCGGGCGCAACGCAGGCTCGCCCTGCTGAACGAGGCGAGCGCCCGGATCGGAACGTCACTGGACGTGGCCCAGACCGCTCGGGAACTTGCCGGGGTGGCCGTCCAGGGGCTGGCCGACTACTGCTCGGTGGACCTCCTCAAGCCCGTCACCACGGGTGACGAACCGGGTCCCGAGGCGGCGGGTCCGCTGATCCGGACCGCCCTGTCGCCACCGGAACACCGCGTCCCGTACCGGGAGGGCGATGTGGTGCCGCTGCTGCCGGAGTCCGCACAGGCGCGGTGCCTGGCCGAGCGTCGCCCGATCCTCGAAGGGCTGCTGTCCCTGCGCCCCGAGTGGTACGCCATGGACCGGCGGCGGATCGAACTCGCCCTGGGCCTCGGTGTCCATTCGCTGATCGCGGTGCCCCTGATCGCGCGCGGCCTGGTGCTGGGCGTGGTGAGCCTGTGGCGTTCGCGCAATTCGGAGCCGTTCGAGGACGACGATGCGGCGGTGGCCCAGGAGCTCTCCTCGCGTGCGGCCGTCTGCATCGACAACGCGCGCCGCTTCACCCAGCAGCAGAACACCGCCCTGACTCTTCAGCGCAGTCTGCTGCCGAGCACGCTGTCCGACCTGCCGGCCGTGGAGGTGGCCTGCCGATATCTCCCGGCGAGCGGTGAGCCGGGCCTCGGGGGTGACTGGTTCGACGTGATCCCGTTGTCAGGGGCCAGGGTCGCCCTGGTCGTCGGGGACGTGGTCGGTCACGGGATCCACGCCGCCGCCTCGATGGGCCGGCTGCGCGCCGCCGCGCGTACCCTGGCCAGCCTCGACCTGGAACCGGACGAGGTGGTGGCGCGGCTGGACGATCTGGTCAGTCTGCTGGCCGGCGAGCTGGAGGCGAACGCCGGCGGCAACGCATCGGCGATCGAGCAGGTGCTCGGTGCCACCTGCCTCTACGCCGTCTACGATCCGGTCACCCAGCGCTGTTCCCTGGCGCGGGCCGGTCACCCCGCGCCGGTGGTGTCCACCCCGGACGGCGAGGTGACCGTGCTGGATCTGCCCGCGGGTCCGCCGCTGGGCCTGGGCGGGCTGCCCTTCGAGACGTACGAGCTGGACCTCCCCGAGGGCAGCCTGCTCACGCTCTACACCGACGGCCTCCTGGAGGCGGGCGCCGGCGACGTGGACACCGCGCTGGAGCACCTGTACGCCTGTCTCGGCGGCACCACGCAGTCCCCGGAGCACGCCTGCCACGCCGTGGTCGAGGCGCTGCTGCCCAAGGGCCACCTCCCCACCGACGACGTCGCGCTGCTCGTCGCCCGTACCCGGGTGCTGCGGCGGCAGAACGTCGCCGCATGGCAGCTGCCGCTGGAGGCGACCTCGGCCGCCCGCGCCAGGGAGCTGGCCACGGCGAAGCTGGCCGAGTGGGGGCTGGACGAACTGGCCTTCACCACCGAGCTGATCGCCAGCGAACTCGTCACCAACACCTACCGGTACGCGGCCGGCCCCGTGACCCTGCGCCTCATCCGCACGGACTGTCTGATCTGCGAGGTGTCCGACACCAGCCACACGTCGCCCCACCTCCGCCGGGCCCTCAGCACGGACGAGGGCGGCCGCGGACTCTTCCTGGTCGCGCAACTCACGGAGCGGTGGGGCACCCGCTACTCCCACGACGGCAAGACCGTCTGGACGGAACAGCCTCTGCCACCCGCATGACGCGTCTCGCCGGGACCGGTGTCCTCCTGCTCGACGGCGAGGACCGGCCGGGTCGTCACCGGAACCCCTCGCTGGGACAATGAGGGTTCCAGGCCGGTGAGGGTGGTGGACATGCCCGCTTGGCATCTGCGCGACTATCGCGACGACGATCTCGACCAGGCCATTCAGATCTGGGACCAGAGCCGCCGTGCCGGCGAGGACAGGGTGTTTCCCGTCTCCGAGGTCATGGCCGCGGCGAAGGCCGGTCAGACGGCGGTCGTGGCCGTGGTCGGCGACGAACTGGTGGGCATGGCCGTGGCCCAGGCGCACGGCAAGCGAGGGTGGATCCTCCTGGTGGCGCTCGCCTCCCGATGGCGCGAGCGCGGGCTCGGCAGTGCCCTCCTCACCGAGTTGGAGCGGCGCCTGCGAGCGCTGGGCGTACGCCACATCAGCGCGCTGCTGCCCGCCGGTGCCGCCGGCACGAAAGCCCTGGAGAACTCCGGCTACCGGTTCCGCGACGACCTGACCTACTACGAGAAGGTCGAACCGCCCGGAGCCGCCAACGCCGATGTCCTCGCGGCGCTGGGTGGTCGTATGCTCCCCGACCGGCTCTGGGACGCCATGGCCGGCATGGAACGCGAGAAGCAGGTGGTCGAGCGTCGCGTCGTGCTCCCACTGACGGAGCCCTCGCTCGCCGACCGCTACGGGGTCGCCCCTCCCAAGGCGATCATCCTGTTCGGCCCTCCTGGCACCGGCAAGACCAGCTTCGCCAAGGCGGTCGCCTCGCGGCTCGGCTGGCCGTTCGTGGAGCTCTTCCCGTCCCGGCTCGCGGCCGACACGAGCGAGGGGCTGGCCGCGGCGCTTCGGGAGGCCTTCGCGGACCTGGCGGAACTGGACTCGGTGCTGCTCTTCATCGACGAGGTCGAGGAGATCGCCGGCGTGCGGTCCGGGAAGGCGGTCGATCCCGGGCACGGGGTGACCAACGAACTGCTCAAATTGATCCCCGGCTTCCGCGAGCACGACGCGCGGCTGCTGGCGTGTGCCACCAATTCCGTGCGTTCGCTGGACCCGGCCTTCCTGCGGCCGGGCCGGTTCGACTACGTCATTCCCATCGGCCCACCGGGCCCGACCGCCCGCGCGGCGATCTGGTCCCGCTATCTCAGGGCCGCCGGCGACTCGGTGGACCTGACACAACTGGTCGAGGCCAGCGAGCTGTTCACCCCCGCGGACATCGAATTCGCGGCTCGCAAAGGCGCACAGGCGGCGTTCGAGCGTGAGGTCACGGAGCGCAGGGACAGACCGGCCGACACCCAGGACTACTTGACTGCCGTGGCCGACACCCGGCCGACGCTCACCGCGCAGGCGATCAAGGAGTTCACCGAGGACATCGAGAAGTACAGCCGCCTCTGAGAGCCGGAGGCGGCGGCCGCCCCGAGCCACCGCTTCGTACGACTCCCCCCCGCGGGCTCAGGCCGGTTCGGGCTGGGGTTCCGGCTGGGGTACGGGTGCGGGCTGCGGGGCCCACTGCTTGGTGGTCCGTAGGTAGCCGTGGATCACCGAGGCCAGCGCCAGGAGGAGGAGTGGGCCGAACATCCAGGGGTGTTCGGCCATCGGCGAGGAGAGGTAGCGATAGGACAGCAGGAGCGCGGTGAAGACCGTTGCGCCGTGGGCCACCAGCTGGATTCCCGAGCGGTCCCAGCCACGCCCGTGGGAGCGCAGCGCCGCCTCGATCGTCAGCGTGAACACCGCGCCGGCGACGAGGTCCGCGCCGTAGTGGTAACCGAATCCCAGCGTGGCGCCGAGGGTGGCGATCAGCCAGAACGCGCCCGCGAAGCGAAGAACGCGCGGCCCCTTGCGGGAGTGGATGAAGATCGCGGTGGCCCATGCGGTGTGCAGGCTGGGCATGCAGTTGCGCGGGGTGATCGCGTCGAACCGCATCGGGTGCGGGGCGGTGAGCGGGGGTGGCGTGTGCGGCCACAGATGGGCCACCGGCCAGTGGCCGCCGCCCGTGCCGAAGGCGCCGCTGCCGTAGGCGAAGACCGGGCCGACCACCGGGAAGACCAGGTAGACGAGCGGTCCGACGAGGCCGATCACCAGGAAGGTGCGTACCAGGTGGTGGTCCGGGAAGCGGCGCTCGACCGCCACGTGGCGCAGCTGGTACAGGGTGACGACGACCGCGGCGATCGGAAGCTGGATGTAGACGTAGTCGAGGACGTGGGAGCCGACCGGGCCGGTGGCCTTGACCAGTTCGCCCACCAGCCAGGAGGGGTTGCCGAGGGCGTGGTCGGCGGTTGCCACGTACTGGTCGAGCACCGCCGGGCGGGTCTTCGACGTGATGAGCAGGAAGGTGTCACCGGTCTTGCGGCCGGCCACCAGCAGCATGGCCAGCCCGACGCCCTGCAGCAGCAGGAGGCGTTCCCGGCCGGTGCGGCGTGTGACGGCGACGACCGCGTATCCCAGAATCACCCACAAGGCGCCGTTGCCGAAGGGGTGTCCGTCGGTCACCTCGATGCCGAGCGCCCATCGCACCGTGAAAATGGCGAGGTCGATGCCGATCGCGACACCGGCCGCGACGAGCCGTTGCCGCCAGGTGAGCACCACCATCATCAACGCCATGCTGGCGTAGAGCAGAAAACCCGATTTGGGCGGGAAGATCACCTCGCGCGCCTGATTGGTGACCGGCCCGGGGAGGCCGTAGTGGCGCGCGGCGATCTCCAGCGCGACGAGGAATCCGAGGGCTGCCACACACGCCGTGGCCCACAGCATCACCCGTGGCCGGCGCCACGCGGCGGGTTCGATTCTGCTGTTTTGTCGCGAAAACACCCGCGATGTACTAGGTATCAATTGTTTGGCCGATTTGTCATATGTTGATCAAAGTGGTCAAGTTGAAACATGTTAGACGGGTCGGGACAGCTCCGCTATCAGGCGTCGCAGCTCCGCCCGTTCGCTCTCCAGACGCGCCGCCCGCCCGTCCAGTTCCGCCAGGCGGGCGCGCAGCGCCTCCGGGACGCCGGGGCAGGCGGTCAGCGCCGGGCCGTGTGCCGGTGTGGTGGTCGTGCAGGGCAGCAGGGCTGCGACCACCCGGGTGGGCAGGCCGGCCGCGAGGAGGGTGCGGATGCGGCGCACGCGGGGGATGTCCGCGTCGGTGTACTCGCGGTATCCGTTGGGGCGGCGGTGCGGGGTGAGGAGGCCGGTGCGTTCGTAGTGGCGCAGGAGACGGGGGCTGGTGTCGGTGCGGGCGGCCAGTTCGCCGATCAGCATGCGGTCATCCTCTCCGTGCGCGAGCTGTCGCTTGACCTTCTCACTGTGTCAGCCTGCAACTCTCCCACGGCAGCGCGATGTTCCGCCCACCCGAGGAGAGCAGATGATCATTGACGCGCACGGGCACGTGCACGACCCCGTGGCCCTTCACCTGGACGCCCTCGACGCCGCCGGTGTCGACAGGGCCGTACTCTTCCCCACCCGCCCGCACCCCGAGCGCGCCGGCGATCTCGCGGAACTGCGACGGGAGTTCGCCGTGCTGGAGGGTGCGCTCGGTGGGCAGGGAGGGTCCCGGGCGGGTTTCGCCGCCGCCCTGGACGAGGTGAGTGCGGCCGTCGCCGCCCGGCCGGACCGGTTCATCGGGTTCGGATCCGTGCCCCTGGAGCAGCCGGACGCGGAGGTGGAGCGGGCCGTCGCCGAGGACGTGGTGGGGCGGGGGCTGCGCGGGATCGGTGAGCTGACGCCGGCGCCGGGGCGGGCCGGCCGGCTGGAGCCCGTGCTGCGGGCCGCGGCCGATCACGGAGGGCTGCCGGTCGTGGTGCACGGGTTCGCGCCCACCACCGCCGAGGACCTGCGCACGCTCGCCGCCCTCTCCCGCCGCCACCCCCGCGTCCCGCTCGTGGTCAGCCAGCTCGGCGGGCTGCACTGGATGGAGGCCGTCGAACTGGTCCGGGAAACGCCCGGCATGTATCTGGAGCTGTCCACCGCCTTCCTCGTCCTCGCCGTACGACTCGCCGTCCGCGAACTCCCCGAGCGCACCCTCTTCGGCTCGGACGCCCCCTACGGCGACCCGGTCGTGGCCCGCACGATGGTGGAGCGGGCGACGGTGTCCGGCGAGGTCCGTGATCGTGTCCTCGGCGGCAACACGGCCCAACTGCTGGGGCTGGTGACGCGAGCCGGGTAATTGCGGCGACGGCAGCCGCCGCTCCCCCGTACAGTCACCCCTCGCACCACGGCTAGGGGGAGGAACCCGGGGATGGGCACGTTTCTGATCGGCGGCGGCTGGGGCACCGCCGAGGTGTACGAGCCGTTCGTACGGGCGGTCGGCGGGGGCCGGCGTGTGGGGTGCCTGATCATCGACGAGGGGGACGGGGCGGCGCAGTTCGAGCGGTATGCCGAGGTCCTGCGGAAGGCGGGGGCGCAGGCGCCCGTGCCGCTGCTCGTGCCGGTCGGCGGGCGGTTCGAGCCGGAGGCCGCGCTGGACGGGATCGGCGGGCTGCTGGTGTGCGGCGGGCTGACCCCCGCCTACCAGGCAGCACTTGACGGGTGCCGGGAGCGGCTGCCGGGGCTGCTCGCGGAGCGCGGGATGCCGTACGCCGGGTTCTCCGCCGGTGCCGCCGTCGCCGCGCGGCGGGCGGTGGTCGGTGGCTGGCTGCTGGACGGGGTCCCGGTGTGCGCGGAGGAGACCGGCGAGGACCTGGCGGAGGTCGAGGTCCGGGCCGGGCTCGGGCTGGTGCCGTTCGCGGTGGACGTGCACGCGGCCCAGTGGGGGACGCTCGCACGGCTGGTCGCGGTGGTCGGGCGGGGCGAGGTGCCGTACGGGATCGCCGTGGACGAGAACACCCTGCTCGCCGTCGCGGACGGGGAGGCGCGGGTGGCGGGGCGGGGGCGCGTCCACGTCGTACGGCCCGGTGCGGACGGCAGTGTGCGCGTGCGGGCTCACGGCACCGGGGAGAGCTTTCCGGTCGAGCCCTCCGGAGAAGGGGCGTAGGGCTCACGGCGTTCGATCAAGGGCGCGCACCTGCGTCGCGACCCGCGTGCGGCGCTGCACGTGCAGGGCGGCGACGGCTTCGACCGGACGACCACGCGGCGCTCGGCGACCAGCTGTGCCAGGAACGCGTCCTCGTCCTCCGGCTTCGCGTCCTGCGGGATCATGCCGTGGAGCGGCTGTACGGGACGGCACTCGACGCGGCCGGCACCGGCTGAAGCGCCGGGGCCGTGCCGGACCCAGCCCCTCGCGGAGTGCGACCGGCACGGCCCCGGCCACCGCATCGGCGGCAGTGACGGTGACGGTGACGGTCAGATCGTCGCCGTGTCGATCACGAAGCGGTAGCGGACGTCGCTCGACAGCACCCGCTCGTACGCCTCGTTGATCTGCTCGGCGCGGATCAGTTCGATCTCGGCGCCGATGCCGTGCGCCGCGCAGAAGTCCAGCATCTCCTGGGTCTCGGCGATGCCGCCGATCATCGAGCCCGCGAGGGTCTTGCGGCCGCCGATCACCGAGAACAGGTTGAGGGAGATCGGCTCCTCGGGCGCGCCCACGTTGACCAGCGCGCCCTCCACCTTCAGCAGCGACAGCAGCGCGCCGAAGTCCATCGGCGCCGACACGGTCGAGACGATCAGGTCGAAGGTGCCGGCCAGCTCCTCGAAGGTCTTCGGGTCGCTGGTGGCGTGGTAGTGGTCGGCGCCCAGCTTCAGGCCGTCGTCCTTCTTGCGCAGGGACTGCGAGAGGACCGTCACCTCCGCGCCCATCGCGTGCGCGATCTTGACGGCCATGTGACCGAGGCCGCCGAGGCCGACGACCGCGACCTTCTTGCCGGGACCGGCGTTCCAGTGCCGCAGCGGGGAGTAGGTCGTGATGCCCGCGCACAGCAGCGGCGCGGCCACGTCCAGGGACAGGCCGTCCGGGATGCGGACGACGAAGTTCTCGTCGACGACGACCTTCTCGGAGTAGCCGCCGTAGGTGGGCTCGCCGTCCTTGCCGATGGCGTTGTAGGTGCCGACCATCCCCTTGAGGCAGTACTGCTCCAGGCCCTTGGCGCAGTTCTCGCACTCGCGGCAGGAGTCGACCATGCAGCCGACGCCCACCCGGTCACCCACGGCGAACCGGGTGACGCCGGGGCCGACCTCGGAGACGACGCCCGCGATCTCGTGGCCGGGGACCATCGGGAAGATCGCCTCGCCCCAGCCCTCGCGTGCCTGGTGGATGTCGGAGTGGCAGATGCCGGCGAACTTGATGTCGATCAGGACGTCGAACTCGCCGACCGCGCGTCGCTCGATGGTCGTCCGCTCCAGCGGGGCCTTCGCGGCGGGCGCGGCGTACGCAGCAACAGTGGTCATGCCCGGGTTCTCCTAGCAGGGGGGTTCGTGCCCGGCAGCCTTTCGGCCGGGTACGGCGTCCAGCCTGCCCCGGCGCCCGCCGGTCACCCAGACCACGCCTTTGCGTACGACCGCTGTGCCTACTACTGACGGGATCAGGCTCCTGTGCGTACGACCGGGAGGGACGGCCGATACTGGCCGTATGGACGAACACCCGCAAGCGCCGGCCGCCGTCGGCCGGCCCCTGGACCGGCGGGCGGAGCTGAGCGAGTTCCTGCGCAGCCGCCGGGCCCGGCTGAAGCCGGAGGACGTGGGCCTGCGGGACTTCGGGCGACACCGCCGGGTGCCGGGGCTGCGCCGCGAGGAGCTGGCGCAGCTGGCCGGGGTGTCGGTGGCGTACTACACCCGGCTGGAACAGGGCAACGGCCGTAACGTGTCGGCGGAGGTCCTGGACTCGATCGCCCGGGCCCTGCGTCTGACCGACGCCGAGCACGCCCACCTCACGCATCTGGCCAAGGGCAAGTCGCACCAGAAGAGGCCGACGGCACGGCCGCAGCAGGTCCGCTCGGCGCTGCGGCAGCTGCTGGACACGATGGACGCGGTGCCGGCGTACGTCGTCGGCCGCCGCGCGGAGATCCTCGCCTGGAACCGGATGGCGGCGGCGGTCTTCGGCGACTGGTCGGAGCTGCCCGCGGCCGAGCGCAACTGGGCGCGCCTGGTGTTCCTGAAGCCGGAGTACCGCGATCTGTTCCTCGACTGGGAGCAGAAGGCGATCGACATCGTGTGCGCGCTGCGGATGGACGCGGGCTGCCATCCGGACGACCCACGGCTGTCCGCCCTGGTGGGGGAGCTCTCCGTCAAGAGCGAGGAGTTCCGCCGGCTGTGGGCCACCCATGACGTCAAGGAGAAGAGTCACGGCCTGAAGCGCCTGCACCATCCGCTGGTGGGCGACCTCTCCCTGAACTTCGAGAGCTTCCGGCTGACGGACGGCACGGACCAGTCCCTGGTCACCTACCACGCGGAGCCGGGTTCGCCCTCCGCCGAGTCCCTGCGGCTGCTGGCCAGCTGGGGCGCGGACGCGACGCACGCGGTGCCCTCGGCCCAGCAGCAGCCTCCGAGCCACCGGCTGTAGTCCTCCCGGGCCGCTGAGGTCAGGGACATGTCCGCAGCCCGTTCGCCGGCCACGCCTCTGCCGGCGCGGACGTCAGGGAAGTGCTGTCGATCACCGAAGGCGAGGGGCACCCGGAATCCTTCTCCGGGTGCCCCTCGCCGCGTCAGCGGGTGTTACCGCTCAGACACCGCTCACTTGCCGAAGTACGCGTCGTAGATCGTGATCTCCGACGTGTTGCCCTTCCTGTCCGTGATCTTGGAGCGGAAGGAGACGGACTTGCCCTTCCCCGGGTTCTTCACGGTGATCTTGCCGCCGTGGACGGTGACCTTCTTGAAGGTCTTGCCGTCGTAGGAGACGTAGACCGACAGGGACTTCAGGTTGCTGCCCGCGGCCGAGCCCTCGACGGTGACCGGGAAGGTGACCGTCCTGCCCGCCTCGACGCGGCTGTCCAGGCCGGTCGCGGCGCCGTAGTGCAGGACGGAGGCGGGAAGCTGGGCGAAGTCGCTCGCCGGCTTCTTCGAGCGGAACGTCCAGGTCGCGTCGACCCGGGAGGAGGCCTGCGCCACCTTCGCGGAACGCTTGACCGACGTGGTCAGCTTGTACCCGGCGTCACCGGCGGGAACCTTGAAGGTCTTGTCGCCGACCAGCGGGTCGTCGTTGGAGCCGACCTTGGTGCCGTTGCGGTACAGGGTGGTGGTCACCGAGGTGTAGTCCGAGTACCCGACGTGCTGGGCGGAGTCGGCGAACAGCGGCAGGGAGCCGAAGATCTCGTTGCCACTGCGGTACAGGCCGAGGTCCTTGCCCAGGTGCGGGCCGAAGACGGCGGTGTTCACCGTCTCGGTGTAGGTCCGGCCGCCCTTGAAGGCGAACTGACCCAGCGCGTAGCCCGCCTCCGTGACCGGGAAGCCGTCCTGGTCGGTGCCGCCGCTCTGCTGGAAGTCCAGCTCCCACGTCGCCCCGCCCGTGGCGGACAGGTGCAGCGTGCGGGTGCCGGGCAGCTTCTGCGGGATGGAGACCGCGGAGGCGCCGCTGCTGCCGGGCAGCCAGCCGAACGCCGAGACCGTACCGGTCTTGCCACGCGCGGAAGCACCGAGCCGGGCCTTCACCGTGGCCAGCTCACCGGCCTTGTAGTGCTTGGTGTAGCCGGTGGCGAGCTGCTTGACCGGGCCGCCGGAGGTGACGCCGTACTCCTCGCTCGCGCCCTTGGTCCAGTGGCCGTCCCACTGCTGGGTCAGCTGCCCGGCGGGCAGCTGCGGGCCCAGGTGGGCGGTGCGGAAGCCCTTGTACGAGTCGAGGAACCAGCCGTAGCCGTACTGGCCGTCGCCGGCCGTGACGTCGAACTCCGGCGAGGCGAACCGCGACTTCACGCCCGTGGCAGGGACGGTGATGTCCACCGGCTTGGCCTTGCGCGCGTCGATCGTGATCGTCTGCTTCTTGGCGACCGTCAGCTTCGGCTGGGCGATCCAGTCGGTGCCCTTGGCGGCGTTCTCCGGGTCGGCGAAGACCGCCGAGTTGAGGATGTACGTGCCCTTCGGCGCGCGCACCTTCACCGTGCCGGACTTGTCGTACGGCGTCAGGTCGATGCCGTGGGCCAGGCCCGCCACACCGGTCAGGTCGGCGTTGTAGTACGGGGCCGGCTTTCCGTCACGGCCGATGAACTTCAGCGTGACGTCGTACGACTCCACCTCGCGCTGCACCGCGGCGGCCGTGCGGACGGTCTGGCCGTCGCCCGTCGCCGTCACGTAGGAGGAGTAGGCGCCGTCGACGGTGCCGCCGAGCTTGGTGTCGACGGTGAAGTCCACGCTCGCCCTGCCGTGCGCCGGGACGGTCACCTTGGTCGCGCCGAGCTTGAAGAAGCCCGCCGGAGCCGCCTGGCCCTTGGGGTTGGTGCCGGTGCCGGCCAGGTCGAGCGTGACGTCCTTGTCACCGAGGTTGCGGTACGTCAGCTTCTTGGTGACCGGCTTGTCGTCGGTGTGCGGCCACTGCTGCGTCCCGAAGCTCACCGACACCGGGTCGGCGATCACGGACTGCTTGATGGCCTTGTCGACGGCGATCCGGCCCGAACCCTGCTGGAACGGGGTGTAGTTGCCGCCCTTGGCGGAGCCGGTGAGCGCGCCCTTCAGCTCGGCGTAGCTCCAGTCGGGATGCTCCTGCTTCAGGATCGCGGCGGCGCCCGCGACGTGCGGGGTGGCCATCGAGGTGCCGGAGATGGTCAGGTAGCCCTCGGGCTTCTCACCGACCTCCTGGTCGATGACGCTGCCCTTGGCCGCGGCGGCGGTGATGTCCACACCCGGCGCGGTGACGTCCGGCTTGATGGCGCCGTCGCCGACGCGCGGGCCGGTGGAGGAGAAGGCCGCCAGCTTGTCCTTCTTGTCGACGGCGCCGACGGTGAGCGCGGCGTCGGCGCTGCCCGGCGAACCGATCGACTGGGGGCCGTCGTTGCCCGCGGCGATCGCGAACAGGATGCCCTTGTCGGCGGAGAGCTTGTTCACCTCGGCCTCGAGCGGGTCGATGCCGGGGCTGTCGTAGCCGCCGAGGCTCAGGTTGACGACGGAGGCGCCCTGCGAAGCCGCCCACTCCATGCCGGCGAGGATGCCGGAGTCGTCGCCGGAGCCGCCGTCGTCCAGGACCTTGCCGTTGAGGATCTTGGCGTCCGGAGCGACACCCTTGTACTTGCCGCCCGACTTCGCGCCGGTGCCCGCCACGATGGAGGCGACGTGCGTGCCGTGCCCGAAGTGGTCCGTGGCGTCGGTGGCGGCGGAGAAGTTCTTGGACTCGACCACCTGGTCCTTGAGGTCCGGGTGTCTGGTGTCCACACCCGTGTCCAGGACGGCGACCTTCACGCCCTTGCCGGTGTAGCCGGCCTTCCACGCCACCGGGGCGCCGATCTGCGGCACGGACTTGTCGAGGGCAGCCTTGCGGACGCCGTCGAGCCAGACGTGCGCGATGCCGGAGGCGGTGCCGCCGCCGCTGGTGATCGCGTCCCAGAGCTGCGGGGTCCGCTGGACCGGCGTCTGCACGGCGTCGGCGTTCAGCGCCGTCAGGCTGCGGCGCAGCCGGCCCGCGTCCCGGACGTCGGCCTTGGCGGTCGCGGCGGCACCGGTGTAGCCGACGATGACCTTCAGGCCGTTCCTCTGCGCCTTGCGGGTGGCGGCCTTGTTCAGCTCGGTGATGTCGAACAGGCGCTGGTCCAGCTTCCCCGAGGCGACCAGGTGGGCCGCGTCGGCGGGGACGACCAGCGTGTGTCCGGCGGTCCTGCGGACCTGGAACGGTATGTTCTCCCGGCCCTTGGCCCGCTCCAGGCCGACGACCCGGCCCTTGGCGTCGAGGGCCACGCGGTCACCGGTGACGAGCGTGACGTGGGTCCTGGCGGTGAGCGCGGAGGCGGCCGATGCGTGCCCCGCGGGCTTCGCCGACGCCGGGCTGGTCATACCCGCTGCGAGGGCGACGGCTGCGGCCGTTGCCACCGTGGCCGCAGCTGCTCTTTTCACTTGTCTGCGCAAGTTCTCCCCCTGGAGATGAGGTACCGGGCGAATTCCCCGTTCACCCGGCCGGGGGATGTCTCGTACACGTGCGCGCCAACCCCCCGGATCACGCAGTATGCCGGGGGGCGATCAGACGGCTCAATAGATGAGAGGACGGTAAGAAGGGCGCCGGAAAACTGTTACTCCGTGTGCGGGAGTCCGTTACAGAACCGCGAAGTGCTTTGTGGGAAGGCGGTGTTATACGCGTCAGGCGCCGGCGTTCTCCTTCACCGTGATCCGCCCCTTGCGGATGGTGGCCAGTCGCGGGGCCTTCTTCGCCATGGAGGAGTCGTGGGTGACCATGATGAAGGTCAACCCGTGCTCCGTGCACAGGCGTTCGAGAACCTCCATGATCTCGTCACGCATTCCCTCGTCGAGGTTGCCGGTCGGCTCGTCGGCGAGCAGCACCTTGGGCTTCTTGACGACGGCCCGGGCGATGGCGACGCGCTGCTGCTGGCCGCCGGACAACTCGCCGGGGAGATGCCCGAGGCGCTCCCCCAGGCCGACGGACGTCAGTGCCTCCGCGGCGAGTTCGCGGCGCTCCTTCGCCTTGATGCCGAGCGGTACGAGCGCCGTCTCGACGTTCTCCTGGGCGGTGAGGGTGGGGATGAGGTTGAAGGACTGGAAGACGAAGCCGATGTTCTCGCTGCGGATCCGGGTCAGCCGGGCCTCGCTGAGCTTGGTCAGGTCGGTGCCGTCGAGGACGACCTCACCGGAGGTGGGCCGGTCGAGTGCGCCCAGCATCTGGAGCAGCGTGGACTTGCCGCCGCCGGTGGGGCCCTGGATCACCAGCCGGTCGCCGTCGGCGATGGTCAGGTCGACTCCGTCGAGGGCGTGGACGGTGTCCTTGCCCCGTGCGTAGCGCTTGGTGACGTTCTTCAGTTCGTACATGGTCGCTCCTGGGTGGGGTTCGCGGGTGGTGCGCTGGTACGGCTACTCGACGCGGCGCAGCGCATCCGCCGGACGGAGCCTCGAGGCCCGCCAGCCGCCGAACGCTCCCGCGATCAGGCCGCCGGCCACCGCGAGTCCGACCGCGAGGACGATCGTCGTCACGCTCACCGGGGCCGTGAGAGCCACCTCCAGGGACTTCGCCGCCTCGCGGCCCGGGCCGCCGAAGCCACCGCCGGCCCCGCCGCCGAAGCCACCGCCGCCGGGGCCGGTCGGTCCGCCGCCGGTGTTGCCCAGCTGGGCCTGGAGCGTCGGGCTGATCGCCGTGACCGCGTAGGCACCCGCCAGACCGAGCGCGATACCGAGGACACCGCCGACCAGGCCGTTGACGACGGCTTCACCGACCACCTGGCGGGTCACCCGGCCCGACCTCCAGCCCAGTGCCTTGAGGGTGCCGAACTCGCGGACCCGGCGGGAGACCGCGGAGGACGTGAGCAGGCCCGCGACCAGGAACGCGGCCACCAGCACGGCGATGGACAGCCACGTGCCGACCTTGGTGGCGAGGGAGGACGCGGTGGACAGCGAGCCGGAGACCGTCTTGGCGAGGTCGGAGGAGGTGGTGACCGTCGTACCGGAGACGTTCTTCTGGATGGCGCTCTTGACGGTGTCGATCTGCTGGGAGTCGGTCGCCCTGACGTAGATCGTGGTGACCTTGTTCTTCTCGTCCGCGAGGGTCTGCGCCTGCTTCAGCGGGATGTACAGGTCGGCCGCCGAGTCCCCGCTGGAGGCGGTGGCGATGCCGATCACCGTGAACTTGGTGCCCTTGACGGTGACGGTGGAGCCGACCTTGTACTTCTTCTGCTTGGCGTACGCCGAATCGGCCACGGCCACCCGGGCGTTCGTCTCCGTGGTCGTGAAGGTGCGGCCGCTGGTGATCTTCGAGGAGGTCAGCGGGCCGACCCCGGTCCGGGTGACGTCGGTGCCGAAGACCGTGTACTGGTTGATGTCGAAGTCGGCGCCGCCGCCCTTGACCTCGCCCTGCGGCTGACCGCTTCCGCCGCCGCGCGGGAAGCCGCCGCCGTCGCCGTTCTGCTGGAACTGGCCGCGGGTGAACTGGCCGCTGACCTTGACCACGCTGAGGTTCAGCCCGCCGACGGCCTGCGCGACACCCTTCTGGTCCGCCACCTCGGTGACGGTCGAGGAGGCGAGGGTGGTGAAGCCCTGCACCCGTACCCGGTCGCTGCTCTGCTCGGAGTCGTCGCCGTCGTTCCGCGCGTCGAAGCGGAAGCGGGGCTGCTGGGAGCCGGCGGCCGCGGGCGTCGCCGCCTTGGAGACCGTCATGTCCGTACCCAGGCCGTACAGCGACTGCAGGACCTTGTCCTGGGCCTTGCCCATGCCGTTGGACACGGAGTTGACCACGATGACCAGCGCGATGCCCAGCGCGAGTCCGGAGGCGACGACGAGAGCCGCCTTTCTGCGGCGGCGCAGCTCGCGCCTCAGGTAGGTGAAGAACATGGCCGCAAGCTAGGGACGGACCGTGACGGCACCCTAAGGCCGGCATAAGAGAAGGATGAGAAGGCTGTCGCCGCCCCCGGAAACGACGGTGCCGCCCCTGGGGGCGGCACCGGGAAGCTGTGGACGGACCGTCAGGCGGCCGAACCGGCCTTCCACTGGGACCAGTCCATGTTCCAGCCGTTGAGGCCGTTGTCCGGCGAGACGGTCTTGTCGCCGGTGTTCCGGACGACCACGACGTCACCGATCAGGGAGTGGTTGTAGAACCACGCGGCCGGCATGTTCGGGTCGCCCGCGCCCTTCTTGTCCTGGAGGCCGACACAGCCGTGGCTGGTGTTGACGCTGCCGAAGACGGAGGGGGCGCCCCAGTAGTTGCCGTGGATGAAGGTGCCCGAGTTGGTCAGGCGCATGGCGTGCGGCACGTCCTTGATGTCGTACTCGCCCTTGCCGTCGTCGTCGGTGAAGCCGACCGTGGCACCGTTCATGCGGGTCTGCTTGAACTTCTCCGAGATCACCATCTCGCCCTCGTAGGTGGTGTGCTCGGGGGCGCCGGCGGAGATCGGGATGGTCTTGACGACCTTGCCGTCCTGCGTGACCTTCATCTGCTTGGACTTGGCGTCGACGTAGGAGACCTGGTTGCGGCCGATGTGGAAGGTGACCGTCTTCTGCTGGACGCCGTAGACCCCGCTCGCGCCCTGGACGCCGTCGAGCGCCAGCTTCAGGGTGACGGTGGAGCCTTCCTTCCAGTACTGCTCCGGGCGGCAGTCCATGCGGTTGGCGTTGAACCAGTGGCAGGCGACCTCCTGGCCGCTGCTGGAGGTGACCGTGACGCCCTTCTGCACGGCCGCCTTGTCGGTGATCGCCTTGTCGAAGTTGATCGAGACCGGCATGCCCACGCCGACCGTGGCGCCGTCGTCCGGGGTGAAGGTGCCTATGAAGCTGTTGGCCGGGGAGACCGTCGTGAAGGAGGCGTTCTCGTGGGCTATGCGGCCCTCGGAGTCCTTGGCCTCCGCGGCGACCTTGTAGGTGGTGGACCGCGCGAGCTGGGCGCTGGGCTTCCAGCTCTTCTTGTCGGCGGAGAGCTGACCGGAGACGGCCTTGCCGTCCTGGGAGGTCATGGTGACGCCGGTGAGCGTGCCCTTGGCGACCGTCACGCCGGCCGAGTTGTTGATGGAGGCGTTGTCCGAGCCGTCCTTGGGCGTGATGGTGATCTGGGCCTCGGAGGACTTCTCGGCCGCTGCCTCGTCGGCCTTCGCCTGCGAGCTCTTGCCGCCGTCGGACGCCTTGGCGTCGCCACCGCTGGAACAGCCCGTGACCGCCAGGACACCACCGAGCAGTGCGGACGCGACCATCAGGCCCTTGCGCCGCTTACTGTCCGTCATCACACACGTCTCCATCGTTGCCGAAATCGCGAAAACCCCGAGCCCCCCGTTGCGAACCATCCAGGCTACGGGCGTTCCGTCCTGTCCCCCATGGTTCGCGCGTGTTAGGCGCACCACGGTCGCCACCGGTCGCCAGAGGCGGGTGGTGCGGAAGTCGTCCGGGCGCCCCCGAGACGACGAAACCCCGGACGGCGGTTGCCGTCCGGGGTCATGGGTGCCCCGGGACGCTCAGCCGATGCCGTCCTCTTCTTCTTCGTCGTCCTCCCCATCATCCTCGTCGAGTTCCCAGTCGGCGGAGTCGGGGTCGTAGTCGATCCGCTCACTCGACCAGGACGCCTGCTGGAGCTCCACTCCGGGGACCTCATTGACCAGGTCGAACGGGTCCACGAGGTAGGCGAGGGCCTCCGCGGTGTCTTCCGTCACAGCGGCCTCGGCGTGGGCCCGCTCGGCCTCCGGCAGTTCCGGGTCCCGGGCGAGCCCCCGCAGCGCGGCCTTGGTCACCTCGTCCTCGTCCTGCACCTCGAGGACCAGCTCCACACGAAGCCGTACAAAACGTGATGTCTCTTCAGTGCTCATGGCGCGAGCGTACGGCCGAAACCTCCCGTGACTTTCCTGTGACCCGCGCCTTTCACTAACATCGCCCCACACGGCCAATTCGCCAGCGTCACAAGGGGATCGATATTCCGTGTCATCCGCTCGCCGTCCGCTGCTGACCGCCACCGCTGCGGGCACCCTGCTCTGCGCGCTCTGGTTCGTCCCCTCCGCGCACGCGTCGCAGGACGCCCCGGGGAGAGAGACGACCGGGGCGGCCTCGGCCACGCAGTCGACGCAGCAGGCCAAGGCGGTCTCGTCGACCACGGCGGGCACCGCGACGAACACCGCGCAGGACGCGGCACAGGGGACGGACCAGGACACGGTGCAGGACACCGCGCAGATATCCGAACTCGCCGACACCGGAAGCCCCGACACCACGCCGTACGTCGTCGGCGGGACCCTCTTCCTCGCCGTCGGCGCCGGTTTCGTGGTGTATTCGGTGCGTCGCGACCGCCTGGGGTTTTAATTTTCCTTGACGGGTCTTTGACAGCCCGCACATAGTTCGGCCATGGAGAGATCATCGGGCGTGCGGCTGTGCGCCACTGCCGCTGTGAGCGCGCTGTCGCTCGCGCTCATCACCGGCTGTTCCGACGGAGGGTCGAAGGACTCCGGGAACGCCAAGGGCACGGACGCGGCGAAGCCGGCCGCGAAGGCGCTGAGCGCTGCCGAGTTGAAGAAGCTGATCGTCGCTCAGGGCGAGGTGCCCGGCTACAAGGTCGGGGCGGTCGAGGGGGGCGTCCCGGACAAGAGCACCCTCAAGGTCGCCGACCCGAAGTGCCAGCCGGTGGCCTACGCCATGTTCGCGCAGTCGCCGGCCGACGCCGCGGCCCAGACCAGCACCGAGGTTACCGAGAACACGAAGAAGACGCCGACGGACGACGCGTCCTCGCTGGACGACAAGTCGTTCGAGGACGCGATGAAGAAGTCGATGGACATCGACATCACCGTGGTCACCCTGTCCTCCTACGACGGGGACGGCGCCGAGAAGGCCCTGCAGTCGCTCTCCGACGGGGTGAAGGCGTGCGCGGGCGGCTTCTCGGCCAAGCCGGACGGCGACCAGACGAAGATCACGAAGGTCTCCGGGGAGAAGTCGTCCGCCACGGGTGACGCCTCCGTGGCGTTCGCGGCGACGAACACGGCCGACGGCGAAGAGGCCGTCATGCACGTCGAGGTCGTGCGGCACGGGAACACCCTCGCGTCGTACTCCACGATGAACATCGGTGCCGCGATGTCCAAGAAGGCGTACACGGTGCCGGCCCCGGTGGTCGAGGCGCAGACGGCCAAGCTGAAGTGACGGCCTGAAAGAAAAGGGCCCCGTCCGGTCGGACAGGGCCCTTTCTCCTGCGGCCCCGGGCTGATCCGGACGAAGCCCCCTGGCCGCAGCTGCCTCGGTGGCCCTACTGCAGCGGGCCGGTGACCGACTCGGCGGCCGCGACCAGCTGGCCCCCGCGCACGAAGGCGTCGGCTGCGGCCAGGTCGGGTGCCAGGAAGCGGTCCGGTCCCGGGCCCTGGACGCCGGCGGCGCGGACGGCGTCGATGACGGCCCGGGAGGCGGGCGCCGGGGTCAGACCCTCGCGCAGCTCGACGGCGCGGGTGGCCGCGTACAGCTCGACGGCGATGATCCGGGTGAGGTTGTCGACGGCGGTGCGCAGCTTGCGCGCGGCCGACCAGCCCATGGACACGTGGTCCTCCTGCATGGCGGAGGACGGGATGGAGTCCGCGGAGGCCGGTACGGCGAGCCGCTTCATCTCGCTGACCAGGGCGGCCTGGGTGTACTGGGCGATCATCAGGCCCGAGTCGACACCGGCGTCGTCGGCGAGGAACGGCGGCAGGCCGT
Organism: Streptomyces sp. NPDC052301; assembly: GCF_044593395.1. Lineage (NCBI taxonomy): Bacteria > Bacillati > Actinomycetota > Actinomycetes > Kitasatosporales > Streptomycetaceae > Streptomyces > Streptomyces sp. NPDC052301. Next base: position 291,906 of record NZ_JBIUBE010000009.1, on the reverse strand, counting down.
GGCTGCGGTTCTTGTCCAGCAGCCGGTCGGTGCGGCGCTCGGCGATGGAGCCGAGGTCGGCGGCGGCGATGGCGAGGAAGTCCAGGACGTAGGCGACCGGGGCACCGTGGAAGTTGCCGTTGGACTCCACACGGCCGTCGGGCAGCACCACCGGGTTGTCGACGGCGGAGGCCAGCTCGCGCTCGGCGACGAGCCGGGCGTGCGCGAGGGTGTCGCGTCCGGCGCCGGCGACCTGCGGGGCGCAGCGCACCGAGTAGGCGTCCTGGACGCGCGGAGCGTCGTCCTGGTGGTGCCCGGTGAGCTGCGAACCCTTCAGCACCGCCAGCATGTTGGCGGCGGAGGCGCCCTGACCCGGGTGCGGGCGGATGGCGTGCAGCTCGGGCGCGAGCACCTTGTCCGTGCCGAGCAGCGCCTCGAGGCTGAGGGCGGCGGTGATGTCGGCGGACTTGTAGAGGGTGTCGAGGTCGGCGAGGGCCATGATCAGCATGCCGAGCATGCCGTCGGTGCCGTTGAGGAGGGCGAGGCCCTCCTTCTCGCGCAGCTCGACGGGCTGGATCCCGTGCTCGGCGAGCAGTTCGCCGGCGGGGCGTACGACACCGTCGGGGCCCTCCGCGTCACCTTCGCCCATGAGGGTGAGGGCGCAGTGCGAGAGCGGGGCCAGGTCGCCGGAGCAGCCGAGGGAGCCGTACTCGTGCACGACCGGGGTGATCCCGGCGTTGAGGACGTCGGCCATGGTCTGCGCGACCTCGGGCCGCACGCCGGTGTGCCCGGAGCAGACGGTCTTCAGGCGCAGGAACATCAGGGCCCGTACGACCTCGCGCTCCACCCGCGGCCCCATGCCGGCGGCGTGCGAGCGGACGATGTTGCGCTGCAGCTGGGCGCGCAGCTCCTGGCTGATGTGCCGGGTCGCCAGGGCTCCGAAGCCGGTGGAGACGCCGTAGACCGGATCCGGCTTGGCCGCCAGGGCGTCCACGATCTCGCGGGCCGCCGCGAGGGCCGCCACCGCCTCCGCCGACAGCTCGATGCGGGCACCGCCGCGCGCCACGGCGAGAACGTCGGACGCCGTGACACCGGACGTCCCCACCACCACAGTGTGCATATCCATATTCAGGAGCGTACGCATTGAATGCATGGATGTCACTAGTGGGGGACGGGAGCGCCCCTTACCCACAGGTGTGGGCTTCGCCTCACGGCCGGCGCCCGCGGAACCGGCGCCGCTCGCCGCGCGAGGGGGGCGGCTCGTCGGCCAGCCGCACCACCGGGTCGTCCGGCCCCTCCCGCCCGGCCACCACCGGCCGGTCCGCGCGCAGGGCCTTGGCCCGGTACTGAGCCGCGTCGGCGAGGCGGAACAGACGCCGGGCGTCGTGCACCGGCCCGATCGGGTCCTCGGTCGAGGCGACCCCGCACGCCACCCCCTCTCCCATCTCCAACTCCCCGGCCCGGCGGCACAGTTCGTCGGCGGCCTTCACCACGTCGTCGGCGGGCCGCCCCACCGCGAGCAGACAGAACTCGTCCCCGCCGAGCCGCGCGGCCAGGGCGCCCGGCACCATCGCGCCGCACAGCGAGAGGACCGAGCCGAAGCGCTCCAGGAGGCGGTCCCCGACGGCGTGCCCGAGGGTGTCGTTGACCCGCTTGAGCCCGTTGAGATCGCAGACGACCAGGCTGACGACCACGCCCTCCACGCGGTGCCGCTCGACGGCCTCCTCCAGGCGGACGTCCACGGCACGGCGGTTGGCGAGCCCGGTGAGGGCGTCGGTGTAGGCGAGCCGGCGGGCCTCCTCCAGCCGTTCGGTCTGGGCGAGACCCGCGGCGACGACGGCGGCGAGCACGGTGGCGAAGTCGGCGTCGCCACCGTCGAACACGGGGGCGTCGGTGGGGCGGGCGACGTACAACTCGCCCCAGGCCCGGCCGTGCAGCACGACCGGCGCGACCACGCAGCAGCCGCGGCCCCGCCGGCGCAGGGCGGCGACGCGCTGGTGGAAGTAGCCGGGGGTGCCGGCGGCGGTCCCCTCGGCGGTCTCCACCCAGGCGTTCGCCCCGCCCCCGCCGGCCCACCGCTCGTGCAGGAACTCGGTGATCTCCGGGAACTGGTGCACCGGGTAGGCCTCGGCCTCGGGGAACTCCTCCTCGTCCGGGCGCCGGTCCCCCACGTTCACCAGGACCCGCAGCCGGCCCAGCTCGCGCTCCCACACCGACAGCGCGGCGAAACTCCCGTCCAGCGCACGGCAGGCGCCGAGCGCCGCGGCCCGCCAGGACTCCCGCGGGGTGTGCGCCGCGGCCATGCCCTGGGCCAGCGCCACGACCGCGGCCAGCCGCCTGTCCTCGCCCATTACTCCAGATTAGGGAGGAGTTATGAGTTTTGGGGTGTTGGTGCGGCGATCAGGTGGAACCGACACGGCCACGCACCCGTGGGGAGCCGCGGTCCAGGGCGTCCCGCCCGTCACTCGCCGGGCCACTCCGGCTTCCGCTTCTCGTTGAAGGCCGCCACACCCTCCGCCCGGTCCCCCGAGAACGCCACCGTGCGCCACGCCGCGTCCTCCACCTCCAGCCCGGCCCGCAGATCCAGCCCCTGCCCCAGCCGCATCGCCCGCTTCGCCGCCCGCAGCCCCACCGGGGAGTTCCCGGCGATCCGGGCACCGAGGGCGAGCGCCTCCTCGCGGTCCCGCCCCCGCTCCACCAGTACGTCGACCAGCCCCAGCTCGGCGGCCTCCGCGGCCTCCACCCGGCGCGCCGAGAAGATCAGCTCGGCCGCCCGCGCCGACCCGACCCGCCGCGGCAGCAGCTGCGTACCGCCGCCTCCGGGGATCACGCCCACGGACACCTCCGGCAGCCCCACCACGGCCGTACGGTCGGCCACGATCAGGTCGCAGGAGAGCGCCAGCTCGTACCCGCCGCCGAGCGCGTACCCGTGCACCGCCGCGATCGTCGGCATCGGCAGCTCCAGGACTCCGGTGTACGCCCCCCGGGACACCGGCCTCTGCCGTCGCAGATCGGCGTCCGTGAAGGAGTTCCGCTCCTTCAGATCGGCTCCGACGCAGAACGCCCGTTCGTGCGAGGAAGTCAGCACGACCACCCGCGCATCCCGGTCCGCGGCCAGCGCCGCGCACGCGCCCGCGACGGAACGGGCCATCTCCGACGAGACGGCGTTCATGGCCTTGGGCCGGTCCAGCACCAGCTCCGCCACCTGCCCGTGCCGCCTCACCAGCACGAACTCCCCGAACCGCTCCTCGCTCATGGACCACCCTCCGGTGAACGCCGGTTAACTCATGTCGGCCCGATCATCGCAGCCCCACCCCGCCCCGGGAAAGAGCCGCCGCCCCACCCCGGGCACCCCGCGCCCGCCACCCCTCCTACGCCCGTTCGAGTGACATCCCGGCCTTCTCCCCGCACACCCCCCACAAGAGCGCATAGCGTGCCTGCGCCCCGGCGCGCACCGGGGCGCACGGTGGGGAGGGAACCCATGACACCGATACCTGAAGCGCAGCAGCCGCCGACGGCAGCGACGGACACGGCGGACGGCACCCGGGAGACGGCCGACGTGCGTCGGGGGCGGCACCGCAAGCCCCGGCCCCGCAAGGTCCTGCTCGCCGCCGGCGGTCTCGCCCTGGCCGCGGGGGTGCTCAGCCTGGTCCGGATCGCGCCGGACTCGGGCGTCGGCGCCCCGGGGACGGCGGAGGCCGAGCCCCGGCTCGACACGGGCGGCGGCACCACCACGGACCGCTCGGCGAACACCGCCGCGACCGTCACCGCCTCGCCCACCGCGCTGCCCTCGGCGACCTCCGTCATGGGCGGCAGAAGCCCCGCGCCGACGGCCACCGGCTCCGCGGCACCGGGGGCCCCGGGCACCCGGGCGACACCGCCCGCCGGCACCGCCGTACCCACCACCGCCCCGCCCGAAGTCCCGTCCGTACCCGGCGCGCCCCCCGCACCACCCTCGACGACGGCACCCGCGCCGCGCCCGCACCCGACGACCCCCGCCCCCCGGCCCACCCCCACCCCGAGCCACAGCACGCCCGCACCCGGCTCGGACCAGCTGTGCGTGCCGGTGATCGGCCTGTGCGTGGGGGGTCTGGGCTAGGGGGTTCCGTTCGGATCACGCCGGATCGGGCCGCGGCGTCCGGTGCGGTGCATCGCACGGCGGAGGACCACCCGCGTACCGGGCGTACTGGGGTGGCCCGACGACGCGGCGAAGTGCCGTGCCGGGCGTCGCGGACCCGGACTGATCCGAACGGAGCCCCTCAGGGCCGGCCGTCGCGGCGGGTGAGGAGCCAGGGCTCGACGACGCCGAGGCCGCGCACCGGGCGCTGCCACATCGGCTGGAGCGCGAAGCGGTACGTCGGCGGCTCCTCGCCCTCCTTCTCGGCCGCCGCCGCGGCCTCGGCGGCCTCCGCCTCCGAGGCGGGCGCCTCGCCGCTGCGGATCAGCTCCTCGGCGAAGGCGCTGTCCACCAGGACGGCGTCCCGTGGAGCGATCGAGGTCAGCCGGGAGGCGAGGTTCACCGTCGTACCGAACACATCACCCATACGGGTGGTGACCGTGCCGAACGCCATGCCGACGCGCAGCTCCGGCATCGTCTCGTCGTTCGACAGCGTCTCGACCAGGCGCAGCGCGATGTCCGCGGCGATCCCCGCGTCGTCGGCCGCGTAGAGCACCTCGTCGCCGAGGGTCTTGATGAGCCGGCCGCCGCGCGCGGCGACCAGGTCGGCGGCGGTGGTCTCGAAGGCCTCGACCAGCTCGCCGAGCTCCTCCTCCTCCATCCGACGGGTCAGCCGGGTGAACCCCACCAGGTCGGCGAAGGCGACGGCGAGCCGCCGGTCGACCATCTCCTCGTCGTCCCCGGCCTGCACGACGCGGCCGGTGGCGGCGGCGAGCTGGCGGCGCCAGACGTAGACGAGGAACTCCTCCAGCTCGGGCAGCAGCAGCTCGACCAGGGGGTACGTCACCTCGGTGCGGGTCATGCCGGGCTCGGGGGGCTCGGTCAGGCCCTCCAGGAAAGAATCGATCTGCCATTCGGCCAGACGGGCGGTGGTCTGCCCGGTCGAACGGGCCACCTGCACCGCCATGGCCTCGCTGAGCAGGCCCGCCTCGACCAGACCGGCGAGACGGCGCAGGGCCAGGACGTCGGCCTCGGTCAGGGCCTTGGCCTGGCCGATGTCGGCGAAGCCCATCGCCCGCCAGAACCGCGACGCCAGTTCCATGGAGACACCGGCGCTGCGGGCGGCCTGGAACGGGGTGTAGCGGCGCTCGGCGCCCAGGATGAGGCCTTCGAGCCGCAGGGCCAGCGGGTCCTCGCCCGTGTCGTCGGGGGCATGAGGATCCACCCGGCCGTCCGCGCCCGCGCCGGAGCCCGTGTCGTCGACGGTCACGCCTGCTGCCCTTCCGATCTGCCGCGGTCAGATTTCGACCGGCCTCAACTCTACGGCAGGTGTGCGCCAGCTCACTCCGTCGGGTTGGGCCGAGGGTATGTACCACTGCCGGGCGCGCGGCCCCTCGCTCCGGTGGCCGTACCGGGCAGGCAAGGAGGCGCGAAAACGGTCGCCGCGGTGGCCGTACCGGAAAGGTGCGGGGGCGCGATCGGCGGCGCGGGCCGCGGCCGCGCGCGGGTCGGTCGCGCAGTCACCCGCGCCCCTACGCAGGCCGCAGATGCACGATGTCCCCCGCCCCCACCGGCTCCTGCACGCCCTCCTTCGTCGCGATGACCAGCCGTCCGTCGCCGTCGACGGCCACCGCCTCGCCCACGAGGGCCCTCTCCCCCGGCAGCTCCGCCCGCACCGTCCGGCCGAGCGTCGCGCACCCCGCCGCGTACGTCTCCTGCAACCCGCAGGCGGACGGATCACCCCCGGCGCGCCGCCACCGGCCGTACCACTCCTCCAGCGACCGCAGCACCGCCCTCAGCAGCGGATCCCGGTCCGTGGACACCGCCCCGGCCAGCGCCAGGGAGCCCGCCTGGGGAACCGGCAGCTCGTCCGCCCGCAGGGTGACGTTGATGCCGACGCCGATGACCACACCGTCGCTCCCGGCCCGCTCCGCGAGGATGCCGCCGGCCTTGCGTTCCTCCCCGCCCACGGTCACCAGCAGGTCGTTCGGCCACTTCAGTGCCGTGTCCACGCCCGCCGCCCGGGACAGTCCCGTCGCCACCGCCACCCCGGTCAGCAGCGGCAGCCAGCCCCACCGGGCCACCGGCACCTCGACGGGATTCAGCAGGACGGAGAAGAACAGGCCGGAGCGCGGCGGTGCCGTCCAGCGGCGGTCCAGGCGGCCCCGCGCGGCCGTCTGCTCCTCGGCCACCAGTACCGCGCCCTCCGCCGCCTCGCCGGCCTCGGCCCGCGCCACCAGGTCGTTGTTGGTGGACCCGGTGCGCCGGGTCAGCTCCAGCTCGGACCACAGGCCCCCCTCGCGCACCAGCGCCTGGCGCAGCGCGGCTGCGTTCAGGGGCGGGCGGTCGAGGTCGGACCAGCGGCTGCCGTTGTCGTCTGCTGCATCTCGGGGCGTCATGCAAGCCACCCTAGGTGTGGTAAACGCCGCAGTGCTGATCGGTAGGCCCGCCACTACTCTACGGATGAGTAACCGTCCCCCCTTTTGAGCAGGCAGGGAGCCGCATCCCGATGTCCGAGCCGGAAGAGCGTCACGAGATCCAAGGGATCGACATTCACACGACCGCGGGCAAACTCGCGGATCTCCAGCGGCGCATCCACGAGGCGACGCACGCCGGTTCGGAACGCGCCGTCGAAAAGCAGCACGCCAAGGGCAAGCTGACGGCCCGTGAGCGGATCGAGCTGCTGCTCGACGAGGGATCCTTCGTCGAGCTCGACGAGTTCGCCCGGCACCGCTCCACCAACTTCGGCCTGGAGAAGAACCGCCCGTACGGCGACGGCGTCGTCACCGGGTACGGCACGGTCGACGGCCGCCCCGTCGCCGTCTTCTCCCAGGACTTCACCGTCTTCGGCGGTGCCCTCGGCGAGGTCTACGGCCAGAAGATCGTCAAGGTGATGGACTTCGCGCTGAAGACGGGCTGCCCGGTCATCGGGATCAACGACTCCGGTGGCGCCCGCATCCAGGAAGGCGTCGCCTCCCTCGGCGCGTACGGCGAGATCTTCCGCCGCAACACCCACGCCAGCGGTGTCATCCCGCAGATCTCGCTGGTCGTCGGGCCCTGCGCGGGCGGCGCGGTCTACTCCCCCGCGATCACCGACTTCACGGTCATGGTCGACCAGACCTCGCACATGTTCATCACCGGCCCGGACGTCATCAAGACGGTCACCGGTGAGGACGTCGGCTTCGAGGAGCTGGGCGGCGCCCGCACCCACAACTCCACCTCCGGCGTGGCCCACCACATGGCCGGGGACGAGAAGGACGCCATCGAGTACGTCAAGCAGCTGCTGTCGTACCTGCCGTCCAACAACCTCTCCGAGCCCCCCGTCTTCGCGGAGGAGGCGGACCTCGCCGTCAACGACGAGGACCGCGAGCTGGACACCGTCGTCCCCGACAGCGCCAACCAGCCGTACGACATGCACGCGGTGATCGAACACGTCCTGGACGACGGCGAGTTCTTCGAGACCCAGGCCCTGTTCGCGCCGAACATCCTCACCGGCTTCGGCCGCGTCGAGGGCCACCCGGTCGGTGTCGTCGCCAACCAGCCGATGCAGTTCGCCGGCTGCCTCGACATCACCGCCTCCGAGAAGGCCGCCCGCTTCGTGCGCACCTGCGACGCCTTCAACATCCCGGTGCTGACCTTCGTGGACGTGCCGGGCTTCCTCCCGGGCGTCGACCAGGAGCACGACGGCATCATCCGCCGCGGCGCCAAGCTGATCTACGCCTACGCCGAGGCGACCGTCCCCCTCATCACGGTCATCACCCGCAAGGCCTTCGGCGGCGCCTACGACGTCATGGGCTCCAAGCACCTGGGCGCCGACCTGAACCTGGCCTGGCCCACCGCCCAGATCGCCGTCATGGGCGCCCAGGGCGCGGTCAACATCCTGCACCGCCGCACCATCGCCGAGGCGGAGGCCTCCGGAGACGGTGAGGCCACGCGCGCGCGGCTGATCCAGGAGTACGAGGACACCCTCCTCAACCCCTACGTGGCGGCCGAGCGCGGCTACATCGACGCGGTGATCATGCCGTCCGACACCCGCGCCCACATCGTGCGGGGTCTGCGTCAGCTGCGCACGAAGCGGGAATCCCTGCCTCCGAAGAAGCACGGCAACATCCCCCTGTAGGCCCCTCGGACCCTGGAGCGTCATGAACATCAAGGTCGTACGAGGCAACCCGACCCCGGAGGAGCTGGCCGCCGCCCTGGCGGTGGTCCGCGCCCGCGCCGCGGCGGCAGCAGCCGAGCCGTCCGGCGCACAGGGCCCGAGGGACGCGTGGTCCGACCCGAGCAGGATCGCGGGGCAACGGCTGCCGAAGCCGGGCCCGGCGTCCTGGACCCGCACCTACTGGCCGAGCTGAACCTGCCCGGGGCGCGGGGAACCGCGCCCCGGTGGCACAACTCGGGGCGCCGATTGAGTACCCGTACTCAGGCGCCCCGGATCGGCCCGGCCCCACGCTGGAGGAATGCTCTGGTCAGACCCTGAAGACGAGCCGCCGAAGGAACTGCGCGACGCGCAGGACATGATGCGGCGGCTCGGTCTCTTCATGGCCCTGGCCATGATCCTGGCGATGCTGGTCATCGGTCTCAGGTGAGGGAGACAGCCCCTCGTGACTAACCTGACCGCATGACTGCCAAGCCACGCCGCCGCCTGATCCTCGCTTCCCAGTCCCCCGCCCGGCTGGGCCTCCTGAGGCAGGCCGGCCTCTCACCGGAGGTGATCGTCAGCGGGGTCGACGAGGACGCCGTCACCGCGCCCACCCCGGCCGAGCTGGCGCTCGCCCTGGCCGAGGCGAAGGCCTCGGTCGTGGCGGCCAAGCCGGAGGTCCAGGGTGCCCTGGTGATCGGCTGCGACTCCGTGCTGGAGCTGGACGGGCGTGCCCTCGGCAAGCCCGCCGACCGCGAGGAGGCCACCGCCCGCTGGAAGTCGATGCGCGGGCGGGCCGGGGTCCTCCAGACGGGTCACTGCATCTGGGACACCGCGGCCAAGCGGTACGTCTCCGGGACCGCGTCCACCGTCGTCCGCTTCGGCGAGCCCAGCGACGAGGAGATCGCCGCGTACGTAGCCTCCGGCGAGCCCCTCCACGTCGCCGGGGCCTTCACCCTGGACGGCCGGTCGGCGCCGTTCGTCGAGGGCATCGACGGCGACCACGGCAACGTGATCGGGATCAGCCTGCCCCTGGTCCGCAAGCTCCTCGCGGAACTCGGCGTGGGGATCACGGAGTTGTGGACGCCGTCCGAGTGACCTGAGCGGGGACGGAGTCCTGGGGCTCCTCGTCCCCGTCCTGAGGCTCGTCCGTACGGCTGTGCGACGCCCCCGGGGCGCCCGACACGCCCGGGGCCGCGGCCGGTCCGGCCTCGGCCTCCGGGTCGCCGTCCTGCCCGGCGCCGGGTGCCGCCCCCTCCGGGCCGGCCTGACGGTCGTACGTCATCAGGAGCAGGACGATGAGCCCGAGCACGACCATCATGAACAGGAACGCCTTCCAGCTGACCAGGCTCAGGGCGAACGCCCCGAGCAGGCCGTGCACGACCGCCGCGCTGATCAGCAGGATGCGACCGAAGCCGGCGGGGGCGCGGTCGCGTATCGCGACCAGCGCGGCCACCAGGGCGCACAGGGCGAAGTAGAGGCCGAAGGCGACTCCGCCGATCTTCGACGACGTGGACATGACGTGCGGGTCGAGGCCGGCCAGAGACATCTTCTGCCGGTCGACGAGCACGCCGAGGAACCAGTTCAGCGCCGCCACGCCGAACGCCTCCGCGAGAAGGACGACCGTCACGATCCACGCCACCGGTCTGCGCACCACCGGTCCCCACCCACTCTCAAGCCAGCGTTCTGTTACCCCAGGTACGTTCGAGCCATCGCGAACGCTACTAACGGGTAAACCTGGGGACAAGGGTTCGCGCAGGAGCAAAGAACCATTGGGCCATTCGTAGGGACTCGACAAAGAAACAGAGTGGGCCGCAGCACGCTCTCACAGAGACCTTGACCACACGGCCGGGCTAGGGTTACTCGCAGAAGTCCTGCGTACCGCGGTGCGACTAGGGCTTTTGCGGGTCGAGCGAGCCTCGAATCACGCTCCGTGTGGGCAAGCTCACCATTGGGGACGGGTCGAAGTGCCGTGTCGGCAGTCCCTAAACTCGGCTTGTTTCAAGGAGGGAGCCTCAATCGTGCGCAAGGTGCTCATCGCCAACCGTGGCGAAATCGCTGTCCGCGTGGCCCGGGCCTGTCGGGATGCCGGGATCGCGAGCGTGGCCGTCTACGCCGACCCGGACCGGGACGCTCTGCATGTCCGCGCCGCGGATGAGGCGTTCGCCCTGGGCGGTGACACTCCGGCAACCAGCTACCTGGACATCGAGAAGGTGCTGAACGCCGCCCGCGAGTCCGGTGCCGACGCCGTCCATCCGGGGTACGGCTTCCTCTCGGAGAACGCCGACTTCGCGCAGGCGGTCCTGGACGCGGACCTGATCTGGATCGGCCCGCCGCCGCACGCCATCCGCGACCTGGGTGACAAGGTCGCCGCCCGGCACATCGCCCAGCGCGCCGGCGCGCCGCTGGTGGCCGGTACACCCGATCCGGTGAGCGGTGCCGAGGAGGTCGTCGCCTTCGCCGAGGAGCACGGCCTGCCGATCGCCATCAAGGCCGCCTTCGGTGGCGGCGGCCGCGGCCTGAAGGTCGCCCGCACCCTCGAAGAGGTGCCCGAGCTGTACGAGTCGGCGGTGCGCGAGGCGGTCGCCGCCTTCGGCCGCGGCGAGTGCTTCGTGGAGCGCTACCTGGACCGTCCGCGGCACGTGGAGACCCAGTGCCTGGCCGACAAGCACGGCAACGTGGTCGTCGTCTCCACCCGTGACTGCTCCCTGCAGCGCCGGCACCAGAAGCTGGTCGAGGAGGCCCCGGCGCCGTTCCTGTCCGAGGAGCAGGTCGCCGAGCTGTACCGCGCCTCCAAGGCCATCCTGAAGGAGGCCGGCTACGAGGGCGCCGGCACCTGCGAGTTCCTGGTCGGCCAGGACGGCACGATCTCCTTCCTGGAGGTCAACACCCGCCTCCAGGTCGAGCACCCGGTGACCGAGGAGGTCGCCGGCATCGACCTGGTCCGCGAGATGTTCCGCATCGCCGACGGCGAGGAGCTGGGGTACGACGACCCGGCACTGCGCGGACACTCGTTCGAGTTCCGGATCAACGGCGAGGACCCGGGCCGCAACTTCCTCCCGGCCCCGGGCACGGTCACCCGCTTCGAGGCTCCGGCCGGCCCCGGCGTCCGCCTGGACGCGGGCGTGGAGTCCGGCTCGGTCATCGGCCCGGCGTGGGACTCGCTGCTCGCCAAGCTGATCGTCACCGGCCGCACCCGCAAGGAGGCCCTGGAGCGGGCCGCCCGCGCCCTGGACGAGTTCCAGGTCGAGGGCATGGCGACGGCGATCCCGTTCCACCGCGCGGTCGTGCGGGACCCGGCGTTCGCCCCCGAGCTGACCGGTTCTCAGGACCCCTTCACGGTCCACACCCGTTGGATCGAGACCGAGTTCGTCAACGAGATCAAGCCCTTCGCCGCCCCCGCCGACACCGAGGCGGAGGAGGAGACGGGCCGCGAGACGGTCGTCGTCGAGGTCGGCGGCAAGCGCCTCGAGGTCTCCCTGCCCTCGTCCCTCGGCATGTCCCTGGCCCGCACCGGCCTCGCGGCCGGCGCCAAGCCCAAGCGCCGCGCGGCCAAGAAGTCCGGCCCCGTCGCCTCCGGTGACACCCTCACCTCGCCGATGCAGGGCACGATCGTGAAGGTCGCGGTCGAGGAGGGCCAGGAGGTCAAGGAGGGCGACCTGGTCGTCGTCCTGGAGGCCATGAAGATGGAACAGCCCCTCAACGCCCACAAGGCGGGCACCATCAAGGGCCTGAACGCCGAGATGGGCGCATCCATCACCTCGGGTGCCGCGATCTGCGAGATCAAGGACTGACCCCACGCTTCACGGCGACGCCCGGTGGACCGACTCGACTGGTCCGCCGGGCGTCGCTCTTTTCCGGGACCGGGGGGACGAGCCACCACGCGCCCGACCCGCCCGACAGACCCCGGGTCCTACGGCGATGGGGCACCCAGGCCGACCGGGTCGCTACCGTCGCCGCAGATCAGCGACGCGCCCCCGCTCGGCCGCCGCCGGCTCCCCGTACCCCGCCCCGGAGCGGAGCGCCACGCCCCGCCTAGGCCCCGGCAGGGACGCGCGCCGCGCCGGGGCCTGTTCACCCCCCGCAGGGGCTCCGTTCGCCCCGGCCACGGCGATCTGCACGCCCTGGTCGGCGAGAGCCTGCAGCTCGGTGGCGGCACGGTCGTCGTGGACGGGCGGCTCGTCGGTGACCAGCCGGGTGATGAGGTCCGTCGGCACGGTCTGGAACATCGTGTCCGTCCCCAGCTTCGTGTGGTCCGCGAGGACCACGACCTCCGCGGCGGCCTGCACCAGCGCCCGGTCGACGGACGCCGACAGCATGTTGGACGTGGAGAGCCCGCGCTCGGCGGTCAGCCCGCTCCCGGACAGGAAGGCCTTGGACACCCGCAGCCCCTGCAGGGACTGTTCGGCACCGGAGCCGACGAGGGCGTAGTTGGAGCCGCGCAGGGTGCCGCCGGTCATCACCACCTCCACCCGGTTGGCGTGGGCCAACGCCTGGGCCACGAGTAGGGAGTTGGTGACGACGGTCAGGCCGGGCACCCGTGCGAGCCGGCGGGCCAGCTCCTGCGTGGTGGTACCCGCGCCGACGACGATGGCCTCGCCTTCTTCGACGAGTCCCGCGGCGAGGTCGGCGATGGCCGTCTTCTCGGCGGTCGCGAGATGGGACTTCTGCGGAAAGCCCGACTCGCGGGTGAATCCACCGGGCAGTACGGCACCGCCGTGCCGGCGGTCGAGGAGTCCTTCTGCCTCCAGTGCCCGCACGTCCCGCCGTACGGTCACTTCGGAGGTCTGGACGACGCGGGCGAGCTCACGGAGCGACACGGCACCGTTCGCACGCACCATTTCGAGGATCAATTGGCGACGTTCAGCAGCGAACACGAAACTGACAGTAACCCCAGCGACCGTCTGGTTTCAGCAGTTTGCGCCGAATAACAGAAGTTGTTCGCACGGCACAGCGGGAAGTGGTATAGGACCTATTCTCCCCGCTTATGCCGTACGCATGCTCGACAACTCCCCGTGACCAGCGGGAAGTCGGGATCGGCCGTCAGACCTCGGCGCCCGCCTTGCGCGTGTGCAGCTGCCGCGCCACCTCCGCGATCGACCCCGAAAGGGAGGGGTACACCGTGAACGCGTTCGCGATCTGTTCGACCGTCAGATTGTTGTCGACGGCGATCGAGATGGGGTGGATCAGTTCCGAGGCGCGCGGCGCGACGACGACACCGCCGACGACGATGCCCGTGCCCGGCCGGCAGAAGATCTTCACGAAGCCGTCCCGGATGCCCTGCATCTTGGCGCGCGGGTTGCGCAGCAGCGGCAGCTTCACCACCCGGGCGTCGATCTTGCCCGCGTCCACGTCCGCCTGCGTGTAGCCGACGGTCGCGATCTCGGGGTCGGTGAAGACGTTCGAGGAGACCGTCTTCAGGTTGAGCGGGGCCACCGCGTCGCCCAGGAAGTGGTACATGGCGATACGTCCCTGCATGGCGGCGACCGACGCGAGCGCGAAGACACCGGTCACGTCACCGGCCGCGTAGACGCCGGGAGCGGTCGTCCTGGACACCTTGTCGGTCCAGATGTGCCCGGAGTCACGCAGCTTCACCCCGGCCTCCTCCAGCCCCAGTCCCGCGCTGTTCGGGATGGCGCCGACGGCCATGAGGCAGTGCGAGCCGCTGATGACCCGGCCGTCGGCCAGCGCCACCTCGACCCGGTCGCCGACGCGCTTGGCGGACTGCGCGCGGGAGCGGGCCATGACGTTCATGCCACGGCGCCGGAAGACGTCCTCCAGCACGGCGGCGGCGTCCGGGTCCTCACCCGGCAGCACGCGGTCCCGCGACGACACGAGCGTGACCTTCGACCCCAGCGCCTGGTAGGCGCCGGCGAACTCGGCACCGGTCACACCGGAGCCCACCACGATCAGCTCTTCCGGCAGCTCGGTGAGGTCGTAGACCTGGGTCCAGTTCAGGATGCGCTCGCCGTCGGGCTGGGCGTCGGGCAGCTCGCGCGGGTGACCGCCGGTGGCGATGAGGACGGCGTCGGCGGTGAGGGTCTCCTCGGTGCCGTCGGCGGCGGTGACGACGACCTTGCGGGAGCCGTCGAGGCCCTGCATGCCGTCGAGCCGGCCGCGTCCGCGCATGACCCGGGCGCCGGCGCGGGTGACGGAGGCGGTGATGTCGTGGGACTGGGCGAGCGCGAGCCGCTTCACACGCCGGTTGACCTTCCCGAGGTCCACTCCCACCACCCGGGCCGCCTGCTCCAGCGGCGGGGTGTCGTCGGCGACGATGATTCCCAGCTCCTCGTAGGAGGAGTCGAAGGTGGTCATCACCTCGGCCGTAGCGATAAGGGTCTTCGACGGCACGCAGTCGGTCAGCACCGACGCTCCGCCCAGACCGTCGCAGTCGACGACGGTCACCTCCGCGCCGAGCTGAGCGGCCACCAGGGCCGCTTCGTATCCGCCGGGTCCGCCACCGATGATCACGATCCGAGTCACGTACTCCATTGTCCCGCACCCTTCAAGGTGCTACTGCCCGGGGGCGCCAGGGGCTCACTTCCGGGGCACGGGGTACCCGGCACGCCCCTGCCGTACCCTCTCTCCATGTCGCTCTATGCCGCGTACGCCGGCAACCTCGACGCCCGGCTGATGTCCCGCCGCGCCCCGCACTCCCCGCTGCGCGCCACCGGCTGGCTGAACGGCTGGCGGCTGACCTTCGGCGGCGAGCAGCTGGGCTGGGAGGGCGCGCTGGCGACGATCGTCGAGGACCCGTTGGACCAGGTCTTCGTCGGCCTGTACGACATCGCCCCCATGGACGAGGAGTCGCTCGACCGGTGGGAGGGCGTGGGCCTCGGCCTCTACCGCCGGGCACGTGTGCGCGTGCACACACTGGACGGCGAGGAGCCGGCCTGGGTGTACGTCCTGAACGCCTACGAGGGCGGCCTGCCCTCGGCGCGCTACCTGGGCGAGATCGCGGACGCGGCCGAGTCGGCGGGCGCGCCCCACGACTACGTCATGGAGCTGCGGAAACGGCCCTGCTGACGGGCTCCTCCCGGTGGCCGCGGGCGACAGCCGTCGGGGCCGCCCCGGCGACGGTCGCGGGACCTCTCGTCGAAAACGACAAGACAACGATCTCAATCCCGTGAGGTCTGTCATCTACGCGCGTAGGCGAAGACCGGCTACCCTCGTCGGCGTGAACGCATCTCTTCTTCCGGACGACATCCAGGGCGACCCGTACGCCGCCGCCGACGCCGCCGCCGCGCGCCTGCGCGAACTCACCGGCGCCGAGACCCACGACGTCGCCCTCGTGATGGGCTCCGGCTGGGCTCCGGCCGTCGACGCCCTGGGCGCACCCGACGCCGAGTTCCAGGTCACCGAGCTGCCCGGCTTCCCGCCGCCGGCGGTCGAGGGGCACGGCGGCAAGATCCGCTCGTACTCCTTCGGTGACAAGCGCGCGCTGGTCTTCCTGGGCCGCACGCACTACTACGAGGGCCGTGGCGTCGCCGCCGTCTCCCACGGCGTCCGCACCGCCGTCGCCGCCGGCTGCAAGACCATCGTGCTGACCAACGGCTGCGGCGGTCTGCGCGAGGGCATGCGCCCCGGCCAGCCGGTCCTCATCAGCGACCACATCAACCTGACGGCGACCTCGCCGATCGTCGGCGCCAACTTCGTCGACCTGACGGACCTCTACTCCCCGCGCCTGCGCGCCCTGTGCAAGGAGATCGACCCCTCCCTGGAGGAGGGCGTCTACGCGCAGTTCCCCGGCCCGCACTACGAGACCCCGGCCGAGATCCGCATGGCCCGCGTGATCGGCGCGGACCTGGTCGGCATGTCCACCGTCCTCGAGGCCATCGCCGCCCGCGAGGCCGGCGCCGAGGTGCTGGGCATCTCCCTGGTCACCAACCTGGCGGCCGGCATGACCGGCGAGCCCCTCAACCACGAGGAGGTGCTCCAGGCGGGCCGCGACTCGGCGGCGCGGATGGGGCAGTTGCTGGGCCAGGTGCTGGGCAAGCTGTAAGCGGCGCCCGGCTCATCCGCCCACCACCCGGCCGGCCGAGTCGGGCGGGCCGGTGGGCGAACGGGGGTCTGGGGCCCGGTCCCCAGCGAAGACTAGGAGAGGTTGATCCCAAGGTGCACGACGATCTCATCAGCAGGGCCGAGGCCTGGCTCGCCGAGGACCCCGACACGGAGACCCGCGACGAGCTGGCCAAGCTGATCGACGCCGGTGACACGGCGGAGCTGTCCGCCCGCTTCAGCGGCACGCTGCAGTTCGGCACCGCCGGCCTGCGGGGCGAGCTGGGCGCCGGCCCGATGCGCATGAACCGCAGCGTCGTCATCCGCGCCGCCGCCGGCCTCGCCGCGTACCTGAAGAAGAACGGGACCCCGCACGGGGACGACGGCGCCGGCCTGGTCGTCATCGGCTACGACGCCCGCCACAAGTCCGCCGACTTCGCCCGCGACACCGCCGCCGTGATGACCGGCGCCGGTCTGCGCGCGGCCGTCCTCCCGCGCCCGCTGCCGACCCCCGTCCTGGCCTTCGCCATAAGGCACCTGGGCGCGGTCGCGGGCGTGGAGGTCACCGCCAGCCACAACCCGCCCCGGGACAACGGCTACAAGGTCTACCTCGGCGACGGCTCCCAGATCGTGCCGCCCGCCGACGCGGGGATCGCCGCCGAGATCGACGCGATCGCCTCCCTGCACGACGTACCGCGTCCGGACGCCGGCTGGCAGACCCTGGACGACGCGGTCCTGGAGGCCTACCTGGCCCGTACGGACGCCGTCCTGGCCGCGGGCTCCCCCCGCACCGCCCGCACGGTCTACACGGCCATGCACGGCGTCGGCAAGGACGTGCTCCTCGCCGCCTTCGCCCGCGCCGGCTTCCCCGAGCCGGTGCTGGTCGCGGAGCAGGCCGAGCCGGACCCGGACTTCCCGACGGTCGCCTTCCCGAACCCGGAGGAGCCGGGGGCGATGGACCTGGCGTTCGCGCGGGCCCGCACCACCGACCCGGACCTGATCATCGCCAACGACCCCGACGCGGACCGCTGCGCGGCGGCCGTGAAGGACGGGGAGGACTGGCGGATGCTGCGCGGCGACGAGGTGGGCGCGCTGCTCGGCGCGCACCTGGTCCGGCGTGGCGTGCAGGGCACCTTCGCGGAGTCGATCGTCTCCTCCTCCCTCCTCGGCCGCATCGCCGAGAAGGCGGGCCTCCCCTACGAGGAGACCCTGACCGGCTTCAAGTGGATCGCCCGCGTGGACGGCCTGCGCTACGGCTACGAGGAGGCCCTCGGCTACTGCGTGGACCCGGAGGGCGTGCGTGACAAGGACGGCATCACGGCGGCCCTGCTGATCACGGAGCTGGCCTCGGCCCTGAAGGAGGAGGGCCGTACCCTCCTCGACCTCCTCGACGACCTCGCCGTGGAGCACGGCCTGCACGCCACCGACCAGCTCTCGGTGCGCGTCCAGGACCTGTCCCTCATCGCGGACGCGATGCGCCGCCTGCGCGAGCAGCCGCCGACCGAGCTGGCCGGTCTGCCCATCACCCGCGCCGAGGACCTCACCCGGGGCACGGACACACTGCCGCCCACGGACGGCCTGCGCTACACGCTGGACGGCGCCCGTGTGATCGTCCGCCCGAGCGGCACCGAGCCGAAGCTGAAGTGCTACCTGGAGGTCGTCGTACCGGCCCCCGCGCACACCGACCTCCCGTCGGCCCGCGCCCGCGCGACGGAACTGCTGGAGGCCATCAAGCGGGACCTGTCGGCGGCGGCCGGCATCTGACCCGTACGACATCGATGGGCTGCCCTGCCCGCCTGCCGCCCACCGGGCGGCAGGCGGGCAGGCGGGCAGGCGGGGATCGGCGGATTCGTTCCATCCCACGCCCGGCCCATCGGCACCGACCTGGTGCTTCGTCGTCCCGCCCCTGGAACGTATCTGCCGATCCCCGCCGCCAGGGGCGGCGGGGGCGGGGGGCAGCGGTGGGTGGGTCAGACTGTGGCCAGGAGGATCGCCAGCAGGACCGCTCCGGCCACCGCCGGTGCGATCACCTCGTACGCCCAGCGCACGGTGACCTCTCCCTGCGCCGACTCCGCCTCGCCGCGCCGCTCCAGCAGTTCCCGCAGCTCGTCCATGACCTGGTCCGTCTCGGCGCGGGTCGGCCCGCTGGGCGCGTCGGTGTCGCCGGCGGCGCCGAAGACGCCGAGGCCGCCGAAGCCGCCGAGCCCCCGGCCCCCGAAACGGCCGCGCCCGGCGCCGCCCCCGGCCGCGCCCGCCGCCACCCGTGCCTTGCGCGCCTCGGCCTTCTTGCGGGCCCGGAGGGAGACGGGGACGGACCACAGCTGGTACTTCGTGCCCGACTTCGCGACGGCCTCGTTGGAATACCCGGAGCGCAGGGAGGCGACCTCCCCCCAGGGCAGGGTGATCACGCGGAAGGGGTTGCGGATCCGCAGCCGGTCCTCGCCCGCGAACACCGCCGGGCGCAGGGTGAAGGCGATGACCAGCGGAAACACCAGGATCATCGTGGCGAGCGCCAGCCACGGGGCGTGGCCGTGGCCGTTGATCAGCGCGTCGATGCCCAGCCAGGCGACGACCGCGAGCAGCAGGACGCCGCCGGCGAGCCCCATGGGCGAGCGGTAGATCCGGTCCTTGGCGCCGGGTACCGGAGGCTGTGACGCGGGTGACTGGTGGTCCGGGGTCGTCATGGCCCCGATTCTGCACGACGCCGGCCGCGGTGCCGCCACACGCCCCGGAACCGGCGCTCATCCGTGATCGACAGCGAGAAGTCGAGCGCCCGGGGTGTACAGCCGCTACGCGCGTAGATATGCTCGTCTGGTGACCATGCCCACCACTGCACCCACAGCTCACGCTCTCTCGGACGTCGCCGCGTCCGACAGCACGCTGCGCCGCTTCCTGCACGGGCTGCCCGGCGTCGACGCGGTCGGCCTGGAGGCGCGCGCCGCCTCTCTCGGCACCCGTTCCATCAAGACCACCGCGAAGGCCTACGCCATCGACCTCGCCATCTCGATGGTCGACCTGACGACGCTGGAAGGCGCGGACACCCCGGGCAAGGTCCGGGCGCTCGGCGCCAAGGCCGTCCTTCCCGACCCGACCGACCGCACGGCCCCCACCACGGCCGCGGTCTGCGTCTACCCCGACATGGTGGCCGTCGCCAAGGAGGCCGTCGCCGGCTCCGGCGTGAAGGTCGCCTCGGTCGCCACCGCCTTCCCGGCCGGCCGTGCCGCCCTCGAGGTGAAGCTGGCCGACGTCCGCGACGCCGTGGCCGCGGGCGCCGACGAGATCGACATGGTCATCGACCGGGGCGCGTTCCTCGCCGGCAAGTACCTGAAGGTGTACGACGAGATCGTCGCCGTGAAGGCGGCCTGCGGGGACAGCGCCCGGCTGAAGGTCATCTTCGAGACCGGCGAGCTGTCGACGTACGACAACATCCGCCGCGCGAGCTGGCTCGGCATGCTGGCGGGCGCCGACTTCATCAAGACCTCGACGGGCAAGGTCGCGGTCAACGCCACCCCCGCCAACACCCTGCTGATGCTGGAGGCCGTGCGCGACTTCCGCGCCCAGACCGGCGTCCAGGTCGGCGTGAAGCCGGCCGGCGGCATCCGCACCAGCAAGGACGCCATCAAGTTCCTGGTCCTGGTCAACGAGACCGCGGGCGCGGACTGGCTGGACAACCACTGGTTCCGCTTCGGCGCCTCCTCGCTGCTGAACGACCTGCTCATGCAGCGTCAGAAGCTGGCCACCGGCCGCTACTCCGGC
Organism: Streptomyces sp. NPDC052301; assembly: GCF_044593395.1. Taxonomy (NCBI): domain Bacteria; kingdom Bacillati; phylum Actinomycetota; class Actinomycetes; order Kitasatosporales; family Streptomycetaceae; genus Streptomyces; species Streptomyces sp. NPDC052301. Next base: position 271,918 of record NZ_JBIUBE010000009.1, on the reverse strand, counting down.
CCCGACTACGTGACGGTGGACTGATCATCATGGCTTCCGTATTCGAGTACGCACCCGCGCCCGAGTCCCGCTCGGTCGTCGACATCGCCCCTTCGTACGGCCTGTTCATCGACGGCGAGTTCACGGACGCGGCCGACGGCAAGGTCTTCAAGACGGTCAGCCCGTCGACCGAGGAGGTCCTCTCCGAGGTCGCCCAGGCCGGCGAGGCGGACGTCGACCGCGCGGTCAAGGCCGCCCGCAAGGCCTTCCAGACGTGGTCGGCGCTGCCCGGCTCCGAGCGCGCCAAGTACCTGTTCCGCATCGCCCGGATCATCCAGGAGCGCAGCCGCGAGCTGGCCGTCCTGGAGACGCTGGACAACGGCAAGCCGATCAAGGAGACCCGCGACGCGGACCTCCCGCTGGTCGCCGCGCACTTCTTCTACTACGCGGGCTGGGCCGACAAGCTCGGCCACGCCGGGTTCGGCGCGAACCCGAAGCCTCTGGGCGTGGCCGGCCAGGTCATCCCCTGGAACTTCCCCCTGCTGATGCTGGCGTGGAAGATCGCCCCGGCGCTCGCGACCGGCAACACGGTCGTCCTCAAGCCGGCCGAGACCACCCCGCTCTCCGCGCTCTTCTTCGCGGACATCTGCCGCCAGGCGGGCCTGCCCAAGGGTGTCGTCAACATCCTCCCGGGCTACGGCGACGCGGGCGCCGCGCTGGTCGCGCACCCGGACGTCGACAAGGTCGCCTTCACCGGCTCCACGGCCGTCGGCAAGGAGATCGCCCGCACGGTCGCGGGCACGAAGAAGAAGCTCACCCTCGAACTGGGCGGCAAGGGCGCGAACATCGTCTTCGACGACGCCCCCATCGACCAGGCCGTCGAGGGCATCGTGACCGGCATCTTCTTCAACCAGGGCCAGGTCTGCTGCGCGGGCAGCCGCCTGCTGGTGCAGGAGTCGATCCAGGACGAGCTGCTGGACGCCCTCAAACGCCGCCTCTCCACGCTCCGCCTCGGCGACCCGCTGGACAAGAACACCGACATCGGCGCGATCAACTCCGCCGAGCAGCTGGCCCGGATCACCGCGCTGGCCGAGCAGGGAGAGGCGGAGGGCGCCGAACGCTGGTCCCCGGCCTGCGAACTGCCGAGCTCCGGCTACTGGTTCGCCCCGACGCTCTTCACGAACGTCACCCAGGCGCACACCGTCGCCCGCGACGAGATCTTCGGCCCGGTGCTGTCGGTCCTCACCTTCCGCACCCCGGACGAGGCGGTCGCCAAGGCCAACAACACCCAGTACGGGCTGTCGGCGGGCATCTGGACCGAGAAGGGCTCGCGGATCCTGGCGGTGGCCGGCAAGCTCCGCGCGGGCGTCGTCTGGTCCAACACGTTCAACAAGTTCGACCCGACCTCGCCGTTCGGCGGCTTCAAGGAGTCGGGCTTCGGCCGCGAGGGCGGCCGCCACGGCCTGGAGGCTTACCTCGATGTCTGACCGTTTGAGCGTCTTCAAGACCTACAAGCTGTACGTCGGCGGGAAGTTCCCGCGTTCCGAGAGCGGCCGGGTGTACGAGGTGACGGACTCGAAGGGCAACTGGCTGGCCAACGCTCCGCAGTCCTCCCGCAAGGACGCCCGTGACGCGGTCGTGGCCGCGCGCAAGGCGTTCGGCGGCTGGTCCGGCGCGACCGCCTACAACCGCGGTCAGGTCCTGTACCGGGTCGCGGAGATGCTGGAGGGCCGCCGCGAGCAGTTCGTGCGCGAGGTGGCCGAGGCGGAGGGCCTGTCGAAGTCGAAGGCCGCCGCGGTCGTGGACGCGACTGTCGACCGCTGGGTCTGGTACGCCGGCTGGACCGACAAGATCGCCCAGGTGATCGGCGGCGCGAACCCCGTCGCGGGGCCGTTCTTCAACCTCTCCTCCCCGGAGCCGACGGGTGTGGTGGCCGTGGTGGCCCCGCAGGAGTCGTCGTTCCTGGGCCTGGTCTCGGTCGTGGCCCCGGTGATCGCCACGGGCAACACGGCGGTCGTGATCGCCTCCGAGAAGGCTCCGCTGCCGGCCCTCTCCCTCGGCGAGGTGCTGGCCACCTCCGACGTGCCGGGTGGCGTGGTCAACGTCCTGTCCGGTCGTACGGCGGAGATCGCGGCACCGCTGGCGGCGCACCAGGACGTCAACGCGATCGACCTCGCGGGCGCCGACGAGGAGCTGGCGAAGGAACTGGAGATCGCGGCGGCCGACAATCTGAAGCGGGTGCTGCGTCCACAGGCTGTGGATCACTTCGAGACGCCGGGGATCGACCGGATGACGGCGTTCCTGGAGACGAAGACGGTGTGGCACCCGACGGGCGCGCTGGGCGCGGCCGGTTCTTCATACTGACGGCTGACGGCTGACGGCTGTCGTACGCCGCGCGGGCGCGCCTCGTCGGACGCGCCCGCGCGGTGGAGCCGCACGTCGGGCACGGCCCCGTGTCCCTCGTCAGTGACCCAGGGTCCCCAGGACCTGCCCCACCACCGGTACCGCCTCGAGTGACTGGGCCTCGGCCACCGGGCCCGTCAGCATCTGGGAGCCGACCGGCTTGAAGTCGGCCACCTGCGTGCCCACGCCGTTGTTCAAGGGGTCCACGCCCGTGCCCGCCAGCGGGTTGGGCTTGAGGCCGGCGACCGGGCCGGTGACGTAGCCGACGCCGGAGGTGAGGGCCGTCAGGCCCGCCTGCGGGTCGGTCCTGCCGAGCGAGGTGGGCCGCCAGGGGAGGTCCACGACCGAGGCGGCGGGGTCCGCGTGCGCCGTCGCCGCGCCCGCGCCCAGGGCCGCTCCGGCGGTCGCGAGGGCGATCAGGGCGCGCTGGGCGGTGGGGTGCTGGGAGGAGGTGTGTCGGGCCATCGCGGTGCCACCTTCTGGTGCGCAGGGTAATGAGGACGACACACAGGGTAGTTGAGGCGGGAGTCACGCTCAAAAGCCGACCCGCGGGGTCGGCAGGCGGCCCCCCATACGTCAAACTGGTGTTCCGTGAGCATTCATCTCCCGTCGCCCGCCCGTGTCGTGCTGCTGTGCGGCCCCTCGGGCTCGGGCAAGTCCCTCGTCGCCGCCCGTTCCGGGCTCCCCGTGCTGCGCCTGGACGACTTCTACAAGGAGGCCGGCGACCCGACTCTGCCCCTGGTGCAGGGGAGTTCGGACATCGACTGGGACCACCCGGAGTCCTGGGACGCGGACGTCGCGGTCGAGGCCATCGCCCGGCTGTGCGCCACGGGGTCGACGCCGGTGCCGGTGTACGACCTCTCGCTGAGCGCCCGTACCGGCGAGGAGACGCTGCACATCGGCCGTACCCCGCTGTTCATCGCGGAGGGCATCTTCGCCGCGGAGATCGTCGAACGCTGCCGTGAACGGGGCGTCCTGGCGGACGCGCTGTGTCTGAGCCGGGGTCCGGTCACCACCTTCCGGCGTCGCTTCCTGCGGGATCTGCGGGAGGGCCGCAAGTCGGTGCCGTTCCTGCTGCGCCGCGGCTGGCGGCTGATGCGCGCGGAGCGCTCGATCGTCACCCGCCAGGTGTCCCTGGGCGCGCATCCCTGCGACCGCGACGAGGCGCTGGGCCGGCTGGCGGCAGCGGCGGCGGGGCGTCAGACGCGGCAGCAGACACCGGCGTAGGGACGTACGGAAAAGGGACGTACGGAGACAGGGACATACGGAAAAGCGGGACTGGACGGACCCCCCGGTCCTCCAGTCCCGCCCTGTTGCTCCCCCGTGTTGCCCCCGTTCCCCCCTCACCCCCGATTCCCCCGTGGGGGCCACCCCCCAGTGGCCCCCCGTTGTCCCCCCTAGGGGTCACCCCCCGGTGACCCCCTGCCCTCAGGCGACCAGTTCGCCGAAGGCGTCCTCCTCGTCACGGCCGAAGCTGAGGGCCTCGTCCTCGCGCAGCCGGCGGAGCGACCGCCAGATGCTGGACTTCACCGTGCCGACACTGATGCCGAGGATGTCCGCGATCTCCGGGTCGGTGCGGCCCTCGTAGTAGCGCAGGACCAGCATCGTGCGCTGGAGTTCGGGCAGCCGGGCGAGCGCCTGCCACAGGACCGCGCGCAGCTCGGTGCCGCGCATCGCGTCCGTCTCGCCGGGCGTCTCCGGCAGTTCCTCGGTCGGGTACTCGTTGAGCTTGCGGCGCCGCCAGGCGCTGATGTGCAGGTTCGTCATGGTGCGGCGGAGGTATCCGCCGACCGCCGCCTTGTCGCTGATCCGGTCCCAGGCCCTGTACGTCGAGAACAGCGCGCTCTGCAGCAGGTCCTCGGCCTCGAAGCGGTCACCGGTCAGGTGGTAGGCGGTGGCGTACAGGGAGGCGCGGCGCTCCTGGACGTAGGCGGTGAACTCCGCCTCCGACAGGGAACGGCGCCGCTCCCCCGAGTCCTCCCCGTACGCGGCTCCCCCGTGCGTTTCCCCCGTGTGCGCGTCAACCACCGACATGTACGCCGGGTGCTGACGCCCGGTACCGCGAGCGCACCCCCGCCCTCCCCCACGCTCGAACGCGCTCGCGCGGGAGGGACCCCCATCGGCACCGGACTTCTCGGAACCCCGGTGCACGTCGTGCAGACGCGTGACCACTGCGCTGGTGCTGATGCTGTGCAGCGTGTTCATCTCGCGCTCCCCGTCGTGGACTTCCGGTGCTTCGGCCTTGCTCGGCGTCGCTTTCCCGCCTGTGCCGAAAAGCTTGCCGAGTGACCTTCATGGCGGTGTCCGCCGACTGTCACAGACCTGTCACAGGGGTCCGGGCCAGTGTCGTCACAGCTGGTGCACAGGTGGTGGCGGTAGGGAGGGTCTGGTGCCGACAGGTCGTACGACACCCCGTCCATGGGCCAGAATGAGCGCGTGCCTTCCCTGTTGCTGATCGAGGACGACGACGCCATCCGTACGGCCCTGGAGCTCTCCCTGACGCGCCAGGGACACCGGGTGGCCACCGCTGCCAGCGGCGAGGACGGTCTGAAGCTGCTGCGCGAGCAGCGCCCGGACCTGATCGTGCTGGATGTCATGCTGCCCGGCATCGACGGGTTCGAGGTGTGCCGGCGCATCCGGCGCACCGACCAGCTGCCGATCATCCTGCTGACCGCGCGCAGTGATGACATCGACGTGGTGGTCGGGCTGGAGTCGGGAGCCGACGACTACGTCGTCAAACCCGTCCAGGGCCGGGTGCTGGACGCCCGGATCCGGGCCGTGCTGCGTCGCGGGGAGCGCGAGTCCAGTGATTCGGCGACCTTCGGCAACCTGGTCATCGACCGCTCGGCGATGACGGTGACGAAGAACGGCGAGGACCTGCAGCTGACCCCGACCGAGCTCAGGCTGCTGCTGGAGCTGAGCCGGCGGCCCGGGCAGGCGCTGTCCCGGCAGCAGTTGCTGCGGCTGGTGTGGGAGCACGACTACCTGGGCGATTCACGCCTGGTGGACGCGTGTGTGCAGCGGTTGCGCGCAAAGGTCGAGGACGTGCCCTCGTCCCCGACCCTGATCCGCACCGTCCGTGGTGTCGGCTACCGCCTGGACGCCCCTCAGTGACCGACACGCAAGGGGGGCTGCGCGGCTGGGCCGCGGGGCGCAAGGGAAGTCTGTCGCGGCTCAGGTTCACCAGCCTCAGGCTGCGCCTGGTGGTGGTCTTCGCGCTGGTCGCGCTCACCGCCGCGGTGTCGGCGTCGGGCATCGCCTACTGGCTCAACCGGGAGGCGGTGCTCACGCGCGCCCAGGACGCGGTGCTGCGCGACTTCCGGCAGGAGATGCAGAACCGCGCGGGCGCGCTGCCGGTGCATCCCACCCAGGACGAACTGCAGCGCACCGCGGGGCAGATGGCCGGCAGCAGCCAGCGCTTCAGCGTGCTGCTCGTCGCCCAGGACGCGGACGGCCGGACGGTGTACGGCAACTCGGGCGGCATCAACGGCTTCGCGCTGGAGGACGTGCCCACGTCGCTGCGTACGGCGGTGAACCGGCAGCAGAAGGTGAGCGACTCCGACGAGGAGCCGTACCACCTGTACTGGCAGCGGGTCGTGGACCACGGCACGCCGTATCTGGTGGCCGGTACGCGCGTGATCGGCGGCGGCCCGACCGGCTACATGGCGAAGTCCCTGGAGCCGGAGGAGAAGGACCTGAACTCGCTGGCCTGGTCGCTGGGGATCGCCACCGGCCTCGCGCTGATCGGGGCCGCGCTGCTCGCCCAGGCCGCCGCCACGACCGTGCTGAAGCCGGTGCACCGGCTGGGTGTGGCCGCCAGGCGGCTGGGCGAGGGCAGGCTGGACACCCGTCTGCGGGTGTCGGGCACGGACGAACTCGCCGACCTCTCCCGGACGTTCAACAACGCGGCCGAGGCGCTGGAACAGCGGGTCGCGGAGATGGCCGCGCGGGACGAGGCGTCCCGCCGGTTCGTCGCCGACATGAGCCACGAGCTGCGGACGCCGCTCACCGCCATCACCGCCGTGACGGAGGTGCTGGAGGAGGAGCTGGAGTTCGAGTCGGGCAGCATAGACCCGATGATCGAACCGGCGGTCCGGCTGGTGGTCAGCGAGACCCGGCGGCTGAACGACCTCGTCGAGAACCTGATGGAGGTCACCCGCTTCGACGCGGGCACCGCCCGGCTGGTCCTGGACGACGTCGACCTCGCCGACCAGATCACCGCCTGCATCGATGCCCGGGCCTGGCTGGACGCGGTGGAGCTGGACGCCGAGCGCGGCATCCACGCCCTCCTCGACCCGCGCCGCCTGGACGTCATCCTGGCCAACCTGATCGGCAACGCGCTCAAGCACGGCGGCTCGCCGGTGCGGGTGTCGGTGAGCGTGGCCGACGACGACGTGGTGATCCGCGTCCGTGACCACGGCCCGGGCATCCCGGAGGACGTCCTCCCGCACGTCTTCGACCGCTTCTACAAGGCGAGCGCCTCCCGTCCCCGCTCCGAGGGGAGCGGACTGGGCCTGTCCATCGCCCTGGAGAACGCCCACATCCACGGCGGTGAGATCACCGCGGCCAACTCCCCCGAGGGTGGCGCGGTCTTCACCCTGCGACTGCCCCGGGACGCCTCACGGCTGACGGAGGAGGCGGGCGACGCGGAGCGGGACAGGACGAGGAACGACGACAAGACCGACGACGACAGTTCGGGGAAGGAGGGGTCATGACCGTACGACGCCTGTTGGCGCTGCCCCTCCTGGCCGCGCTGCTCACCGGGTGCGGCATCCGGGCCACGCAGGTGCCGACCGACTTCGGTGCGGCACCCTCGCGGGTGCCCTGCTCGCTGACCGGGCCCGACCTGTCCACGCAGTCCTCGCACGGGGTGCCCGTGCAGGTCTTCCTGCTGTGCGGGGCGTCCCTGGTGACCGTCGACCGGACGGTGCCGGTGCCGGAGGGCACGCCCGACGCCCGGCGCCGGGTCATCGTGGCGCAGGGCCTGCTGGACCAGCTCGCCGCGTCGCCGTCGTCCGCGGAGCGCTCCGCGGGCTACACGACGTACGTGCCGGGCGGCCTGAGCGTGGCCGGGCCGGGGCCCAAGGACCCCGAGGACGCGCTCCGCCTGAGCACCGCCCCGAACCGCCTCACCTCCTACGCCCTGGCCCAGCTGGTGTGCACACTCTCCGACTCGGCGGCGACGGAGGGCGACGGCTCGGTCATCCTGGGCGGCCCCGGCAGGACCGCCTTGCGCCGCTACGAGTGCACGGACGCCGTCCGGGACCGTCCGGGCAACGTCCAGCCGCCGTCGAGCGACGTCGCAAACAAGTAGCCGGGGCGCCCGCGGGCGGCCGTGGCCGCGGACACCCGGCGCCCGAGACGTCCCCTCCCGGAACCGATCGTGACCGGAGTTGCGTCTAGGGGGGCGTGCAGCGTCAAGGCTCCGTCGGCGGCAGCGCCGCGATCCGCATCCGGGTGACCGGAGGCGTCCTCCTCCTCGCCCACCTCACCCTCGTCGCCTGGCTGATGCTGCGTCCCCTGGACGTGCCGTGGGTGCTGCCGCCCAACCTGCACCCGCTGGCCGGCATCCGGGCCGATCTGGCGCTGGGCTGGCCGGCCGCCGCCAGGCCCCTCGGTGAGGGGCTCGCACTGCTCGCCCCGCTGGGTGTGCTGCTGCCGATGGCGCACGGCAGGCTCACCGTCTCCCCGATCTCCTCCCTCCTGCGTACGGCCGCCGCCGGCGCCCTGATCTCCCTCGGGATCGCCCTGCTGCAGACCGGTGTCCCGGGCAGGGCCGTGGACATCGACTCGGTGCTGCTGAACACCACGGGCGTCCTCCTGGCCCACCTGGCCGTCGTACCGGCGGGCCGCGTCCGGCTGCGGCGGCGGGAGGAGCGCGAGAGGGCCGGGGCCGGGCGGGTCACCGTGCAGGAGGAGCTGTCTCAGGGACGTACCCCGACGATTCCCAGGGTCGGGATCGCCCCGTAGAGCGACGCTTCGTCCCCTTCGTCTCCGTACCGTGGACGTCAGATGGAAGACAGACGGAACGGACCACCACGGAGGAGCCGACATGACTGCCCTTGCCCGCCCCACCCACGGCCGCATGATCGGCGGAGTGTGCGCCGCGCTGGCCCGGCGCTTCGGCACCTCCGCGACGACGATGCGGGTGATCTTCCTGCTCTCCTGCCTGCTGCCCGGCCCGCAGTTCCTGGTGTACATAGCGCTGTGGATCCTGCTGCCCTCCGAGGACAAGGCCCGCACCGCCTGGTGAGCACGGACCGCGCGCGGACGCCGCTGGGGCGCTCCCGGAGGGTTCCGGGGCGGCCCAGCGGTGTGTGCCTGCGGCGGACGGTGTCAGCCGAGCGGGATCCCGTTCACCGGCACGCCGTGCGTGAGCAGGCCGGTGTTCTGCACCGGCAGGCCGCCGAGCAGGCCCTTGACCGGCGCGGTCGGCCCGTTGGCGAGCACCTGCTGGACGGAGGGCTGAGCCGCGGCGAGCCCGGAACCCACGGCACCCTGCCCCTGAGCGAGCGCCTCGCCGGCGCCCGGCAGCGCCTTGGCGACGTTCCCGGCCGGCAGCGCCTTGGCGACGTTCCCGGCCGGCAGCGTCCCGGTGACGCCGTCCAGGGCCTGGGTGGCCTGGCCGGCGTCCGGCAGGGCCGTGGCCGCGTTGGCCGCGCCCGCACCGACGGCGGCGATGGCGGCACCGAGGGCGGCGACACCCAGGGTCTTGGCAGCAGACTGCTTCATGGTGAATGCGTCCTTGGATTGCGGAGACGGGTGATCACAAACGATCCGAGCGGTTCATGACCGTAAACATGGCGAGCCGCCCGCCGCAAACACCGAAATGCGGACGCCGCGTGAAAAGGCGTCCGCATTCCGTACCCACCCATGTGCCGCCGTCACCCGTCCGATCCGGAAGAACCGCTGGTGGAAGCCGTCTGCCGGAACAGCCATTCGGACTTTAGCTCTGCATACCCGGGCTTGATGACGTCATTGATCATCGCAAGTCGTTCATCGAAAGGAATGAACGCTGATTTCATCGCATTGACGGAGAACCACTGCAGATCATCGAGCGTGTAACCGAACGCCTCGACGAGATGCTCGAATTCCGCGCTCATACTCGTGTGCGACATCAGCCGGTTGTCCGTGTTCACCGTGGCCCGGAAGTGCAGCCGGCGCAGCAGCCCGATCGGATGCTCGGCGTAGGAGGGCGCGGCCCCCGTCTGCAGGTTGGAGCTGGGGCACAGCTCCAGCGGGATCCGCTTGTCCCGGACGTACGACGCCAGCCGGCCGAGCCGCACCGAGCCGTCCTCCCGGACCTCGATGTCGTCGATGATCCGCACGCCGTGCCCGAGCCGGTCGGCGCCGCACCACTGCAGCGCCTGCCAGATGGACGGCAGCCCGAAGGCCTCGCCGGCGTGGATGGTGAAGTGGTTGTTCTCCCGCTTCAGGTACTCGAAGGCGTCGAGGTGCCGGGTGGGCGGGTAGCCGGCCTCGGCACCGGCGATGTCGAAGCCGACGACACCGCAGTCGCGGTGGCGGTTGGCCAGTTCGGCGATCTCCAGGGAGCGGGCCGCGTGCCGCATGGCGGTCAGCAGCGCGCCGACCCGGATCCGCCGGCCGTCCTCCCGGGCGAGCCGCTCGCCCTCCCGGAACCCCTCGTTGACGGCCTCCACGACCTCCTCGAGGCCGAGCCCGCCCTCCAGGTGCTGTTCGGGCGCGTACCGCACCTCCGCGTAGACGACCCCGTCCGCGGCGAGGTCCTCGGCGCACTCCCGGGCGACCCGGACCAGGGCCTCCCGGGTCTGCATCACGCCGACGGTGTGCCGGAAGGTCTCCAGGTACCGTTCCAGCGAGCCGGAGTCGGCGGCCTCGCGGAACCAGATGCCCAGCTTCTCCGGGTCGGTCTCGGGGAGGTCCGAGTAGCCGGTCTCGTGGGCGAGTTCGACGACGGTGCGCGGGCGCAGTCCGCCGTCGAGATGATCGTGCAGCAGAACCTTGGGCGCCCGGCGGATCTGGTCCGCCGTCGGGACGTGCGCCGGGGCGGTCGCCTGGACGGTCCCCGTAGGTGCAGTCTGGCTCGTCATTTCCGCACTGTAACGCCTACGCGCGTAGAGGGCGCCTGATTCCGTGGCCGGACTTTTCCGTCGATACGCAACGGTGACCGCACGTACGGGTTTGGTACACCGCTCCTTCTGACACTGTTCTGTCATGGGACAGCAAGCGACGCCGGTCCGAACGGCCAGGCTGGGAAAGGCACTCGGCCCGGAGCCGACGTCGGTCAGCGGAGCGGTGCTGCTGCTCCCCGGCGGGGAGGAGGTGTCCGCCCGCCGGCCGTCCCCCGTGTGGGCGACGGCCTCCGTCCGCTCCCTGGGCCGCCGCCTCGCCCGCGCGGGCCGGGAGGAGGGGCTGGCCGTGCACACCGTCCACTACCGCTTCCGGGGCTGGAACGGCAGCGAGGCGCATCTGGCCGGGGACGCGGAGTGGGCCGCGGACGAGGTCGTACGCCGCTACGGGGACGTGCCCGTGTGCCTGGCCGGTGTGGGCATGGGCGGGCGCGCGGCGCTGCGGGCGGGCGGGCACGAGGCGGTGAACTCGGTGGTCGCACTGGCCCCCTGGCTGCCCGAGGAGGATGTCGCCGCCCCCGCCGAGCCGGTGAAGCAGCTGGCGGGACGGCGGGTGCTGATCGTGCACGGCACGAACGACGAGCGGACCGACCCCGAGCTGTCGTTCCGGTTCGCCGCGCGGGCGAAGAAGGCGAACCGGGAGGTGTGCCGGTTCGAAGTGCACTCCGACGGCCACGGGTTGCACGGGTACCGGGACGAAGTGCTCTGTCTGTCGAAGGACTTCGTGATGGGGGCGCTGTTCGGCCACACGGTGTCCCGGCCCGTGGAGGACGCGCTGGCCGCGCCACCGCCGATCGGGCTGCGGATGCCGCTGGCGGCGGGGTTCGGACGGTCGCTGGGTCGGTAGGCGGGCGGGCGGCCGTGAACAGGGCGTGCGGCCGGCGGTGGACAGGGCGGCCCGCCGGCGGTGGACGGACGGCGTGGCTCGATCACCGTCCGGTGACCGATGACGGGATCGTCGAGCGGGTTCGCGTCCTCGCGAGGGAGCACCGGCTGCCGCCACCTGCGCCTTCCGAGGCGGTGACGGAGCTGGAAGCCCTCGTCGGACGGCCCGTGCCCGGCCTGCTGCGACGGCTGTACGTCGAGGTCGCCGACGGCGGCTTCGGTCCGGACCTCCGGGTCGTGTCCCTGACCGGCACGGGGCGCTGGTACAGCGACGAGGAGTCGCTCCTGCAACTGGCCCGCGGCTTCGAGGACTCCGGGCTGCAGGCCCCGTACCCGCCCCGCCACACCGTGCCGCTGGTGACGCTCGGCTGCGCGGTCTGGTGGTTCTGCGGCTTCAGCACGCCGCAGGGCCGCATGCGGGGGTGGGAGCCGAGCGCCCGCTGCGAGCGGCACTGTTTCTTCCCCGAACGGTTCACCTTGGCGGAGTGGCTGACGGACCGGCTGGACGGCAACAGGACGTTCCCCGGGCCGCCACCGCTGACCGACTGCCCCGAGTGCGGCTGACCTGCTGTCCCTCATGCCAGGCGGTCAGGCGGGCAGCAGGTTCCCCCGGCGGGACAGCAGGAACCCCTTGAAGGCCGCCACCGGGGGTGTGTCCGGGCGGTCGGCCAGCCAGGCGACGCCGATCTCGCGGGCCGCCCGGGGCGCGGTGACCGTCAGCTCCACCACTCCCGGGCGGGGAACCGTCGGCGGTGGCAGCAGGGCGACCCCGAGACCGGCCGCCACCAGGCCCCGCAGCGTCTCCGCCTCCTCCCCCTCGAAGGCGACCCTCGGCCGGAATCCCGCCTCGTGGCACAGGGTGTCGAAGATGCGGCGCAGGCCGTAGCCCGGCTCCAGGGTGACGAAGGTCTCGTCCGCGGCCTCGGCCAGCCGGACGCGGCGGCGGGCGGCCAGCCGGTGGTCGGCCGGGACGACCAGACGGAGCTTCTGCTCGTCCAGGCGGCGGGCGACCAGGTCGGGCGCGTCCGGCACCGGTGAGGTCAGGCAGAGGTCCAGCTCGCCGGCGCGCAGCCGCTCCAGCATGGCCTCGCCGTAGTTCTGCACCAGGCTGAAGCGGATGCGCGGGTGGTCGGCGCGGAAGGCGTGCAGCAGGCCGGGTACCGTTTCGGCGCCCATGGTGTGCAGGAAGCCGAAGGCGACCTTGCCGGTGGCCGGGTCGGCATCGGCACGGACCTCCTCTACGGCACGCTCGATCTCGGCGAGGGCGCGCTCGACGGAGGCGAAGAAGGTGCGGCCGGCGGTGGTCAGGGAGACCGTACGGCCGTGCCGGGCGAACAGGTCCACGCCCAGGTCCTGTTCCAGGCGGGCCATCGCCCGGGACAGGGTGGACTGGGGGACGTTCATCTCGTGGGCGGCCCGCGTGACGTGCTCGGTGCGGGCCACGCCGGCGAAGTACGCGAGGCGGGGCGCGAGCAGCCTCGACATCTCATTCATGTCTTCTGTGTCACCGGACGGTGACAGCCGCGCCTGTGACCTCTGCTGATGCACCATGGGAACGATTATGGCGAATCCATGCATTGGACGGATGAGAGGGCCGGACCTACGGTCGAAGCATGTCTCCCGCCAGTACCGGGGCGTCCACCACCGTGGACGCCGTCACGCCCGTCCCCGCCCTCGACTCCGCGTCCGACTCCACCCGCGACCGCGACACGCGGATGACTCCGGGCGGCCCCGGCTACCGCCGGATGAGCTTCGCCCTCTTCCTCGCCGGAGTCGCGACCTTCGCCCTCCTGTACTCCACGCAGGCCCTGCTGCCGCTGATCTCCGGCGAGTTCGGGGTGGCGGCGAGCGAGGCCAGCTGGACCGTGGCGGCCGCGACCGGCGGACTGGCCCTGTTCGTGCTGCCGATGAGCGCCCTGTCGGAGCGCTTCGGCCGCCGTACGGTGATGACGGCCTCGCTGGCCGTCGCGGTGGCCGTCGGGCTGCTGGTGCCCTTCGCGCCGTCGATCGGCGCGCTGGTGGTGCTGCGGGCGGTGCAGGGCGCGGCGCTGGCCGGTCTGCCGGCGTCGGCGCAGGCCTACCTGGCCGAGGAGGTCCGGCCGAAGGCGCTGGTCACGGCGATCGGACTGTTCGTCGCGGGCAACAGCGTCGGCGGCATGAGCGGCCGGGTGATCACCGGCTGGGTGGCGCAGGAGTGGGGCTGGCGGGCCGCGGTCGGCGTGATCGGCGTCATCGCGGTCGCCTGCGCGATCGCCTTCCGGCTGCTGCTGCCGGCCCCGCGGCACTTCACGGCGGGCTCGCTGCGGCCCCGGGTCCTGCTGGACACGGTCCGCGGCCATCTCTCCGACCCGCTGCTGCGCCGCCTGTACGCGATCGGCGCGCTGTTCATGACGGTGTTCGGCGGTGTGTACACGGTGATCGGGTACCGGCTGACGGGGGCGCCGTTCGGGCTCCCGCAGGGCATCGTCGGCTCGATCTTCCTGGTCTACCTGGTGGGCACGGTGTCCGCGTCCGCCGCGGGCCGTCTGGTGGGCCGGCTCGGCCGCAGGGGCGCGCTGTACCTGGCGGGCGGCACGACGGCGGCGGGTCTGCTGCTCTCCCTGGCCGACTCGCTGCCCCTGGTGCTGCTGGGTCTGGTGCTGATCACGGCGGGCTTCTTCGCCGGCCACGCGGTGGCCTCCTCGGCGGTCAGCAAGACGGCCACGCACGGGCGCGCCCAGGCGTCGGCGCTGTACCAGTCGGCGTACTACATCGGCTCCAGCGTCGGCAGCACGGTCGGCGCGACGGCCTTCCACGCGGACGGCTGGGCCGGCACGGTCGGCGTCGGCGTCCTCGCGGTCCTCGGCGTCGTGACCATCACGCTCCTCGGCACCCGGGCGGCCCGCGCCCAGGCGCGGCGGGAGCCGGTCCCGGCACACTGAGCGGCTGCGCCGAGGGCGGGTGCGGGGTACGGGCATGCGGGCCCGTACCCCGCACGCGTGTCCGGGGGCACCGGCCCGCGCGCGGCTCTGCGCATCCGCCCCGCGGGCGTCGCTGCGGGCACGCATGTGCACGCAGGGAAAGCAACCGATCCGAGCTGGGCTTTTTCGCGCTCGGGGGGCCATTGTCAGTGGGCTGCGGTAGCTTCCCAAGTGCTGGAGCGCGAAGGCGCGCGAACGAAACGGCCACAGGGGCGGGTGGACGATGGGCGACAGCACGGCGACGGCGGACCTGGACGTCGCACTGGAGAAGCACCGGACCGAGCTGACCGGGTACTGCTACCGGATGCTCGGCTCCTCCTTCGAGGCCGAGGACGCGGTGCAGGACACCCTGGTGCGGGCCTGGCGGAGCCACGACTCGTTCGAGGGCCGTTCCTCACTGCGCTCGTGGCTGTACCGGATCGCGACGAACGTGTGCCTGGACATGCTGACGGCGGGCAACAAGCGGGCACGGCCGATGGACCTGACGGACTCGACCCCGCTCGCCCAGGCGGCTCTGTCCCCCCGCCCGGACAACACCTGGCTGGAGCCCATGCCCGACGCGCGCGTGCTGCCGACGCCGCAGGACCCGGCGGAAGCCGCGGTCGCCAAGGAGTCGATCCGGCTGGCCTTCATGGCGGCCCTGCAGCAACTGCCGCCCAAGCAGCGGGCGGTGCTGATCCTGCGCGAGGTGCTGGCCTGGCGGGCGAGCGAGGTCGCCGAGCTGCTGGACACCTCGGTCGCGTCGGTCAACAGCGCGCTGCAGCGGGCCCGGGCCACGCTCGCCGAGCGCGAGGGCGAGGGCGCCGAGGGCTCGGTGTCCGACCCGCTGGACGAGGAGCAGCAAAAGCTCCTGGAGCGCTACGTGAAGGCCTTCGAGGGCTACGACATGACGGCCTTGACGGCACTGCTCCACGAGGACGCCGTCATGACGATGCCGCCGTTCGACCTGTGGCTGCGGGGCACGGCCGACATCACCGGCTTCATGACGACGATCGGCGCCTCCTGCGCGGGCTCCCGGCTGCTGCCGGTCCAGGCCAACGGGCTGCCGGGCTTCGCGCACTACAAGCCGGACCCGGAGAAGGGCGGCTTCAGCCCCTGGGCGGTGCAGATCCTGGAGATCTCAGACGGCCGGATCACCGGATTCCACTGCTTCCTCGACACCCAGCGCTGGTTCCCCCTCTTCGACCTGCCCCTCCACCTGGAAGCGGAGTCCGACGAGGTCGAGAAGAGCGTGTAGCGCCGGGTCGGCGTCGCGCAGCCGTATCCGCCCGCCGGCCCGGCGGGCGGTCAGCTCCAGCCGGGCCAGCAGGTCGACGACGGCGAGCCCCGGCGGTCCGAGGCCGCCGACATCGCAGACGACGACGTCGGCTCCGCCGCCCTTCAGCAGGGCCCGGGCATCGGCACACAGCCCCGGCACCTCGTCCCGGGCGACGGGGCCGCGCAGCACGAGCACGGCGGGGGTCCTGGCATCCACGTGCGGGTAGACCGCCGGGCCGGACCGAACTCATCGGCGTGGATCACATTGACCCGTGCGGCCTCTTCGCCGGAGGGTGGGGCCCGTGGCGGGGGTGCTGAGCGGGTTCGCGGTGATCGCGGCCGTCATCGGGGCGGGCTATGTGCTCGGGCGGCGCGGGACGCTCGGGGCGCAGGGCGGCGAGGTGCTGACCCGGCTGGCCTTCACGGTGGCCGGTCCCGCGCTCCTCTTCACGACCCTCGCGCGCGCCGACCTCTCGGTCCTCTTCTCCGCCCGACTGCTGGTGACGGCGCTCAGTACGGCCGCGGTGTGCGGGGTCTTCCTGCTGGTCGGCGCGGTACGGCGCTGGGGCGTGGGCCGTACGACGATCGGCGCGCTGTGCTCCGGGTACGTCAACTCGGGCAACCTCGGCATCCCGATCGCCGCGTACGTCCTGGGCGACGCGTCCCTGGTGGCACCGGTGCTGCTGTTCCAGGTCGTCCTGGTGACCCCGGTCGCGCTGACGGTCCTGGACCTGTCGGGCACGGGCGGGAAGGACACGGTGTGGCGGCGCCTGCTGACGCCGCTGCGCAATCCGATAGCGGTGGGTTCACTGGCGGGGGTGGTGGTGTCAGCGGCGGGCCGACACGTCCCCGGGCCTCTGTTCAACGCCCTCACCCTGGTCGGCAACATGTCCGTCCCGGCGGCCCTGCTGGCCTTCGGGATGTCGTTGCACGGCAGTGCGGCCCCCGGCCGGGGCCGGGACCGTCATCCGGTCCTGCTGTCGGTGGCGTTGAAGTCGCTGGGTCAGCCGCTGGTGGCCTGGGCCCTGGCGGCCGGCGTCTTCGGCCTGCACGGCGCGCCCCTGCTGGACGTGGTGGTGACCTCGGCCCTCCCGTCCGCCCAGAACCTCTTCACCTACGCCAGCCGCTACCACGTGGCCGAAACCCTGGCCCGCGAGTCGATCCTGCTGTCGACGGTGGTGTCGGTACCGGTGCTGGTGGGGGTGGCGGCGGTGCTGGGGTGACGCCGGGTCAGTCGACGGGGAAGTCGCCGGTGTCGATCGTGAGGTCGAACGGCGCCGGGAGCTTGAGGGGATCGCCGAACTTCACAGCGCTCAGGACGCGGTAGACATCGCCCTTCGGCTCTCCGTAGAGCGTGGTGGTCGGCCCCCCGGGGGCCCAGCGGTCGACGAGGAGGTAGAGCGGGATCCCCGCGGTGGCGTAGGCGGCGGCCTTGCTGACGCGGTCGTGGCGGGCGTTGGACTTGGAGGTCACTTCGACGACGAGTTCAGCGAGGGCGGCCGGGATGTAGGAGTCCGTCTCCGGGCGCTCCTGCACCGGCGTCACCAGCACGTCCGGGATGAGCATGCCCAGCCGGGACGGTACGGCGATCGACAGCGTCTGGAAGATGCCCCAGTCCTCGGGGATCACGGAGTAGAGGCGACGCTGGATGCGTTCCGCGATGACGTTGTGGCGGAACGCGGGAGAAGGTGACACGGTGATGATCCCCTCGATGATCTCCACCTTGCTGCCCTCGGGCCATTCCATCTCCTCCCAGTACCGGACGAGGTCGTCCCAGTTCTGGTCGGGGTCCTGGCTGACGGTGAGTGCGCTCACGGCAGTCTCCTATCGGTGCGTCACCGATCCCAGGATGCCGAACGGGACCGGTGGTGGTCCACCGGTCCCATTCACCCGTATGTGGAAACCCCAGGTCAGGCGATACGTTCCAGCACCACCGGCGTGGCCTGGAAGTCGGTGCCCGCCGGCGCGATGTCGTACGCGCCCTCGACCGCCTGCAGGGCGTACTCGAAGCGCTCGGGGGTGTCCGTGTGGAGGGTGAGGAGCGGCTGGCCCTCCTGGACCGTGTCGCCCGGCTTGGCGTGCATCTCGACGCCCGCGCCCGCCTGCACCGGGTCCTCCTTGCGGGCCCGGCCGGCGCCCAGGCGCCAGGCGGCGATGCCGATGTCGTAGGCGTCGAGGCGGGTGAGGACACCGGAGGACGGGGCCTTCACCACGTGCTGCTCGCGGGACGTGGGCAGCTCCGCGTCCGGGTCGCCGCCCTGGGCCGCGATCATCCTGCGCCAGACGTCCATCGCCGAGCCGTCGGCCAGCGCCTTCGCAGGGTCCGCATCCTTGATGCCGGCCGCGTCGAGCATCTCGCGGGCCAGGGCGACGGTCAGTTCCACGACGTCCGCGGGGCCACCGCCGGCCAGGACCTCGACCGACTCGCGGACCTCCAGGGCATTGCCCGCGGTCAGGCCCAGCGGGGTCGACATGTCCGTCAGCAGCGCGACCGTCTTCACCCCGTGGTCGGTGCCGAGGCCGACCATCGTGGAGGCCAGCTCACGGGCGTCCTCGATCGTCTTCATGAAGGCGCCCGTGCCGACCTTGACGTCCAGCACCAGGGAGCCCGTGCCCTCGGCGATCTTCTTCGACATGATCGAGGACGCGATCAGCGGGATCGCCTCGACCGTGCCGGTGACGTCGCGCAGGGCGTACAGCTTCTTGTCGGCGGGGGCCAGGCCGTCGCCCGCCGCGCAGATCACCGCGCCGGTGGTGTCGAGGACGTGCAGCATCTCCTCGTTCGACAGCAGCGCGCGCCAGCCCGGGATCGACTCCAGCTTGTCCAGGGTGCCGCCGGTGTGGCCGAGGCCCCGGCCCGAGAGCTGCGGCACCGCGGCCCCGCAGGCGGCCACGAGCGGCGCCAGGGGCAGGGTGATCTTGTCGCCGACGCCGCCCGTGGAGTGCTTGTCGGCCGTCGGGCGGGACAGGCTGGAGAAGTCCATGCGCTCGCCGGAGGCGATCATGGCCGCCGTCCAGCGGGCGATCTCGCGGCGGTTCATGCCGTTGAGCAGGATCGCCATGTTGAGCGCGGCCATCTGGTAGTCGGCGACCTCGCCGCGGGTGTAGGCGTCGATGACCCAGTCGATCTGCTCGTCGGTCAGCTCGCCGCGGTCCCGCTTGGCGCGGATCACGGAGATGGCGTCCATGGCCATGGCGATGTGGTTCCTTCCGGGAGGTGCGAAGTGCACGGCCCCCCTGCGAGCGGGACAGGGGGGCCGTACGGGACTTACTTGGTGAGATGGTCCGGGCCGAAGGCCTGGGGCAGCATCTCGGACAGCTTCAGGACGCCCGCGGGGGTGTCGAGGAGGAGCTCCGGGCCGCCGAACTCGTACAGCAGCTGACGGCAGCGGCCGCACGGCACGAGCAGCGCGCCCTCGCCGTCCACACAGGTGAAGTGCGTGAGCCTGCCGCCGCCCGTGCGCTGCAGCTGGGAGACCAGGCCGCACTCGGCGCACAGGCCGAGACCGTAGGAGGCGTTCTCCACGTTGCAGCCGGTGACCGTGCGGCCGTCGTCGACCAGGGCCGCCACGCCGACCGGGTAGCCCGAGTAGGGGGCGTAGGCGTGGGACATGGCCTCCCGCGCCTCGGCGCGCAGCGCCTCCCAGTCGAACACGGCGGCTTCCTGAGTCACTTGCCCTGGCCCTTCCGGTACCGCATGCCGTCCGCCTTCGGCATCCGCAGGCGCTGCGCCGACAGCGACAGCACCAGCAGGGTGACGACGTACGGGGTGGCGCCCACGAAGTCGCTCGGGACCTCGTCGGTGAACAGGTACCAGACCAGGACCAGCGCGGCCGTCATCAGGGCGATCCCGCCCTGCCAGTGGGCCTTCTTGTACATCTTCCATCCGCCCAGCAGCGCGAGCAGCACGACCAGCAGCAGGAGCAGCGCGTGGACGGTGACACCGCCGTTGCGCAGCTGCAGCGCGTCGGAGTAGCCGAACAGGCCCGCGCCCATCGCCAGGCCGCCCGGACGCCAGTTGCCGAAGATCATCGCCGCGAGGCCGATGTAACCGCGGCCACCGGTCTGGCCCTCGAGGTAGGTGTGCGAGGTGACCAGCGCGAGGAAGGCGCCGCCGAGGCCGGCGAGGCCGCCGGAGACGGCCACGGCCGCGTACTTGTACTTGTACACGTTGACGCCGAGGGACTCCGCGGCGGTCGGGTTCTCACCGCAGGAGCGCAGCCGCAGGCCGAACGGGGTGCGCCACAGCAGCCACCAGCTGCCGATGAACAGCAGCACGGCGAGGATCGTCACGACCGACAGGTTGGTGATCAGACCGCCGAGGATGCCGGCGATGTCGGAGACCAGGAACCAGTGGTGCTTCTCGATCGACGCGAGGCCGTCGGAGAGGCCGGGCAGGGTGACGTCCGGCAGCGAGTCCACGGGCGGGGACTGCTTGGGGTTGCCGCCCGCGTCGGCCGCCTTGCCGCCGGCGAAGAACAGCTTGGCCAGGTACTGGGTGGCGCCGAGCGCGAGCAGGTTGACGGCGACACCGGAGACGATGTGGTCGACGCCGAAGGTGACGGTGGCGACGGCGTGCACCAGGCCGCCGAGGACACCGAAGCCGATGCCGCACAGCAGGCCGAGCCAGGGGCTGGTCTGCCAGCCGATCCAGCCGGCGCCGAAGGTGCCGAGGATCATCATGCCCTCGAGGCCGATGTTGACCACACCGGCCCGCTCGGACCACAGGCCCGCGAGACCGGCGAGGCCGATCGGCACGGCGAGGCCGAGCGCGGCGCTGACCTGGCCCGCGGAGTCGAGCGAGTTGGAGCCGGTGATCATGCGGACCGCGGCCAGGAGCAGCAGCGCTCCGGCGACGATCAGCAGGATCTGGCCGAAGGAACGGGTGGAGCCCTTGGGGGCGTTGCCCGCCTTGGGGGCCGCCGGCGGCGGCGCGTCGGTCATCGTGGCGGTCATCACGCCACCTCCTGCTTCTTCGTCGCGGCGGCGGCCTGGGCGGCGAGTTCGGCGCCGACCTTCTGCTGCTGGCGCTTCAGGCCGTAGCGGCGCACGACCTCGTAGGCGATCACGACGCAGAGGACGATGACGCCCTGGATGACGCCGAGGATCTCCTTGTCGTAGCCCTGGAACTCCAGGTGGTTGGTGGTGCGCTCCAGGAAGCCCCAGAGCAGGGCACCGAGCGCTATCCCGACCGGGTTGTTGCGGCCGAGCAGCGCGATGGCGATGCCGGTGAAGCCGATGCCCGCGGGGAAGCTGTTGTCGAACTGGTGGCTCTCGTTCAGCAGCGTGGGCATGCCGATCAGGCCGGCCACGGCACCGGAGATGACCATGCTGGTCGCGATCATCTTCTTGACCGACACACCGCTCGCGGCGGCGGCGCTCTCGGACTGGCCGACGGTGCGCAGGTCGAAACCGAACCGGGTGCGGCCGAGCACGAACCAGTACGCGAGACCGACGACCACCGCGACGACGATGAAGCCGTCCAGGACGCCGGCCGGGCCGGTGTCGAAGTTGAAGAAGAACGAGGACGACGGCAGCGGCTTGGTGGAGACGAGGGTGCCGCCCTGCTGGAGCTCGCCCAGCTTCCCGGGCTGGAGCAGATAGGCGATGATCGCGGTGGCGATCGAGTTCAGCATGATCGTCGAGATGACCTCGCTGACGCCCCGGGTCACCTTGAGGACGCCGGCGATGGCCGCCCACAGGGCGCCGGTCGCCATGGCGCAGACCAGGATCAGCGGGATGGCGAGCCAGCCCGGCACGGTCAGCGCGCCGCCGACGACGGCGGCGATGAAGGCGGCGAGCCGGTACTGGCCGTCGACGCCGATGTTGAACAGGTTCATCCGGAAGCCGATGGCCACCGAGACACCCGCGAGGTAGTACGTCGTCGCCTTGTTCAGGACGTAGACCTGGCTGTCGCTGGCGAAGCCGTAGGTCATCATGTCGCTGAAGGCGTCGCCGGGGTTCTTGCCGGTCGCGGCGATCACCAGGGCGGTGACGACGAGCGCGGCGACGACCGCCAGCACCGGCGCGGCGATGCCGAGGAGCAGCCGCTCCTTGTCGATCCGTGAGGTCAGCTTCTTCATCGCTCGTCGTCCTCTGTGTGCTCCAGGTGGCCGGTGGCCGCACCCGTCATGGCGGAGCCCAGCTCTTCGGGGGTGATGGTGGCGGGGTCGGCGTCGGCGACCAGGCGGCCGCGGTACATCACCCGCAGGGTGTCCGAGAGGCCGATCAGCTCGTCGAGGTCGGCGGAGATCAGCAGCACGGCCAGGCCCTCGCGGCGGGCCTCGCGGATGTAGTCCCAGATGGCCGCCTGCGCGCCGACGTCCACACCGCGCGTGGGGTGGGCGGCGATGAGCAGCTTGGGGTTGTGGCTCATCTCGCGGCCGACGATCAGCTTCTGCTGGTTGCCGCCGGACAGCGAGGCCGCGGTCACGTCGATGCCGGGGGTGCGGACGTCGTACGCCTCGACGATCCGCTCGGTGTCGGTGCGGGCCGCCTTGATGTCGATCAGTCCGCCGCGCGAGTTAGGCCTCTCGGTGACGTGGCCGAGGATGCGGTTCTCCCACAGCGGTGCCTCGAGGAGCAGGCCGTGGCGGTGGCGGTCCTCGGGGATGTAGCCGATGCCGGCCTCGCGGCGGTCACGGGTGGGGGTGCGGGAGATGTCGGCACCGTCGAGCGTGACGATGCCGGCGTCGGGCTGGCGCATGCCCATGATCGCCTCGACCAGCTCGGACTGGCCGTTGCCCTCCACACCGGCGATGCCGAGGACCTCGCCCTTGTGGATGGTGAAGCTGATCTCGTCGAGGATGATCCGCTCGATGCCGTCGAGGTCGGTCTGCGTCAGGTGCAGGCCGTCCACCTGGAGCATCGAGACGTCCGTGACCGTGGACTCCTCGGTCTCCGGGGTGGGCAGCTCGCTGCCGACCATCATCTCGGCGAGCTGCTTGGGCGTGGTCGAGCGGGGCTCGGCCGTGCCGACGGTGGTGCCGCGGCGGATGACGGTGATCTCGTCGGCCACCGACAGCACCTCGCCCAGCTTGTGGGAGATGAAGATGACGGTGAGGCCCTCGGCCTTCAGTTCGCGCAGGTTGTCGAAGAGCGCGTCGACCTCCTGCGGCACGAGGACGGCGGTGGGCTCGTCCAGGATGAGGGTCTTGGCACCGCGGTAGAGGACCTTGAGGATCTCCACGCGCTGGCGGTCGGCGACGCCCAGGTCCTCCACGAGCACGTCGGGCCGGATGTTCAGCCCGTACGCGTCGGAGATCTCCTTGATCTTCGCGCGCGCCTTGCCCCCGATGCCGTGCAGCTTCTCCGCGCCGAGGACGACGTTCTCGAGGACGGTGAGGTTGTCGGCGAGCATGAAGTGCTGGTGCACCATGCCGATGCCGCGGGCGATGGCGTCGCCGGGGTTGCGGAAGACGACCTGTTCGCCGCTGACGGTGATGGTGCCCTCGTCCGGCTGCTGCATGCCGTAGAGGATCTTCATCAGGGTGGACTTGCCGGCGCCGTTCTCACCGCACAGGGCATGGACGGTGCCCGTGCGGACCGTGATGTCGATGTCGCGGTTGGCGACGACGCCGGGGAAACGCTTGGTGATGCCGCGCAGTTCGACGGCAGCGGGAGGGCTGGACGCGTTGATGGCGCACTCTCCTCGGGGAAAGGGGCTGCGTAGGGGAGGTGGCAGGCGTCGGCGACGCTAGCGCGGCAACTCCAAGCTACACGCGTAGAGTTGACACATTGTTATGGCTCGGCGGGGGGCTCCGTCAGGCGCCCCCGCGCCGAGCCTCGATGCTGCGACCGGCCGGTCCGGCGGGCCGAAGGACCGGCCGGACCGATCAGGTCACTTCTGGGTCGGGCTGGTCTTGACCTTGATCTGGCCGTCGACGATCTTCTTCTTCGCGGCGTCCAGCTTGGGCTGGATGTCGTCGATGAAGCCGCCGCTGGTGGCCAGCGAGACACCGTCCTTGGCGAGCGAGTAGACGTTGTTGCCGGCCAGCGGCTTGCCGTCGTGGGCGGACTTGATGAGGTCGTAGACGCCGACGTCGACGTTCTTGACCACCGAGGTCAGGATCGAGTTCTTGTACTTGGCCAGACCCGGGATGTTGTACTGGTCCGAGTCGACGCCGATGGCCCAGGCGCCCTTCTTGCCGTTGACGGCCTCGATCGCGCCGTTGCCGGAGGAGCCGGCCGCCGAGTAGACGACGTCCGCGCCGTTGTCGAGCATGCCCTGCGCGGCCTCCTTGCCCTTGTCGGGGCTGGCGAAGCCGGAGGTGTCCGAGCCGTGCGACAGGTACTGCGTGTCGACCTTGATCTTGGAGTTGGTGTCCTTGACACCCTGGGTGAAGCCCGCCTCGAACTTCTTGATCAGCGGGACGTCCACACCACCGATGAAGCCGACGTGCTTCGTCTTGGTCTTCAGCGCGGCGGCGACGCCGGCCAGGTAGGAGCCCTGCTCCTCGGTGAAGGTGATGCTGTCGACGTTCTTGCCGTTCACGACCGAGTCGACGATGCCGAAGTTGATCTTCGGGTACTTCGCGGCGACCTTGGTCATGGACGGGGCGTAGGCGTAACCGACCGCGATGATCGGGTTGTAGCCGGCGTCCGCCAGGTCCGACAGACGCTGCTCGCGGTCGGCCTCGGTGTCGGAGGTCTTGGCGGTCAGCTCCTTGATGGAGCCGCCGAACTCCTTCTCCGCCTTGTCGGCACCGCGCGCGGCGGAGTCGTTGAAGGAGCGGTCACCACGGCCGCCGACGTCGTAGGCGAGACCGATCTTGACACCCTTGCCGCCACCCGAGGAGGAGGACGAGGAGTCGTTGTCGGAGGAGGTGCTGCCACACGCGGTGGCAGTCACGGCGAGGGCTGCGGTGGCGATACACGCAGCGGAAAGCTTGGCTACCCGGCGCACGGGAGGCTCCTTCACCTGACCTGAGCGCCGTGTCGGCGCTTGATGTGAGCACCGTGCCGGTGCTCGAGCCGAAGCGCCCCGGCGGCGTCGGCTTCGCGGCATCGTAACGCGCGTAGATGTCGCAAAAAACCCCCTCTCGAAGCCGTTATCGATTCGAGGCAAACAGCGTCTGAACTCGCGCTCCCGGGCGGGTCCCGGCACCGTCGCGCACCGTGCACGAATGGCTTGCGAGCGTGTTGCGCCGGCCAGGGAGGCGACCCCCGGGGCTCCGGGCCCCGGGCGCCGCGGGCCTCAGCCCCGTACCCCGTTCGGCTCCAGGAAGGCGGCCGCCGTGAACATCTCCACGCCGACCGTGATCGCGTACTCGTCGGCGTCGAAGTCTCCCTGGTGCAGGTCGCGCACCGTGCGGTCGCCGGGGGCCCGGACGCCGAGGCGGGCCATCGCGCCCGGCACCTCCTCCAGGTACCAGGAGAAGTCCTCGCCACCGAGGCTCTGCTCCGTGCTCTCCACCGACCGCATGCCGCGCCGGGCGACCATGGACCTGCGCAGCAGCTCGGTGGACTCCCGGTCGTTGACCACCGGCGGTACACCGCGCATGTAGTTGATCTCCGACTTGGCCCGGTGCAGGGTGGCGACCTCGTCGATGGCCGCGTGCACGATGTCGGGGGCGTCCCGCCAGGCGTTCAGGTCCAGGCAGCGGACGGTGCCGGACAGCTCGGCGTGCTGCGGGACGACGTTCGGGGCGTGGCCGGATTCGATCCGGCCCCACGTCACGGCGAGCCCCGCGCGGGTGTCGACCCGCCGGGCGACGAGCGCGGGTACGTCGATGGCGACACGGGCGGCCGCGGTGACCAGGTCGGTGGTCAGATGCGGACGGGCGGTGTGCCCGCCGGGGCCGTCCAGGGCGATCTCCAGCCGGTCGCAGGCGCTGGTGATCGGGCCGTGCCGCAGCCCGATCCGGCCGACCTCGACCTTGGGGTCGCAGTGCACGGCGAGGATCCGGCCGACGCCCTCGAGCACCCCGTCCGCGATGGCGCCCAGCGCCCCGCCGGGCAGCACCTCCTCGGCGGGCTGGAAGAGCAGCCGCACGGGGCGGGTCAGCAACCTCTTGGCGTGCAGATCGGCGAGAACGAGCCCGGCACCCAGCACCACGGTCGTGTGCACATCGTGACCACAGGCATGCGCCCGGTCGGGGACGGTGGACCGGTACGCGCAGTCCGTCTTGGTGTCCGGGATGGGCAGGGCGTCGATGTCCGCGCGCAGCGCGAGCAGCGGTACGGGCGGACGCCCGCCGTCGGGCATCCCGATGTCACAGACGAGTCCGGTTCCGCTGGCGAGCACCCGGGGCCGCAGCCCGGCCTGCTCCAGCCGCTCCTTGATCGCGGCGGTCGTACGGAACTCCTGATTGCCCAGCTCGGGGTGCATGTGCAAGTCGCGACGGAAGGCGACCAGTTCGGCGTGCAGGGACTCGCTCAGCACGCCGGGGAGCACATCCCCCGAGAGGCCGGCCTCGGACTCTACGGACATCAACTGTTTCACCCTCTGAAGGGTAGGACGCCCGGCTGGTCAAGTACCCCTCGATCAATAAAAGTTCAGCCCGTTAGGGGAAGAAAATCTGACCGGCGGACGCATGGCGGCGGACTCTGATGGGTAAAACCCTCGTTTCCTCCTTCCACGGATACCACGCATGGTGGCACTCACGCGCGCCATGTCCACGAACCGGACCCCACGGTACGCCCCGTCCCGCTAGGGTCCGGCCCCGTGAGCGATGCATCCGAGGCCTTCCTGCAGCCCACCCGCACGTCCTACGACGCGATCGCCAAGGACTACACGAACCGCTTCCCGTCCGGCCTGTCCCATCCACTGGACCACACCTTGATCACCGCCTTCGCGGAGCTGGTCAAGGCCAACGGCACCGCCCCGGTGGCGGACCTGGGCAGCGGGCCCGGCCACGTCACCGCGCTCCTGCACGAGCACGGCGTCCCCGCCTTCGGGGTCGACCTCTCCCCCACCATGGTGACCCTGGCCCGCGAGGCCCACCCGGGACTGCGCTTCCACGTCGGCTCGATGACGTCCCTGGACCTGCCCGACGCCACCCTGGGCGGCATCCTCGCCCTCTACTCCACCATCCACGTCCCCGACACCCACCTGCCGGCGACGTTCGCCCAGTTCCACCGCACCCTGCTCCCCGGCGCCCACGCCCTCCTCGGCTTCCAGACGGCCTCTGAACCCGGCCACCTGCACCTCACGGAACGCTTCGGCCACGAGATCGACCTCGACTACTACTGGCGCACCCCGGGCCAGATCACCGAGGCCCTGACGGGAGCGGGCCTGGATCTGGTGGCGACGGTGCGCCGCGAACCGTCGGGCGAGGAACGACTCGCCCGGGCGTTCGTGCTGGCACGGAGACCCGGCGGCGGAAACTGAGCCGGGGCCGACCGTCCGTTCGTGGTACGGCGACATGCGATCCCCACCGTGCGGGCCGCGACGTTCACGGGCGCGGCCGGTGAGTCAGGTTCCCGCGGGGCTGACCCGTCCCGGGCGGCTCGGAGCGCGCGGGGGCAGGCCGACGGCCGCCAGCCGGTGCACGTCCCGGGCGGTGCCGGTGACGCCGGACAGGAAGCCCTGCGCCCGGGGCGAGGCCGTCTCGGTCAGCCAGGACGGGTCGATGTCGCAGACCGCGACGCGGACGCCCGTACCGGCCAGGGCCAGGGGCAGGGTGTGGACGACCGTCGAGGGGAAGCTGAGGATCGTGCGGCCGATGGGGCCGCGGCGGGCGATCAGTTCCAGGGGGAGGTCCGGGCGGACGATCTCCAGCCCGGTCTCCGCCGCCAGGCGGTGCAGCTTCTCGGCGCTCTCGCGGCGGTGCGCGAAGTAACGCGTCGTGCCGTGGGCCTCGGCCAGGTTGCGGACGGCCTCCAGATAGCGGTCGCCGTCCACGACGCCGGTCTCGACCAGCGAGGTGCCGACCATGTCCGCGCCCTTGGTGATGCGCGGCGGCCCGAACCGGGCGCGGGTCCAGGCGAAGTCGTTCGCGGTGACCGTGACGCCCTGCGGGGTCTCGGTCACCGGCATGGAGGAGAAGACCTCCACCGTGCGGCGGGCGCTGGGGGTCAGCCGGCGGCGGGCCGAGGAGGAGACCGGCGCGAAGAGCAGGTCACGGGCGCCGGGCCGGCCGCCCTTGCGGTGCCAGCGGACCAGCCGCTCGCCCCGGGCCAGCTGGCCGACGAACTCCATCGTCGCCGTGCCGTCGTCGACCACCACCAGGTCGCGCGCCTTGGTGATGGTCAGCAGCAGCTGCACGTAGCGGGAGAACGGGTCTCCCATGACGATCCGGTCGGCCCGCCGGAGAGCCCCGGTGAGGCCGCCGATCGTCTGGAAGGGGGCCGCGGGGCCGCCCCGGGCCTCCTCCCAGCGGACCCGGTACCCCTCGTCCCGGGCGAGGTCCGCCATGCGGCGCAGCTGGCCCCGGGTCATGGGGTCGGTCGGGGACAGCACGACGACGGTGAGTTCCGCGCCGGCCGGTGCCGGGTCGCCGGCCACCGTCCGCCGTATCTGCGCGGGGACCGACGCCAGGGCGTCAGGCTCCGCGCCGCACAGTCCGTGCAGGTGGGCCCACTCCAGCACGTTCAGCAGCTGGACCGGGCTCTCCACGAAGGCGAGCGTGCGGGGAGGGTGGCCGGCGTGACCGGCGCGGGGGCTCATCGGCGTACGACCGTCCCGTCGTAAGTGACCTGGTCTCACACCGCGACGGGCTCGCCGGCCGCCGCGGCGATCTCCGCCTCGGCGACGACGCCGGCGACGCGGCGCAGCTTCTTCATCGGGCCCTGCTCGGACTCGTAGACCTTCTTGACGCCGTCACCGAGGGAGGCCTCGATGGTGCGGATGTCGCGGACGAGGCGGGTGAGGCCCTGCGGCTCCACGGAGGCGGCCTGGTCGGAGCCCCACATGGCGCGGTCGAGGGTGATGTGACGCTCGACGAAGGTCGCCCCGAGCGCGACCGCGGCGAGGGTGGTCTGCAGACCGGTCTCGTGGCCGGAGTAGCCGATCGGGACGTTCGGGTACTCCTTCTCCAGCGTGTTGATCACGCGGAGGTTCAGCTCCTCGGCCTTCGCCGGGTAGGTGGAGGTGGCGTGGCACATGAGGATGTTGTCCGAGCCGAGGACCTCGACCGCGTGGCGGATCTGCTTCGGGGTCGACATGCCGGTGGAGAGGATGACCGAGCGGCCGGTGGCGCGCAGCGCGCGCAGCAGCTCGTCGTCCGTCAGGGACGCGGAGGCCACCTTGTGGGCGGGGACGTCGAACTTCTCCAGGAAGGCGACGGCCTCGGTGTCCCACGGGGAGGCGAACCAGTCGATCCCCTTCTCCTTGCAGTACTCGTCGATCTGGCGGTACTCGTCCTCACCGAACTCCACGCGGTGGCGGTAGTCGATGTAGGTCATCCGGCCCCAGGGGGTGTCGCGCTCGATGTCCCACTGGTCGCGGGGGGTGCAGATCTCCGGGGTGCGCTTCTGGAACTTAACGGCGTCGCAGCCGGCCTCGGCGGCCACGTCGATCAGCTTGAAGGCGTTCTCCAGCTCACCGTTGTGGTTGATGCCGATCTCGCCGCAGATGTAGACCGGGCGGCCGGGGCCGACCTCGCGCGAACCGAACGTACGCAGACGGGAGTTGGTGCTCATCAGGGGAGTGTCCTTACTTGGGGAGGGAATCGAGAGAGGGGCCGAGGATCCAGCTGGCGATCTCTCGGATCGCGCCGTCACCGCCGGGGACCGTGGTGACCGCGCGTGCGGCGCCGCGTACGACGTCGTGAGCGCTCGCGACCGCCACCGGCCAGCCGACGAGGGCGAAGCACGGGAGGTCGTTGACGTCGTTGCCGACGTAGAGCACGCGCTCCGGCGCGATGCCCTGCTCCTCGCACCACTGTTTGAGGGCGAGGTCCTTGCGGTCGATGCCGTGCAGCACCGGGAGCTTCAGCTTCCGGGCACGGGCGGCGACCACAGGGTTCTGTTCCGTGGACAGGATCAGCATCTTCAGGCCGCTTCTGCGCAGGGCCGCGATGCCGAGTCCGTCCCCGCGGTGCACGGAGACGAACTCCCGTCCGTCGGAGTCGATCAGCACCCGGTCGTCGGTCTGGGTGCCGTCGAAGTCGAGGACGACGGCGTCGATGTCGTCGTAGGTGGGGAGCGAACCGGGGCGGTCCGCGTCGAAGAGGGGCGCGAGCGCGCGGGCCCGGGCCAGGTCGTGCGGGTCGTCGATCTCCAGCACGCGCGCGGGGTCGGTGCGGACGAGTTCCGTACGGCCGAAGAAGCGGTGCTGGTGCTTGCGGAAGCCGGCCGCGTCCATCGCGTAGGCGGCGCCGGTCTCCAGGAAGTCCTGGGGGCGGTCCTGCCGGCGCGGGCGGTAGGACTTGTCGTGGTTGACGCCCACCCCGCCCTCGGAGTCGGCGTCGGCCTCGCGCCAGATGAAGCCGTGGAAGGGGGCCACGGTGACGGCCGTGTCCGCGCCGTTCTCCACGACCGCGCCGGCCACCCCGTCGATGTCCTCGCGGACGATGAAGGGGCTGGTGCACTGCACGAGGAGCACCGCGTCGACGGTCGCGCCGTGCAGCGCCTCGTGGGCGTCCATGGCGTGCAGGACAGCGGCCTCGGAGGTGGCCGTGTCCCCGGCGATGGCGGCGGGGCGCAGCACGACCTCGGCGCCGGCCTCCCGGGCGGCGGCGGCGATGGCCTGGTCGTCGGTGGAGACGACGACGTCGGTGACCAGCCGGGTCGCCCGGCACTCGCGCACCGCGCGGGCCACCAGCGGGACACCGCCGACGGGGGCGAGGTTCTTCGCGGGCACGCCCTTGGAGCCGCCGCGTGCGGGGATCACCGCGAGCACCCGGCGCACCTCGGCGCCTCGGCCCGCTTCCGAGTGGGACATCCGATCTCCTTGAGAAGTCACAGCTCCCCCATCCGGCGGATCACCGGGGCGACCCGCTGCACGCCGTGGCGGTAGGCGCCGCGCGCGGCCCGGCGCACGATCTGCCGGACCGGCCCGGGTGCCTTGTCCGCGGCGGGCGCGCCGGGCAGCGGGGCGCCGTCGGGGCCGAGGTGGTGGCGGGCGAGGATGCCGGGCAGATAGCCGGGCGCGGTCTCGGGGGTGTAGTAGGGGTTCAGGGGCGGCAGGCCGCCGGGGCGCTCCAGCAGCTCGGCGATGCGTTCGCGGGCGGTGTCGAAGGCCGTGGCGTAGGTGCCGTCGGCGGCGACGCCCTGCCGGGCCACCCACTCCTCGTCCGGCACCGGCCGGTGGCCGGCGTCGAGCTGGTCCCAGGAGGCGAGGCAGCCGGAACCGGTGAAGTGGTGGTTGCCGAGCACCTCGCGCACCCCGAGGTCGGTGAGGATCACCGTGGGGACGCGGCGGTGCAGGGCTTCGAGGGCGGCCGTGGAGCTGACGGTGACGAGGAGGTCGGTGCGGTCCAGGACCTCACCCATGTGGCCGTACACCAGGCGGAAGTTGGCGGGCAGGTCCATGCCCTGCACCAGCTTCTGGTACGGCAGCTCCTCGATGTGGGTGGTGTGTTCGCCGGGCTTGGAGCGCAGCTTCAGCAGCACCTCGCGCTCGGGGTGCTTCCGGGCGTGCTCGATGAGCCGGTTCAGCAGGTACGTACGGTCCTTGCGGCTGTCCGGGACGGACGGCTGGGCCGCGAACACCACGGTGCAGGGCCCGCGCCCCTGCTCCGTGGAAGGGTCGTGTCCGCCGGTGTACGGCGCCCCGCCGAGGAAGGGCAGCGCGACCTCGGTGACCGAGGAGGCGTCGGCGCCCACGCCCTCGTACACGGCGCGGAACCGGTCCGCGTCGTGACGGGAGTTGGCGAGGACGAGGTCCGCGCCGTGCCGCAGCAGCAGTCCGTCGGCGAGCTTCTCGTAGACGACACCCACGTATCCGGTGACGACGACGGGACGCCGGCCCGGGCCCCAGGCGCTGCGCAGCCCGTGCAGCATCGCCTGCACTCCGCCGCCGACCAGGGCGAGCACGAGGACGTCGTACCGGTCGTCGGGGCCTTCGCTCATGGCACGCAGGAACTCGACGCCGGTGACCTCGCGGAGGGAGTCCGCCCGGACACCGACTTCCCGGAGCTGGCGGGCGGTCGGGGTGGCGCGCCCTCGCAGGAGGTAGCCGTCGAGCCGGACCTCGGCATCCGTGGGAGCGAGGCGCTGCGCGGTGAGCGCGCCCCACTTCCACCGGGTGTCGGAGTCCGCGAGGACGGCGACCCGCAGAGACTTCGTTGCACTTGCTGGCACGTCGAAGACGCTAGGAAGCGATTCCGAGGAACCGCCCAACCCGAATGCAACAAACGGTTAACAGCACATCGCCGAATGGCGAATCAGGCTCCGATCGCGCCGGAAAAAAGCCCGGTTCACAGCTTCGCCACGCGTCGTTCACCCAGTATCAAGCAAGGCGTCAAGACGAATGACGGGCTTCGCCCTAACGTCCCTGACGTGGTCAAGCTCTCCGTCATCGTGCCGTTCTACAACGTGCAGCAATATGCGCCCGACACGCTCAGGAGCCTGAAGGCGAACGCGCGTGAGGACTTCGAATTCATTCTCGTCGACGACTGTTCCCGCGACGGGACACCAGAGATTCTCGCGCGCGCGGAGCGCGAGCTGCCGGGCGCGGTCGTGGTCCGGCACGAGCAGAACGGGGGGCTGGCGACCGCGCGCAACACCGGTATCGACCGGGCGCGCGGCGAGTACCTGACCTTCCTGGACGGGGACGACTGGCTCGCCCCCGGCTACTTCCCGCAGGCGATCGCGGCCATCGAGGAGCTGGGCTGCGACTTCATCCGCACCGATCATGTGCAGTGCACCGCACGGTCCCGCGCCGTGCACCGGGTGCCCGTGGGCCGGCGGAACGTGGTGCTGAACCCGCGCGAGGCGATCCTGCCCGCCGACCGGTCCACCTCCGTGGACTACGCGTACGCCTGGGCGGGTGTCTACCACCGCCGGCTGCTGGAGGCGGGCCTGCTGCACTTCACCGACGGGCTGCGCACGGCCGAGGACCGGCCGTGGATCTGGAAGCTGCACCGGGAGGCGGAGTCCTTCGCCGCGGTGAGCCTGCTCGGTGTGTTCTACCGGCGCGGGGTGGCCTCGTCGCTCACCCAGATCGGTGATGTCCGGCAGCTCGATTTCATCCGGGCCTTCGATCAGGTCATCGCGGAGACCGCCCGGGACCGGGACGCCGGTCAGCTGCTGCCGAAGGCCGTCCGTACCTACTGCGCGATCATTTCCCATCACCTGGGATCCATCGAAAGGTTCGAGCCCGCGGTGGCGAAGAAGCTGAAATCCCTGAGCGCCGCGGCCCTGCGGCGCATGCCGCAGGACGTGCTGGACGAGGCACTGGACTCCATGGACCTCCAGCGCGCCACCAAGCTGCGTCGGCTGCGCCGCCGTCCCGCCCCCGCGGGGGTCGCCGCGTGACCACCCAGATCTTCCAGGCGTCGACGCTGTACGGCACGGCCACGCTCGCCGCCGCCCTGGACTCCGGCTGCTTCCGCCCGGCCGACCGGCGGATCCTGCTGGTCTGCAACAACGCGGCCACGCCGGAGACGACGCCCGGCCTGGACGGGATGCCCGGCTTCGAGAAGCTGCGCGACCGGTTCGACGACGTGATCTCGTACAACGAGACGATCTTCCCGTTCCACCCGGGCGGCTGGGCCCCCCGCGTGGACGACATGCCGCTCTGGGAGCGGTACCTGCGCCACGAGTGGCAGCTGGGCGACGACGACGTGGCGCTGGCCGTCGAGTCGATCCAGGTCAATCCCTCCCTGGCGCTCGCGCAGATCTTCACCGGGGCCCCGGTCACGGTCTACGCGGACGGTCTGATGAGCTACGGCCCGACCCGCAACAAGATCGACCCGCTGGTCGGCACCCGGGTGGACCGGGTGCTGCACCTGGACCTGGTGCCCGGCCTGAAGCCGCTGCTGCTCACCGAGTTCGGCGTGCCCGGTGAGATCGTGCCGACGCCCGCGTTCACCAAGGTGCTGGCCGAACTCGTGCCCACGGCCGAGGAGCTGCCCGCGGTCGAGGAGCCCGCGCTGCTGCTCGGCCAGTACCTGTCGGCGCTGGAGATCCTCACCGCCGAGCAGGAGGAGAACCTGCATGTGCGGATGCTGAAGGGTGCGGCCGCGCTCGGCCACACCAAAGTGGTGTTCAAGCCGCACCCGTCCGCCCCGGCCGCCTTCACCCGCTCCCTGGAGCAGGAGGCGCAGAGGCTGGAGGTCGAGCTGACCGTCCTCGACACGCCGGTCCTCGCCGAGGTGCTGTACCAGCGGATGCGTCCCGCGCTGGTCGTCGGCTGCTTCTCCACCGCCCTGCTCACGGCACAGGCCCTGTACGGCCTGCCGGTCGCCCGGGTGGGCACCGAGTTGCTGCTGGAGCGGCTGACGCCGTACGAGAACAGCAACCGGGTGCCGGTCACCGTCGTGGACGCCCTGCTGCCCGAGCTGGGCGACCGTCCCGCCGTGACCGAGCAGCGCTCGGGCAAGGACGTGGAAGGGCTGGGTGCGCTGGTGCGCGCGGTGGGCTTCGCGATGCAGCCGAAGATCCTGCCGGGCCTGCGCGAGGAGACCGAGCGGTACCTCGCGGGGAACCTCGACGAGAAGACCCTGCGCTACTTCAAGCGCAAGCGTCTGACCTCGCTGGCGCTGCCCGGCGGGGTGCCCGCCCAGCTGGCGTTCATCCCGCGGAACGCGACCGTCCGCCGAATGGCCCGCAAGGCGCGCAATCTGCGCCGGGTCGTGCGCGGCTGAACCCGCGTTTTCCGAATGAGGGCGGGCCCCGGACGGGCCCGCCCTTTTCGGGTCGGCCGCATCGGATCGGCCGCAAACGAAAGCGACGAGCGGGTGAACGGACGAGGTCGGTCAGGCGAATTCATGGAACGTGAGCTCGCCACGGAAATTCATATGAAAATCCGAGGCGATTAACGTTTGTTCGGGAAAAATATCGAGCATCATGCCTGCTTCGTCCACCACCCTCACCAGCGCTCCGCCCGCGCCCGGGCCGGCCCCCGTCCCGTCCGTGACGAGCGGCCCCAAGAGCCGCCTCCATGCCCTGGACGGCCTGCGGCTTCTTGCCGCGCTGATGGTCTGCTGCTACCACTACGCCGGACGCGGCGGCACGATCTCCGAGTCCTGGCACCAGAATCCGGCCCGTCTCTTCCCGCACCTGTCCCAGGTGGCCACCTACGGCTGCCTGGGCGTGCAGTTCTTCTTCGTCATCAGCGGTTTCGTCATCTGCATGAGCAGCTGGGGCCGCACCCTCGGCGACTTCTTCCGCTCCCGCGTCGCCCGCCTCTACCCCGCCTACTGGGTCGCCCTGTTCCTGGTCACCGGAGCGGCCCTCGCCCTGCCCGCCGTCGTGCACGCGGTCCGCCTGGACGAGTTCCTGGTCAACCTGACGATGCTGCAGCAGCCCATGGGCGCGCCCCGTGTGCTGGGCGTGTGCTGGACGCTCTGGGCCGAGGTCCGCTTCTACGCGCTGTTCGCCCTGTTCGTCGTCCTGCGCGGGGTCACCTACCGGCGGGTCGTGCTCTTCTGCAGCGTGTGGACGCTGGCGACGGTGCTGTGCAACACCTCCGACGACGAGCTGCTGAAGCAAGTGGTCATGCCGGACTACGCGCCCTTCTTCATCGGCGGCCTCGCCCTCTACCTGATCCACCGCTTCGGCAGCGACCTGCTGCTGTGGGGCATCGTGGCCGTGTCCTGGCTGCTCGGACAGAGCAACGCCACCCGAGGGCTCTGGCACCCCGGCGCGCACGGCGACTTCGTCCGCGACCCGCACGTCATCGTCCTGATCGTCACCCTCGCCTTCGCGTCCGTGGCGGTCGTGGCGGTGGGCTGGACCAGCTGGGCCAACTGGTCCTGGCTGGCCACGGCCGGCGCGTTGACGTACCCCTTCTACCTGGTCCACGAACACCTGGGCTGGTTCGCCATCCGGGTGCTGCACCGGGGCCTGGGCCTGCCCACGTGGCCGACGTTCGTGACGACGGTGCTCGGCATGCTGGTGCTCGCCTGGCTGATGCACCGGTTCGTGGAGAAGCCGTTCGGTCCGCGGCTGAGGAGGGCCATGAAGAGGGTGCGCACCCCGGCGATCACGACGCAGCTCACGACGCAGCTCACGGCGCCGAAGAACGGCGAGGAGACCGGCTGAGCGGAGGGGCCCTGCGGACGTTGGGCATCCGTTCATCTGCTCTTCGCTTCCGAACGGGCCCTCGGGGCAGGCACCGCCCCACGCGGCACGGACGGGCGTCCCCGCGGCGGGCTGAGACGGGAGGTCGGCCGGCGGCTCAGGCGCTGGCCAGCGTCAGCTTCACCGCGAAGCCCAGGAACAGCGCGCCGGCCGCCGAGGTGGCCGTGGCCGACAGCCGCTTGCGCCGGCGGAACGCGGCGGCGAGGCGGGTGCCGCCGAATATCAGCGCGCTCAGGTACAGGAAGCTGGCCAGCTGCGCGAGGGCGCCGAGGACGACGAAGGACAGGGCGGGGTAGGCGTATCCCGGGTCCACGAACTGCACGAAGAAGGCGACGAAGAACAGGATCGCCTTCGGGTTGAAGAGGCTGACGACGAAGGCGCGGCGGAAGGGCCGCTCGTCCCCGGGAGCGGAGGCGACGGCCTCCTCCACGGCCTTCTCCCGCCGCGTCCGCCACATCTGCCGGGCGGCCCGCAGCATGCCGATGGCCAGCCAGGTCAGATATGCGGCACCGGCGTACTTCACGATCCCGAACAGCAGGGCGTTGGCCTGGAGCAGGGAGGCGACCCCGGCGGCGGACAGCGTCATGAGGACCGTGTCCCCGCACCACACCCCGGCGGCGGCGGTGTAACCCGCCCGCACCCCGCGCCGGGCGGCGACGGACAGGACGTAGAGGGAGTTGGGGCCGGGCAGCAGGACGATCAGGACGAGGCCTGCCAGATAGGTGGGGAGATCGATGACGCCGAACATGGAAAGGAGTGTCGCACGGGGGTACGACCTTCAGAAC
Source organism: Streptomyces sp. NPDC052301 (assembly GCF_044593395.1). NCBI lineage: Bacteria > Bacillati > Actinomycetota > Actinomycetes > Kitasatosporales > Streptomycetaceae > Streptomyces > Streptomyces sp. NPDC052301. Next base: position 235,405 of record NZ_JBIUBE010000009.1, on the reverse strand, counting down.
GCGTCGCTCGGCACATGGCTGCCCCACACCTCCCGCAGCGCGTTGCACACCTCTCCCACCGTCGCCCGCCCGCGCAGCGCCTCCTTCATCGGGTACAGGACGTTGTCCTTTCCCTCGGCCGCCTTCTTCAGCGCGTCCAGCGACGCGTCCACCGCCCCCTGGTCCCGCTCGGCCCGCAGGGTCCGCAGCCGCTCCGCCTGCCGGGCCTCGATCGCCGGGTCCACCCGCAGCGGCTCGTAGGGCTCCTCCTCGTCCAGCTGGAAGCGGTTGACGCCGACGACGACCCGCTCGGCGGAGTCCGTCTCCTGGGCGATGCGGTAGGCGTTCCGCTCGATCTCGGTCTTCTGGAAACCCCGCTCGATCGCGGCGACCGCGCCGCCCAGCTCCTCGACCCGCCGCATCAGGCCGACGGCCGCCTCCTCCACGTCGTCGGTCATCCGCTCCACCGCGTAGGAGCCCGCGAAGGGATCGACCGTCGCGGTCACGTCCGTCTCGTGGGCCAGGACCTGCTGGGTCCGCAGGGCCAGACGGGCGCTCTTGTCCGTGGGCAGCGCGATCGCCTCGTCGAAGGAGTTGGTGTGCAGGGACTGGGTGCCGCCGAGGACCGCGCCCAGCGCCTGGACGGCTACCCGGACCAGGTTCACCTCCGGCTGCTGGGCCGTCAGCTGGACGCCGGCCGTCTGCGTGTGGAAGCGCAGCATCAGGGACTTGGGGTTCTCCGCGCCGAACTCCTCCTTCATCACCCGCGCCCAGATCCGCCGCGCCGCCCGGAACTTGGCGACCTCCTCCAGCAGCGTCGTACGGGCCACGAAGAAGAAGGACAGGCGCGGGGCGAAGTCGTCCACGTCCATGCCGGCCGCGATCGCCGTGCGGACGTACTCGATGCCGTCGGCGAGGGTGAACGCGATCTCCTGCGCGGGAGACGCGCCCGCCTCGGCCATGTGGTAGCCGGAGATCGAGATGGTGTTCCACTTCGGGATCTCGGCCGTGCAGTACCGGAAGATGTCCGCGGTCAGCCGCAGGGAGGGCTGGGGCGGGAAGATGTACGTGCCCCGCGCGATGTACTCCTTCAGGACGTCGTTCTGGATCGTGCCCGTCAGCTGATCGGCCCTCACCCCCTGCTCCTCCGCCACCAGCTGGTACAGCAGCAGGAGCAGAGCGGCGGGCGCGTTGATCGTCATCGACGTGGAGACCTGGTCCAGCGGGATGCCGTCGAACAGCACCCGCATGTCCTCGATCGAGTCGATGGCCACGCCGACCTTGCCGACCTCGCCGTGGGCGAGGGGCGCGTCGGAGTCGTGGCCCATCTGGGTGGGCAGGTCGAAGGCGACCGACAGGCCGGTGGTGCCGTGGGCGATCAGCTGCCGGTACCGGGAGTTCGACTCGGCCGCCGTGCCGAAGCCGGCGTACTGGCGCATGGTCCAGGGGCGGCCGGTGTACATCGACGGGTACACGCCCCGGGTGAAGGGGTACGACCCCGGTTCGCCCAGCTTCTGGGCCGGGTCCCAGCCGGTCAGGTCGGCCGGTCCGTAGACCGGTTCGATCGGCAGGCCCGACTCCGACTCACGTGCCATGGATGCCTCCGCAGGACGTCTGCTACTCCTCACCATGCCCCGTAGTTCGGCGGCGGTCACGCGGGGAAGCATCCCCCGCATGAGGATCCCGGGCAGACCCGCCGCCGTACTCGCCTCGGCCGCCGTCCTCGCCGCCCTCTGCGGCTGCACCGCGCAGCCCACGGACGCCGGCGGCAAGGCCCGCTCTCCGATACACATCGAGCTGCCGTCCGACCGGAGTCCCGATCCCACCCGGACGGCCCACAACCCCGCCGGGCCCTCCCGTACGGCCCAGGCTCCGCCGTCCCGCGTCCTGTGGGCGCGCGGTGACAGCGGGCCCGGGGTGCGCGAGCTGCAGGCGCGGCTGCGGCAGGTGGACTGGCTGTTCGACGGGCCGACGGGGTCGTACGACGACCTGACCGAGCGGGCCGTGCGCGGCTTCCAGGGCAAGCGCGGGCTGCCCCGGACCGGGCGGACGGACACCGTCACCTGGCAGCGGCTGGTGGACATGACGCACCGGCCCGGCACCTGGGAGCTGTACCTGATGGGCGGTCAGCCGGCCGGGGCACCCGACCCGCGCTGTCTGACCGGGCGCGCGCTGTGCATCGACAAGACGACGCGGACGCTGCGCTGGATGGTCGACGGGCGGACGGTGTCGACGATGGCGGTGCGGTTCGGCGCGCAGTACACGCCGACGCGGGAGGGCGTCTTCCACGTCTACTGGAAGGCGCGGGACTGGGTGTCCACGCTGTATCACTCGCCCATGCCGTACGCCATGTTCTTCAGCGGCGGCCAAGCCGTGCACTACTCGTTCGACTTCGCGGCGCGCGGATACGCGGGCGGCTCGCACGGCTGCGTGAACGTACGGGACGGGGCCGCGATCAAGCAGCTGTTCGCTCAGGTGAGGGTCGGCGACAAGGTCGTCGTCCACTGGTGAGGGACGCGGTTCGCGGGAGTGGATGCGGGGCGGGGGGGGGGGGGGGGGGGGGGGGGGGGGCGCCGCCGCGGGGGGGGGGGGGGGTGGCGTCGGGCTCCTGCCCGCCGTCGCGCCG
>NZ_JBIUBE010000009.1:0-232790 GCF_044593395.1 Streptomyces sp. NPDC052301 | reverse complement strand
GGCGGGCGGCGCCCCGGGGGGGGGGGGGGGGGGGGGGGTTGGGGTGGGGGGGGGGGGGGGGCCGGGGGGGCCGGCCCCCCCCCCGCGCCAGGTGCACGAGCCGTGGGTACGGGGGGAACCCCGGCTCAGTGCGACGGCCGATGACCAGTCGGCTCACTCATTACTGCGCCAGGGGCTCCAGAAACGTCACACCTCTGGCGGAAGTTTTTTCTCGGATCACAAATACGCAGGTCAAAGGGGTGATGCCGGTCTAGAGCACGGAGTACGACGGGCTCGGTGACGGGGCCCCGGGCGTCCTGGTCCCGCGGTCGGGGTGCGGGGGCGCGAGGCGGGTGGGCGCGGGTGCGGGTACGGCGCCGCGGCGGTGGTGGCGCCTGCCGTCACCCTCCTGGCCGCCGTCGCCCCGGCCGCCGTCGCCCTTGCCGCCGTGCTCGCCGTGGCCGGGGTGACTCTCGTCGTCGCCCTTGCCGTCGCCGTTCCGGCCGCCCTTGCCCTTGTCGTCGCCCTGGCCCTTGCCGCCGTCGTCCTCGCCGCCGCCGACGGTGCCGGCAGTGGCGGAGTCGCCGGTGGCCAGGACGACCCTGCAGAACCGGCTCACGCGCGCGGAGCCGCCCGCCAGGTTCTCCAGCGCGCGCTTGCGGCCGGCGTCCAGGTCCTTGCCGTCCCGGATGTCACGGCAGGCCGCGACCACACCCTTCCACCGGCCGCCCGCGGTCGCCGAGGGGGCGCCGGATCCGGGCGCGGTGCTCGCGCCGGTGTCGCCGTCACGTCCGCCGGCCTCCTCGGAGGAGCGACCGCCGCCCGTGCCCGGCGGGCCGCTCGGCGAGCCCGTGCCCGCTCCGAAGCCCGGGGTGGACTGCGGAGAGACCGACGCGAGGGGGTCGCCGGAGGTCTCGGAGGAGGAGACGGAGGCGCCGGGGGCCGGGTGCTCGTGCCGGAACGGCGTCGGCAGCACCCCGCCGCCCGCGGCCATCGCGACCCCGCCGACCGTGCCCGCGGCCACCACCGCGGCGAGCGCGAGGCGCACCGGGCGGGCCCAGCGGGGGCGCCGGGCGGGGATTCCGGTACGGGCCGGGGCACCGATGCGGACCAGGCCCGCGTCGGCCTGGTGGGCGGGTGCGCCGGAGCGCCGGCCCTCGCCGGCGCCGGCGAGGGCGGCGGCGGTGCGTTCGGCCTCGGCGGCCTCGCGGGCCTTGCGGAAGGCGGCCAGCGCCGCCTGTTCGCCGGGGAGTTCACCGGGGGCGGGGGCCGCCTGCGCGGACAGCGCTCCGAGCGCCCGGGAGAGGCGTTCGGCCTGGTCATCCGCGTCATCTGCGCGGGCGTCGACGGCTTCCAGTGACTCACCGCGCAGCAGACGCTCCGCCGCCCTGCGGTTGAGCCACTTGTACTGCTCGTCGGCCATCACATGTCCTTCTGCGTCCGCGCACGCGGATGCGTCACAGTGGCGGACGTCACCGCGCCGCGGCGCGGTTCTCGCTGGGGCGGGAGTGCGTCGAGCACACCGGCCGATTCCGGATCCTCGCCGAGCAGCTCCGCGAGCCGCTTCAGGCCCCGGTGCGCGGCGGTGCGGACCGCGCCCGCGCGCTTGCCGAGGGTCTCCGCCGCGGTCTTGGCGTCGAGGCCGACGACCACGCGCAGGACGACCGCCTCGGCCTGGTCCTGCGGGAGCCGCGCGATGAGGGAGAGGGTGCGGTCGGTGGCCAGGGCCTCGATGGCCTCGCCGGCCGTGTCGGACTCGGCGGCCCGGCCGGTCAGTTCCGTCTCGTCGCCGCCTATGGCGGGGCGGCGGCCCCGCATGCGGATGTGGTCCAGGGCGCGGTTGCGTGCGATCCGGGCGGCCCAGCCCCGGAACCGGTCGGCGTCCCCGCTGAACCGGTCCAGGTCCCGGGCTATCTGCAGCCAGGCCTCGGAGGCGACGTCCTCGGCGTCCGGGTCGCCGACGAGCGTGCGCACGTATCCGAGCAGCCGTGGCTGCACCGCGCGGTAGACGGCACGAAACGCGGTCTCGTCACCGTTCTGCGCCGATCGCACCGCGGCGGTCAGTTCCGCGTCGTCCCCCAGCACCGCACTCCCTTTACGCCAGATGTTCGGTCGGCGCGAAAGGCACGTTACGACCTGAAACCGCTCGTCGTCCATGTCCGTAGAAGATGCAACTAACTCGTGACCGGGTTCGAATGTACGCAGGGTGAGGTCCGGGTGGTGCCGGGGTGTGACAGAAAACGCACTCATGGCGCTGAAGAGAGTACGGGCCGTTCGCGGCCTGTCCGCGCGACGGCCGGGGCCTCTCCTGTGGGGGGTGGCGGCCCCGGCCGTTGCCCACCGGGGACCACAGGACTCAGTTCTTCCCGTCGCCCTGCTTCGAGTTGGCGGCCGAATCGCCCGAAGTGTCCCGTTTACTCTCACCGTTGCCGGTGACATCGCTCTTACTTTCACCGGAATTGCCGGGCTTGTCGGCGTTCTTCCCTTGTGCCGCGGCCTCTTGTGCGGCGCAGTAGGACGCGACCTTGTCCGTGCCGCCCGCCGCCGCCACCAGCCGCTGCCAGGCCGTCGCGTCCAGGGCTCCACCCCGGTCCCCGGCCCTCGCGTAGGTGCGGCAGTGGGCCACGGTGTCCTGGGCGGTGCCCGGGTGCGCGGGGTGCGCGGCCGCGGCGCGGGATCCGCCCTCGGGCGTACCTCCGGCCGTCGTCCCCGGGCCGGTGGCCGGCCGGTGCGGGGCGCTCGGGGACGGGTGCCGAGGGCGCGGGGTGTCCCGGCGGCCGTGGGTGCCGGACCCGGCCGAGCCGATCGCCGCCACGGCGACACCGCCCAGCGTGAGGCTCGCGAGCGCCACCGAGAGCGTGACCTTCAGCGAACGGCGCGGCGCGGCGGGCCGCCAGTCGTCCCGGGACCGGGTCCGCGCGCGGTGCGCCCCCGCCTCGCGGGCGGTGCGGAACGCGGCCAGGGCCCGGCGCTCGGCCTCGGGGTCGACACCGTCGGCGCGCAGGGCGGCACCGAACCGGACCTCGAGTTCGGAGAGATCGGTGAGGCCGGCCGTCGGCGTGCGGTCGGCGTCCGTGCCGGTGCGGTCCGGCGCGGAGACGGTCACGGACGCGGTGCCACCCGGGTGCGCGTGCGGGCGGCCGGGCAGCCCGCCGCCGCTGTGCTGTTCACCCATGTCCGTTCCCGTCCTCGTCCGGTCCCTCACCGGCCGGGCGCGCGGCCCGGCACCGATGTCTGCGTGGCATCCGCACGTCGGCCCGCACGTGGGCCCGTACGACGCTCCCCACGGCGCTCGCAGGCCGTGCCGCACGCCCTGTCGCCCTGCCCGTACGGATCTCCATACGGATCAGGGCCGTCGGCGTTCATCCCGCCTCCCCCAGCGTCGGGGGCCCCTCATCCGTCACACCTCCCGCCGCCCGGCCTCCTCGGCGCCCAGTTGCCTGGCGAGACGTTTCAGCCCGCGGTACGCAGCCATGCGGACGGCGCCGGGGCGCTTGCCGAGGACGCGGGCGGTGGCGGGGCCGTCGAGGCCGACGACCACCCGGAGCAGGACGGCCTCGGCCTGGTCCCGCGGCAGCCCGCGGACCAGTTCCAGGGCCCGCTCGGTCGACAGGGACTCCATGGCCTGCTCGTGGGTGTTGTGCCCGCCGGGCAACTCCAGCGCGTCCTGTTCGAGGACCGCCGCCCGGGGTCGTGCCCGCCGGCGGCGCAGGTGGTCCAGGGCGCGGTGCCGGGCGATGGTCGCCGTCCAGCCGCGGAAGCCCGCGCCGTCGCCCTTGAACCGGCCGAGGTCCCGGGCTATCTCCAACCAGGCGTCGGAGGCCACGTCCTCCGCGTCCTCGCCGACCAGGCCCCGCAGATAGCCGAGCAGCCCCGGCTGGACGATCCGGTAGGCCACCGCGAAGGCCGCCTCGTCGCCGTCCTGGGCCCGCGCGACGGCCGCGCCCAGCTCCCCGTCCCGCGCCTGCGGGCGGCGGGGTTCCCCTCCCTGGCCCAAGACCGTCCTCGTTCGTGCCGAGTTCATGGCCACTGCGTGGCGCGTCCCTCACGGCGCGACACGCTCCGGCCGTGTCTCCGCCCTCCATGGTCATCAGCGTCGGGCCTCACAGAAGTGTCACAGCGAGACGGCGGCCCTTGCGCGGTCCCGGGCGGTGACGTTCCGGACGGGGCGGGGTCACCCCGCCGGGGCCGTCGCGTCCCGGCAGAGCAGGCGCAGCGAGCCCTGGCCGCCGAAGCAGCGCCGGGCCTCGTCGATGGGGTCCCACAGCCGGCCGTCGGGGGTGCGGACCCAGTGGTCGCCGCCGGCCGTCCACCACTCGGCGCCGGTCTGGCGGACGATCACCTCGCCGGCGTAGGCGCCGAAGCCGCGCAGCACGCTCTCGACCGCCGCGTACGGCGCTTCCTCCCGGCGTATCTCCTCGATCACCCGGTCCACCCGCCACAGGCTCTGCGCCGAGTAGTCGAGCCGCACCCGTGCGCCCTCGCGCATGGTCGCGACCGCGTCCGCCGCCCACCGCACGGGCTTCGTCGCGGCGGTCGGCCTGGTCTCCTGCTGTGCTGTCAGGTACTGGGCTGTCACATAGGGAACAGCGAGCCGGGCGGCGCTTCCGTCACCGCCATCCGAAACGTTTCGCCAACGGGCGCAGGACTACCCCACGTCCACCGCACGACACTCACAGGATCCCCGCACGCAGGGGGTTCGAAGACCCGTCGGCACCCGTGGCGCGGGCGCCTCTCAGGAACTGGCCCGCGCCCGCCGGGAGACCACCGCGCGCAGTACCCGGCGTCCCTCGACCGACACGTCCAGCGCCCGGCGCAGCCCGTGCGGGCCATGCCCGGCGAGGAGCTCCAGCACGGCTGTCTGCCGCCGCAGTTCGGCCGCGACCAGCGGGGGCAGGTCCTCCGTCTCGCCCGCGCGGCCGGCCTCGAAGCCCTCGGCCGCCGACGTGCCGTCCGCGGCCGGGTCGAGCAGCCGGTGTATGCGCAGCGAGGCGACCGAGCAGGCGTCCGCCCAGGGGCGTACCGCGTCGGCGGTGCGTTCGGCCGGGGCCGCGTCCAGCATCCGGCGCACGAGCTGCGCGGCCTCGTCGCCGGCGGGATCGGCCGAGGCCAGCGCGGAGCGCGCCTTGTCCAGGCTGTCCGCCCAGCCCGATCCGTCGGAGAGGTGGGCCCACAGCGGGCGCAGCAGCTCGTCGTCGCCGCCGAGCAGGGGCAGACACCGATCCAAACAGGCCAACCCACCGGCGGCCAGTCCGCGTTCGTCGGCCTGCGCGATCAGTTCCACCAGGCTCATGAAAGCCTCCCTCGCCAGGGCGCCGCCTTTACGGAGCCCACACTTCCCCTTACTGCGTGCGACGGCGGGGGAGTGTCACAGCCGCAGCTTTTCAGCCAACGGCCGGGCTCGGCAAGGGGCCCGCGAGGGCCTTGTGGCGCTGCATCCGGGTCAGGTGGACGACCACCAGAACGGCCAGGATCGCGGCCACCGCGTCGAGCGCGTCGGAGAACAGCATCAGCCCGGCCGCGCCCCGCAGTTCGGACCCCGTGCCGGCGTGCTCGTACCGGGTGTACGCGAGCCGGCCGACGAAGAGGCCGACGATCCACACCGTCCACCAGGCGTTCACCGGGGCGTGGCGGACCCGCGCGCCCCAGGGAGCGCTGGCGTCCCAGGCGTCCACGACGATCCGGCGCGGGAACCACAGGTTGACGACCGGGCAGAACCAGCCGCCGATCGTCCAGCCGCGCCGCATGCGATGCGCGGACTGGTCGAACACCTCGGCGTTCACCCGCACCCGCCACAGCCAGCACAGGTAGACGACGGCGGTCGCGATCAGGGCGAGCCCCTGGGCGACGCCGGCGATGCCGTAGAGCGTGTCCGCGTGGTCGGCGCGGTCGAGCACGGCGGAGCCGGTGGCGCCGTTCGCGAGATCGGCGCCGACGTTCATCTCCAGCATGTCGGCGTAGACCGCGAACAGATCGGCGGCGACCGTCACGCCGAGCAGCGCGGCGGTGGCCCGGCCGAGGCCCTCCGGCGAGCGCAGGGCGGCGCCGGGTACGAAGGGCGGAGCGGGCACGGATGTGGTCATGATGAGGTTCCCCCGAGAAGGACGCTGACGGCAGGCGCGCGGCCCTCCCCTGGCCTGACGCGCGGACAAGGGAACATACGTTCCCGCGCCGTCGCACGTCCACTCGAATCGATCACCCGGCGATCGGCCGGAGCGACTCAGCCCAGCCGGTCCGCCAGCCCCTTGAAGTCCGCCCAGGACAGCGCGGGCGTACCCGGGTCCCACAGCTTCTGCGCGGTGGCCCTGAGCGGCATCCTGATCCCGGCCGCGACCTGCGCCTCCGTCTGCGCGTCGGGGAAGTCGCCCCACACCGCGAACGACCCCCCGAGGATCTGCCCGTCGTAGCGCGCGGGCACGGCGGCCGTGCCGCGCAGCACGCGCGGGTTCCACTGCTCGTAGATCCGCTGCCCGGTCGGATAGACGAAGGTCTGCGGCTGCCCGAGGACGTAGTAGAGGAACTCGTCGTTGTAGTTGATGACCTTCCGGCCCGCGCCCAGGTACTCCTCCGGCCGCCGGGCGCCGATCTCCTTGCCGGTCCAGTAGGCGACCTGGAGGTCCTTGTCCGGCTGGACGGAGGTGTCCTTGTAGAAGCCGTCGTTCCAGGCGCGGACGGTTCTGCCGTGGGCGCGGACGGTGGCGGCGCGGTCGTTCGTCCAGCCGGTGGTGAGGTCGGCGACGGTGCCGCCGGCGCCGTACTTCCGGCGGGCGGCGGCGGCCAGCTGCGGATAGGAGGCCTGCGGGTCCTTCACGGTCAGCGCCTGGTACTCGTCCCCGCCGAGGTGCCACTGGTCCCCGGTGAACAGCCCCGCGTACTCGTTCAGCAGGTCGTCGACGAGCTTGGCCGAGGCGGGCTTGGAGATGTCGATCGCACCCTTGGTCGCCACCCCGCTCGCGTTGCGCAGCTGCAGGTCGGGGTGGGCCGCGAGGACCGCTCCCAGGTGTCCCGGCGAGTCGATCTCGGGGACGACGGTGATGTGCCGGCTGTTCGCCAGGTCCACGATCTTCTTGACCTGGGCCTTGGTCAGATGGTCCTCGGAGACGATCTCCGGGTGGGTGGTGGACTCGATCCGGAAGGCCTGGTCGTCGGAGAAGTGCAGCCCCAGCTCGTTGTACTTCAGGTCCCCCAGCTCGCGGATCCGGTCCTCGATCCAGGTCTCGCCGAACGGCTTGCGCGCGATGTCCACCGTGAACCCGCGCACCGGCTTGGCCGGCTGGTCCCGCACGACCCCCTCCGGGGCCGTACCGCCGCCGTGGACCGCCTGCTTCAGGGTCCGGGTGCCGTAGAAGACCCCCGCCTCACCGGGCCCGCTTATGTCCACCCGGCCGTCGTGCACGGTCATCGAGTACGACTCCTGGTTCCCGCCCCCGTCCCCCAGCGCGAGCCGGACGTCCCCCGCCCGTACGTCGTCCTTCTGCCCCGCGTACGTCAGCCCCAGCTCCCCGGCGATCAGCCGCCCCTCGTCGGCCAGCCCGGCATCGCCCACGACCACCCGCTCGCCCTTGTGCGGCTGCCAGCCGGGTCCGCGCGCCGGGGTGTGGGAGCGCACCGCGGGAATCGTGCGCGGCGCCTGCGAGAGCGGATACGACCGGCTCGGCGACGGCGTGCCCGGTCCACCGGTGTCGGCGGCACCCTGGCTCGTCGCGTCACCCCCGCCGCCCGAGGAGGCCCACACGGCGACGCCCGTGCCGAGCGCGACGGTCCCGACGACCGCCGCGGCCACCACCGCGCGTTTCCGTATCACCTGCTGCGCCGAGCCCCGGCGCCTGTGCTGGCTCACTGTGCCAACGTACGACCGATCCGGCCCTCATCGGTCACCCACGTGTCCCGAAACTCTCCCATCCGGGTGAATTTTCATGCATCACACGGACACACAGTGACCACTCTCGATAACCTGACGACACACATTTCACAGCATCCCCTGCCACGCCACACGCGACGCGAGGACCCACGCTGCCCGCCCACCCTCTCCCGTATCTCCCGAGGCCCCTCGACGCCTTCAACGGGGCGCCCGCCGACGAGGCCCGCGCCCTCCTCCTGGACTGCCTGCACAGCCTGCGCTGGGCCCGCCGCCTCGCCGACCACCGCCCCTACCCGGACCTGGACGCACTCCTGGCAGCGGCGGACGAGGCGGCGTACGACCTGTCGCCGGCCGATCTGTCGGAGGCACTGGCGGGCGAATCCCTCCCCGCCCTGCCGGAGGGCGCCTACTCGGCGGCCCACATGGCACTGAGCGCGGCGCACGCGGCCTACGAGGCGCGATTCGGACACGTATTCGTCATCTATCTGGGTGATGTCCCGCCGGACGAGGCCATCGACCGCATCCTCGAGGCGATCCGATCACGATTGGCGAACGATCCCGAAGAGGAACGGGTGATGGCGGCGGAGCAGCTCCGGCGCCTCGCACGAAGCAGGCTGGGCGCCTGCCTCAGAGGTGCGGGGCTGCATTCACCAGCGGCTCCGCCGCCGGGCGCGACCAGCCCGAACGCGCCCGCACCCGGCAAATAGCGGGAAACCGCACCCCGGATGCCGCCCCCGCTACCCCATCCGGTGCCACTTTGATCACACAAGGTAGGCCCCCCGTAAAGCACAGCGCAGCGCATGGCTACGATGCTGGGGGCCGGTGGACCGTACCCGGCCGGGCCCGACCGACAGTGAAGCCGGCGCGGCCCTAGTCCCCGCTCCCGGAGGGTTCTTCCGTGCCGGCTGGAACGCTGTACCGCGGCCGGGAAGGAATGTGGTCCTGGGTGGCTCACCGAGTCACCGGCGTCCTCATTTTCTTCTTCCTGTTCGTTCACGTGCTGGACACCGCTCTCGTGCGTGTCTCCCCCGAGGACTACGACAAGGTCGTAGCCACGTACAAGACGCCGATCGTCGCGCTGCTGGAGTACGGCCTCGTCGCCGCCATCCTCTTCCACGCGCTCAACGGTCTCCGCGTCATCGCCGTCGACTTCTGGTCGAAGGGCCCGCGCTACCAGAAGCAGATGTTCTGGGCCGTGATGGGCGTCTGGATCGTGCTGATGCTCGGGGCGATCTACCCGGTCCTCGGCCACGCCGCCCGTGTTCTCTTTGGGAGCTGACGCCGATGTCCACGACTGAAACCACCGCGTCCGGAGTCGGCCCCGTCGAGGGCGCCCCCGTCTACGGCGTCGACAACCCGGCCCCGCTGATCGAGGCGCCGCGCAAGCGCACCAAGAAGTCCCCGAAGTCGACCCGGGGCAACTTCGAGCTGGCGGCCTGGCTGTTCATGCGCCTGTCCGGCATCGTGCTGGTCGTCCTGGTCATCGGCCACCTGCTGATCCAGCTCGTGCTGGACGGCGGTGTGTCCAAGGTCGGCTTCGCCTTCGTGGCGGGCCGCTGGGCCTCCCCCTGGTGGCAGGTCTGGGACCTGCTGATGCTGTGGCTCGCGATGCTGCACGGCGCCAACGGCCTGCGCACGGTCATCAACGACTACGCCGAGCGGCCTGCGTCCCGCATGTGGCTGAAGGCCCTGCTGTACACCGCCACGGTGTGGACCATCCTGCTGGGCACGCTGGTGATCTTCACCTTCGACCCGAACATCCGCTAGGCACGGGGCTGCGAGAATCATGAAGATCCACAAGTACGACACCGTCATCGTCGGCGCCGGTGGCGCGGGCATGCGCGCGGCCATCGAGTCGACGAAGCGCAGCCGCACCGCGGTGCTGACCAAGCTCTACCCCACCCGCTCCCACACGGGCGCCGCGCAGGGCGGCATGGCCGCCGCGCTGGCCAACGTGGAGGAGGACAACTGGGAGTGGCACACCTTCGACACGGTCAAGGGCGGTGACTACCTGGTCGACCAGGACGCCGCCGAGATCCTGGCGAAGGAGGCCATCGACGCCGTCCTCGACCTGGAGAAGATGGGTCTGCCGTTCAACCGGACCCCGGACGGCACCATCGACCAGCGCCGCTTCGGCGGTCACAGCCGCAACCACGGCGAGGCCCCGGTCCGCCGGTCCTGCTACGCCGCGGACCGCACCGGCCACATGATCCTCCAGACGCTGTACCAGAACTGCGTCAAGGAAGGCGTGGAGTTCTTCAACGAGTTCTACGTCCTGGACCAGCTGATCACCGAGGTCGACGGCGTCAAGAAGTCGGCCGGTGTCGTCGCCTACGAGCTGGCGACGGGCGAGATCCACATCTTCCAGGCGAAGGCCGTCATCTACGCCTCCGGCGGCTGCGGCAAGTTCTTCAAGGTGACCTCCAACGCGCACACCCTCACCGGTGACGGCCAGGCCGCCGTCTACCGCCGGGGCCTGCCGCTGGAGGACATGGAGTTCTTCCAGTTCCACCCGACCGGCATCTGGCGCATGGGCATCCTGCTCACCGAGGGTGCGCGTGGTGAGGGCGGCATCCTGCGCAACAAGGACGGCGAGCGCTTCATGGAGAAGTACGCTCCCGTCATGAAGGACCTGGCGTCCCGTGACGTCGTGTCCCGCTCCATCTACACGGAGATCCGCGAGGGCCGCGGCTGCGGTCCCGAGGGCGACCACGTCTACCTGGACCTGACGCACCTCCCGCCGGAGCAGCTGGACGCCAAGCTCCCGGACATCACCGAGTTCGCGCGGACCTACCTCGGCATCGAGCCGTACACGGACCCGATCCCGATCCAGCCGACCGCGCACTACGCGATGGGCGGCATCCCGACGAACGTCGAGGGTGAGGTCCTGGCGGACAACACCACCGTCGTCCCGGGTCTGTACGCGGCCGGCGAGGTCGCCTGTGTCTCCGTGCACGGCGCCAACCGCCTCGGCACCAACTCGCTGCTGGACATCAACGTGTTCGGCCGCCGCGCGGGCATCGCCGCCGCCGAGTACTCCGCGAAGGCCGACTTCGTCGAGCTGCCGGAGAACCCGGCGTCCCTGGTCGTCGAGCAGATCGAGCGGCTGCGCAACTCCACCGGCAACGAGCGGGTGGCGACCCTGCGGCGCGAGCTGCAGGAGACCATGGACGCCAACGTCATGGTGTTCCGCACCGAGCAGACGATCAAGACGGCCGTCGAGAAGATCGCCGAGCTGCGCGAGCGCTACAACAACGTGGCGATCCAGGACAAGGGCAAGCGGTTCAACACGGACCTCCTCGAGGCGATCGAGCTGGGCAACCTGCTCGACCTGGCCGAGGTCATGGCCGTCTCGGCCCTGGCCCGCAAGGAGTCCCGCGGCGGTCACTACCGCGAGGACTACCCGAACCGCGACGACGTCAACTTCATGCGGCACACCATGGCGTACCGCGAGGTCGGCGCCGACGGCTCGGAAACCGTCCGTCTCGACTACAAGCCGGTCGTCCAGACCCGCTACCAGCCGATGGAGCGTAAGTACTGATGGCTACCCCTGTTCTGGACAAGGCGGACGCGGCCGGCCAGCCCGAGCCCGGCTTCGCCGACTCCCCCTACATCACGGTCACCTTCCGGGTCCGCCGGTTCAACCCGGAGGTCTCGGCGGAGGCTGCCTGGGAAGACTTCCAGCTGGAGATCGACCCGAAGGAGCGTGTCCTCGACGGTCTCCACAAGATCAAGTGGGACGTCGACGGCACCCTCACCTTCCGCCGGTCGTGCGCGCACGGCATCTGCGGCTCGGACGCGATGCGGATCAACGGCAAGAACCGCCTCGCCTGCAAGACGCTGATCAAGGACATCAACCCCGAGAAGCCGATCACGATCGAGCCCATCAAGGGCCTGACGGTCCTGAAGGACCTGGTCGTGGACATGGAGCCGTTCTTCCAGGCGTACCGGGACGTCATGCCGTTCCTGATCACCAAGGAGACGAACGAGCCGACGCGTGAGCGGCTGCAGTCCGCCGAGGACCGCGAGCGCTTCGACGACACGACGAAGTGCATCCTCTGCGCGGCCTGCACCTCCTCCTGCCCGGTGTTCTGGAACGACGGCCAGTACTTCGGTCCGGCCGCGATCGTGAACGCCCACCGCTTCATCTTCGACTCGCGCGACGAGGCGGGCGAGCAGCGGCTGGAGATCCTCAACGACCGCGACGGCGTGTGGCGTTGCCGCACGACCTTCAACTGCACGGACGCCTGCCCGCGCGGTATCGAGGTCACGAAGGCGATCCAGGAGGTCAAGCGCGCGCTGATCACGCGACGCTACTGATCCGCCGTCCGCCTACGGCGACTTGGGCCCCGCCCCCCGGTCTCGCACCGGGGGGCGGGGCCTTCGCCGTGCCACGACGTCCCGGCGCGGGGGGAGGTACGACTCACCCCGCGGCCTGCCGCCCCTCACCGCCGGCGACCCGCCGAAGTCCGCTCCGGTGGGGCTCCTCGCATACGGAGGGACTGACTCCTAATCTGACGACATGTCAGACGAAGAGTCGTACGAACTGCTCGGTTTCGACAATGTGCTGCTCCCGGTCGGCGACCTGGGCGAGGCCGTCGGCTTCTACGAGCGGGCCGGGTTCAGCGTCGGATTCCGGTTCGACGAGGGCGGGATCGCGCTGCTGAAGGTCGGCGGCGAGACGCCCGGGATCCTGCTGCACCTGGAGGAGGAGCTGCGGCACCGGACCCCTCCGTGGCCCTCGCCGCGCGTCTGGCTGGAGGTGCCGGACGCACGGGTGGCGGCGCGGGAGCTGGCCGCGGCAGGCATCCCGCCCCTGGACGAGGTGTTCCAGGTGGCCACGGGGTGGGCCGTGGAGATCGCCGACCCGTGGGGGAACGTCCTGGGGTTCACGGACTACAGCAAGCGCCCGGAGCTCGGCCGCAGGAGCTGAACCCCCTTGACTTGAACACGTTCAAAAATGGGTCTACAGTCATCCGTGTCAGCGTTTTGAACGCGTTCAAGAAGGGGTGGGGCATGGACCGCACCGTCATCGCCTACGTCGTCTACCTGGTCGTCAGCATCGGGCTGACCGTCTGGGTGGCCCGCACGCTCAGCCGCAACGGCCGGATCTTCCTGGCCGACGTGCTGCACGGCAACGAGAAGCTCGCGGACGCCGTCAACCACCTCCTGGTCGTGGGCTTCTACCTGGTCAACCTCGGCTTCGTGGCGCTGTACCTGAGCGGCGACGAGACGATCGAGGACACCCGCGGCATCTTCGAGGCCCTGTCGACCAAGCTGGGCGTGGTCCTGCTGGTGCTCGGCGCGATGCACCTGGGCAACGTCTATGTGCTCAACCGGATCCGCCGACGGGGGATCATGGAGCGGGAGCAGGTGCCCCCGGTCGCCCCGCAGGGGTGGATCGCGCCGACGGTGGGGGCGTGACCACCGTGACCGGCGAGGCCACCGCGCCCGGTGAGGCGATCGTGGCCGGCAGGACCACCGCGAAGGACCGGGGCGTCACGGGGGTCGTCCCGGTCCGCGGGCTGACCGTCCTCTACGACGCCGAGTGCGGCCTCTGCACCCACCTGCGCACCTGGCTGGCGCGCCAGCCGAAGCTGGTGCCCCTGGAGCTGGTCCCGGCGGCCTCGGCCCAGGCACACGCCCGCTTCCCCGGGCTCGATCACGACGCCACCCTCGACGAGGTCACCGTCGTCGGCGACTCCGGGCAGGTCTACCAGGGTTCGCGCGCCTGGATCGTCGTCCTGTGGGCCCTGCGCGAGCACCGCCCCCTCGCCCACCGGCTGAGCACCCCGGCCGGCGCCAAGCTGGCCCGCGGCGCGGTGCTGGCGGCGGCGAAGTGGCGCGGCGCGCAGCAGACGTGGGGCGGACAGCACACCTACCGACGGCAGGACATCAACAGGGGCGGCGGGTGGGCGTACCACCCGCAGACGGGCTGGACCTACGCACCGCCCTCCTGCGCCGACGGCGGCTGCGCCACTCGTTAGGCTCTTCTACCGTGCCCGCGAACAACGACGGCCCCGAGCCGGCCGCCCCCCAGAGCAGCAAGTCCGAGCAGACCCGCGCGCTGATCCTGGAGACCGCCATGCGGTTGTTCCAGGAGCGCGGGTACGACAAGACGACCATGCGGGCCATCGCCAAGGAGGCCGGGGTCTCCGTCGGCAACGCCTACTACTACTTCGAGGGCAAGGAACACCTGATCCAGGGCTTCTACGACCGGATCGCCGCCGAGCACCAGGCGGCGGTCCGGGAGATCCTGGACCGGGAGACCGACCTGGAGGCCCGGCTCGCGGGCGTGCTCACCACATGGCTGGACATCGCCCGGCCGTACCACGAGTTCGCCGTCCAGTTCTTCAAGAACGCCGCCGACCCCGACAGCCCGCTCAGCCCCTTCTCCCCGGAGAGCGAGCACGCGCGCGAGCAGGCGATCAGCGTGCACCGCGAGGTCCTGGCCGGTTCCAAGTCCAAGGTCGCCCCCGAACTGCGCGACATCCTGCCGGAGTTGATGTGGCTCTCGCAGATGGGCCTGGTCCTGTACTGGGTGTTCGACCGCACGGAGGGCCGTGAGCGCAGCTATCGCCTCGCCAAGCGCGGGGCACGTCTCACCGCGCGAGGCGTGGCCCTGGCCCGCTTCCGTGTCCTGCGCCCCCTGGTCCTGGAGATCCACGAACTGTTCACGGACTTCCTGCCGGGCATGACCAAGGCGCTGCCGAACCCGGCGACCAAGGGCCGGGGCGAGAACAGCGGCTGATCAGATCCACTGCAGGCGCCACAGGCGGAAGACGCCCGTGCCGTCCGTCAGGTACTGGCCGCCGCCCACGTCCTCGATGCTGACCACGTACTCCTTGCGCTGCCACAGCGGGATCAGCGGGACGTCCTGGGCGACGTCCGCCTGGATGCCCTTGAAGTCGTTCGCGGCCCGGCTGCGGTCGGGGAACTGCTGGCTGTCCAGGATGAGATGGTCGACCAGCTTGTTGCTGTACCCGGTGCTCATGGTGGAGTCGCTGCCGACGAGCGCGGCCCCGAAGGTGTCCGGGTCCGGATAGTCGGCCACCCAGCCGACCGCCCACGCGTCCATCTTCCCGGCGGCCCAGCGCTTCTGGAAGTCGGTCCACTCGTATCCCTTGACGTCCACCTGGAACAGGCCGCCCGCCTCCAGCTGCTTCTTCAGCGCCGCGGCCTCCTCCGCGCCCGCACCCCGGCCGATGCCGTAGCCGAAGGTGAACCGCACCGGCAGGGTCACCCCCGCCTGGGTCAGCAGCGCGCGCGCCTTCGCGACGCTCTGCTCCGGGTAGGTGTCGAAGAACGACGTGGTGTGGCCGGTGATACCGGTCGGGATCAGCGAGTACAGCGGGTCGACCGTGCCCTCGTAGACCCTCGCCGCCAGCTCCTCGCGGTTGACCAGCCAGGCCATCGCCCGGCGCACCCGCACATCGTGCAGCGGGGAGCCGGCGCGCGTGTTGAGGTACAGGTTGCGGGTCTCGGCGCTGTCGGACTCGGTGACGCGCTGCCCGGGGTCGCTCGGGTTCAGCTGGGAGAGCATGTGCGGCGGCAGCGTACGCGTGGCCACGTCGACCTGCTTCGCCTTCCAGGCGCTGTCCAGCTTCGCGGAGTCGGTGTAATAGCGCAGCTCGACCGGCCGGCCGGTGCCGCCGAGATAGCCCTTGTAGTGCCCGTTCGGCGTGAGATCGGCCTTCTGGTCCTTGGTGTACGAACTCAGGCCGTACGGCCCGGTGCCGTCGACCTCTGACCCGGTGCGCAGGGCGTCGGCCGGGTACTTGTCCTTGTCCACGATGGACCCGGCGCCCGTGGCGACCTTCAGCGGGAAGGTGGCGTCCGCGGACGACAGGTGGAAGGTGACCGTGGTCGCGTCGTCCGCCGTCACCGAGGCGAGCGTGGAGAACAGGGACGCCGGGCCGACATCGGAGTTGATCTTCCTGACGCGGTCGAAGGAGTACTTCACGTCCTCGGCCGTCATCGTGCGCCCGCTCGGGAAGGTGATCCCGGACCGCAGCGTGCACCGGTACGTGCGCAGCCCGCTGCCCTGGAACGCACAGCTCTTCGCCGCGTCCGGGACCGGTTCGACCCCGTCCGGCTCGAACGTCAGCAGCGACTGGAAGACGTTGCTGAACAGGGCCCAGGAACCGGCGTCGTAGGCACCCGCCGGGTCGAGGTCCGTGACGGCGTCCGTCGTACCGACCGTGATCGTCTTGTTCTTGTCCCCCTGCGACGGCAACAGTTGCCAGCCGCCGATTCCCACGACCGCCAGCACCAGCAGCGTCACGAGAATGCGCATGCGAACAGATCGCATGGTGGTGCCCTCCCCAGGCCCCTCGATGCCCTACCCCTGGCCCGCACGATCTCGCCACTCCCCTAAGTGGCGCGGCTCACCTAATCACACCTGTTTCACCGGAGGGAAGGGCTTTCTGACCAGTTGTGCAAGAACTTACCGAGGCGTCGTCTCCCCCGGATTTCACAGGCTCTTCACAGGCGTGGGTGCGGTTCCGGGCACACGTGCGTACCCCCTC
The DNA here is from genome assembly GCF_044593395.1 of Streptomyces sp. NPDC052301. NCBI lineage: Bacteria > Bacillati > Actinomycetota > Actinomycetes > Kitasatosporales > Streptomycetaceae > Streptomyces > Streptomyces sp. NPDC052301. The sequence goes on along the minus strand of NZ_JBIUBE010000009.1, from coordinate 216,422 downwards.
CACGCGCGCGTGGCGACGGTTCGCCGGCCCTCGGGTGTGGGGCTACGGCGTGGGGGGCGGAGGGGGCGCAGTGGCTATGACGTTCGGCGCAGTGCGCGCAGGCCGCGCAACCCGATGACCCCGATGACCGTCCCCAATACGAAGGAGACGACCGCCAGCAGCAGGTGCACCCAGAAGTACGCGGTCGGGTGACCGTCGTCGAAGGCGAGCCCGCTGCCGTCCTTGATCAAGTTCTTGACGAAAGTGACCCAGATGACCCAGGACCACACTCCGAAAGCGAGCAGGAACCAGGAGACCGGGCGGCTGAGCTTCATGGGACCAGTATCGCCGTCGGCCGCCCGGTCCCGCGCCGGGGGTGGGGTGGGTCACGGGACTTCACGGTCCGCTCCCGGTACGTTTCCGACCGTGCCCGCTCCCAAGAAGACCGCCCGGCGAGCCCTGCTGGTCACCTCCGCCACCCTGCTGTCCCTCTCCGCCGCCGCGCCCGCCGCCCTCGCCGCCCCCACGCCCTCCACCAGCCCGACGGCCACACCCCCGGCGAAGATGTCGTCCGTGGGCGGCGCCCGGCTCGGCCGGGCCGGCACCCAGGTCAACCTCGCCCCGGGCGTGCCCGTGCTGCCCAAGGACCTCACCGCGCTGTCCTGGATCGTCTCCGACGCCGAGTCGGGCCAGGTGCTCGCGGCACACAACGCGCACTGGCGGCTGCCCCCGGCGAGCACGCTGAAGATGCTGTTCGCCGACACCCTGCTGCCCAGGTTCCCCAAGACCATGGAGCACAAGGTGGCGCCGACCGACCTCGCGGGCATGGGCACCGGCTCCAGCGTGGTCGGGATAAAGGCGGGGCACAGCTACACCGTCCACGACCTGTGGCTCGGGGTCTTCCTGCGCTCCGGGAACGACGCCGTGCACGTCCTGGCCGCGATGAACGAGGGTGTCGACCGGACCGTCGAGGACATGCAGGACCACGCCGACGAACTGCAGGCCCTGGACACCGAGGTGGTCTCCCCCGACGGCTACGACGCGCCGGGACAGCTGTCCTCGGCGTACGACCTGACGCTGTTCGCCCGCTCCGGGCTGCAGAAGAAGGACTTCCGCGACTACTGCTCCACCGTGAGCGCCAAGTTCGGCTCCACCGAGATCCGGAACACCAACCGGCTGCTGAGCGGGGACACCGACGTCCCCGTCTACCAGGGCATCGCCGGCGTGAAGAACGGCAACACCACCCAGGCGGGCGCCACCTTCACCGGTGTCGCCGAGCGGGGCGGCAAGGTGCTGCTCGTCACGGTGATGAACCCGCAGAAGCACGAGCACAACGAGGTCTACAAGGAGACCGCGAAGCTGTTCGACTGGGGCTTCCAGGCGGCCGGCAAGGTGACGCCGGTGGGCGAGCTGGTGCCGCCGAAGAGCGCCGCGTCGTCCACCGCGCGGCCGAGCGCCGGCGCGTCCCCCGGAACGGCCTCCTCGGGGCAGGCCTCTTCCGGGACCGGCGGGTCCGGCTCCAAGCCGATGGCGAGCGCCACGACCGGCTCCGGCAGCCGCGGAATCGGCACCGCCCTGGCCATCGCGGGCGGGCTGCTGGTGCTGCTCGGGGGCGGGGTGTTCCTCGTCAACCGCCGGTGGCCGCTGCCGGACCTGATGCGCCGTCGGACACGTCCCTGACGTCCGCGAGCTCGACCTCTTTGCTCTGCGTCGCCGTCCAGGAGGCGCAGAACAGGACCAGTTTCGTGGTGAAGTTGATCCACAGCAGCAGGGCCACGGGGACGCCGAAAGCGCCGTACATGCTCTTCGCCGCGACCCCCTGGATGTAGCCGCTGAGCAACAGCTTCAGCAGTTCGAAGCCGATCGCGCCGAGCAGCGCGGCCACCAGCAGCCGGCGGCGCGGCGGCTCCACCCCGGGCAGCAGGGTCAGGACGTAGAGCAGGACCAGGAAGTCGGCCAGCACGGCGACCGAGAACGCCGCGAGCCGCAGGAGCGCGCTGCCCCAGCCGTGCTCGGCCAGTCCGAGCCGGTCCGAGACCACGCCGACGGCGGCCGAGGCGAGCGTGGACGCGGCGAGCGTGACCAGCAGGGCACCGCCGAGGCCGAGCAGGATGCCGGCGTCCTTCGCCTTGGCCAGCACCGGGTTCTGCTGCTGGTCCGGCAGCTCCCACACCGCGCGCAGACAGTCCCGCACCTGCCCGACCCAGCCGATGCCCGTGAACAGCAGCACGGCGCCCGCGATGACGCCGACGGTGCCGGCGTTGTCGACGAGCGAGGTGAGGTCCAGCTGGTCGGAGACCACACCCGGGAACTGCTCGGCGATCTTCAGCTCGACGGCCTTCTGCCGGTCCGCGCCGAGCGTGGCGGCGCTGATCGCGGCGGCCACGGTGAGCAGCGGGAAGAGCGCGATGAAGCTGACGAACGTCATCGCGGCGGCCAGCCGAGTCCACTTCACCCTGTCCAGCCGCTCGTAGCACCGCCACGCGTGGGTCGTCATCAGCCGGGTGACGATCGGGCCGATGCCGGGCAGTCTCTTCAGCCAGTCCATGATCGGTCCCTGCCCGCTCCGGGACGGCGTCAACACCGCGTTTCTTCGCCCTGACGCCCATATCCGGGCGATACGGTCAGCTGTCATGAAGGATGCCACCGAACTCCCCCGGTCCCTGCTCGTCCTCGGCGGCACGTCCGAGATCGCGCTGGCCACCGCTCGCCGGCTGATCGCCCGCCGCACCCGCACCGTGTGGCTCGCGGGCCGCCCCTCCCCCGCGCTGGACCGGGCCGCCGACCACCTGCGCTCCCTCGGGGCCGACACCCGCACCGTCGCCTTCGACGCCCTCGACCCGGCGTCCCACGAGACCGTCCTCGGCAAGGTCTTCACCGAGGGCGCCATCGACATGGTGCTGCTCGCCTTCGGCGTCCTCGGGGACCAGGCCCACGACGAGCGCGACCCGCTCCGCGCCGTCCACGTCGCCCAGACCAACTACACCGGGGCCGTCTCCGCCGGGCTGGTCGCCGCCGGCGCCCTGCAGAACCAGGGCCACGGCTCGCTGGTCGTCCTCTCCGCCACCGCCGCCGAACGCGCCCGCCGCGCCGACTTCATCTACGGCTCCAGCAAGGCCGGCCTCGACACCTTCGCCCAGGGCCTCGGCGATGCCCTGCACGGCACCGGCGTCCACGTCATGGTCGTACGGCCCGGCTTCGTCCGCACGACGGCGACGGCCGGCCGCGAGCCGTCCGGCCCCACCACCACCCCCGAGGCGGTCGCCACAGCCATCGAACTGGGCCTGCGCCGCCGGGCGGAAACGGTCTGGGTCCCCGGCCCGCTCCGACTGCTGACGACGGCACTGCGGCATCTGCCTCGGGGGTTGTTCCGGAGGCTGGGGATGTGAGGGTGGGATCCGTGTGAGGGGTGGGGAGCCGCAACGGCGAGGGGCAGCCGGTGCATCGGGGGGTCGCGGGAGCAGCCGACACCGGAGCAGCCGGGTCGTGTCAGCGGCTTGCGATCGTCCCGCGTTCGACGTCCGCGTGGGCCGCCTGCGGGGGCACCACCGAGCCCCCGAACGTGTACTCCCGCAGCTTGCGCCACACCCCGTCCGCGCCCTGCTCGTAGAGGGCGAAGCCGGTGCACGACCACTGGGCGTCGAAGCAGGCCAGCTCCTCGAAGGCGCGGTCCATCGCCGCGTCGTCGATGCCGTGGGCCACCGTGACATGCGGGTGGTACGGGAACTGCAGCTCACGCGCGACCGGCCCGGAGGCGTCCCGGAGCCGCTGCTGCAGCCTGGTGCACTCCTCGGCGCCCTGTACGACGCGGACGTAGACCACCGGTGACAGGGGGCGGAAGGTGTCCGTGCCGGACAGCCGCATCGGGAACGGCCGGCCCGCCCCGGCGACCCGGCTGAGGTGCGCCTCCACGGCCGGCAGCTCGGACTCCGCCACCTCGGTCGGCGGCAGCAGGGTGACGTGCGTGGGGATGCCGTGAGCCGCGGCGTCGCCGAAGCCCGCGCGCCGCTCCTGGAGCAGGCTGCCGTGAGGCTCCGGGACCGCGATCGACACGCCGATCGTTACGGTCCCCACGTCGTCTCCTGTCGTCGCGTCTGTTGTGTTCTCAGTCGTCCGCTATCGACTGTACGGCCACGGCTGTCCTGTGGGCAGGCGCAGCGGAAGTGATGTGCAGCGCTCCGCCCCGTGGACGTGTGTGCGGTCGTACGCCTCAGTGCTTCGCGGGGAGGAAGCCGACCCGCTCGTACGCCAGCGCGAGCGTCTGAGCGGCGACGGCGCGCGCCTTCTCCGCGCCCTTGGCGAGGATGTTGTCGAGCGTCTCGGAGTCGTCCAGGTACTGCTGCGTGCGCTCCCGGAACGGCGTCACGAACTCGACCATGACCTCGGCGAGGTCCGTCTTGAGGGCGCCGTACATCTTGCCCTCGTAGTCCTGCTCCAGCTCCTCGACCGACCTGCCGGTCAGCGTGGAGTAGATGGTCAGCAGGTTCGACACGCCCGGCTTGCTCGCCACGTCGTAGCGGATCACGGTGTCGGTGTCGGTGACGGCGCTCTTGACCTTCTTGGCCGTGGTCTTCGGCTCGTCGAGCAGGTTGATCAGGCCCTTCGGCGTGGACGCCGACTTGCTCATCTTGATCGACGGGTCCTGCAGGTCGTAGATCTTCGCCGTCTCCTTGAGGATGTACGGCGACGGGATCCGGAAGGTGTCGCCGAAGCGCGCGTTGAACCGCTCGGCGAGGTCACGGGTCAGCTCGATGTGCTGGCGCTGGTCCTCGCCGACCGGCACCTCGTGGGCCTGGTACAGGAGGATGTCCGCGACCTGGAGGACCGGGTACGTGAAGAGGCCGACGGAGGCCCGGTCGGCGCCCTGCTTGGCGGCCTTGTCCTTGAACTGGGTCATCCGGCTCGCCTCGCCGAAGCCGGTGAGGCAGTTCATGACCCACGCCAGCTGGGCGTGCTCGGGGACATGGCTCTGCACGAAGAGGGTGCAGCGGTCCGGGTCCAGACCGGCGGCGAGCAGCTGGGCGGCGGCGAGGCGACTGTTGGCGCGCAGCTCCTTCGGGTCCTGCGGGACCGTGATCGCGTGCAGGTCGACGACCATGTAGAACGCATCGTGGGTCTCCTGCAGAGCCACCCACTGACGGACGGCGCCGAGGTAGTTGCCGAGGTGGAACGAGCCTGCGGTGGGCTGGATTCCGGAGAGCACACGGGGTCGGTCGTTGGCCATGTTCACCATTCTCTCAGAGCCGGGGGGCCGACCCGGAACTGGTCGGAAACAGCTGGGACCCGATTCGTCCAGCGTCGGGTGAATGGCAGATCTGTTCCACTGGTCCACGCCTCCGTGCCGCGCTCCTGCGAATTTCTCGGCGGGGAGGGTGGAACGGTACTGCCAATCTCCATGAGGTGTGCGGGAGGTGGGAACCTCGGCGGCTCGGGCCGGGCGGGGGGCTGATACGCCGCGCGGCGGCTCGGCGCAGTGCCGGGCCGCCGCGGGAGGAGCCTCGTCAGGAGCTGATCGGTCTCTGAGCCCCGTCGGGGAGGGTCAGCCGAGGTCGACCTCCGGGTAGAGCGGGAAGCCGGCCACGAGGTCGGTCGCCCGGTGGGAGATCTCGTCGGCGATCTTCGGGTCGAGGACGTGGGCCGCCTTGGAGGGGGCGCCGGACTTGGTGGTGCCGGACTCGGTGGTGGTGAGGACGCGGTCGATGAGGCCGGCGACCTCGTCCATCTCTGCGGTGCCCAGGCCGCGGGTGGTCAGGGCGGGGGTGCCGATCCGGATGCCGGAGGTGTACCAGGCGCCGTTGGGGTCGGCCGGGATGGCGTTGCGGTTGGTGACGATGCCGGAGTCCAGCAGGGCGGCCTCGGCCTGACGGCCGGTGAGGCCGTAGGAGGTGGCGACATCGATCAGGTTGAGATGGTTGTCGGTGCCGCCGGTGACCAGGGTGGCGCCGCGGCGCATGAGGCCCTCGGCGAGGGCGCGGGAGTTGTCGACGATGCGCTGGGCGTAGTCCTGGAAGGCGGGCTGCCGGGCCTCGGCCAGGGCGACGGCCTTGGCGGCCATGACGTGCGGGAGGGGGCCGCCGAGGACCATCGGGCATCCGCGGTCGACCTGGTCCTTGAGGGAGTCGTCGCACAGGACCATGCCGCCGCGCGGGCCGCGCAGCGACTTGTGGGTGGTCGTGGTGACGATCTGGGCGTGCGGGACCGGGTCGAAGTCGCCGGTGAGGACCTTGCCGGCGACGAGACCCGCGAAGTGGGCCATGTCGACCATGAGGGTCGCGCCGACCTCGTCGGCGATCTCGCGCATGATCCGGAAGTTCACCAGACGGGGGTACGCGGAGTAGCCGGCGACGATGATCAGCGGCTTGAACTCGCGGGCCTGGGCGCGCAGGGCCTCGTAGTCGATGAGGCCGGTGGCGGGGTCGGTGCCGTAGGAGCGCTGGTCGAACATCTTGCCGGAGATGTTCGGGCGGAAGCCGTGGGTGAGGTGGCCGCCGGCGTCCAGGGACATGCCGAGCATGCGCTGGTTGCCGAAGGCCTGGCGCAGCTCGGCCCAGTCGGCCTCGGAGAGGTCGTTGACCTGGCGGGCGCCGGTCTTCTCCAGGAAGGGGACCTCGACGCGGTCGGCGAGGACGGCCCAGAAGGCGACGAGGTTGGCGTCGATGCCGGAGTGCGGCTGGACGTAGGCGTGGCGGGCACCGAAGAGCTCGCGGGCGTGCTCGGCGGCCAGGGACTCCACCGTGTCGACGTTGCGGCAGCCGGCGTAGAAGCGGCGGCCGACGGTGCCCTCGGCGTACTTGTCGCTGAACCAGTTGCCCATGGCCAGCAGGGTGGCCGGGGAGGCGTAGTTCTCGGAGGCGATCAGCTTGAGCATCTTGCGCTGGTCGGTGACCTCCTGGCCGATGGCGTCGGCGACGCGCGGCTCGACGGCGCGGATGACGTCGAGGGCGGCACGGAAGGCGGTGGACTCCGTGGAAAGGTGGGCGGAATTCTCAGGCATCGGGGACCTCCGGACGTGGCGTACGGCGTGCTCGGTTCGGCCCAGGCGCACGGCACTCTTTCCCGCTCGGGCCGCTCCCTGATGGTCCGTCCCATCCCTGCGCGCCAGTCACGGCCCGCTCGTCAGCCTACCGGGCGCGCCGGGCGCGGCAGATCCCGCGTCCACCATGCGAGCGAGAGTAGGAAGGAGGTCACCGTCGAGTCCGCTTCGCTTCCGGGAGAGGCCGTGACCACTGCTGAGGACCTCATTGCCGCCGCCGACGCGCACTGTGCGCCGACCTATCGTCCGCTGCCCGTGGTCGTGGCCACGGCCGAGGGGGCGTGGATGACGGATGTGGAGGGGCGCCGCTATCTGGATCTGCTGGCCGGGTATTCGGCGCTGAACTTCGGGCACGGCAACCGGCGGCTGGTGGCGGCGGCGCGGGCGCAGCTGGAGCGGGTGACGCTGACGTCCCGGGCCTTTCACCACGACCGGTTCGCCGCGTTCTGCACGGAGCTGGCCGAGCTGTGCGGCATGGAGATGGTGCTGCCGGTGAACACCGGGGTGGAGGCGGTGGAGAGCGCGGTGAAGACGGCCCGGAAGTGGGGGTACCGGGTGAAGGGGGTGCCGGCGGAGATGGCGAAGATCGTCGTCGCGGGCGGCAACTTCCACGGGCGGACGACGACCGTGATCAGCTTCTCGACGGATCCGGAGACGCGGGCGGACTTCGGCCCGTACACGCCGGGGTTCGAGATCGTGCCGTACGGGGATCTGACCGCGATGCGGGCGGCGTTGACGGAGAACACGGTCGCGGTGCTGCTGGAGCCGATCCAGGGCGAGTCCGGGGTGATCGTGCCTCCGCCGGGTTATCTGGCGGGGGTGCGGGAGCTGACCCGCGAGCGGAACGTCCTGTTCGTGGCCGATGAGATCCAGTCGGGGCTCGGGCGGACGGGGCGGACCTTCGCGTGTGAGCACGAGGGGGTGGTGCCGGACGTGTATGTGCTGGGGAAGGCGCTGGGTGGCGGGATCCTGCCGGTGTCGGCGGTGGTGTCGAGCGCGGAGGTGCTCGGGGTGTTCCGGCCGGGTGAGCACGGGTCGACGTTCGGCGGGAATCCGCTGGCCTGTGCGGTGGCGCTGGAGGTGATCGCGATGCTGCGGACGGGCGAGTTCCAGGAGCGGGCGGCACAGCTGGGTGAGCGGATGCTTCGTGCGCTGGAGGCTCTGCTCGGCACGGGCGCGGTGACGGCGGTGCGGGGGCGTGGGCTGTGGGCGGGGGTGGATGTGGCCCGCACGGTCGGTACGGGCAGGGAGGTGTCGGAGCGGCTGATGGACCGGGGGGTGCTGGTGAAGGACACCCATGGCCACACCGTCCGGGTCGCTCCCCCGTTGGTGATCGGCGAGGAGGATCTGGACTGGGGGCTGGAGCAACTGCGGGCGGTGCTGGCGGATGCTTAGCCGCCCCGGCGGGTGAGCCGTCTCCCGCCGGTCGCCGACCTGCTACGTGAGCCGCCCTCCAGCCCCTCGCCGCTCCGCCCCGCCGACGACCCGGCGCCATCGCCCGCTCCGCGGCGTCGGCCGGCCGCTCCTCCTCGCCCAGCTGCCCGCCGGCCCCCGGCCCGTCGGCCGCACCGCCCGTCGGACGCGCGGGTCCGCTTCCACCTCGCCCGTCGTCCGCTCCGGCCCGGCGGGCGTCCCGTGCCCCTCGTCCGTTCCCGGGCGCCGGGTCCCGCCGGCGGGCGGCGGGCGTCACCGGAGGGGGATGTCGGTGCCGTGCTGGTCGGTGGGGCGCGGGCCGAAGATGCGGCGGTCGGCCGGGGTGATGGGGACGTCGTTGATGCTCGCCTCACGGCGTCGCATCAGGCCGTGCTCGTCGAACTCCCAGAGTTCGTTGCCGTAGGAGCGCCACCACTGGCCGTCGCGGTCGTGGCACTCGTACTGGAAGCGGACGGCGATGCGGTTGCCGTGGAAGTCCCAGAGGCTCTTGCGCAGCGCGTAGTCCTGCTCACGCTGCCACTTCTCGGTCAGGAAGGCGACGATCTCCTCGCGGCCCTGGAGGAACCGGTCCCGGTTCCGCCAGGTGGAGTCCGGGGTGTAGGCGAGCGCCACACGGTGGGGATCGCGGGTGTTCCAGGCGTCCTCGGCCGCCTGGACCTTCTGGCGGGCGGTCTCCTCGGTGAACGGCGGGTAGGGCGGGCGGTCTTCGGGCACTCTGGCCTCCTCAGGTTGAGAACGAGCGTTCTCCATCACTGGGGCTAAGGTAGAGAACGATCGTTCTCATCGTCAAGGAGACCCGGATGCCGGCCCCGATCACCGAGGAACAGAACCGCCTGGACCGCGAGGCGCTGCTGGACGCGGCGGAGGCGCTGTTCTACGCGCGCGGCATCCAGGCCGTCGGGATGGACCAGGTGCGCGCGGCGTCCGGGCTGCCGCTGAAGCGGATCTACCGCCTCTTCGCGACGAAGGAAGACCTCGTGGTCGCCGTGCTCGAACGGCGCGACCGGCGCTGGCGGGCGAGCCTCGCCGCCCGCGTGGACCCCATACCGGACCCCCGCGAGCGGGTGCTCGCGGTCTTCGACTGGCTCGCCGAGTGGTTCGCGGAGCCCGGCTTCCGCGGCTGCGCCTGGATCAACGCCCACGGTGAACTCGGCTCGTCGTCCGAGCCGGTCCTGGCCGAGGTCCGGTCCCACAAGCAGGCGTTCCGCGACCAGCTCACGGCGTGGGTGCGGGCCACCGGGGCGCCGGTGGCCGAGCCGGTGTTCCTGCTCGCCGAGGGGGCCATCGTCACCGCCGGCATCAGCGGCGACCCTGCTCCCGCCCGGCAGGCACGCGCGGCCGTCGCGGCGCTGCTCGGCGGCCGGCCGCGGCACCCGGACGGCGACGACACCCCAGAGGTCAGAGGATCACGTGGGGCAGGAAGCGGGCGTACTCGTCGGTGATCAGGCCCGAGGACTCACGGATGCCGAGGCCGGCGGCCTCGTCCCGCACCACCCAGGCACCGAGGACGACGTGGTTGCCGTCGAAGGCGGGCAGCGGGGCGAGCTGCTGGTAGCAGCAGGGCTCGTCCCGGGGCACGGCGGGCGCTCCCGGCCGGTGCACGGTGACGCCCTCGCCCTCGCGGCCCAGCAGGGGCTTGGCGACGTAGCCCGGGCCGGAGGCCAGTTCCCGGGGGCCGTCGAGGTAGGCGGGGAGCAGGCTGGGGTGGCCGGGATACAGCTCCCAGAGGATCGCCAGCAGCGCCTTGTTGCTGAGCAGCATCTTCCAGGCGGGCTCGATCCACAGGGTGCTGCCGGTGCCGCCGCCGTTGTCCAGGGTGTCCAGGACGTGTCCGCCGAAGGCGTCGGTGGTGAGCCACTCCCAGGGGTACAGCTTGAAGATGCCGCGGATGAAGCGGAGCTGGTTGTCGACGAAGCGGCCGGAGAGGGTGTCCCAGCCGATCTCCTCCATGGAGAGCCAGTCGGTGTCCAGCCCGGCCTGCTCGGCGGTCTCCTTCAGATAGGCGACCGTCATCAGGTCCTCGCCGAGTTCGTCGACGGAGGAGTGCGCGAAGTGCAGCGGACTGCCGGGAGGGAGCAGCGCGGCCTGTACCCGCCAGGCCTCGACCAGGCGTTCGTGCAGGGAGTTCCACTGGTCGGCACCGGGGAAGCGGTCCTCCATCCAGAACCACTGCGGGGAGGCGGCCTCCACCAGCGAGGTCGGGGTGTCGGCGTTGTACTCCAGCAGCTTGGCCGGACCGGTGCCGTCGTAACGGAGGTCGAAACGGCCGTAGACCGAGGGGAGTTCGGCGCGGCGGTGCCAGGCCTCGGTGACCGCGGCGGCCACCCGCGGGTCGGTGATGCCGAGGTCGGCGAGGCGGCCCTCGGCGACGAGGTGCCCGGCGGCGGCGAGGCACATGCGGTGCAGTTCCTCGACGGTCTCCTCCAGCGCCTCGACCTCGTCCAGGGAGAAGACGTAGTAGGCGCTCTCGTCCCAGTAGGGGCGCAGCGAGCCGTCGGGGTGGCGGGTGAGCGGGTAGATGAGTCCCTGTTCCTCGACGGTCCGCTGCCAGTCGGGCCGGGGAGTTGTGGTGCGGCGTTCCATGTGGGGTGTCCGGCGCGTTCCGTCAGCCGCCGGAGCTGCCGTGGCCGCCGCCGAAGCCGCCGCGGTGGACTCCGCCGCTGCCGCCGGAGGAACCGCCGGAGCCCTTGCGGGGCTTGGTGAAGGAGCCGCCGTCCACCCACGAGCCCTTCTTCTTGCCGCCGTAGTACCAGCTGCCGTCGACGGACGCCTTGGTGGACTTGCAGTTCTTGTCCGAGACGACCTTGTAGCCCTTGGCGTGGTTGTAGCTGTCGCGGTCGACGCAGCGCTTGTCCGGGTCGGAGGAGCAGGCGGTGAGGGCGGCGGCCAGCAGGCCCATGCCGCCCAGGACGACCGTGCCCGAGCGAAGTTGTCGTCGTACCTGTGCCATGGTGGTGTCTCCCCCGTCGGATGCGGTGTTCGGCGGTCAGCCTAGAGATCGGTGTGAGTACCCGCGCAAGGGGGCCCACGAACTCCCGTTCCCCTAGAGTCGCTTTCGTGTTCTTTGGAATGGTGTGCGCCCTGGGGGCGGCGGTCTGCTTCGGCACCGCGACGGTGTTGCAGGCGATGGCCGCGCGGGCGGCCGGTACGGGTGGTGGGGGCGAGGCGGCACTGCTGCTCCGGGCGCTCAGGCAGTGGCGGTACATGGCCGGGCTGGCGCTGGACGGGCTCGGTTTCCTGTTCCAGATCGTGGCGCTGCGGTCGCTGCCGATCTACGCGGTGAGTGCCGCGCTGGCGGCGAGTCTGGCGGTGACGGCGGTGGTGGCGGCACGCCTGCTGCGGGTGCGGCTGAGCGGCACGGAGTGGACCGCGGTGGCGGTGGTGTGCGCCGGTCTCGCGATGCTGGGGCTGGCATCCGGGCCGGAGGGCGAGGAGGGCGGCTCGGACTCGTTGCGGTGGGTGATGCTCGCCGTGGCGGTCGGGATCCTGCTGCTCGCCTTCGCGGCCGGGCGGCTGTCGGGGCCGGCGCGGGCGCTGGTGCTGGGACTCGGGGCCGGGCTCGGATTCGGGGTGGTGGAGGTGTCGGTCCGGCTGATCGACGGCCTGGCGCCGGCGGACCTGTTCGCCAACCCGGCGGCCTACGCGCTGCTGATCGGCGGCGGCGCCGCGTTCATGCTGCTCACCTCGGCCCTCCAGCGGGGCTCGGTGACGACGGCCACCGCCGGGATGGTGATCGGCGAGACGATCGGACCGGCGGCGGTGGGAGTGGTCTGGCTGGGGGACCGTACCCGGGAGGGGCTGGCCTGGCTGGCGGTGCTGGGGTTCGCGGTGGCGGTGGTGGGTGCCCTGGCGCTGGCCCGCTTCGGGGAGGCACCGGTGGCCGAAGACAGCTGAGGCCGCCGACCGGCTCCGCCGCCGCGGCGATGCCACTCCGGTTCGCTCGGGACGGGCGAAGGAGTCGGGATGCCTGATCGATGCCACCTCGGCCGATCCGTCGAATTCCCTGCCGAGCAGTCCGAGGACCCGGAAGCTGCCGGTCAACTCGGCGACGGTCCCCGCGGTTCGCAGGATCCGGGTTCCGCAGCCCCGTAAAGCCGGCCGAAACGGCCGGAAGCCGCACACCGCCGAGCCGCCCCGCAGCCAGGGCGCCCGCCACTGCGCATGCGACTCACCAACGGCCCGACCACGTCGGGACCGTGCGCATACCGGTGACGAGAAGCGGTGGGTTCACCGGGCGCCCGGAAGCGGCGGAATCCGACACCGCGGACCGCGCGGACGCACCCGCCTGCAGGCCCTGGCGCGGGACGCTTTCGCCGCATCCGCGGACAGCCCTCCCGACCCACCCGGGCGGCCACGCCTGCGCGAGGCAGCTCACCGTGCACTGCGATGACCCTCACGTCGGTGGACGCCGGGCAGCTCTCCTCCACGCGGCCTCCGGCGAGGGAGTCGGTGTCGGCCGCTCACGGCAGCACCCGGCACAGCGCCTCCAGCGCCCCCGACCACGCGCTGTCCGGTGGCGTGCCGTATCCCACCACCAGCGCGTCCGGTGACCCGGTGACGGCCTGCGGATGCCGGTGGAAGGACAGGCCGTGCAGGGCCAGCCCCTGCCAGGCCGCCGCCTGGACCACCGGCTGCTCCGTGCCCGGCGGCAGCCGCAGCACCGCGTGCAGCCCGGCCGCGATCCCCGTCACCCGTACCTCGGGCGCCCGGTCGGCCACGGCCGCGGCGAGGGCGTCGCGGCGGCGCCGGTAGCGCAGGCGGGAGGAGCGGACGTACCGGTCGTACGCGCCGGAGGTCAGGAACTCGGCGAGGGTCAGCTGCTCCAGCACGCCCACGGTGTCGATGCGCCCCTTGGCCGCGGCCGCCTCCTGCGCCAGCTCCGGCGGCAGCGCCATCCAGCCCAGCCGCAGTCCGGGCGCGAGGGACTTGCTGGCGGTGCCCAGGTAGACCACCCGGTCGGGGTCGAGGCCCTGGAGGGCACCGACGGGCTGGCGGTCGTAGCGGAACTCCCCGTCGTAGTCGTCCTCCAGGACCAGTCCACCGGTGCGCCGGGCCCAGTCCACGACGGCGGCCCGCCGGTCGGGGTGCAGGGCGGTGCCCAGGGGGAACTGGTGGGCGGGCGTCAGCAGAACGGCACCCTCGGTGGTCAACGGGCCCGGGTCGGTGCCGAGTTCGTCGTACGGCAGTGCGGGCGTGGCCAGTCCCGCGGCGCGCAGCAGCTCCCAGGCGGGCGGAAGCCCGTACGACTCCACCGCCACCGCCCGGGCCCCCCGCGCCCGCAGCACCGTGCCGAGGACGCGCAACGCGTGCGAGAAGCCCGCCGTGATCACGAGGTTGTCCGGGCCGGTGCGCACCCCCCGGGCGCGGGCCAGGTAGCCGGCGAGGGCCGTGCGCAGTTCGGGGCGGCCGCGCGGGTCGCCGTAGCCGAGGGCGTCGTGCGGGGCGGTGGCCAGGGCGCGGCGGGCGGCCTTGAGCCACTCCGTGCGCGGGAAGGCGGCGAGGTCCGGAGTGCCCGGGATCAGGTTGTGGGCGGGGCGGCCGGGTTCCCGGAGACCGGGCCCGGCCGCCGCGGGGGGGCGGCGGCACCACGGCCCGCTGCGCCACTCGCGTCCCGGAGCCCTGCCGGGCGGTCAGCCAGCCCTCCGCGACCAGGTCGGCGTAGGCCTCGGCGACCGTGTTGCGGGCGATGCCGAGGTCGGCGGCGAGGGAGCGGGAGGAGGGCAGCCGGGTGCCGGAGGCGAGGCGGCCGGTGCGCACGGCGTCCCGCAGCGCGTCGGTCAGGCCCCGGCGCACCCCGGCGGTGCCGGACCGTTCCAGATGCAGGTCGACGCCCAAAGTGGCCCATGGATTCGCCATGGAAATGGACCATACTCCTGGGCTGCCCGGCTCCTAGGGTCGACGTCATGAGCACCGCAGAACACACCGTCGAGTACGCCGCCGAACGCGCCCCGCGGCTGCGCTGGGCCCAGCACGCGCCCGAGGTCTACAAGGCCATGATCCGGCTGGACGCCGCCGCCGGGCAGGGGCTGGACCCGAAGCTGTACGAGCTGGTGAAGATCCGCGCCTCGCAGCTCAACCACTGCGCCTTCTGCCTGGACATGCACACCAAGGACGCGCTCGCGGCCGGCGAGAGCGTGGAGCGGATCGTGCAGCTGAGCGCGTGGGAGGAGTCACGGCACTTCTACACCGGGAAGGAACTGGCGGCGATCGAGCTGACCGAGGCGGTCACCGTCCTGACCGACGGCTTCGTGCCGGACGAGGTGTACGACCGCGCGGCCGGGCACTTCGATGAAGCCGAACTGTCCCAGCTGATCGCCGCGATCGCGGTGATCAACGCCTGGAACCGGTTCGGCGTGGCCACCCGGATGGCCCCGGGCCACTACCGGCCGGGGCAGCACCGGTGAGCCGTACCCAGGTACTGGACCGGGAGGTCGGGCGGGCGATGTCCGCGCTGAGCGCGGCTGCCAAGAAGGGGCTGGGGGATCCGGTCCTCGCCGAGCTGGTCATGATCCGTGCCTCGCAGCTCAACCACTGCGCCTTCTGCCTGGACATGCATCTGCGGGCGGCCCGCGAGAACGGCGTGCCGGAGAGCCGCCTGCAGCTGCTGAACGCCTGGGAGGAGGCCGAGGACCTCTACAGCGAGCGGGAGCGGGCCGCTCTGGCGCTGACCGAGGCGGTGACCGTTCCGACGGACGGTTTCGTACCGGACGAGGTGTACGACGCCGCCGCCGGGCACTTCGGGGAGGCCGAGCTGGCCCACCTCGTCGCCCTGATCACCGTCATCAACGGCTGGAACCGGATCATGGTCAGCCATCGCGTCCCACCGGGGGGTCACCGGCCGTGAGCAAGATCGATGTCTTCCGCGCGCTGCATCTCCGGCGCGCCCAGGGCGATCCGCTCGTGCTTCCCGGCCCGTGGGACGCGGCCAGCGCGCGGGCCTTCGTGGCGGCCGGGTACCCGGCGCTGGCCACGCCGAGCGCGGGTGTGGCCGCCTCCCTCGGGTACGAGGACGGGCAGACCCCGGTCGACGAGATGTTCGCGGCCGTCGCCCGGATCGCGCGGACGGTGGACGTGCCGGTGTCGGCGGACGTCGAGGGAGGGTACGGGCTCGCTCCGGCGGAGCTGGTGGAGCGGCTGCTGGAGGCGGGGGTCGTGGGGTGCAACCTCGAGGACTCCGAGGCCGGTGTCCTCAAGGACCCGCAGCGGCAGGCCGAGTTCCTCGCCGAGGTGCGCTCGACGGCCGCCGGCCGGCTGTTCGTCAACGCCCGCGTCGATGTCTTCCTCCACGGCGACGGTGACCCCGAACGGGCCATCGAGCGAGCCGCGTTGTACGTGGCGGCGGGCGCCGACTGCGTCTATCCGATCCTGGCCCCCACGGACCTCATGCCACTGCTGCGGTCCGGGATCGAGGGTCCGCTGAACGCGCTGGCCCGGCCGGACGGGGACGGCCCCTCGCCCGCCGCGCTCGGGGAACTCGGGGCCACCCGGGTCACGTTCGGACCAGGTCTGCAGCGGCGGGCCACGGCGGCGCTACGGGAGATCGCCGCCGGCCTCCATGGGCCGGTCCCGCCCGGTTCAGCGGGCTGACCACGGCGGTGCGGCCGTGCCTCGCGGCCCGCAGGGCACCGTCCGGCCGGCGCCACAGGGTCCGCCGGACGGTGCCCGTCCGCTCATCCGACGCAGCCGGGCACCACCGACGGGCTGCAGTTGGTCGGGATGTTGTCCTTGATGACGGAGTGCTTGTTCACCACGGTGCTGCCGGGGCCGTTGAACACGCCTCCGGGAGGGCCGCCCGCCGTGTTCCTTGTCACGCGGCTGAGGTTGAGGACCAGGGTGGAGCCGGGATTGACGTTGTAGACACCGCCCGCCTGGCGCCCGGCCGAGTTGTTCTTGATGGTGCTGCCGTTGAACGTGGCTTTGCCGCCGCCCGCGTTCGTGACGCCCCCTCCGTGGTCCCGGGCGGCGTTGTCGGCGATCGTGCTGCCGTTGACGGTCATCTGCGAGTCGTTCCACAGGCCACCGCCGTCACCGGCGTCGACGTGGTTGTGGGTGACGGAGCTGTCCTCGATCGTGACCGAGCCGTCGTTGAGCACCCCTCCGCCGAAGAAGCTGCGGGCCCCGTTGTCGTAGATTTTGGTGCCGGTGACGGCGGCGGTGCCGCCGGACTCGACGGCCAGGCCACCGCCGAACAGTGCGGCCGTGTTGCCGGCGAGCCGGGATGCCTTGAGCTCCACGGTCCCCCGGTCGTCGATGCCCCCGCCGTCGCCGGCGGCGGTGTTGTCCTTGACCGTGACGGACTTCGCGCGCAGTGTTCCGCCGCGCTGGACGAGGATGCCTCCGCCGTCGCCGGTCACGTCGCCCTTCTCGACCGTGAGATCCCGGAGCACCGCTGTCCCGCCGACCGCCACGTCGAGGAGGCGGAAGTGGGCCGCGCTGCCCGGGTCGCGCCGCAGGACGGCGCCGTTGCCCACGAAGGTGATCGGGACGGTGATGGCGGGAGTCGCGTCCTGACCGGTGTAGGGCGTCTTGAAGTCGTAGACACAGTGCCGGGCGAGCACGATCGTGCCCTTGCCGGCGGCGTTGGCCTTGACGATCGCGGCGTTGAGGGCCGCCGTGCCGCAGCGCACGTGCGTGTCGGCGTGGGCGACGGCGGTGCCGGCGACCGAGGTGAGTCCCGCCACGAGACAGACGGCCAGGGACCGGGCGGTACTCCTGGTGCGGGCGGGCGCAGGACGAGGATGACGCATGAAGGCCTCCTTGGTGCCGCTTCTGGGGCCCTGGACACCCATCACGTCCTGTACGCGCTCCGGGGGACCTGACGGGGGATCGTCGTGGGCGCATGGTCCATGCCCGCTGGCCTTCCGTTCCTCGCGCGGTAGCGCCCAGATCCACCCGCATGGCGTGGCCGGTCACACCCCTGCCGGGGGGACGAAGGGATCCGGCCTGCCGCGGGCCGCCCCCCGTGCCGGGGCACGGATGCCCGTACCCCGGCGTCGCCACGCTCAGCGGCCCCGCGGCCTCAGGACAGCCACTTCTCCCACACCGCACGGTGGCCGTCCACCCACTTCTTCGCCGCGTCCTGGGGCGACATCTTCCGGTCGGCGATCATCAGGGAGACCTCGTTCTGGTCCTCGGTCGTCCAGGTGAACTTCTTCAGGAAGGCCGCCGCCTTGCCGCCCGACCTCGCGAAGTCGGCGTTGAGGTACTTCTGCAGCGGGGTGTGCGGGTAGGAGCAGGTGATCTTCGCCGCGTCCGCGTCGCAGCCGTCCTTGTACGGCGGCAGCTTCACCTCCGTCATGGGCACCTTCTCGAACAGCCACTGGGGCGAGTACCAGTAGGTCAGGAAGGGCTTCTTCTCCTTGGCGAACTGCTTCATCTGGGTGATCTGCGCCGCCTCGGAACCGGCGAAGACGACCTGGTAGTTCAGCTTCAGGTTCTTCACCAGGGCCTTGTCGTTGGTGACGTACGACGGGGAGCCGTCCATCAGCTGGCCCTTGCCGCCGCTCTCCGCGGTGCGGAACAGCGAGGCGTACTTGTTCAGGTTCTTCCAGTTCGTGATGTCCGGGTGCTGCTTGACGAGGTACGTCGGCACGAACCAGCCGATGTGCCCGGTCACGCCGAGGTCGCCGGCGTGCGCGATCGTCTTCTTGTCCTCGACGTACCGCTTCTCCTGGTCCGGGTGGCCCCAGTCCTCCAGGAGCGCGTCGACCCGGCCCTGGCTGAGCGCGTCCCAGGCGGGCACCTCGTCGACCTGGACGGTGTCGACGCGGTAGCCGAGCTTGTGCTCCAGCAGGTACTGGGCGACGGCCACGTTGGACTGTGCGCCCACCCAGGACTGCACGGACAGGGTGACGGTCTTCGAGCCCTGCGCGTTGGCGAACGGCGATGCCTGTTTGGTCATGTCGGCGGCGCCGCAGCCGGTGAGCAGCGTCAGCGAGCCCGCCGCGGCGACCGCGGCCGTCGTCATGGCTGAGTTACGGAATCGCATGTCAGGCTCCCTTCTTCGAACGGCGCTGCGTCGGCTGGGTCACCCGGTCGAGCATCAGGCCCAGGCAGACGATGGCGGCACCGGCGACGAGGCCGGTCGCCAGGTCGCCCTGGGCGAGGCCGAAGGCGACGTTGTAGCCGAGGGCGCCACCGCCGACCAGGCCACCGATGATGACGACGGCGAGGACCAGGACCACGCCCTGGTTGACGGCGAGCAGCAGGGACCGCTTGGCGAGCGGGAGCTGCACCTGCCACAGCTGCTGGCGACCGGTCGCGCCGAGCGAACGCGCCGACTCCAGCGCGGCCGCGTCGACCTGGCGCAGGCCCTGCGCGGTGATCCGGACGACGGCCGGGAGGGCGTAGACGACGGCCGCGGCGACGGCGGGGGCGCGGCCCACGCCGAACAGGGCGACGACCGGGATCAGGTACACGAACTGCGGCATCGTCTGGAAGACGTCCAGGACGGGACGCAGGGCGCGTTCCACGCGGTCGCTGCGGGCGGCGGCGATGCCGATCGCGAAGCCGAGGACGAGGGTGACGGCGACGGCGGCCAGCACCTGCGAGAGGGTGTCGAGCGACGGCTCCCAGACTCCCAGCACGCCGATGGCGGCCATGGCGAGGACCGCGGTCAGCGCGGTGCGCCAGGTGCCGATCAGCCAGGCCAGAGCGGCGACGGTCAGCAGCACCGACCACCAGGGCAGCCACTGCAGGCCGCTGCGGACCGGGTCCAGGATCCAGGTGGTGAAGTGGCCCGCCCAGTCGGCGGTGCCGCCGACGACCGGGACGCCGGAGTACAGGTGGGCGGTCATCCAGTCGACGGCGCGGTTGACCGGTTCGGCGATGTTCAGGGTCCAGCCGGTGGGCCAGTCGAGGCCGCCGAGGAGGCGGGTGGCCAGGGCGATCGCCACGGTGACGGCGAGGGCGTACGGCCAGCCGATCGTCCGGGGGCGGTCGCTCGCCGGGGTGCCGGATCCGGCGGCTCCGGTGACGCGGTCCAGGACGATCGCGAGCAGCACGATCGGGATGCCGGCCGCGAGGGCCTGGCCGACGTCGACCGAGGCGAGGGCCTGGTAGACGCGGTCGCCGAGGCCGCCGGCGCCGATCACGGACGCGATGACCGCCATGGACAGCGCCATCATGATCGTCTGGTTGAGGCCGAGCAGGAGTTCCTTGCGGGCCAGCGGGATGCGGGCGGTGAGCAGCCGCTGGCGGCGGGTCGCGCCGAGCGACTCCACGGCCTCCAGGACTTCGGGGTCGGCGCCGCGCAGTCCGAGCGCGGTGAGGCGGGCCATCGGCGGGGCGGCGTAGACGACGGTGGCGAGGACGGCCGCGGGGACGCCGATGCCGAAGACCAGGACGACGGGGAGGAGGTACGCGAAGGCCGGGAGCACCTGCATGGTGTCCAGCACCGGGCGCAGGGCGCGGTCGAGGCGGTCGGAGAGGCCGGCGCCGAGGCCGAGGACCGCGCCGACGGCGACGGAGGCGAGGACCGCCGCGACCATGAGCGCGAGGGTCTGCATGGTCGGCACCCACATGCCGAGGGCGCCGCAGGCCAGGAAGGCGATCGTCGTGCCGGCGGCCAGGCGCACTCCGGCGACGCGCCAGGCGACGAGGGCACCGAACGCGGTGACGCCGGTCCAGCCCGCGGCGAGGAGGGTGAGGTAGACGGCGCGGACGGAGAGGACGACGGCGTTGCTGACGTAGCCGAAGAAGTACAGGAACAGGGGGTGGCTGTCCCGGTTGTCGATGACCCAGTTGCTGGCCGTGGTGAGGGGTTTGTCGAGGTGGACGGTCAGCTCGTGGGGCCAGGACCCGCTGCCGAAGCGGCCGTTGAGGAACGGCAGGAGGACGGCGGTGAAGAGGGCGAGCAGGAGGAGCTTGCCGGCGGCCCGGCTCTTGAGGATGCGCGGTTTGCCGGTACCGGAGGTCGGGAGACTGAGCGTGGTCATCAGACGGCCTCCGGGGTGGTACTGGCCTGGGAGGGGATGGCCTGGGCGCGCGGGGCCCGGGTGGCCACGCCGGCCACCACGTCCAGCAGCTGTTCGTGGTCGACGATGCCCAGGCACTTGCCCTCGTCCATGACGCGCGCCGGTTCTCCCGCCCGTGCCACGGCCTCGATCGCCTCGGCGACCGTGGCCTGCGGCCGGACCGCGGGGCCGCCCGCCGCCTCCTCGGCGGACGCCGGACGCATCGCCGTACGGCAGGTCATCACCTGTTCGCGCGGGACGTCGCGGACGAACTCGCGGACGTAGTCGTCGGCCGGGGAGCCCACGATCTCCTCCGGGGTGCCCAGCTGGACGACCTTGCCGTCGCGCATCAGGGCGATGCGGTCGCCGAGCTTCAGGGCCTCGGACAGGTCGTGGGTGATGAAGACCATCGTGCGGCCCTCCTCGTGGTGCAGGCGTACCACCTCTTCCTGCATGTCCCGCCGGATGAGCGGGTCCAGGGCGCTGAAGGGCTCGTCGAAGAGCAGGACCTCGGGGTCGACGGCGAGGGCGCGGGCCAGGCCGACGCGCTGGCGCTGGCCGCCGGACAGCTGGCCCGGGCGGCGCTTCTCCAGGCCTTCCAGGCCGACCTTGGCGACGACCTCGGCGGCCCGCTCGCGGCGCTCGGCCTTGCCGACGCCCTGGATCTCCAGGCCGTAGGCCACGTTGTCGAGGACGGTGCGGTGCGGGAGCAGGCCGAAGTGCTGGAAGACCATCGCGGCGCGGTGGCGGCGCAGTTCGCGCAGGCGGCCCTTGTCCATCGCGCGGACGTCCTCGCCGTCGATGGAGATGGTGCCGGCGGTGGGTTCGATGAGGCGGGTGAGGCAGCGGACCAGGGTGGACTTGCCGGAGCCGGAGAGGCCCATGACGACGAAGACCTCGCCCTTGCGGACGTCGAAGGAGACGTCACGGACGGCGGCCGTGCAGCCGGTGCGGGAGCGGAGTTCGGCGGGGTCGAGGGCGGCCAGTTCCGGGTCGGCCGGGATGCGCTCGGCCTTCGGGCCGAACACCTTCCACAGGCCGGAGACCGAGAAGACCGGCGCGTCGGTGGTGGGGGGCTTGCGCGTGGGCACGGTGGGAGTCATCGGGCGTCACTTCCGATCAGGTCGACGGCCTTCTCCCCGACCATGAGCACCCCGATCATCGGGTTCACGGCGGTCATGGTGGGGAAGACGGACGCGTCGGCGATGCGAATTCCTTCGAGGCCGCGGATCTTCAGCTCGGGGTCGACCACGGCGAGTTCGTCGTCGGCGGCGCCCATCTTGCAGGTGCCGGCGGGGTGGTACACGGTGTGCGCGACCTTGCGGGCGTACTCGCTCAGCTCGGCGTCGCCGGTGATCTCCGGGCCGGGGCAGACCTCGCGCTTGAGCCAGCCGGCCAGCGGTTCGGACTTGGCGATCTCACGGGCGATGCGGATGCCGTCGACCAGGGTCCGGCCGTCGTAGTCGTCCTCGTCGGTGAAGTAGCGGAAGTCGAGGGCGGGCTTGACGGAGGGGTCCGCGCTGGTCAGGTAGAGGCGGCCGCGGGACTTCGGCTTGGGGATGTTCGGGGTCATCGACACGCCGTACTGCGGGCGCTCGTAGCCGAGGCGCTCGGGGTTGTCGGTGAAGGGGATCTGGTAGAAGTGGAACATCAGGTCCGGGCCCGCGTGGTCGGGGTCGCGGCGCACGAAGAGGCCCGCGTCGGAGTCCATCGCGGAGTTCTCCGGGATCGGCCCGTGGGTCTCCCAGACGATCACCGACTCGGGGTGGTCGAGCAGGTTCTCGCCGACGCCCGGCAGGTCGACGACGACCGGGATGCCGAGCGCTTCCAGGTCCGCGCGGGGGCCGATGCCCGAGTGCAGCAGCAGGCGCGGGGAGTCGACGGCGCCCGCGCACAGGACGACCTCGCTCCGGGCGCGTATCAGCAGTTCCTCGCCGTCCTTGGTGCGGACGTGGACGCCCTCGGCGTGGGTGCCGTTCAGCTCCAGCCTGTGCGCCCAGGTCTCCAGCAGGACGGTGAGGTTGGGGCGCTCGTCCATGACCGGGTGCAGATAGGCCACGGACGCGGAGGAGCGCTTGTTGTTCTCGGGGTGGTAGGCGAGGTCGAAGAAACCGACGCCCTCGGTGAACGGTTTGCGGTTGAAGCCCTCGACCCGGGGTACCCCGAGCGCCGACTGGGCGGCGTCGACGAAGTCGCGGGCGATGGCGTTCCGGTCCTTCTCGTCGACGGAGACGATGTTGTTCTTCAGGCGGGCGAAGTAGGCCTCCATGGGGACGGCGCCCCAGCCCTTGGCGCCGGCCTCCTCCCATTCGTCCCAGTCGGAGGGCAGGGGCTTGAAGGAGATGAGGGTGTTGTGGGAGGAGCAGCCGCCGAGGACGCGGGCGCGGCTGTGCCGGATGTGGGAGTTGCCGCGGGGCTGCTCCACCGTGGGGTAGTCGTAGTCGAGGTCGCCGCCGAGCAGGCCCATCCAGCGGCGCAGGGTGAGGACGTCGTCGCGGCCGACGTCGCTCGGGCCGCCCTCGATGACGGCGACGGTGACGTCGGGGTTCTCGGTGAGGCGGGAGGCGATGACGGAGCCCGCGGTGCCGCCGCCGACGACGACGTAGTCGTAGACATGGGGGGTGTGGGACATGGGGGTACTACTCCAGGGGGGTGTTTCCGGGCGGGACGGGCGGGGCTCAGCCGGCGAACCAGCGCACCGGCTTGGGCGCGAGGTTCTGGTAGACGTGCTTGGACTCGCGGTACTCGGCGAGGCCCGCGGGGCCCAGCTCGCGGCCGGTGCCGCTCTTGCCGAAGCCGCCCCACTCCGCCTGCGGGAGGTAGGGGTGGAAGTCGTTGATCCAGACGGTGCCGTGGCGCAGCCGGGCGGCGACGCGCCGGGCCCGGCCGGGGTCGGCGGTCCAGACGGCGCCGGCGAGGCCGTACTCGGTGTCGTTGGCGAGGAGGACGGCCTCGTCCTCGGTGCGGAAGGTCTCGACGGTGAGGACGGGGCCGAAGACCTCCTCGCGGACCACCTTCATCTCGCGGTGGCAGGCGTCGAGGACGGTCGGCTCGTAGAAGTAGCCGTTCTCCGGGCGGACTTCGTCGGCCGCGGGGCGCTTGCCGCCGCAGCGCAGCACCGCACCTTCCGCCAGCGCGGAGGCCACGTACGCCTCGACCTTGGCGCGCTGCTGCTCGGAGACGAGCGGGCCGCACTCGACGCCGGCCTCGGTGCCGCGTCCGAGACGGATACGGCCTGCGCGGCGGGCGAGTTCGGAGACGAAGCGCTCGCGGACGGACTCCTCGACGATGAGCCGGGAGCCGGCCGAGCAGACCTGGCCGCTGTGGATGAAGGCCGCGTTGAGGGCCTGGTCGACGGCGGTGTCGAAGCCTTCCTCGGTGGCGCAGGCGTCGGCGAAGACCACGTTGGGGTTCTTGCCGCCGAGTTCGAGGGCGACCTTCTTCACGGTGGGGGCGGCGGCCTGGGCGACCTTGGTGCCGCTGAGCAGGCCGCCGGTGAAGGAGACCAGGTCGACGTCGGGGTGCTCGGCGAGCCGGGCGCCGACGGTGTGGCCCGGGCCGGTGACGACATTGGCCACGCCGGCGGGCAGGCCGGCCTCCGCCAGCAGCTCGATGAGCGCGACGGTGGTCAGCGGGGTGATCTCACTGGGCTTGATCACGAAGGTGTTGCCGGCGGCGAGCGCCGGTGCGACCTTCCAACTCGCCTGAAGCAGCGGGTAGTTCCAGGGCGTGATCAGTGCGCAGACACCGACCGGCTCGTGTACGACGACGCTGTGGATGTCGGGTGAGCCCGCGTCCACGACCCGGCCGGGGGCCTCGGCGGCCACGAGGTCGGCGAAGTAGCGGAAGGCGTCGGCGACACAGTCGATGTCGATGCGGCCCTCCTCCACGGTCTTGCCCGCGTCCCGGCTCTCCAGCAGGCCGAGCTCCTCACGGTCGCGCACGAGGAGGCCGGCGACGCGGCGCAGCAGGGCGGCGCGTTCGGCGACGGGGGTGTGGGGCCAGGGGCCGTGGTCGAACGCCTGCCGCGCGGCGGCGATCGCGCGCTCCGCGTCCTTCTCGTCGCCCTCCGCTACCACGGCGAACGGCCGGGCGTCCGCGGGGTCGAGGATCTCGCGGGTCGCGCCGGAGATCGCGTCCAGCCACTCGCCGCCCGCGTGGATGGTCGCCGACGTCTGTCGTTCCGTTCTGTCCGCCATGATCGGTGTTGCCTTCCGTTCCTGTTCCGTGCCCCTGTGTCACAGGCGTGACCGGCTCGGGGACCGTGGCCGCCTGCCCCGGGCCGTCGCCCCGCATGCGCAATTCATGGCCGAACGTGCGCGGCGTCACTGAAAACAGGGTCGAAAACGTACGAAAGCGGGCTACATCTGGATCATTAGCTCCCTCACGCAGTCCCGCAGCCACGCATGGGCGGGGTCGGCGTCGTGCCGCGGGTGCCAGGCGAAGCCCACCTCGACCGAGGGGAGGGGGAGGGGGATGTCGAAGGTGGCCAGACCGAGGGCGTCGGCCATCGGGCGGCCGTGGGAGGTGATCAGCCCGATCAGGTCGGTCTCGCGCAGCACGAACAGCGAGGCGAGGTAGGTGCCGACGCTGCCCACCACCCGCCGGGTCAGGCCGAGGGCGGCGAGCGCGTCGTCGACGGGGCCGCGCTGCCTGCCGCGCCGGGAGACGATCAGGTGGCCCGCCTCCCCGGCGAACCGCTCGGCGGTCAACTCCCCCTGGAGCAGCGGGTGCCCGGCCCGTACGACGCCCACCATGCGCTCCTCGTACACCGTCTCCACATGCACCTCGGGCGCGACCGTGTCGATCACCCCGACCTCCAGGTCGGCGGTGCCCTGGCGCAGGAACGGGGCGTCCACATGGCTCTCGGACAGGAAACGCAGGCGGATGCCGGGAGCCTCGCGGGCGGCGCGGGCGAAGAGGGCCGATCCGTGGGTGGCGGCGGTGGCGTCGTGCCCGATGATCGTGAAGGTGCGGGAGACCGTGCGCAGATCGGTCTCCCTGCCCGGTGCGAACAGGGCCCGGGCCCGCTCCACCACCGCGCTCACCTCGGCGCGCACGGCCAGCGCGTGCGGGGTGGGCACCATCCGGCGCCCGGCCCGCACCAGCACGGGGTCACCGATCACCTTGCGGATCCGGCCGAGGGTGCGGCTCATCGCCGGTTCGGACAGATGGAGCCGCTGGGCGGCGCCCTGGACGCTCTGCTCCTCCAGCAGGACGTCCAGCGCGACCAGCAGATTCAGATCGAGGCCCATGGATTGCGTCATGTGCAGGTATTCCTTGCGAAGGTTGCACTGGAAAGCAAGTCGCCCGCGAGCCTACGGTGAGAGCGCGCCGATGCGCATCCCACACCCACCACCGAGCTCCCCGGGAGGAGCCGTGCCCGCGCACGCCCTGAAACGACCCACCCTGCTCGCGCTGTGCGCCTGCGTTCTCGTCGCCCAGAGCATGGTGGCCGCCATCAACCTCCTCATCCCGCAGCTGGCGTCCTCGTCGCTGCACCCCTCGCACACCGAGGTCCTGTGGACGGTCGACGCCTACATCATCGTCTTCGCGGGCCTGCTCATCCCGGCCGGCGCGCTCGGTGACCGGTACGGCCGCAAGGGCGCCCTGCTCACCGGGCTCACCCTGTTCGCTGCGGGCGCCGCCACCAGCGCGCTCGCCTCCGCCCCGGCGGCCCTGATAGCCGGCCGGGGCCTGTCCGGGGCCGGGGCCGCACTGATCACCCCGGCCACCCTGTCGATCCTGATGCGGCTGTCCGCGCCCGAGCACCGGGCCCGCTCGATGGGTGCCTGGACGCTGTCGCTCGGTCTGGGCGGCGCGGCGGGCAACCTGGGCGGCGGGCTGGCCGGCCAGTTCCTCAGCTGGCGGGCGCTGTTCGCGGTCATGGTCCCGCTCGCGGCCGTCCTCGCCGTGGCCGCCGCGGTCACCGTCCCGCGCACCGAACGCTCCACCCGCAGCAACCCCGACCCGCTCGGCACCCTGCTGCTCACCGCCGGCCTGGTCGCGGTCCTGTTCGGCATCATCGAGGGCCCGACCTACGGCTGGACCTCCGCCCGCATCATCGGAGCGTTCACCGCGGGCACGCTGCTGATCGCCGCCTTCACCGGGCACGGCCTGCGCTCGTCCGCGCCGCTGTTCGACCCGCGCGTCTTCGCCTCGGCGCGCCTGCGGGCGGCCTCGCTGGGCACGGCCACCGGCTTCTTCGGCCTGTTCTCGCTCTTCTTCGTCAACTCGCAGTACCTGCAGGACGTGAAGGGCTTCGGCGCCGCCGTCACCGGAGTCGCGATCATGCCGCTGGCGGTCGGGATGGCCCTCGCGCAGAAGCTGGCCACCCGCTGGGCCGACCACCCCCGCGCGGTCATCGGCGCCGGTCTCGCCCTGATCGGCCTCGGCCTGCTGGGCGCGTCGACGGCGGACGCGGGCACCCCCTACGCGCTGTTCGTGTGCTGGCTGCTGCTCATCTCGGCGGGCGCCGGACTGTCGATGCCCGCGCTGACGCTCGGCGTCGTCACCTCGCTCCCGGCCCACCAGGCGGGCCTCGGCTCGGGCCTCGGCACGACCGCCCGGGAGACGGGCGCGGCCCTGGGCGTCGCGGTCACGGGCACGGTCCTCTCCGCCCACAGCGACCTGCTCCACGGCATGGGCCCGGCACTGCGGACGGTGGGAGTGGTGGTGCTGGCGGCGACGGCACTGGTGACCGCCGGGTACGGAAGGCGCGCCGGAGGGGCGCGGGGCCCTGCCGGAAACGCGGCCACCGCCGCGCGGGCGCGGGCAACCACCACGGCCCCGAACCCGGCCGCGAGCGCGCAGACGCAGGGCGGGTAGCCGCCCCGCACACGCCGAACGCCCGGCACCCCCGAGAGGGGCTGCCGGGCGTTCGGCGTGTCTGCGGAATCCTCAGATGAGGCCCAGCGAGCGAACCGCCTCGCGCTCCTCCACCAGCTCCTGCACGGACGCGTCGATGCGGGCGCGCGAGAACTCGTTGATGTCCAGGCCCTGGACGATCTCGTACTTGCCGTCCTTGGTGGTGACGGGGAACGAGGAGATCAGACCCTCCGGGACACCGTAGGAACCGTCCGACGGGATGCCCATGGAGGTCCAGTCGCCCTCGGCCGTGCCGTTGACCCAGGTGTACACGTGGTCGATCGCGGCGTTGGCGGCGGAGGCGGCCGACGAGGCACCGCGGGCCTCGATGATCGCGGCACCGCGCTTGGCGACGGTCGGGATGAAGTCCTCGGCCAGCCACTTCTCGTCGCTCACGACCTCGGCGGCGTTCTTGCCGGCGACCGTGGCGTGGAAGATGTCCGGGTACTGGGTGGCGGAGTGGTTGCCCCAGATGGTCAGACGCTTGATGTCCGCGACCGTGGAGCCCGTCTTCTTCGCCAGCTGGGTCAGCGCGCGGTTGTGGTCCAGGCGGGTCATCGCGGTGAAGCGCTCGGCGGGGACGTCCGGCGCGGCGGCCTGCGCGATGAGCGCGTTGGTGTTGGCCGGGTTGCCGACGACGAGGACCTTGATGTCGTCCGCGGCGTGGTCGTTGATGGCCTTGCCCTGCGGCTTGAAGATGCCGCCGTTGGCCTCCAGCAGGTCGCCGCGCTCCATGCCCTTGGTGCGCGGACGGGCGCCCACCAGCAGCGCCACGTTGGCGCCGTCGAAGGCCACGTTCGGGTCGTCCGTGATGTCGATGCCCTGCAGCAGCGGGAAGGCGCAGTCGTCCAGCTCCATGGCCGTGCCCTCGGCGGCCTTCAGGGCCGGGGTGATCTCGAGGAGGCGCAGGCGGACCGGAACGTCCGCGCCGAGCAGCTGGCCGGAGGCGATGCGGAAGAGCAGGGCGTAACCGATCTGGCCGGCCGCGCCGGTGACGGTGACGTTCACGGGAGTGCGGGTCATGGCGTTCTCCGTATGACAGCTGGCGGTGGGGCGTCCCTGCCCCGGGCGAATGATCGATCTCTTGGCGTCAAGAGATCGATCCAGCGGTCAGGCTATCGCGCATCCGGCATGCCGGACGTCCGGGGCCCTGTGGCCCGTCCCACAGAGTGACACGAAAAGAGAGGCGGCCGCCCGTCCGGGAGAGGGAAGACGGAGACGGCCGCCGGTGGGGGGTACCGGCTCACCGGACTCCCGTGGGGGTAACGTTCGCGTGCCCAGGATGCGGCCCGCCATGCACGCCGTCTCCGAATCCACCCGTCCTGGTCCCCACTCCTTCACTACTTCGTGCAGCCGGTCCGTCCCGAGGCGAGAGTGGCGCAGGCCTTGGCCTCGGCCGCGTCCTTCACCGCCACCATCGGGGTGTAGGCGATGCTGTCCCCGGGGCTGGTGATGTCACCGGTCTGCCGGGCCTTCCCCGCGGACACCTCCACCTTGTCGCCCTGCGTGGCGCCGGTGATCCGGCCCCAGGCGGTGCCGCAGGCCCTGCTGTAGCGGACTTCGAGGGTGGTGGTGCCGACGGTGGCGGTCTTGGCGGTGGTCACCAGGTCGCCGCTGCAGCCCATGGCCTCGGCGTCCTTGCCGGTGCAGGCGGACCCGGCGCACTTGACCCCGGCGGGCGGGCTCGGGTCGGCGCCGGCGCTCGGGGAGGACTTCGTGGCGGCGGCCGCCTGCTTGCCGCCGTCCCGGTCGGTGAAGAAGAAGACGCCGGCGATCACGACGAGCACACCGACGAGCCCCGCGAGGAACATCGTCAGCCGCTGCCGGTTCGCACTCCCCCCGGCCGGGGACCCCGGCCGGGGGACCTGCGGCTGCCCGCCGTACGGGTTCGGGGCCGCCGCACTCCAGCCGGACCCGCTCCCGGCCCCGTCCCCGGACCCGCCCACGGCCCCCACCCCGGCACCGGCACCGGCACGGACACTGGAATCGGCACCGGCACCGGCACCCGCACCCGCACCCGACCGGACTCCGGCCCGCGACGGCCCCTGATACCCGGCGAGCCCCCAGGAGTTGCCCCCTGAGGACGCACCACGCCCGTCGTCCCCCTCACCTGCCTCAGCGGTACCGGAGTCACGCCCAGCACCAGAACGCGCAGCATCACCACCGGCAGGCCCCCGCCCCGCCCCCTCCCGGGCATCCGCGTCCGCCCCCGTCGGCTGGGCGGGGATCGTCGGGGAAACGCCCGCGGGGCCGGCGACGCCCGGGATCGCGGTGGTGCCGGAGCCCTTGCGGTCGGCGGTGTCCCCGGCCGCGTCGGCCGCTCCGAAGTCGCCCAGCGCGGCCCGCGCCTGGGAGATCCGGATCGCCTCCATGGTGCGGTCGTGCCGCATCTCCGCCCGGCTCCAGGCGCGTTCGGCCAGCTCCCACATGGTGGTCAGATGGATGGGGCTGGTCCCGGTGACCTCCGCGAGCGCGACGATCGCCCCCTTGGGCGCGAGGAGCCGCCCGCCCAGGTAACGCTCCCAGGACGTCTTGCTGTAACCCGTGCGGTCGGCCAGTGCGGCCACGCTCAGGCCACTGCGGTCCACCAGCCGCCGCAACTGGCTGGTGAACTCCTTGATCTGCGGATCCAGTTCCTCCGGCAAGGCTTTCCAACGAGGCATCGCCTTCCCCCTTTTTCCCCCGGTCGGTGCTCTTCGTCTCGCGCGGTCCCCGGCCCGGCCCCACGGTCCGGTACCCGTCCTGGCTACCCACAGGGATGCGCTGCCTAAGGGTCCCAGTTCCCGGAGCGGGGGCGCACGGGAGCATGCGGCGCGGTGATCATGCACCCGGCACCACGGGGCCTTCGTAACGTATCCCGAACTGTCCGGACATCGACACCGGACGGACACATGAGACGGCGCGCGGACACCGTAGCGGAACCGTCACTTCCGTGCCACAGCGCAAAAACAGCCATTGAACAGGCAGTTCACGGACGGAAGGCTGAAGTGCGACGGCGGCCCGTCCCTCTTCGGGGGAGGGGACGGGCCGCCGTTCCACGCGGGGCCGGGGACTCAGCCGCCCGGGGTCACCAGACCGGTCTCGTACGCCAGCACCACCGCCTGCGCCCGGCTGTCCAGGTCGAGCTTGCTCATCGCGCGGTTGAGATGGGTCTTCACGGTGGCCTCGCTGATGTGGAGGCGGTCGGCGATCTCCAGGTTGGACAGCCCGCGCGCGGTGAGTTTGAGGACCTCCACCTCGCGGGAGGTGAGCCCGTCGAGGTCGGGCGGGGGCGCGCTGTCGGCGGCCGGGGCCTGCTGCCGGGCGAAGGCCTCCACCAGGCGCCGGGTGACGCTGGGCGCGAACAGCGCGTCACCGCCGTCGACCGCGGTGACCGCCGCGAGCAGCCGCTCCGGCCCGGAGTCCTTCAGCAGGAACCCTGCGGCCGCGGCGCGCAGCGCACCGTACACGTACTCGTCGAGGTCGAAGGTGGTCAGCACGAGCACCCGGGGCGGCCGGTCGGCGGCCTGGGCGAAGATCCGCTCGGTGGCCTCGATGCCGTTGACGCCGGGCATCCGGGTGTCCATGAGGACGACGTCGGGGCGGGTCTCGGCGGCGAGCCGTACGGCGCGACCGGCAGATGGGCGAGGGCGACCAGTGCGTAGGCGCGGGCGTCGAGTTCCGGCCAGCCCTGCGACCGCGACTCCCGCCCGAGCAGAACGGCGACCACCGCCATGGCGACCGCGATCAGCGTGTCCACGGCGAGCGGGCGGGGCGTCCTCGGTCGCATCGCCGCAGGGTAACGCCCGGAACCCGGCTGAGGAGTCAACCGCGCGCGGTACCGAGGGAGTTGCACGCGACCCGGCCGCCACCACCGCGGACGGTACGGCGGTTCGACCCGTGGACGGACGCGGCGCGCCGCGGACCGCCGTGGCGTCGCCGTGCGGGGATGCGCCGGTGGCCCGCGCCCCGGGGGCGCGGGCCACCGGCGGTGCCGGGAGCGCTACTTGGCGAGTGTGAAGTGCAGGATGCCCTTCAGGAACGGGATCCGCAGCAACGGATCGGGCTGGGCCATCAAGGCCAGCAGGACGATCACGACGCCGAGGATCCCGTAGGTGACGATGTCGGTGAAGCGGGAGCGTACGGCGAGCATGCCGACGCTCGGCAATATCCACCGCATGACCGCGCCGGCCAGCAGCGCGACTCCGATCAGCAGGGTGCCGAAGCGGAACACGTCGAGCGCGGTCAGCAGCAGACCGAGCGCGACGCCACCCAGCACGACGAGCATGGGCCACTGCCGGGCGGGCGCCGGGGCGTCGCCGGGCGCGGCCCGGCCGCCGCCCTCGGGCCGCGCGGTGTCCTTCGTGAACAGCGGGAAGCGGCGGGTGGCGCGGCGCGGGCGCCCCTCGGCGTCGGGAGCGCTGATCGCGTCCCGGACGGTCGGTTCCGCGTGTCCGCGGGCGTCCTCAGCCGGCACTGCGCTCCGCCGCCTCGACCACGTTGACCAGCAGCTGCGCCCGCGTCATGGGGCCGACACCGCCGGGGTTCGGGGAGATCCAGCCGGCCACCTCGACGACGTCCGGGTGCACATCGCCGACGATCTTGCCCTCGGCGTTGCGGGAGACACCGACGTCCAGGACGGCGACGCCCGGCTTGACGTCCTCGGCGCGGATCAGGTGCGGGGAACCGGCCGCCGCGACGATGATGTCGGCCCGCTTGAGGTGGGCGGACAGGTCGCGGGTGCCGGTGTGGCACTGGGTCACGGTGGCGTTCTCGCTGCGCCGGGTGAGCAGCAGCGGCATCGGGCGGCCGATGGTGACGCCCCGGCCGACGACCACCACCTCGGCGCCCTTGATCTCCACGCCGTGCGCCCGCAGCAGGGAGAGGATGCCGTTCGGGGTGCAGGGCAGCGGCGCGGGCTCGTTGAGCACCAGCCGGCCGAGGTTCATCGGGTGCAGGCCGTCCGCGTCCTTGGCCGGGTCCATCAGCTCCAGGATGCGGTTCTCGTCGATGCCCTTGGGCAGCGGCAGCTGGACGATGTAGCCGGTGCACTCCGGGTCCTCGTTCAGCTCCCGGACGACCGCCTCGATCTCCTCCTGCGTCGCCGTGGCCGGCAGCTCACGCTGGATGGAGGCGATGCCTACCTGTGCGCAGTCGCGGTGCTTGCCGGCGACGTACTTGTGACTGCCGGGGTCGTCGCCGACCAGGATCGTGCCGAGGCCGGGCGTGACACCCCTCTCCTTCAGCGCCGCCACGCGGGCGGTCAGATCGGACTTGATCGCGGCTGCGGTGGCCTTGCCATCGAGAATCTGGGCGGTCATACCCCCATCCTCGCGGATGACCGCCCCCCGGTTCCAATCCGGGTGGCCGTCGGCCCGCCTCGTCCGTCACGAGCCGATCAACGATGTTGCACTTGCACAACACCGCGGCTCACCGGCTGGACAAGCCACTATCCGGTCAAGAACGATGAACAGCACAGTGCAGCGGGCAGCTCATCGGGGGGACGTACCGCATCTGTAGAAACCTTCCTCCGTGCGGTGCCACGCGCCGTCCCCGCACTCGATACACGGAGGAAACACCAGCCATGAGCTACGGCGACCCGAACAACCCCTACGGCGCCCCGCAGGGCCAGCAGCCCGGTTACGGCTACCCGCAGGCACCGCCCGTGCAGCAGCCGTACGGCGGCGCCGCCCCGATGACCACCATGCCGGGCAACGTCAGCGCGGCCCGCGTGATGCTCTGGGTGATCGTCGGCCTGCAGGTGATCGGCATGGGGCTTTTCGCGTTCTACGCGGCGGTCGTGAACCACGCGAAGAACGACGACACCCTGCAGAACGACTCCTCTTTCCAGCGCATCGCCGACTACTCGACCGGCATCCTGGTGGCCATGATCGTGTTCGCGCTCGCCTGGGGCGTGTTCGCGGCCGTGCTCGCGGCGAAGTTCAACACCGGCGGCAACGGCGTCCGCATCACCACCCTGGTGTTCGGCATCATCACCGCGGTGCTCGGTCTGTACCCGTTCGTCGTCGTAGGCCTCGTCCACACGGTGCTGGCCATCCTGGTCGCCTGCTTCGTCGGCGGCGCCAACGGCAAGGCCTGGTTCAACCGCGCGCGGTACTGAACCCGCCTACGCGAACCGTCCCGCTCTACGGACCAGTTCGCGCCATTTCCGCACCGAGGGCCGTGTCTCACCCGTCCGGGGGGAGACACGGCCCTGGTGTGTCCCCCCAATCCGGCCGGGGTAGCCGTTGCGACCGCGGCAGCCGGCAGGCACGGGGAGACGCACCTTGTACAGCATCATCGTCGTACCTCCGCCGACCCCGGAGGACCCGGCCCCGCGCGCCCGGATCCGGCTCGCCCCGGGTGAGCGCCTCGCCTTCGGGCGCGGGCACGGCCGGGGGTGATCGGGGCCTGCGCCGGGGTCCGCGCCGCGATCTGCACCGGTGCCGTAATGATCGCCGGCAGCTGGCTCGTCGTCTTCTGCTCACCGCTGCGGAACGTGCGTCACCTGCATGAACTCGGCGGCTGAAACGGGTTCTGGGCCGACCCGGCGTCACGCGGTGTCGGCCCAGTGTCAGCCCAGTGCCGGCTCAGTGGAAGAAGTGGCGCGTGCCCGTGAAGTACATGGTCACGCCCGCCTCCTTGGCGGCCTCGACGACCTGCTCGTCACGGATCGAGCCGCCCGGCTGGACGATCGCCCGCACGCCGGCCCCGATGAGGATCCCGGGACCGTCGGGGAAGGGGAAGAAGGCGTCGGAGGCGGCGAAGGAGCCACGCGCCCGCTCCGCACCGGCCCGCTCGACGGCGAGCTTGCAGGAGTCGACGCGGTTGACCTGGCCCATGCCGACGCCGACGGAGGCGCCGTCCTTGGCGAGCAGGATCGCGTTGGACTTCACGGCACGGCAGGCCTTCCAGGCGAAGGCCAGCTCCTTCAGCTCGTCCTCGCTCAGGGCCTCGCCGCTGGCCAGCGTCCAGTTCGCCGGGTCGTCGCCGTCGGCCTGGAGCCGGTCGGTGACCTGGAGCAGCGCACCGCCGTCGATCTGCTTGGCCTCGACCGGGTTGCCGGGCGCGCCGGGGGCCTTCAGCACCCGGATGTTCTTCTTCTTGGTGAGGGCCTCCAGGGCCCCCTCCTCGTAGTCCGGGGCGACGATGACCTCGGTGAAGATGTCCGCGACCTGCTCGGCCATCTCCTTGCTGACCGGACGGTTGACGGCGATGACACCGCCGTAAGCGGACACCGGGTCGCAGGCGTGGGCCTTGCGGTGCGCCTCGGCGACATCCGCGCCGACCGCGATGCCGCAGGGGTTCGCGTGCTTGATGATCGCGACACAGGGCTCGTCGTGGTCGTACGCGGCACGGCGCGCGGCGTCCGTGTCCGTGTAGTTGTTGTACGACATCTCCTTGCCGTGCAGCTGCTCGGCCTCGGCGAGGCCACCCGTGCCGTCGACGTACAGCGCGGCACCCTGGTGCGGGTTCTCGCCGTAGCGGAGGGTGTTCTTGCGCTCGTACGTGGCGCCGAGGAAGTCCGGGAAGCCCGACTCGTCCACGGCGGCGTAGGACGAGGCGAACCAGGAGGCGACGGCCACGTCGTAGGCGGCGGTGTGCTGGAACGCCTCGGCGGCGAGCCGCTTGCGGGCTCCGAGGTCGAACCCGCCGTCCTTGACGGCTGCGAGCACGTCGGCGTACCGCTCCGGGCTGGTGACCACGGCGACGGAGGGGTGGTTCTTGGCGGCGGCGCGGACCATGGACGGGCCGCCGATGTCGATCTGTTCCACGCACTCGTCGTCGCTCGCGCCCGAGGCGACGGTCTCGCGGAAGGGGTAGAGGTTGACGACGACGAGGTCGAACGGCTCGACACCCAGCTCGGCGAGCTGCTCGCGGTGGCTGTCCAGGCGCAGGTCGGCGAGGATGCCCGCGTGCACCCGGGGGTGCAGGGTCTTGACCCGGCCGTCCAGGCACTCGGGGAATCCGGTCAGCTCCTCGACCTTGGTGACGGGGACGCCGACGGCGGCGATGCGGCCTGCCGTGGACCCGGTGGAGACCAGCTCGACACCGGCCTCGTGCAGCCCGCGCGCGAGGTCTTCCAGGCCGGTCTTGTCGTAGACGCTGACGAGCGCCCGGCGAATGGGCCGCTTGTTGCTCTCGGCGATGGCGGTCACTGGATAACTACCTTTCGTCCCTCAATGCGATAGCCGTTGCGGGCGAGCCGCCCCACGACCTCGACGAGCAGCCTTCGCTCGACTTCCTTGATGCGCTCGTGCAGCGCGCTCTCGTCGTCCTCGTCCCGGACCTCGACCACGCCCTGGGCGATGATCGGGCCGGTGTCGACGCCGTCGTCGACGAAGTGGACGGTGCAGCCGGTGACCCTGGCGCCGTACGCGAGCGCGTCACGCACGCCGTGGGCCCCGGGAAAACTGGGCAGCAGGGCCGGGTGGGTGTTCACGAACCGCCCGCCGTACCGCGCGAGGAACTCCTTGCCCACGATCTTCATGAACCCGGCGGAGACCACCAGGTCGGGCTCGTACGCGGCCACTGCCTCGGCGAGGGCGGCGTCCCACTCCTCCCGGGAGGCATGGTCCTTGACCCTGCACACGAAGGTGGGCAGCCCGGCGCGCTCGGCCCGCGCGAGACCCTCGATGCCCTCCCGGTCGGCCCCTACGGCGACGATCCGCGCGCCGTACTCCTCGGCTCCGGTGCGCTCGATCTCGTCCAGCAGCGCCTGCAGATTGGTGCCGGATCCGGAGACCAGCACGACGAGGCGCTTGGCCACGGGCTTGGCGGCCACGATGGGGCCCTTTCTCGGGGAAGCGGTTTGTGCGGTCGTACGAATGCTTCGCGCCCCGGTATACGGGGAAGTCTACGAAGCGGTCGACCGTCAGCAACGATACCGGCACTCCGGACGGCCCCCTCGGGACGGGGGCGTGGCCGGAAGGTAGCGTTCGGGAGGAATCGAGAACGAGCGGCTCCGGGAACGCGCGCGCAGCGCGGTGCGTTGCCCGGGTGGAAGCTCACGTCGGACAGCCTTGTTCGCCTAAGGGAAGACGCTCTTTTGATGCCCGATCGCAGTCTGCGACTCCTCACGTTCCCTCCGCGCCCGGCCCAGGGAGGCGAGCGGGGCGCCGTCCTGCTGCGAGAGCGCCCGGCCTCGCCGCCCGAGGCGCACCAGGGGGGTCAGGACGCCGGCGGTCAGGGCGGTCCGGGCGCCGGTGGGCACGGCGGCGGACAGCCCGGGGGCGGCGGGCAGCCGGGTGGGGGCGGACAGCCCGGTGGGGGCGGATGGTCCCGCGGAGGCGGACAGGCCGGTGGGGGCCGGGGCGGTGAGGGGCAGGACGACAATCCCTTCGCGCCGCCGCCCGAGGGCAGCCCTGACCGGCCGTGGCAGCCCCGGCACCCCGAGGGTTCCCCCGGATCCGGCTCGGGGCCCGGCTCCCGGGGCGACTCGCCCTGGGGCGGTCGGTGGAGCGACCGCCAGCCCGGCCGCTCCCCCGGCAACTTCGGCGAGCGGCCCGGCGGCGGCCCCCAGGGTCCCGGCGACCCCAGCGGCTCCGGGATGCGCTGGGACCCGACCGACCCGGCCCAGCGCCGCGCGCGCTACGCCCTCCTGTCCGGCATGTGGGCCGTCTTCTTCGTCCTGTTCAGCTGGCCGTACGTGTCCCTGCTGCTGGGCGCGCTGGCGCTCTACTGGGGCATCAGCTCCCTGCGTGCCAAGCCGGGCACGCCGTCCCCGGGCACCCCGGCGCCCCCGCCCGGCCGGCCCCAGACGACTGCGGCCGTCGGCGGCCTGGTCACGGCGTCCCTGGCGCTGGTCCTGGTGGCCTCGACCTTCACGGTCCAGCTGGTCTACCGCGACTACTACACCTGCGTGAACGACGCCCTCACCCACGAGGCCAAGCAGTCCTGCACGCAGCTGCTGCCGCAGGAGCTGCGGGGCGTTCTGGGGACTGGGAACGACTGAGGGGCGGCGCGACAGCCCGGGGGCAGTGAGCGGCACGGGGTCAGTGAGCGGCACGGGGTCCGCCGTCGGCGGCGCCCGGTCCGGCGGCGCCCGGTCCGGTGGGGTCCGCCGGAGCGGGCATGGCGGCCGCGGTGTCCGTCGGTTCGGCGGGTGCGGCGGCAGCGGGGGCTTCTTCCGGGTCGGCGGTCTCACGTGGCACCGCCCGGCGGGTCGCGCGGGCGAGGTCGTCGTGCCACTCCGGGGTGAACGGGTCGACGGCCGGAAGGATCTCGTACCGCTCGTCCTCGTCGAGGGAGGCGGGGGTGAACCCGGGCCGGGACTCGACCTCGGCGGGAGCCGTGCCGTTGCCCGGTTTCCCGCTCCTGGCCTTCTCCGTCACGGGGTCGCCGACGTCCGCCGGGTCCTCGGCCTGCGCGGGGTCGGCTTCGGTACCCACCGGGTCCTTGCCGTCCGCCGGGGCCTCCGCCGTCTCCGCGATCCTGGGCTTCGCCGTCCCTGAGTCCTTGCCGTTCGCCGACCCGGGGTCCTGACTCCTCGCCCCTCCGGGACCCTTGGCCCCCTCCGGTTCCGTCCCCTTCCCGGAGATCATCGGCTGCCCGGTCGTCACGGCCTTCCCGGAGGTCGCCGCCGTTTTCCCGGAGGACGTCGCGGCCTTCCCCGAGGTCGCCGCCGCTCTTCCGGAGGTCGTCGCGGCGCCCGTCACCCCCTTGCACCACGTCTTCTCCGCGCCCTGGGCCGGGATCCCGGTCTCCCGGGTCCGCCGGCCCAGCAGCCGCCAGGCCCGTACGGTCAGCGCCACCGGCATCGCCGGCACCGCCGTCCAGGCCCCCGCAGCGCCGCCGGTCTGCCACCACACCGGACCGAACCGGGCCAGTGCGGCCACGCCCAGGGGGCCGCCCGCCAGCTCGGCGAGCAGGGCGAGGGCCACCGCACAGGTCGACGCCGTCAGCAGAACCACCCCGGCGGTCCGGCCCGCCGACCAGGGGGCCGGCGCCGGTTCCCCGGTCTCCGTCCGCCCGGCGGCCGCCCGGACAACGGCGCCCCTCCCCACGAACCACCCGGCCGTCACCCCGGCCGCCACCGGCACCAGCCCCGCCGCCCAGTTCAGCGGCGCCCCCGTCCCGGCGTCCGGCACCGCGGCCAGCAGCGGGAACGGCGGCAGCAGCGGCGCCGGATCGGAGGCGAGCGGGTTCACCAGATGCCCGGCACCGAGGA
The DNA here is from genome assembly GCF_044593395.1 of Streptomyces sp. NPDC052301. NCBI lineage: Bacteria > Bacillati > Actinomycetota > Actinomycetes > Kitasatosporales > Streptomycetaceae > Streptomyces > Streptomyces sp. NPDC052301. The sequence goes on along the minus strand of NZ_JBIUBE010000009.1, from coordinate 178,006 downwards.
CGAACCCGGGTCCGAGGGCGTAGGAGGCGGCCCACACCGCCGCGTTGGGGACCAGCGCGATGCCGAGCAGCAGCACCGCGAACCGCCCCGTCCAGCCCTCGGTCAGCTGCAGGAAGGACGCCCGCGCCGGCTCGCCGTGCCACACCAGTGACACCCCGACCAGCAACGCCCCACCCCCGAGGAGCACCGCCGCAGCCGCGCCGGTGGCCCGTACGGCCGTACCCCACCGGGCCGGTGCGTCGGTGCCGGTCACCGGCCCGCGCAGCACCGTCAGCACCTTCAGCAACGGCTCGTCCGGACGGCCGTACGCCGACCACACCCCGGCTCCCGCGGCACCCGCCGCGACCAGCGGCAGACACACCGTCACCCAGGGCCACTCGGGACGCAGTTCCCCTCCGCCGCAGTACAGGCCCACCGCGCAGCCGACGCCGAGGTAGCCGAGGACGACCCCCGTCCAGGCCGTGCGCGCCGGCACGGGAGGCGGGCCGTCGGCGTCGGCGGGCGCGTCCACCGCGTCCCTGGCCGCCCGGTACAGCAGCCACGCCGGCAGCGCGAGCAGCAGCAGCGGGGTCACGCCGACCGGCAGGGGGGTCCCGGTGAGCGTCTCGGTGCGCACCAGCTGGATCCCGTGCGCCAACAGCCACAGGGCTGCGGCGACATGCAACGCCTCACCCGGGCCGCTGTCCGGGTACGGCGAGCTGATCCACATCGCCAGGACGAGCACGGCGAGCGAGCCGAGCCCCAGTCCGGCCGCGACGGCGCCGCCCAGGAGGCTCGCGGCCAGGCCTGGCGAACGGTCACGCATCCGGGTGAGCAGGGGCGTCGACGACGAGCGGCGGGCGGTCATCTGGGTCACGACCCCATGCTCCCAACGACACGCGCTTTCCCGTCGTAACAGGCGAACCACCGAAGTGTCGCTAAAAATATGAATATGCTCTTTTACGAACGGAAGGGTGCACGGTGACGACGCAGAGCCCTGTCATCCCGCTGCCACCGCCGAAGGAACGCCGACGCCTGCGCGAGGCCGCTTCGCTGACGCAGGCTCAGCTCGCGGAGCGGCTCGGCGTCAGCCGGGCCACGATGCGCGCGTGGGAGTCCGGCCGCCGTGTCCCCGACGGCAGCCAGGGCCAGGAGTACGCCGGGCTCCTGGCCGCCTTCGCCGAGCCGACGGCCACTCAGGGACCGGGGCGGACGGCCGGAACGGTCCCCGCCCCCGGCCTCCCGGCACGTCCGGGCCCCGAGCCGCTGACGGCCGCTCAGAGCTTCGACGCGCTGTACGCGTTCTGCGCCCCCGCCCTCGTGCGCCAGGCCTATCTGCTCAGCGGGCGCCGGGAGCTGGCCCGCGAGGCCGTGGAGCGGGCCTTCCAGCTGGCCTGGCAGCGCTGGCCCGAGGTGGCCCGGGACCGGGATCCGGCCGGCTGGGTGCGGGCGGTGGCGTACGACTGCGCGCTGTCCCCCTGGCACCGCTTCCGTCCGCGGTACCGCAACCCCGAACCGCCACCGGCCGATCCGGCCGACCGGGTGCTGCTGCGCGCCCTGCTGAAGCTGCCGCCGACGTACCGGCGCACACTCGTGCTGTACGACGGGGTCGGGCTCGACCTGCCGGAGACGGCGGCCGAGACGGAGGCCAGCACGCCCGCCGCCGCCAGCCGGCTGACCCACGCCCGCGAGGCGCTGGCCGCGGCGGTACCGGCGCTGGCGGACCCCGCCGAACTGCATCGCCGGCTGCTCGAACTGGCCTCGGCGGAGCGGCTGGGCGCGGCCAGGCCGACGGTGGTGCGGACCGTCGGTGAACGCCGGAACGTCTTCTGGACGCGGGCCGCCATCGCGTTCACGGTGACGATCATCGGCGCCACGACGCTGACGCTCCGCACGGCCCCGAACCACTACGAGGCCCCCCTGGCCCCGGCCCAGGCGGTACGCGGGGTCCCCCCGCCCCCTGCCCTGGGCCCGTTGTCCCAGGAGGAGCAGGCGCTGCGGGCGAAACTTCGACGGGAGAAGACAGCCGGCCCGGAACGCCTGGCACCGGAGACCCGCTGACCGCCCGGCGAGCGCGAACGGCGGTAGGCCCGCCCCTCGCTTCGGGGGACGGGCCTACCGCCGTTCGGCCGAGGTGTCTCAGCCGGCCAGGATCTCCCGGGCCAGCTTCGCCGTCTCGGTCGGCGTCTTGCCGACCTTGACGCCGGCGGCCTCCAGGGCCTCCTTCTTGGCCTGTGCGGTGCCGGAGGAACCGGAGACGATGGCGCCGGCGTGGCCCATGGTCTTGCCCTCGGGCGCCGTGAAGCCCGCGACGTAGCCGACGACCGGCTTGGTCACGTTCTCCTTGATGAACGCCGCGGCACGCTCCTCCGCGTCACCACCGATCTCGCCGATCATCACGATCAGGTCGGTCTCGGGGTCGTTCTGGAACGCGGCGAGGGCGTCGATGTGCGTGGTGCCGATGATCGGGTCACCACCGATGCCGACGGCGGTCGAGAAGCCGATGTCCCGCAGCTCGTACATCATCTGGTACGTCAGCGTGCCGGACTTCGACACCAGGCCGATGCGGCCCGGCTTGGTGATGTCGCCCGGGATGATGCCGACGTTCGACTGGCCCGGGGTGATGATGCCGGGGCAGTTCGGGCCGATGATCCGGGTCTTGTTGCCCTTCTTGCCGGCGTACGCCCAGAAGGACGCCGTGTCGTGCACGGCGATGCCCTCGGTGATCACGACGGCGAGCGGGATCTCTGCGTCGATGGCCTCGACGACCGCGTCCTTGGTGAACTTCTCCGGCACGAAGATGACGGAGACGTTGGCGCCGGTCTTCTCGATGGCCTCCTTGACGGTGCCGAAGACCGGTACCTCGGTGCCGTCGAAGTCCACGGTGGCGCCGGCCTTGCGCGGGTTCACGCCGCCCACGACGTTGGTGCCGTCACCGAGCATGAGCTTGGTGTGCTTCATGCCCGTGGCGCCGGTCATGCCCTGGACGATGACCTTGCTGTCCTTGTTGAGCCAGATAGCCATGGTGTGTTGTGTCCTCGTCCTGAGTGCTTACTTGGCGGCGTGGGCCAGCTCGGCGGCCTTGTCGGCCGCGCCGTCCATGGTGTCGACGCGCTGCACCAGCGGGTGGTTGGCGTCGGTGAGGATCTGTCGGCCCAGCTCGGCGTTGTTGCCGTCGAGGCGGACGACGAGCGGCTTCGAGACGTTCTCGCCGCGGTCCTCCAGGAGCTTCAGGGCCTGCACGATGCCGTTGGCGACCTCGTCGCAGGCGGTGATGCCACCGAAGACGTTCACGAAGACGGACTTGACGTCCGGGTCGCCCAGGATGATCTCCAGGCCGTTCGCCATGACCTGGGCGGAGGCGCCACCGCCGATGTCCAGGAAGTTGGCGGGCTTGACGCCACCGTGCTTCTCACCGGCGTACGCGACGACGTCCAGGGTGCTCATGACGAGACCCGCGCCGTTGCCGATGATGCCGACCTCGCCGTCGAGCTTGACGTAGTTGAGGTTCTTCTCCTTGGCGGCGGCCTCGAGCGGGTTGGCCGCGGCCTTGTCGTGGAGCTCCTCGTACTCGGGGTGACGGAACTCGGCGTTGTCGTCGAGCGACACCTTGCCGTCGAGGGCGATGACCTCGCCGGAGGCGACCTTCGCCAGGGGGTTGACCTCGACGAGGAGGGCGTCCGACTTGATGAAGGTGTCCCACAGCTTGACGAGGACGTTCGCGACCTTGTCCGCGACCTCGGCCGGGAACTTGGCGGCGGCGACGATCTCGCGGGCCTTGGCCTCGTCCACACCGTCGATCGGGTCGATCGGCGTCTTGGCGACGGCCTCCGGACGGGTGGCCGCCACCTCCTCGATCTCCATGCCGCCCTCGACGGAGGCGATGGACAGGAAGGTGCGGTTCGCACGGTCGAGGAGGAAGGAGACGTAGTACTCCTCGAGGATCTCCGGAGCGGTCTCGGCGATCATGACCTTGTGGACAGTGTGGCCCTTGATGTCCATGCCGAGGATGTCCGTCGCCCGGGCGACGGCCTCGTCCGCGGAGGCGGCCAGCTTGACGCCACCGGCCTTGCCGCGGCCACCGACCTTCACCTGCGCCTTGACGACGGACTTGCCGCCCAGACGCTCGGTGATCGCGCGCGCCGCCTCAGGCGTGTCGATGACTTCACCGGCCAGCACCGGTACATCGTGCTTGGCGAAGAGGTCCCTCGCCTGGTACTCGAACAGGTCCACGCGCTTCCGTCCCTATCAGTGATCTCGCGGTTCGTTGGATGCGTGGGCGTGCCGCGAAGGGCAACGTGACGTCCGCTTGTCACAAGGGAGGCGCACACGGTGTCCGAGCGCGCGGCATGTCCGTCTCGCAGGTTATCCCCGCTTGCGGGAGCGCCCTAAATCGAGGGTCACACCTGAGCGGTGATACCTGTCACATGATGCCGGGTTTCATGACACGCCGTGCCGCGATCGGGGTGGGATGCGAGGCCTCACCGGGCTGGGGTTGACCCGGTGAGGCCTCTGGGAGGCCCCGGGCGGACCCGGGGCCGGGACGGTTGATCCCCACCCCAATGGGGACCACCCGCCCCGTCCGCAGGGCTCCGGCCGGACGAACCGACGGCATTCGGCCGTCCGGGTCCGGTCACCCTGCGGAGCGATGCGGGGCACTCAGCCCTACCGGCCCGACGGGAGCCCCTGGTCCGCGGTGCCGTGCCGGTGTGCGGTCTCCTGCCGGTGTGCCAAGCCCTGCTGCTGCCTGATGCCCTGCCCGGCCTCCCGCACGCCGTACGGGTCCTGGACGGTCGTGCCGTAGGACTGGCCCAGGTGCGCCGGTACGGCCGTCCGGGCGAGCCCTGCCGCGCCGGTGACCGCGTGCCCGGCCAGTGCCCCGCCGGCGCCCTGCGCGGTGTCGTCGAGGCCGTGCGCGAATCCCCCGGCCTGCTGGGCCACAGGCCCGGTGTCACCGGTGACGCGGCCCGCGAACGCCCCGGCCTCGCCCGCCACACCGTGGCCGAAGCCGGTCGCGCTCCCACCGATCCCGCCGACTCCGTCGGCCACCGGCCGCACCGTCCCGTCGGCGGTGTGGACCACCTGGTGCACGGCACCGGTGACGGTGTCCGTGACCGGCCGGACCGCACCGGTGACACCGGCCGCGAAGGGCGGCACCTGGCCGGCGACGCCCTCGGTGAAGACCCCGGCCTGCCCGGTCACCCCGTGCGCGAGCGGCGACGCGGCGCCCGCGACCCCGTCGGCGAAGCCCTGGGCAGCACCCTGAACGCCGTGCGCGAGTGCGCCCGCGTCCGAAACGGCCTGTCCGGCCACCGGCACCGCCCCGCGCACGGCGCCGGAGGCGACCGGCGGCAGCACCGCGTCGGTGGTGTCCCGGGCGACCTGGCCGGTCAGCCCGGTGGCGTAGGCGGGGACGGCACCGGCCGACGTCCGCACGTCGTCGGCGGCGCCCGCGGCCACGCCGTACGCGTCGGCCCGGGCGTCCGTGGCCGTGCCCTGCACGCCCGCCCCCGCATGCCGCACCGTGGGCCGTACGCCGCTCACCACACCGGTGGCGACCGGAACGGCCCCGTGGACGGCCGACGCGGCCACCGGCGGAACCACGGCCTCGGCCACCTCCTGCGCCTCGGGAGCGAAGGAGGACAGGGGCCCGAACAGATAGTCGATCTCACCCTCGGGCGCGGTGTGGAGAGCGGGCGCGGCGAGGGTGGCGGGGGTGGCGGGAAGGGCACTGGTGGCGTCGACGGCGGGGGTGGCGTGGACGGCGGGGGTGGCGTGGACGGCAGGGGTGGCGTCGACGGCAGGGGTGGCGTCGACGCCGTGGGTCTCGGCGTGCGCCTGGGTGGCGGGGGCGGTGCCGGTCCGAGGCGGCAGGCCGGCCTCGGCGCCCGCGTCCGGTACGGAGACGGAGGTGGCGGACAGTTCGTCCGCGCTGGCCACGGCAGAGCCGAGCGCCCACGCACCGGTGACACCGGCGGCTATAACGATCGAACGGCGCATGTTCTTGTTCATCGCGTGCGTCAATTCCTTCGAAAACGGCTGGAAAGGCTGGGGATTTCCGTCCGGAGCGCACTGAATGCCAATGGTCCGGACGGGCAGACGTGTTCCGCCCCGCGCAACGAGTCCGTGGCGGGGAGGTCTGCCCTGCTGCCTAGCCGGGGAAGACGGGGATGTCCCGGTGCCGTTCCCGGGTCTCGGGCGCGTCCGCGCGCGCTGTGGCGCCGGGCGGGAGCCGCAGGGGCGCCCGGCCAACGAAGGTGACGGCGCACGCGTCACCGTGCCGGGTTGTGCTGCCGTCGGCCGCCTGCTTGCCGAGCACGCCGTCCGGGTCTCCGGTGGGCGCGGGCCGGCCGGGGTCGCCGACGGACGTGGTCGTGCGCGGGGCGGGGGCCCATGCCGCGTGCCGGAGGACGGCAGGTGCCGCGGGGCCGAAGGCCGCGACGGCCGGCGCCGGCGCGGAGGCGACGGTGTGCGCGGAGTGCCGCCCGGCCGGGCTCTTCGCGGCGGCCGTGCCGATGTGCCGCTGCGGGCGGGGTGCCGGGCCCTTCGGGGCCGCCGCCTGGTGGCCGGGCGGGACCGACGCTTCGGTGACGTCCGGCAGGGGCAGGGAGGGTGCCGTCGGCCGTGCCTGCCCGACGGACCGGGACGCCTCGTCCACGGACCGGGACGCCTCGTCCACGGACCGGGAGGTCGTGGCCTCGAGGGCTTGGGTGGCCGTGTTCACCACGTCCCGGACCGGGGCGACGACCTGGTCCGACACCGCGCGCACCGTGCCCTTCCCCATCGCCCGCACCGGATCCACCGGATCCTCGGGCGCCGTCACCGAGGAGCGCACCGAAGTCGCCCGCACGGGCGCCTGCACCGGCGCCGGGATCCGCTCGGCCGCCTGCGCCTGCTCGCCGCAGAGGAACCCGAGCACGAACAACCCGCCGACCAGCAGGACCAGTTGCAGCGCACGCCGCGCCGCCCCCGTACGCAACGCGCGCACGGTGGCACCGAAGAGGGCTGCTGGGGAGGTCAAGGAGGGAAACGTCCTCGGATCGTCGGCACGGCAGGAGGCTCCGACGATCCTTGCACGCCCTGCCCGAGGCCGCGCAAGCCCCGTGTTACCGATGGGTAGTCATATCCCTGTTCCTGCCCCTTTCCCGCCCGGCGTCACACGGTGTCCGGTATCGGCAGTGGCCGTTTCTCGAGGGCCGCCGCCATCACCTCCGGAAACAGATCGGGCGTGCAGGCGAAGGCCGGTGCACCGAGCGCGGCGAGCGCCGCAGCGTGCTCCCGGTCGTAGGCCGGCGCCCCCTCGTCCGACAGCGCGAGCAGCGCCACGAACTGCACCCCGGACGCCTTCATCGCCGCCACCCGCTTGAGCATCTCGTCACGGATGCCGCCCTCGTAGAGGTCGCTGATCAGGACGACCACCGTCTCGGCGGGCCGGGTGATCTGCGACTGGCAGTAGGCGAGCGCCCGGTTGATGTCCGTGCCGCCGCCGAGCTGGGTACCGAAGAGGACGTCGACCGGGTCGGCCAGCTGGTCGGTGAGGTCGACCACCGCCGTGTCGAAGACGACCAGCCGGGTGCTGATCGACCGCATGGAGGCGAGCACCGCCCCGAACACCGACGCGTACACCACGGACGCCGCCATGGACCCGGACTGGTCGATGCAGAGGACCACCTCCTTCTTCACGGACCGCGCGGCACGCCCGTAGCCGATGAGCCGATCCGGTACGACCGTGCGGTACTCGGGCAGGTAGTGCTTGAGGTTGGCCGCGATGGTGCGGTTCCAGTCGATGTCGTGATGGCGCGGGCGGTTGACGCGGGCACTGCGGTCGAGGGCGCCGGTGAGGGTGGCCCGGGTACGGGTCGCGAGCCGTTTCTCCAGGTCCTCGACGACTCTGCGCACGACCGCGCGTGCCGTCTCCTTCGTCGTCTCCGGCATCGCCTTGTTGAGCGAGAGCAGCGTGCCGACCAGGTGCACGTCCGCCTCCACCGCCTCCAGCATCTCCGGCTCCAGCAGCAACGAGGAGAGGCCCAGCCGGTCGATGGCGTCGCGCTGCATGATCTGGACGACGGAGGAGGGGAAGTACGTGCGGATGTCCCCGAGCCAGCGCGCCACGGAGGGCGCCGACGCGCCGAGCCCGGCCGAACGGTCCCGCCCGGACTGGGGTCTGTCCCCCTTCCCGTAGAGCGCGGCCAACGTGCCGTCCATCGCCGCGTCCCGCCCGGACAGCGCGCATCCGGTGCCGTCGGCCTGGTCACCGCCGAGCACCAGCCGCCAGCGCCGCAACCGCTCCCGCGCCGAGTCGGACACGTCCGTCGCCGTCGGTCCGGGTGTCGCTCGGGTCGTCGGTTCGGTCGTCATGTGCCCACCCCCACGCAGCTGTTGTCGTCGTTCGTGCGCCACTCCTCGTCCAGGCCGAGCAGCAGCCGCAGCACCGGCAGCACGGCGTCGGCGCGCTCCGCGTCCGGCTCGGCGGCGAAGCCGGGGGTCACCGCCGCGTGGGCCGCTCCTGCTGCCCGGTCACCCGGCCCGCGCCGGACCAGTTCGCCGAGGGTTCTGCGCAACCCCGGCTCGTACGCCGCGAACGTCCGCCGCAGCAGCGGCAGTACGTCCGTGAACGCCTCCGCCGGCACGCCCGTCAGCCAGCTGTCCACGAGGCCGAGCAGCCGCTCGTCGTGCACGAGCAGCAGGCCGCCGCCACCACCGACGAACCCCTCGATCCAGGCGGCCGCGTCGGCGGGCGGTGTCCCCGGCGACAGCACGAGCCCCATCAGCCGCGCCGCCTCGTCCGACGCCAGCACACCGTCGTCCAACAGCAGCCGCACGGCCCGCCCCCGGAGCACCCCGGGCACGGTGTCCCGCAGGGACAGCGTCCGCAGGACGTCCCGCCAACGGTCACGCAGCCCCTGGGACACCGTCCCGGAAGCCTCGGGACCCGCGCCCGCGGCACCACTACGGCTCCCGGCAGCATCGGTGTCCGCACCGGCTCCGGCAGTCGCACCGGCTCCCGCCGTCACCTCCCCACCGGCAGCGGCAGCGGCAGCGGCAGCGGCAGCGGCCAGGCTCTCCCCCAGCAGCCCCACCGCCGTGTGCACGGCGTCCACATGGCCGCGCATCTCCTGTGCCGCGTCCGCGTCCAGCGTGGCGCAGGCCGGGGGCAGGCCGACGAAGACGCGCTCGGCGAGGCCCGCCGCGACCCCGGTCAGCGCGGCGGTGTCGGTACCGCGCACGTCGCCGTAGCGCAGGGAGCGGACCAGGGCGGGCAGGGCCTGGGCGAGGTGACCGACGTCCGTGTCGAGGGCCGCCCGGTCGGCCAGCACCCGCATGACGACGGGCAGGGCGTCCGACAGCCCGGCGAGCAGGCACTGCTCGGCGAGCGCGGTGACGTCGGCCAGGGCCCGCGCGGCGGTCGCGTCCGCCTCTGCCTTGGCCTGTGCCGCGGCGAGGACTGTCGTCCCCCACACGCCCGCCTCGGCGACCCGCACCGACAGCTCCGGCTCCCAGCGCAACCGCCAGGTCTCCCGGAACGTGCCCGTGCTCCCCCGCGACCGGGCCGGTTCGCCCCAGCCGACGCCGAGCAGCCGCAGCCGGTGCAGCAGCCTGCTGCGTCCGGCGTCGGTCTCCTTGCGCAGGTCCAGCTCCAGCTCGCGCTCCAGTGCCTCCGGTTTGAGCCGCAGCGCGCGCTGCCGCCGGGTCAGGTCGCGCTGCAACGGCACCGTGGGGGCGGACTCGGGCACCTCGCCGAGGACGTCTCCTACCACCAGCCGGTCGTGCACCAGGGCCAGGGGCACGTCCGAACCGTCGCACATCACCGCACGCACCGCGTCGGTGGTCTCGGTCAGGCCCGGCAACGGTCGGCCGCGCATCGCGGCCAGGGTCCCGGCGAGCCTGACGGCCTCGATGACGTGCGCGGAGGAGACGATCCGGTCCTCCTCGCGCAGCAGCCCCGCCACCTTGGTGAGCCACCGCTCGACCGGCCGGTCGGGGGCGCGGAACAGGTGCCCGTACCAGCCCGGCGAGTCGATGCCCGCCCCGTATCCGCTGGACCGGGCCAGTCTGCGGTGCGTCCAGGGCACCCAGGTGAGGTCCGTCTTCACCTTCGGCAAGCCCTTCAGCAGGGCCCGGTCCGCGGCCACGGTGGTCTTCTGCCGCAGCGCGGGCACGTGCCAGGCCCCGCACACCACGGCCACCGTATCCCCGAACTCCTTGCGAGCGAGGCGCAGTTGCAGCCGCATGTGGGCCTCCCGGACCGCGTCCCGGGAGTGGTCGCCGGGGCCGTACCGCTCGCGGAGCGCTCCCATGGCCTCCTCCAGGGCGGCGAACGGCGCGAACGGGTCCCGTTCGCCCGGCCCCCGGTGCTCCACGACGTCCTCCCACCACCGCTCGGGATCGTCGTATCCGGCGGTCTCGGCGAGCACGGCGAGCGGGTCGACGCGGACCAGGTCCTCGACGGCTGCCTCTTCCCCGGCAGCGGTGTCGGCACCGGAACCTGCCTCGGGCTCGGGCTCGGGCTCGGGGGCATCCTCCTTCGTGCTCTCCTTCTCCTCCCGCGCGAGCGTGTGCGTGGCCGGCAGGTCGATGAAGCGGGCGGGAACGCCGTGTTCCAAGGCCCAGCGCATGCCCACCCATTCCGGGCTGAACTCGGCGAGCGGCCAGAAGGCCGAGCGGCCGGGTTCGTCCACGGCGTGGGCGAGCAGGGCGACCGGGGGCCGCAGGCCCGGGTCGGCGGCCAGCGGGATCAGCGCGTCGGCCTCGGGCGGACCCTCGATCAGGACGGCGGCGGGGCGGGCGGCGTCCAGCGCGGCCCGTACCGCGCGCGCGGAGCCCGGTCCGTGGTGCCGCACGCCGAGCAGCAGCGGCCCGGATCCGTACGCCGGGCTCCCTCCTGAATCGGTCATGCGCTCACCTCCCGGCAGGCGCGGTAGAAGTCCGCCCAGCCGTCGCGCTCGCGGACCACCGTCTCCAGGTACTCCTGCCAGACGACCCGGTCGGCCGCCGGGTCGCGGACGACGGCACCGAGGATGCCGGCGGCGACATCGCCCGAGCGCAGCACGCCGTCGCCGAAGTGGGCGGCGAGGGCGAGGCCGTTGGTGACGACGGAGATCGCCTCCGCCGTGGACAGGGTGCCGCTGGGTGACTTCAGCTTCGTCCGGCCGTCGGCGGTGATGCCGTCGCGCAGCTCGCGGAAGACGGTCACGACCCGGCGGATCTCCTCGATGCCGTCGGGCGCGGCCGGCAGGTCGAGGGAGCGGCCGATCTGCTCGACGCGGCGGGTGACGATGTCGACCTCGGCGTCGGCGCTCTCGGGCAGCGGCAGCACCACGGTGTTGAAGCGGCGGCGCAGCGCGCTGGAGAGGTCGTTGACCCCGCGGTCGCGGTCGTTGGCGGTGGCGATGAGGTTGAAGCCGCGGACCGCCTGGACCTCCTGGCCCAGCTCGGGGACGGGGAGGGTCTTCTCGGACAGGATCGTGATCAGGGTGTCCTGGACGTCGGCCGGGATGCGGGTCAGTTCCTCGACCCGGGCGGTCATGCCCTCGGCCATGGCCCGCATGACGGGGCTGGGCACCAGAGCGTCCCGGCTCGGGCCGTGCGCGAGCAGCTGCGCGTAGTTCCAGCCGTACCGGATCGCCTCCTCCGGGGTGCCGGCCGTGCCCTGCACCAGCAGGGTCGAGTCACCGCTGACCGCGGCGGCCAGGTGCTCCGACACCCACGTCTTGGCGGTGCCGGGCACGCCGAGCAGGAGCAGGGCGCGGTCGGTGGCGAGTGTGGTGACGGCGACCTCGACGATGCGGCGCGGTCCCACGTACTTCGGCGTGATCACCGTGCCGTCCGGCAGGGTGCCGCCGAGCAGGTACGTCGCCACCGCCCACGGCGACAGCTTCCAGCGGGCCGGGCGGGGACGGTCGTCCTGCGCGGCGAGCGCGGCGAGTTCGGCCGCGAAGGCGTGCTCGGCGTGTGGCCGCAACGCCTGCGACTCCTCGCTCCCGCCCGCTTCGACGGACTTCGCTTCGACGGACATCGCTTCCACGGACACAGACATGGCTGAGGCCCCCTCCAGCTCGGCCGGTTCGAGATCTGCATCCACCGTGCACCACGCCACTGACAATCGCTCTGACCTGCACACATGCGGGCGCAGGGCCGATTGTCAGTGGCGGGTTCTACGGTCGGTGGCATGACTGAGCAGGGGGTGCGCTGGACCGCGGACCAGGTGCTGGCTCTGGCGCCTGACGCCGCGTCACGCAAGGCGGGAAGCAAGCTCGGCGCGGCTGGTCCGTGGTCCGAGACCGGCAGTCGCGCGGAGGGAACGGTGTGGGGGCTGTGCAAGGGCAGCGGCAGCAAGCCGTACCAGACGGTGGTGGACCTCGCGGGTGCGGCGGGGCCCGGGTACAAGTGCAGCTGCCCGAGCCGTAAGTTCCCGTGCAAGCACGCGCTGGGCCTGCTGCTGCTGTGGTCGAGCGGCGACGGGTCGGTGCCGGTCTCCGCGCAGCCACCGGACTGGGCGGAGCAGTGGCTCGCGGGCCGACACGAGCGCGCGGGGAACAAGCGGAGTCGGGGTGAAGGGGATTCGGCGGTCGGCTCCGCCGATCCGGAGGCGGCGCGGCGGCGGGCCGAGCGCCGGGCGGAGCGGGTCACGGCGGGGGTGACGGAGCTGGAGCAGCGCCTGGCGGATCTGCTGCGCGGCGGTCTGGCCGCGGCCGAGCAGGCGGGCTACGGCGCGTGGGACGAGACGGCGGCCCGCATGGTCGACGCGCAGGCCCCAGGACTGGCTTCGCGGGTACGGGAGTTGGCGTCGGTCCCGGCGTCCGGACCGGGCTGGCCGGCCCGGCTGCTGGAGGAGTGCGCGCTGCTGCATCTGCTCGACCAGGGCTGGGCGCACCGTGAGCGGCTCCCGGAGGCCCTGACGTCCACGGTCCGCTCCCGGCTCGGCCTGCCCGCCTCGGCGGACGGCCCGCCGGTGCGGGACCGCTGGCTGGTCCTCGCCCAGTACGACACGGCCGACCCGAAACTGACGACTCGCCGGACGTGGCTGCACGGCGCCGATTCGGGCCACACCCGGCTGCTGCTGTCCTACGGCGCGGCCGGCCGGGCTCCAGAGCTGTCCCTGCCGGTCGGCCTGGCCTTGGAGGCGGAGCTCTCGACCTATCCGGGTGCCGGTCAGTCCCGCGCGGCTCTCGGCGAGCGGTTCGCCCCGCCCGTACCGGCCGCGTTCCGCCCGCCGGGTGTGACCACGGCCGAGGCGGCGGCCCGCTACGGCGAGGCGCTGCGCGACGACCCCTGGCTGGAGGCGGTCCCGGTGACGCTTGACCGGGTGGTTCCGGTCCCGGACGGCGACACCTGGCAGCTGGCCGACGCCGACACGGACACGGCCCTGCCGCTGACCCGGGCCGCCCGCTCCCGCCCCGGCCTGTGGCGGATGGTCGCCCTGTCGGGCGGCGCCCCCGTCAAGGTCTTCGGCGAGTGCGGCCACCGCGGCTTCACCCCGCTCACGGCCTGGCCGGAGCACACGGGCGAGGCGGTGCCGCTGTGCTGACCGGCAGCCCCGGCCCGGGGAAGACCGCGGGGCACGGCCGAGGGATACGGCAGACCGCAAGGAGACGCGGCAGAGCGGCACGGGAGGCCGCACGCAGGCGCGGGAGATGCGCAGGGGCGGCTGCACGTACGCACGGGAGATGCGCACAGCAGCCCCCGGATTCGCACCGAACAGGCGCCTGGCCATCCTCAGAGCCCCGCGACAGAGCCGCGCAGGAGACCGCACGCAGGCGTGCCGGAGGCGCCGGAAGTCGCGGCGGTCCCGCGCAGCCGGCCGGGCCGGACCCGGGGAGGGCCCGGCGGACACCCGCCCCACGCCACGCACAGCCAACGCCCGCACCACCGGCCGCCCGGATCCACGGAAGGAAGGGGACCTCATGAACGGGACGTCGACCCGCGGAGATGCCGCGATCTCCTTGAGCTCCTGGGAGGACCTGGTCACCACCGCCCTGCTCGGCACGGACCGGCGCCCCCTTGCGGCCGGCGCGTCCGAGGCATCCAGCGCGTCCAGAACATCAGCGGCCGGCCGCTCGGCGCCCCTGGCGCTGCTGGACGCGGCTGCCCTGGCGACCGTACGGCGGCGGGCAGGGCTACGGCCCGCGCGAGCGGCGCGGCGGCCGGAGCCGGCCCCGGAGGATCCGCGCCCGGCCCTGCCCGCCGCGGCGGCGCGCAGACTGGCGCTGCTGCTGGCCGACCGTTCCGGCGGCGCGGGCGGCGGCCGCAGGGGCAGCTCCCCGGACCTGATGGAGCTGCTCCCGCAATGGCTCGCGGCGGCCAACGGGCACGGGTACGCGGCACCCCCGCAGGCGCTCCCCGCCCTGCTGGACGCGGCCCGGGGCCGTACGGACCTGCGCCCGGCGGCGCTGGCGTTCGCGGGCCCGCGCGCCCTGTGGCTGGCCCGGCTGAACCAGGACTGGCGCTTCGCCCTGCGCGCGGCCCCAGGCGGCGGTGCCGCACTGCCCGGCCCGGAGGACACCGAGGGGGTGCGCCGACTGTGGCAGGAGGGGCTGTTCGCCGAGCGGGTGGCCCTGCTGGGTGCGCTGCGCGCCCGTAGGCCAGCCGTCGCGCGCGAGCTGCTGGCGTCGACCTGGGCGTCGGAGCGGGCGGAGGACCGGCTGATGTTCCTGGACTCACTGCGCGCCGGCCTGTCCGCCGGGGACGAGCCGTTCCTGGAGCAGACGCTCGGCGACCGCAGCCGCAACGTCCGTGCGACGGCGGCGGAGCTGCTGTCGGGGCTGCCGGACTCGGCGCTCGCCGGGCGCATGGCCGTACGGGCGGCAGCGTGTGTGGCCCTGGACCGTTCGGGGAACTCGACGGTGATCGTGGTGGAGGCGCCGCACGAGTGCGACTCCGGCATGGAGCGGGACGGTGTGGTGGCCACGCCGCCCACAGGCAGAGGAGAACGGTCGTGGTGGCTGGGTCAGCTGGTGGAGGCCGCCCCGCTCGGCACCTGGCCGGAGCGGCTCGGCGGGCGGACGCCGCGGGAGATCGTGGCGCTGCCGGTGGCGGACGGCTGGCAGGGAGAGCTGCACGCGGCCTGGTGCCGGGCGGCGGTACGGCAGGGGGACGCCGAGTGGGCGAGGGTGCTGCTCGGGGTGCCGTCCGCGCCGGAGGCGGGCGGGCCGGGCGCGGTGTCCCTGGCGGAGCGGGCCAAGCTGCTGGCGACGCTGGAGCCGGTGGAGAGGGCCGCGTGGGTGGCCGGCTTCATCGCCACGCACGGCCTGTCGGAGGCGTTCCAACTGCTCGGCGTGTGCGCGGTCCCGTGGTCCGCGCCGCTGGGCCGCGCCGTGGTGGACGCCCTCGACATCGCGCGGGACGCGGGCAGTTACCCATGGAGTTTCAGCGGGGTGATGGGACTCGCGGAACGCTGCCTGGACCCGGCCGAGGCCACCCGGCTGGAGGGGCTCCTGGCGATGCCCGACGAGCGGGAGGACGCCGCACCGGGGGCCGGCGGATACTGGTCGGAGGCCTTCCAGCGGCTGGTCACCACGCTGCGGTTGCGCGCGGCGATGGCAGCCGAACTCCGCCCCGAGGAGCACCGGCCCGCGGCGGGCGCCCCCTCGGTTCAGTCCCCGGACGCGGTTCAGCCTCCGGACGCGGCAGGCTGACGCACGTTCTCCCGCACCCACTCCACGATCGACGCGGTCGTCGCACCGGGCGTGAAGATCTCGGCGACGCCCTTCTCCTTCAGCGGCGGGATGTCCTCGTCCGGGATGATGCCGCCGCCGAACACCAGGATGTCCTCCGCGTCCCGCTCCTTGAGCAGGTCGATGACCTTGGCGAACAGCGTGTTGTGCGCGCCGGAGAGGATGGACAGGCCGATCGCGTCGGCGTCCTCCTGGATGGCGGTGTCGACGATCTGCTCCGGTGTCTGGTGGAGCCCGGTGTAGATGACCTCCATACCGGCATCGCGCAGAGCGCGCGCGATGACCTTGGCCCCGCGATCGTGGCCGTCGAGCCCCGGCTTGGCGACCACCACGCGGATCGGACCGGCTGCCACACCCATCACTGCCTCCATCAAACGACCACGGAAGCGATCGCTTCCGTCCGTAACGACAAGTACCGCACTTTTGGCGCGTTCCGCCACCCGTCGCGAAGTGAACGAACGTTATCTCCAGCATCCCGCAACCGGCAGTTTTACGGGGCCCAGCGAGGGGGAAATCACACGGTGGGACATAAGGGCACACGGGGGAGCGAGCCGTCCTCCGGCGTGCCGACAGGAGGTCGGCCATGAAGGTCACCGGGGTACTGCCACTCTTCCTCCCGCTCTGCCGCCGTCTCTGGCCGGGCAGGCTCGCCGGACTCTCCCTGGCGCTGCTCAAGGCGACGGCCCTGGAGGCCGCGATCCTGGCCGGCCACCTCCTGTTGTATCCGACCGGCCTCGTCCAGGAGCGCCGCTGCGCCGCACTGCCCCCAGGTGACGGCATGGCCCAGCTCCCGGTCCGCACCGGCCCGCCGGTCGTGCTGCTGCACGGCTTCATCGACAACCGCTCGGTGTTCGTGCTGCTGCGCCGCAACCTCGCCCAGCACGGCAGGCAGCGGGTGGAATCGCTCAACTACTCCCCGCTGACCTGCGACATCCGCGTCGCGGCCGAGCTGCTCGGGCGGCACGTGGAGGAGATCTGCGAGCGCACCGGCAGCAACCAGGTGGACATCGTGGGGCACAGCCTCGGCGGCCTGATCGCGCGGTACTACGTGCAGTGCCTCGGCGGCGACCTGCGGGTGCGCACGCTCGTCACCCTGGGCACCCCGCACTCCGGGACCCGTTTCGCACCGCTGGCCGACGCCCACCCGATCGTGCGCCAGATGCGGCCCGGCTCGGAGGTGATCGAGGCGCTGTCCGGGCCCGCGCCCGGCTGCCGTACCCGGTTCGTCAGCTTCTGGAGCGACCTGGACTCCCTCATGGACCCGCTGGAGACGGCCTGCCTGGAACACCCCGACCTCGAGGCACACAACGTCCGTGTGACCGGCATCGGGCATCTCGCCCTGCCCGTGCACCCCGCCGTGGCGGCCGGGATACGCGAGGTCCTCGACGCACCACACCCCGGGGACCGGATCTCCGGCGGACTGACGGTGGCGTGACGCGGAGGCGGGCGGTCGCGTGACGCGGAGGTGATGCGGTCACGTGAACCACCGGTTGACGACAGCGTGACATTCTGGTGACGGAAAGTCACCTCGCATCGAACACCAATCGAACTCTCGGCCAAACTCCCGTCCGGCGCCCCCCGAAACACGGCTGATTGCCCGTTTCGGCCAACGCGAAACCGGCCGAAGATTGTCGCGCCCAGGTACCGGCGGGTACAGTCGCCGCACTGCTCTGGCAGCCCCTGTTGTCGAGGCGAAAGAGAAGTTGGTGAACGACCGTCACCCGTCGGGGATCATGACCACCCCGGCCCCGGCTTCCGACGCCTCCTCCGCGCACTACGCGCCGTACGGGACAGCGGAAGCCCGCTACGACGACTTCACCACCTACGGCGGCTACGACACCACCGGTTCTGCCACCCAGGGTGCAGGCACCGCGACGTTCTCCACCGACCCGCTCTTCGGCAGCTTCCCCGGCACCGAGCAGACCACCGGCACGTACGACACCACGCAGTGGCAGACCGGTCAGAGCCCGATCCACGACCCGTACGCGGCCCAGCACCATGCGGCCTACGACTCCGGCGCCTACGACAGCACCGCCTGGACCGTTCCCGCGCAGGCCACGGGGCACGACATCAGCGGCCAGTGGGACGCGAGCGCGTGGCTCCAACCCGACCAGACCGGCGGCGCCGACCCGACCCAGCAGTGGGAATGGGGCACGCAGGCCTTCGACACGGGCGCCTACGACGCCACGCAGTGGAACTCCGGCGGCCATGCGGTGCCCGAGCAGGCCGGTGAACCGTTCGACCACGAGGCCGGCGAACCGTTCGACCAGCAGGCCACCGCCACGTTCGAGCAGGTCGGCGAGGTGCAGGCGACGGCGGCCGACGAGCAGTTGCTGGACGACGTGGAGGAGGTCGCCCCGGCGCCTGCGACCCGCGCGGGCTCGCGCAGCGCGGCGCGTTCCCGGCGTCGTACGCCCGCCAAACGGTCCGCGCTGCTGACCGTCGCCGTGCCCTCGGCCTGCGTGATGGGGGTCGCCGGGATCGCCGCCGCCTCCGTCGGCGCCCTCACCGACGGCACCAAGGACACCACGGCGTCGGCCTCGGACGCGCACGCGGTGCAGCCGTCCGTCGCCAACAGCAAGCTGGACACCCAGCTCAAGACGCTCTCCGCCGGCGCCGACGACTTCGCCGACCGCGCGAGCCGTACCCAGGAGCGGATCGACCTCAAGAACCAGCAGGCGCTGGAGAAGAAGAAGGCCGCCGCGGAGGCCGCGCTCAAGGAGCGGCTGCGCCCCAAGTTCGTGCTGCCGGTGACGCAGAAGGGGCTCAGCGCCTACTTCGGCCAGGCGGGCGTGAACTGGATGTCGGTGCACACGGGCATCGACTTCCCCGTCGCCTACGGCACCACGGTGATGGCCGCGACCGACGGCACCGTCTCCACCAAGTGGAACAGCGCCTACGGCAACATGCTGATCCTGACCGCGAAGGACGGCACGCAGACCTGGTACTGCCATCTGTCCAGCTACCGCGTGCCCTCCGGTACGACCGTCAAGGCCGGCCAGCCGATCGCCTACTCCGGCAACTCGGGCAACTCCACCGGCCCGCACCTCCACTTCGAGGTGCGTCCGGCGGGCGGGGCCGCCATAGACCCGCTGCCGTGGCTGCGCAGCCACGGGCTCGACCCCACGTAGCAGCCGGGGGCTGCGCCCCCGGACCTCCTACAGCTTCTCCACCGGCGCGTACCGCAGCAGCAGCCGCTTCGGCTTGCCGTCGCCGAAGTCGATCGTCGCCTGCGCCTTGTCCTCCGCGCCCGACACCGCGACGACCGTCCCGAGGCCGAACTGGTCGTGAGTGACCCGGTCGCCGACCGCCAGGGACACCGCCGGCCTCTCGGCGGTCCGCCGCGTGGCGAACCCGGACGCGCCCGCCGCCGACGAGCGCGAACGCGTCGAGGACAGCGAGGCCGCGATCCCGGACGCCGGCCCGGACGACACCGGCGCCGCCGCCCCCGTCCGCTTCCAGTCCACATGCGTGGGCGGAATCTCCTCCAGGAACCGGGAGGGCGGGTTGTACGACGGCTGGCCCCAGGCGCTGCGCATCGCCGACCGGGTCAGGTACAGCCTCTCCCGCGCGCGCGTGATGCCGACGTACGCCAGGCGGCGTTCCTCCTCCAGTTCCTTGGTCTGGCCGAGGGCACGCATGTGCGGGAAGACGCCGTCCTCCATGCCGGTCAGGAAGACGACCGGGAACTCCAGGCCCTTGGCGGTGTGCAGCGTCATCAGCGTGATGACGCCGTCGCCGTCCTCCTCGTCGGGGATCTGGTCGGAGTCGGCGACCAGGGCGACCTGCTCCAGGAAGTCGGCCAGTCCCACCGGCTCGCCCTCACCGCGCTCCTGCTCGAACTCGAGGGCGACGGCCGCGAGTTCCTGGAGGTTCTCGATGCGGGTCTCGTCCTGCGGGTCGGTGGAGTTCTGCAACTCGGCCAGGTAGCCGGTGCGTTCGAGTATGGCCTCCAGGACCGTGGCCGGTCCGGCACCGGACTCCACGATGGTGCGCAGGTCCTCCATCAGCGTGTTGAACCGCTTGACCGCGTTGGTGGAGCGCGCGGCCATGCCGTACGCCTCGTCGACCCGCTTGAGCGCCTGCGGGAAGCTGATCTTCTCGCGCTGGGCGAGGGCGTCGATCATCGCCTCCGCGCGCTCGCCGATGCCCCGCTTGGGCACGTTGAGGATGCGGCGCAGCGGCACCGAGTCCTCCGGGTTGGCGAGGACACGCAGGTAGGCGAGGACGTCCCGGACCTCCTTGCGCTCGTAGAAGCGGACACCGCCGACGACCTTGTAGGGCAGGCCGACGCGGATGAAGACCTCTTCGAAGACACGGGACTGGGCGTTGGTCCGGTAGAAGACGGCGACGTCGCCGGCCTTGGCGTCGCCCGCGTCGACCAGGCGGTCTATCTCGTCGGCGACGAACTGGGCCTCGTCGTGCTCGGTGTCGGCGACGTAGCCGGTGATCCGGGCGCCCTGGCCGGCGTTGGTCCACAGGTTCTTCGGGCGGCGGGACTCGTTGCGCTCGATGACCGCGTTGGCCGCGCTCAGGATGGTCTGCGTGGAGCGGTAGTTCTGCTCCAGCAGGATCGTCGTCGCGTCCGGGTAGTCCTCCTCGAACTGGAGGATGTTGCGGATCGTCGCACCGCGGAAGGCGTAGATCGACTGGTCCGCGTCACCCACCACGCACAGCTCGGCGGGCGGGACATCGTACTCGCCGGGCGGGGTGTCCTCGTCGTGATCCCCGGTGCCGACGAGTTCCCTGACGAGCGCGTACTGGGCGTGGTTGGTGTCCTGGTACTCGTCGACCAGGACGTGCCGGAAGCGGCGGCGGTAGTGCTCGGCGACGTCCGGGAAGGCGCGCAGCAGGTTGACCGTCGTCATGATCAGGTCGTCGAAGTCGAGGGCGTTGGCCTCGCGCAGCCGCGACTGGTACAGGGCGTAGGCCTGGGCGAGGGTCTTCTCGAAGCCGTCGGAGGCCTGGGCGGCGAAGTCCTCCTCGTCGATCAGCTCGTTCTTCAGGTTGCTGATCTTGGCGCTGAAGGACTTCGGCGGGAAGCGCTTGGGGTCGAGGTCCAGGTCGCGGCAGACCAGGGCCATCAGGCGCTTGGAGTCCGCGGCGTCGTAGATCGAGAACGACGACGTGAAGCCGAGCTTCTTCGACTCACGGCGCAGGATGCGCACGCACGCGCTGTGGAAGGTCATCACCCACATCGCGTTCGCCCGTGGGCCGACGAGCTGCTCGACGCGCTCCTTCATCTCGCCCGCGGCCTTGTTGGTGAAGGTGATCGCGAGGATCTGGCCCGGGTGCACGTTCCGCTCGGCGAGCAGGTGCGCGATGCGGTGGGTGAGCACACGGGTCTTGCCGGAGCCGGCACCGGCGACGATGAGCAGCGGGGTGCCGGCGTGCACGACCGCGGCGCGCTGGTTCTCGTTCAGCCCCTCCAGGAGCGCCGCCGCGTCGATCGCCGGGCGCGGGGCGCCGTCGCGGTAGTAGGCATCCCGGTCCGGCGGCACGTCGAACTTCCCGCCGAACAGATCGTCCGGAAGCGGCTCCGGAGCGTGGTCGTCCTCGGGCGGTGGCGGGGGCTCCTCCTCGTGCCCGCGCGAGGGCTGGAGGTCCGCCAGGAAGCTGTCGTCAAAGAGGCTGCTCATCGCTCTCCGAGTCTAGGGCGCCCCACCGACAACCGGTCGCCGTCCCCGGAACATGGCCGGTCCGGCGGAGAGTTGATCTTCACGTCAATAGTGCCCGGTAACCCCTCACGCTGCGGAAGCACCTGCTCACGTGGACGTGAAAGTGCCCTCAGGTCACGGAAATGTATCGGACATACCTCGCACCAACCTTCACAGAAGACACACGAGTTGGCTAGGTTTCCGTCAGGCCGCACGACCCCTCTCCGGCGAACGTCGCCGGGCCATGCGGCCTCCGCCGAGTCCGGCGCGCCCCGCACGGCGCCCGGAGCCGGGGACCCACCGATCCTGGGGTGAATCGGCCGACTCCCGCCCGGGACGACGCCGTAGGGCAACCCTTCCGAAGCACGCGCCCGAACCCGACAGCTAACCCGGTAGGCGGCACGTTGGAAGGAGTCGCCAGCCTTGGCGTCGCACCGCAAGCCGCGCCCCGTCGGCACCCGTGGACCGGGCCTGCGTGGCCCTGCCCTCGCCACCGCCGCGTTCACCTCCGTGGCCGTCCTGTCCCAGACGGCCGAGGCAGCCTCCGCCGACGACGGCAGGCCGAGCCTGGAGGAGATCGAGAAGAAGATCGACGAGTTCTACCGCCGCGCCGACGCATCGCCGGAGGAGGAGTCGGCGGCCCGGCAACGGGCGCGCGCCGAGGAACAGGCCGCGGCCCGGCAGCGGGCCAGGGCCGAGGACCAGGCGGCCCGGGAGCGCGCGCTGGCCGAGAACCGTACGGCCCGGGACAGGGCTCTCGGCGAGGACCGGACGGTCCACGAGCGGGCGCACGTCGGGGACCGGGCGGTCCCGGAGGGGGCGCGTGAGCGGGGTTGGACGGCCCACGAACGGGCGCGCGTCGAGGAACCGCGCCAGGAGGGCGCCCGGCGCGCGGCCCGGCGCGCCAGGGCCCGCGAGGGTCTGGCGCCGTTCACGGCGGCCCCGGACCCGGCCGCCTCCCTCCTCGCGGAGTATCCGCAGGACCACTTCGCCCAGCACAGGGTGATGAACCGGCTGGCCTCGCGCGTGAAGGACGCGACCGAACGCGAGAAGGCCACCAGGACCACGGAGACACCGGCCGCCGCGCCGTACGACGTGAAGGGCGCCAAGGCCGCCGTCCAGCGCAAGCTCGGCACCGCGCGCGAGCTGCTGTCCCGGCTCACGGCCGAGGCGAGCCCCCGCCCGACCGCGCATTCCCAGGAGAAGCAGCCGGACGCCGGACCGCAGGCCTACGTCGCCCCCGGCCCCGAGGCCACCAGGGCCGAGAAGGCGATCGCCTTCGCCCGCGCCCAGATCGGCAAGCCGTACGTGAGCGGCGCCAGCGGCCCCGGCTCCTACGACTGCTCGGGCCTGACCCAGGCCGCCTGGAAGGCCGCCGGCGTCACCCTCCCGCGCGCGGCCCGGGACCAGGCGTTCGCCGGCACGGCCGTGCCCCTCGACGACGCCCGCCCCGGTGACCTGGTCTTCTTCCGCGACGACAGCAGCCACGTCGGACTCTGTACCGGCGACGGCATGATGATCCACGCCCCGGGCCCCGGCGCGTACGTCCGCGAGCAGGCGGTCCACCACCTCGGAGAGCCGGTGATCCACAGCGTGGTGCGACCGGTCTGACCGCGGCGCACGCGCGCGTGCGGTGCACACGACGCGGACGGCCCGCGTCGTGCCCGGGGCCGGCACGACCTCCACACCGTGCCCACGCGCGCGTAGCGGCGTTTTCGCCCGCCCTCGCGCGCGTGCCCTTCCCGATGCCGGGCCGCTCGGCTGCCTAGCATCGGCGCATGTCCGGCTTCTCGGCTCTGCGTGCGTGGTGGGCGGGTCGGCCTCCCGCGGCCGGGGCCGCCGTGATGGCGACCGGCATCCTCTCGGTGGGCCTGCACCTGACCGGTGACGAGACGCTCTCGCAGCCGGCGCTGGTGCTGACCGGACTCGGCTGGATCGCGCTGGCCGCCGACTTCGTGCTGCGGCTGGTCGGCGAACGGCAGCGCTGGATCGCCGAGGCGCAGAGTCCGGGTGCGCTCACCGCCGTGGCCGCGACCACCGTGCTGGGCACGGGGCTCTCGGTGTCGGGCCGGCAGACCCTGGCCGAGGCGCTGCTGGCGCTCTCGGCCCTGCTCTGGCCGGCGCTGCTCCTGCTCGTCGTGGGGCACTGGAAGCGGCGCATGCCGGGTGCGGTGTTCCTGTGCTGTGTGGCCACGCAGGGGCTCGCCGTGCTGGCCGCCACGCTGGCCGTGGCCGAGGGGACGGCGTGGCTCGCGCACACCGCGCTGGTGCTGTTCTGGCTGGGCCTGGTGCTCTACGGCTTCGCTCTCGCCCACTTCGACGCGCGGCAGGTGCTGGAGGGCCCCGGAGACCACTGGATCGCCGGCGGAGCGCTGGCGATCTCGGCGCTGGCCGGGGCGAAGCTGCTCATGGCCGGCGATGGCCGCATGTACCTGTGGGACGGCGACGACCGCGCGGTGTTGCGCACGGCGACGGTCGTGCTGCTCGCGCTGGACCTGGCCTGCTACGTCGTGCTGCTGACCACCGAGGCGGTGCGGCCCCGGCCCGCCTACGACGTACGGCGGTGGGCGACGGTGTTCCCGATGGGGATGACGGCGGCGGCGACGCTGTCCGTCGCGACCGCCGTGGGCGTCCCGTGGCTCGAGGGGCCGGGACACGTGCTGGTGTGGGTGGCGGTGGCGGCGTGGCTGGTGACCGCCGCCGGTGCGGTGCGTGCGGCCCGCGCCGGCGGCAGGGACGGCTGACCCGTCAGGTCCAGAGGACCGCGATGAAGACGTTGGCGGCGGTCAGCGCCCCGACCAGACCGAACTGGGCCTTGTCGATCTTCTCCTCGTCGCGCTTCACATAGACCAGCCCGAGGATCACGATCAGCAGGGCGAGCTTCACACCGATCTTGACGGCGTTGACGTGGTGGCCGTCGGCCTGGTTGAGCCCGACCAGGGCCACACCGGTGACGAGCATGGTCAGCGCGCCGTGCAACATCCCGGGGACGAACCGGGCCGTGCCCTGGCCCATCGCCTTCATCTGGGTGAGGAAGCCGCCGAGGAGCGCGGCGATGCCGATGATGTGCAGGCCGACGAAGAGATGGATGAGTACGTCCATGGGGCCGGAGCCTAACCAGGGGCCCGGGAGCCCTCTGCCACCGGGCCCGGCGACCGAGGCCGGGAAGCCCGGTGATGATCGGGGCCACGGCGCCCGGTGGTCGCGGCTCGGGAATCAGTGATCGGGCCGTGGATCTTGCATATATGCGCTCCGTAGCATCCTGCGGCTGTCGCCGGGCACGGTTTCCCCGCTTCGGTCACCACGCTGTGTGAAGAAGGCAACCTTGGACCGTCGATACGGTCACGAACAGTCACTTCGAGATCCGTCGAAGCCAGTTTCGTACACCGCGTTACCGACTCGTCACCGTCCGGCCTAGCGTCCTCCCCCAGGTGACCGGCTCCCCACCGCCGCCCGGGCCAGGGGCGGCAGCCGGTCGCCCCGCCGAGAAAGGTCCGGCGGCGGCCCGATACCCCTGTGCGGGCCGCCGCCGGCCGTATCGACCGCTCGGTCGTACGGGTCGTACGGAAGGACGTGACGGTCCAGGTGGCAGAGCACCGCAAGCCCCGGCAGAGCTCGCTCAGCGGTCATACGGTCCGGACGGCCGTCACGATCGTCCTGGCGGGTGCCGCCACGGCGACGGGCTTCGACGGGACCGGCCACGCCGAGCCGCAGCTGACGCCGGCGCAGGTGAAGGCCAGGGTGGACAAGCTGTACCAGCAGGCCGAGACCGCCACCCAGAAGTACGACGGGGCGAAGGAGAGGGCGGACGCGGCCCAGCGGCGGCTGAACACACTGCGGGACGAGGCCGCCCGCAGACAGGACCGGCTCAACACCGCCCGGGACGCGCTGGGTTCGATCGCGGCGGCGCAGTACCGCGACGGCGCCGTCGACCCCGCCTGGCAGCTGGCTCTGTCCGGCGATCCCGACCGGTACCTGGACGACGCCGCGTTCGCGGAGCGGGCGGGTCACCGGCAGGCCACCGCCGTGGCGCGGGTGCGTGAACAGCTGCGGGAGATCGAGCAGTTGCGCGGCGCCTCCCGGGTGGAGCTGACCTCGCTGCGGTCCCGGCAGGCGGAACTGCGGCGGCAGAAGAAGACCGTCACCGGCAAGCTGGACCAGGCCCGGCGGCTGCTGGGACAGCTCACCCCGGCGCAGCGGACCGAGGTCACCGGTGCCGGCGCCGCGGCGGGACGCGCCTCGCGGTCGGCCTCGAGTGCGCGGGACGCGCTGGAGCGGGCGGGGTCCGTCACGGCCCCCGACGCACGCGCCGCGGCGGCCCTCGCGTACGCCTACGCCAAGCTCGGCAGCCCCTATGTGTGGGGCGCGACCGGCCCGAACGCCTTCGACTGCTCAGGCCTGGTCCAGGCCGCCTACCGCTCCGCCGGCATCTCCCTGCCCCGCACCACCTACGCCCAGATCGACGCGGGCCGACGCGTCTCCCGCTCCGAACTCCAGCCCGGGGACCTGGTGTTCTTCTACTCGGGCATCAGCCACGTCGGCATCTACATCGGAGGCGGCCGGATGATCCACGCCCCGAACCCCTCGGCACCGGTGCGTGTGGCACCGATCGACGAGATGCCGTTCGCCGGGGCCACCCGGGTGGTGTGAGGGGGCGCTCCCGCAGGGGTCAGACCAGTCGGCGGGCCGTCGCCCAGCGGGTCAGCTCGTGCCGGTTGGACAGCTGGAGCTTGCGCAGGACCGCCGAGACATGGGACTCGACCGTCTTCACCGAGATGAACAGCTGCTTGGCGATCTCCTTGTAGGCGTAGCCCCGGGCGATGAGGCGCAGCACCTCGCGCTCGCGCTGGGTGAGGCGGTCGAGGTCTTCGTCCACGGGCGGGGCGTCGGTGGAGGCGAAGGCGTCCAGCACGAACCCGGCCAGGCGCGGCGAGAAGACGGCGTCGCCCTCCTGGACCCGGAAGATCGAGTCGATCAGGTCGGTGCCGGTGATGGTCTTGGTGACATAGCCGCGGGCGCCACCGCGGATCACGCCGATCACGTCCTCCGCCGCGTCCGACACGGACAGCGCGAGGAAGCGGACGGGCCGCTCGGCGTCGGCCATCAACGCCGCGCACCGGCGCAGCACTTCGACACCCCCGCCGCCCGGCAGATGGACGTCGAGGAGAACCACCTCGGGCCGGCTCGCGGTGATGACCGTGACCGCCTGGTCGACGTCCGCGGCCTCGCCGACCACCTCGACGCCGGTCTCGGCGGTCTGGCCGATCTCGGCCTGCACGCCGGTGCGGAACATCCTGTGGTCGTCCACCAGCACGACCTGGACGTGCCGTCCCACCTCCGCCGCTCCCGCCGTGCCGTTCGCCTCGGTCGCGTCGCTCATGACGTCTTCTCCACCCTCTCCATCTCCAGCTCGACCTCCGTGCCACCGCCCGGCACCGCCCGCAGCCGTGCCGTGCCGCCGTTGCGCTCCATGCGGCCGATGATCGATTCTCTGACGCCCATACGGTCGGCGGGTATCGAGTCCAGGTCGAAGCCCGGGCCCCGGTCGCGCACGGACACGAAGACCGCTCTCCCCTCGACCTCGGCATAGACCTGTACGGCGCCGCCCTCGCCACCGTACTTGGCGGCGTTCACCATCGCCTCGCGCGCGGCCTGCATCTGGGCCCCGATTCTCTCGTCGAGCGGGCAGTCGCCGACCACGACGACCTCGATGGGCACACCGTGCTTGTCCTCCACCTCGGCCGCGTTGCGCCGCACCGCCTCGGCGACCGTGTCCGGCTCGTCGGCCTCGTCCTTGCCGGTGCCCTCCGGCTTGTACAGCCAGGTGCGCAGGTCGCGCTCCTGGGCGCGGGCCAGGCGTCGGACCTCGTTCGCGTTGTCGGCGTTGCGCTGGATCAGGGTGAGGGTGTGCAGCACGGAGTCGTGGACGTGGGCGGCGACCTCGGCACGCTCCTGGGCGCGGATGCGCATCAGGCGCTCCTCGGACAGGTCCTGGGTCATGCGTACCAGGTACGGCCCGGCGAGGAGTGTGATGCCGACGAGGACGGCGAGGGCCGCCTGGAGGACCGCGCCGAGGTGAGCGGCGGAGCCCTGCAGGACGAAGACGGCGGAGACGCCGGCGGTGACGAGCAGGACACCGGCGGCCGCACGCAGCAGGGTGAGGGTGCGGCGCCGACGGCCGGCCTCGACCCAGCGGGCCCGCCGGGCGTTGTCCGCCTGCCGCCAGACCAGGGCGACACCGGCCGCCACGAGCACGGCGGGCACCAGATACGCCTTGGCCGCGCCGCTGAGATTGACGCTGCCCACGAAGACCATGGACACGATGACCATGAGGAGCAGCGCGGCGATCTGCCCTTTGTCAGGCTTGCGGGTCAGCAGTCTGCGCCGGCCGCCCGGTGCGGTCTCCGTGGCCACCAGCGGCGGCTTCTGGCCGCCGACACCCCCGACGCCGAGCGGGACGAAGAACCAGAAGGCCGCGTACAACAGCGCACCGAGTCCGTTGGCCATGAACAGGCCGACGAAGGCCAGCCGCACCCAGACGACGGGCAACCCGAGATGCCCGGCCAGGCCCCGCGCCACT
Organism: Streptomyces sp. NPDC052301; assembly: GCF_044593395.1. Classification (NCBI taxonomy): domain Bacteria; kingdom Bacillati; phylum Actinomycetota; class Actinomycetes; order Kitasatosporales; family Streptomycetaceae; genus Streptomyces; species Streptomyces sp. NPDC052301. The sequence goes on along the minus strand of NZ_JBIUBE010000009.1, from coordinate 150,116 downwards.
CCGCCGAGCCAGCGTCCGTCGCTGCTGCGGTAGAGCTTGCGCGGCGGCCGCGGGTCGTCGAGTGGCAGGCTTGCGGCTTCCGGCATGCCAACGATGGTCACACGGCGGGCGGGGCGGAGCATCAGGGTCGGCCCCCGAGACGCCCCTGATCTTCGCCGGGGGCGGGTCGGGGAGGGCCGGGCAGGCGGCGGTCCGGGCTGCTCGAACGCTTCCCGGCCCCGTCTCAGGGCCGATTTCAGGGTTCACCCAGGGTCGTCCCGACTGCCGTCGCACCGGGTGGGCCGTCACCATGGACGCATGACGGATCACGAGCACGCCGCGACGGGTCCGGGACCCGGCCCCGGCCCGCGCCCGGACCCGGGCACCGGGCCGACGGATGCCGCGCCCGCCGCGACGGAAGGGGCGGGAGCGGCCGACGCCGACACCGGTTCCGGCGCCGACCCCAGGACCGACGACCACGGCCAGGAACAGGGCCGGGACCAGCTGCGCCAGGACGCCGCCGGCACCGCCCGGTTCCGGCGCGACCGCGGGCACAAGATGATCGCGGGCGTGTGCGCGGGACTCGGCCGGCACACCGACATGGACCCGGTGATCTTCCGCATCACCCTGGCCGTGCTGTCGGCGACCGGCGGCATCGGCCTCATCTTCTACGGCTTCGCCTGGCTGCTGGTGCCGTACGAGGACAGGGAGCAGAACGAGGTCCGCAGGCTGCTCACGGGCCGGGTCGACGGCCAGGCGCTGGCCGCCGTGCTGTTCGCCCTGGTCGGCTGCGGGGTCTTCCTGACCATGCTGAGGAACGGCTCGGTGCTGGCCTTCGCCGTGGTGCTCTCCCTGCTGCTGGCGGGCGCCGGGTACTGGTCGCGGCGCCGTGGCGCCCCCGATCCCGATCCGCTCTCCGCGCAGGCCGCCGCCGACGCCCCGCCGGAGGCCCAGGCCCCGCCGGTCGTCACCGCCTACCCGTCCTGGTGGCGGGACCCGATCGTCAAGGACGGCACCCATGTCGGCGGAACCGGCTATCTGTGGGGGCCCGGCGAGGCCCGTGAGAGGGATCTCCTCTCGGTCGTCGACGTCGGCATCGCCGCCCCCTGGACCCACCCCGGTTCCCCGCAGCCGTCGCGCACCGCGCCCTCGAGACCGCGCGGCCCGCGCTGGGTCGGCGGCTGGGTGTTCCTGTTCGCCCTGCTCGCCGGCGGCCTGGGCACCGGGCTGACCTGGGACACCCACCCGCTGGGCACCAGCCTGCAGACCGGCCTGGCCTGTGCGCTGGCGGTCTTCGGACTGGGCGTCATGGTCAGCGCCGTCCTCGGCCGCACGGGAGCGGGGACGGTGTTCCTGGCGCTCGTCACGGCGGCGCTGCTCGCCGGGGCGGCGGCCATGCCCCGGGACATCACCACCCACTGGCGGGACACGACCTGGAGACCGGCCGCGACGACGGAGCTGCGGCCCCGATACGAGCTCGGCACCGGGCGGGGCGTCCTGGACCTGACCCGGATACACCCGGGCAAGGGACGGACCGCCGCGACGGACGCCCATGTGGGAGCGGGACAGCTGAAGGTGATCCTGCCGGCGGACCCGACCGTGCACATGGACATCGACGTGGGCCTGGGCGACATCCGGTTGCCCGGCGCCGACAGGAAGGACGTGGACGTGCAGCCGGGCAGGCACAAGGTCGTGACGGTGGCGCCGGCCAAGGGCGCCGAGGACGCGGGCACCCTGGACCTCACGCTCGGGGCCGGCGTCGGAGAGGTGGAGGTCAGCCGTGCTGCGTCATGAGTTCCAGCCGGGGAGGCTGGTCGCCGGGCTCTTCCTGACGGCCACGGGCGTGGTCTACGCGGGAGACGCGGCCGGGGTGTGGCGGACGCCGTGGTTCGTGGTCGTGCCGCTGGTGGTCGGCGGCCTGTGCCTGGGCGGTGCCACGGGGGTACTGGCCCGGGCGATACGCAGACGGGGCGGTGCCGAGGGCGGCTAGTGCTCTGACCGGGAAGGTTCGCCGGGTTCGCGGGCCGGTGGATGCCAAGACGACTTCCGACGATGTGGATCCGCCCCATACGATCTTGAGTCCAGACCATGGATGCCGGAGGGCGACGATGGAAGAGCCGCGGATACGCCTCGGCAACGACGACGTGTGGCTGGAACTGGCTCGGACCCGTGCGGACAGCTGGCAGATCACCGCAGATTGGTCCTCATGCCTGACAGCTGACTTCACCGCGGATCTCAGCGCTGCGGAGGTGGTGGACTTCGTGGCCCGCATGCTCTCTCACCTGCGCGCGCCGTCGGGTGGACGCTTTTCGGCGGCGGTGACCCCTGGTCGGAACAATCCGCTGACGTTGAAGGCGGAGCCGGTCGGGGACGGTTTCGCCTTTTTCGTGCGCCTCACGCCCAACGGCGACGACGACGTGTGCCATGTGCAGATGGAGATCGACCCGATCGCCACGTTGGAACTGCGTGAGACGTTCAGTGCGCTGCAGGCGGCGCTGGTGGTCTGAACCGCCGGAACGTTTGGTCAGGCTGCCGTCGTGAGCAGGCGTTTGCCCCAGCGGATGCCCTTCTCGCTTCGGACGCGGGCGCGTTCCTTGCGTTCGGCGGCCAGGACGTCGCGGTGACGAGCATTGGCGTTGTGCCACCGCAGGCAGGCGTGCAGAGCGCGGGTCCGGACGGTGTGGTTGGGGTAGTCGGAGTTGGCGATGGTGAACTGCCTCAGCGGTCCGAAGTGCGCTTCAATCGAGTTTGCCCACGAGGCGTAGGTCGGGGTGAAGCACAACTCGACCTTGTGCTTCAGCACGGCACGGCCTACGACGAGTCGCTCGCCTTCGGGGCCCCTCTCGCCGAGGCCGTTGGCGACGCCGCTCGAGACGGTCAGCGGGGAGTGAGACAGGCTTCGAGAGCGGCTCGCCGTTGCGGGGGCAGGTGGTCGCCGAGAGGGGTCTTGCGCGGGCTGTGATCGCCCTCGCAGAGCCAGCTCTGCTCGTCCTCGTCGAACCACCAGTCCTCGACACCCCACATGGGGTGCCCCTGAAGCAGCTGCCTGGCCAACGCCTCGCTCGCCTCGGGCGCACCCTGAGCGATCAGAGCCTCGACCACCGCCGCCACGGCCTCCTCCGGAACCGCCGCGTCGCCGAGAACAGGCAACAGAAGGAGGAGACGGGCGTGCGGGTCGGCAACGCCTGCGGCACCCGGTGGTGCCTCCAGCAGGGCGGCGAGCTCGGGCCAGCACAGCCCGGGGCCGATGCGGTCCTGATCGTCGCTGGCCAGGACAAGATCCTGGTTCCAGTCGGGGTGCGTGAGGAAGTAGTCCGTAGTCGTGAACTCCTCGCCGCTGTTGTAGTGCACGACGATCGTGAAGCCGCCGGTCAGAGGCACCGTGAACACTGGCCACGCTGATGGGTCGTGGAGCTTGTCCAGCATGGCGTCCGCGTCACCCGCGTCCGAGCCGTACGCCTCCGGCGCGAAGCCCTCGGACAGATCCCCCAAGTGCGCCGGCCAGAAGCCCGGCTCATCCAGGAGCGCTTGCCCGTCCACAACGGGCGACGAGGAGTACCAATGCCGTGCCATCACCATGCCGGGATTCTCCCCTGCCTGGTCAGAACTGTTCGAAGAACCCGGCCCTCAAGGCCGACCGACTTGACGGCATGGCAACGTGAGGTGTCTATGCGGTCAGAGCACTAGCGGTAGCCGCCGGACCGTCGGCGGCGCCGGGTCCGCCAGGCCGCGTCCAGGGAGAGGTAGGGGGCGCCGGCGAGGATCAGCGGCAGCCAGGCCATCAGGTAGGCGAGGTCGTTGCCGTAGTAGTAGGGGGTCGTCGCCCAGCTCACCGTCAGCCACAGGCTGAGCGAGATCAGGGCGCCGCCGAGCGCGGCCAGCCGGCCGAACAGGCCGAGGAGGGTGCCGATGCCGACGGCCACTTCACCGAGGGCGATGCCGCAGCCGAAGCCGACCGGGCTCTTCAGCGCCAGGTCGATCAGCGCCGGGACGGCGGCGGAGTCGCGGGCCGCGCGCATGGTGTCGCCGATCGAGCCGGTGCCGGCGGACTTCAGGAAGGCGCTGTCGGTGAGCTTGTTGAGGCCGGCGTAGAGGAAGGTGACGCCGAGGAAGATGCGGAGGGGCAGCAGGGCGTAGTGGCTCGCGGTGTCCCGCAGGCTGCGCAAACCACCCAGCCGGTCCATGTCCGTGTCCGTCCGGATGCTGTGGGTCATCGTTTACAGCCGCCTCTCGCCCGCGGTACCGCCCTCACTTCGACGATACGTATGACGCGCGGGGCCCGTTCAATCCTGTCCCGCGGATTTTTCCGGATTTCGGTCCTGCGCACGCACGGCGGAAGGGTGTGCGCGACGGGAGGGGGACGCGCAGTGGGAGCTTGTCGGAGCCGGTCGCGCCGTTCACTCGGTCACCTGGACGATGCACCGGTTGGTCGCCACCCCGGCCGCGGTGATCACCTGGATCTCCACCGTGCCGGGTTCGACATCGGCGGGGACGGGCACGGTCAGGACGGTGTCGGTGGGGTTGCGGAAGCCGCCCGTGACGGGGACCAGCGGGACATGGACGTCGACCGCGCCGATACGGACGACCGTCCGGCAGAGCCGGTCGGCGCCCTGGGCGCCGGGCGGGACGAAGCCCGTGCCGCGGATCTCGATGTCGTCGCCGGTGCGGATCGGACCGTCCAGGTCGCCGGGTTCGCGGGCGCGGACCACCGAGAGGATCACCGGGCGGCCGCCCTCGGCGTACTTGCCGGCCAGGTAGGTCGCGGCCGAGACCAGCACGATCACCCCCAGCCCCCAGGGAAGGTCGGGCAGCTGGTCGGGGCGGCGGGCGAGCCGTACGGCGGTGAACAGCAGGGCGACGGCGCTGACGGCGACGTACTGGATGTCGGTGAAGGACCCCCGGCCGGAGTCGTCGGTGAGCAGGTCGGCGGCGCTCGGCCGGTGCGCCGGCACCTTCTGCAGCCGCTGGGCGAGGACACGCAGCGTCACCACCCGGCGGACCAGGACGGCGATCCCGCACACCACGGCGAGGACGCTCACCGTGCCGGCGCCGCGCGCCAGATCGAGGCCCGAGATCAGCGCGTCGCGTTCGGTGTGGTCGGAGGCGGCGGCCAGGCGGGCCGCCAGCAGCAGGACGGCGTAGCCGACGAACAGCACCCAGGAGGCGGCCACCGTCCGGGAGGTGGACATCCGGTTGTCCTCGCCGATCACCGGGGCGAGCATCCCGCCGCGCGCCCGGTGGAGCCGGCAGGCGGCGGTCAGTGCGCCGGCCACGACGAGCGCGGCCAGCAGGGCCGCGCTGCGGGCGCCGGTCCAGCCCGCGCCGATCGCGGTGAGCGCCTCGCCGAGCAGCAGGGCGACGACCGCGCCCCACACCACGCACACCGTCCGCACCCACAGCCCGGCGAGCCATGCCTCGCCCTCGGCGCGACCGCGTTCGGCAACGGCCTCCGCCCGCTGGGTCAGCTCCTCCGAAACCCACTGGCGGGACGCCGACGCCGAGTGCGCCACGGCCGCCGGCAGGCCCTGCCCGGCCGCGAACTCGTCCCGACGGCGCAGGAACGCGGCGACGGCCCGCCGGTGTCCCTCCCGGGCGCCGTGCGGACAGTCCCCGCAGGTGCAGCCGCCCTCATGAAGCCGCCCGGCACCCGCACCCGTGCCTCCTCTCGCCTCCTGCACCGCCATGCCCGACGCCCGCCTTCCCCACGACCTTCCGACACGGCCGACGGCCCCTCGGTGGGCCGTCCCGTCGCCGTGCAACTCCCCTGCGTCGCCAGCGAATTGTTCCCTACGGCGGGCCGTGCGGGGCCGTCGGGCCGGGTCACGGCGGGTGAAGTACGGGCTGCCGTGTTGACCCGGCTGCGAGAATTCCCGCATGGCCGAGATCATCCAGCGGGACGGGACCTGGGCCTTCGACGGCAGCACGATCCGGATCACCCCCGGACTGCACCGCTCCGTGCCGCTGTTCCGGCAGACGTACGGGGAGATCGCCGTGCCCCTGGAGGCGGTGTCGGGGGTGGTCTACGAGCCGGAGCGCAAGGGGGGCAGGCTGCGGATGCGGCTGCGCGAGGGCGCCGACCCGCTGCTGCAGGCCACCGGCGGCCGGCTCCCGGACCCGGCCGACCCCTACCGGCTGTCGGTGGACGCGAACCGCGGCGGGGTCGCCGAGTACGTCGCGGAGGAGATCCGGCACGCGCTGCTCCTCGACCAGGTGCCCAAGGAGCCCGCGACCGCCTATCTGCTGCCGGGCCCGCCGGTGCCGGTGTCGGTGCGGTCCTCCGACGGCACGGTGTCCTTCGACGGCGGCCAGGTCCGCATCGACTGGGCCGACACCTCGGACCGGGTCAAGCGCGCGACGGGCCCCAGGATCATCGCGGTCGGCGATCTGGTGCAGGTGGAGTGGCTGCCGAACTCGGGGCACGAGGACGGCTTCCTGCGGTTCGTGACCCCGGAGACGGTGTTCTCCAAGCTGCCGCCCGAGCGCGACCCCTACACCCTGGACCTGTGGGGCAGCGTGCGGCGCGATCTGCTGACCGCGCTGGTCGCGGCGGCCGTCACGGCCCGGCTGCCGCACCCCTCCACCCGGGTGGGCGGCGGGTACGACGGCCTGGACGGGCAGCGTCCTGCCGTACCGGCGCAGGGCGACCGGCACGACGTACTGCTCCGCCGGCTGCGGGAGTTGGGGGCGCTGCACCGGGACGGGGTGCTCACGGACGAGGAGTTCGCGAGGACGAAGGCAGCGGTGCTGCGGGGCTTCAGCTGAGGAGGTCCGGTTCGCTGCGGCTGATGTCCTGCCACAGGGGCTGGTAGTTGATCCAGGCCACCAGGTCGCCGCCGAGCTGTTCGCGCGTGGCGACGGCCAGTTTGTGGTCGATGAGCACCGGGCGTCCGGCGGCGCGGGCCAGCAGCTGCACCTGGCAGGACCGTTCCATGGACAAGAACCACCAGGCAGCGGCGTCCACCGAGTCCCCGACGGTGAGCAGGCCGTGGTTGCGCAGCACGAGCGCCTTGCGCGAGCCCAGGGCGCCGGCGATGCGGCGGCCTTCCTCGGCGTCCACGGTGACGCCGCTGTAGGCGTCGTAGAGCGCCACGTCCTCGTAGAAGGCGCAGCTCTCCTGGGTGATCGGTTCGACCAGCTCGCCGAGCGCGGCGAGGGCGCGGCCGTGCACGGAGTGGCAGTGGGCGACGGCGACGACGTCCGGGCGGGCGGCGTGCACCTGGGCGTGGACGGTGAAGGCGGCCTGGTTGACGTGGTAGCGGCCCTCGATGACCTGCCCGTCCTGGTTGGCGAGGACCAGGTCGCCGACGGTGACGTGCTTGAACGGCATCCCGAACGGGTTGACCCAGAAACAGTCGGAGAACTCCGGATCGCGGGCCGTGATGTGCCCCGACACCCCGTCCTCGAGGCCGGTCCGCCCGAAGATCCGCAGGGCGCCGGCGAGGCGCTCCTTGCGGTGCCGGCGTTCGTCCTCCAGGGATTCGTGCATCGGGGGCATGGCGAACTGCAGCTGGTCGGTGGGCAGCGGCAGGGGCGGGGTCGGCCCGTGCATAGATCCTCCAGCACTGGGATTGCGGTACGGGCCGGAAGTTACCGCCGGCCGGCGCAAAAGGGCAGAGCTGTTTTGTAAAGATGACGTACGCAGCGAATACCTGACAGAAGATGTCGGGGTTGTCCGCGAGGCTGGTGCGTATGAACTGGGCAGCCTTCACCACCACCGCACCCGGACTGGCAGCGGTCGCCGAGGAACGCTTCGGTGCGTACCGGCACCACGTGCTCGCGACCCTGCGCAAGGACGGCTCTCCGCGCACCTCCGGCCTGGAGGTCCGCTTCCTGGGCGGAGAGCTGTGGCTCGGGATGATGCCGGGCTCCCTCAAGGCGCTCGACCTGCTCCGCGACCCGCGCTTCGCGCTCCAGACCAACCCCGGTGCCGACGACATGAGCGACGGCGGGGACGTCCGGGTGGGCGGGCGGGCGTTCGAGGTCGTCGATGCGGACGTGAAGGGGGCGTACGTGAAAGAGGTGGAACCGCCGCAGCCGTTCCACCTCTTCCGTACCGAGCTGACCGAGGTCGTACGGACCTGTGTCGAGGACGAGAAGTACCTCGTCGTCCAGGTCTGGAAGCCCGGTGAGCCCCTGCACACGCTCAAGCGCACCTAGGGCTCCTGGGGACTACTCCCACTCGATGGTGCCCGGGGGCTTCGAGGTCACGTCGAGGACGACGCGGTTGACGTCCCGGACCTCGTTGGTGATCCGGGTCGAGATGCGGGCGAGGACGTCGTACGGCAGTCGCGACCAGTCGGCCGTCATGGCGTCCTCGGAGGAGACCGGGCGCAGCACGATCGGGTGACCGTAGGTGCGGCCGTCGCCCTGGACGCCGACCGAGCGGACGTCGGCGAGCAGGACCACCGGACACTGCCAGATGTCCCGGTCCAGGCCGGCCGCGGTCAGCTCCTCGCGGGCGATGGCGTCGGCGTCGCGGAGCAGGTCCAGACGCTCCTTGGTCACCTCACCGACGATGCGGATGCCGAGCCCCGGGCCCGGGAACGGCTGGCGCTGGACGATCTCCTCCGGCAGGCCCAGCTCCTGGCCGACCATGCGGACCTCGTCCTTGAACAGCTTGCGCAGCGGCTCGATCAGCTGGAACTCGAGGTCCTCGGGCAGGCCGCCGACGTTGTGGTGCGACTTGATGTTCGCGGTGCCGGTGCCGCCGCCGGACTCCACCACGTCCGGGTACAGGGTGCCCTGGACCAGGAACTCCACGGCCGGGCCCTCGTCGGCGATGATGTCCGCCTGCGCCTGCTCGAAGACGCGGATGAACTCACGGCCGATGATCTTGCGCTTCTCCTCGGGGTCGGAGACGCCCTTGAGGGCGGTCAGGAAGCGCTCCTCGGCATCGACGACGACCAGCTTCACGCCGGTCGCGGCCACGAAGTCCTTCTCGACCTGCTCGGTCTCGCCCTTGCGCATCAGGCCGTGGTCGACGTACACGCAGGTCAGCTGGTCGCCGATGGCCCGCGCGACGAGGGCGGCGGCGACGGCGGAGTCGACACCGCCGGACAGACCGCAGATCGCGCGCTTGTCGCCGACCTGCTCGCGGATCGCGGCGACCTGCTCCTCGATGACGTTGCCCGTGGTCCAGTCCGGCTTGAGGCCCGCGCCGCGGTACAGGAAGTGCTCCAGCACCTGCTGGCCGTGCGTGGAGTGCATGACCTCGGGGTGGTACTGGACGCCGTAGAGCTTCTTCTCGTCGTTCTCGAAGGCGGCGACGGGGACGACGTCCGTGGACGCGGTGACCGCGAAGCCCTCGGGGGCGGCGGAGCAGGCGTCGCCGTGCGACATCCACACGTGCTGCTCGTCCGGGGTGCCCTCGAACAGGGTGGAGGAGTTCTTCGAGACGTGCAGGTCGGTACGGCCGTACTCACGGGCACCGGTGTTGTCGACGGTGCCGCCGAGGGCCTGGGCCATCAGCTGGAAGCCGTAGCACATGCCGAAGACGGGGACGCCGGCCTCGAAGAGCGCACGGTCGAGGGTGGGCGCACCCGGCTCGTACACCGAGGAGGGGCCGCCGGAGAGGATGATCGCCGCCGGGTTCTTGGCGAGCATCTCCTGGACCGGCGTGGTGCTCGGCACGATCTCGCTGTAGACCCGCGCCTCGCGGACGCGACGGGCGATGAGCTGGGCGTACTGCGCACCGAAATCGACTACCAGGACGGTGTCGGGGGTGGCGTCAGTGGGAGTCGCTGATGACACGGGGTGCCTTCTGGTGGTCGGGCGGGGGTCTGTGCTACCGAGTCTAACGGTGTGGGCGGGAAGGCTTCCCCTGGACTTCGCCATGGCATACTGGGCCCATGCTTCAGCACTCGACCTTCGTCTTTACCTATGGCACCCGGCCCGCCGGCTGCCATGGTCGTGCTGCTTGAGCGAACCGCCAAGCGACTTCCCAGGCGCCCCGGGCCGACAAGGCCCGGGGCGTCTGGCGTTCTCCGGGTTCTGTCGTTCCGGGGCTCCACACCCTTCCGATCGAGGAGCCCCGACATGAGCAGCACCGTCACCCCGGAAGCCATGACCGCCACGGTCACTCCGCAGGACGTGACCCGCGCGGTCACTCCGGAGACGACCATCGCGAACGCCCGCGAGCGCATCGACTCGCTCGACGACCGGATCATCGGTCTCGTGCAGGAACGGATGGCCGTCTCCGCCGTCGTCCAGGAGACCCGGATCGCCTCCGGCGGCCGGCGGGTGAACCTCTCCCGTGAGATGGAGATCCTCGGCCGCTACCGCGAGGCCCTCGGCAAGCCCGGCACCGCCCTCGCCATGACCCTGCTGGAACTGAGCCGGGGTCGCATCTGAGTTCGAGCGCCGTCTCACCCGTACGGCGCGTGACCGGCCCGCGCAGCCCTTCGTTGAGCGGGGTGTCCGTGCCAGCCAGGGGCGGGCCCGACAGAACCACGCGTGGCTCGCTGGGGCGATGAGGCGTACGGGTCGTGCCGTGCGCCGTGGGACCTCGCTCCAGGGAAGTGACCGGACGGCAGGGGACAGCAGCCCGGTCACCCAAGAGAACGATCGGCTCCGGGGACGCCCGGAGCCGATCGGCGGAAAACTGCACATATACCACCGGTGCCGGGTCGCACGGTTGCGGATGTCACCCATCCAGCACAATGCGCCGAATCCCCGAGTCCCCGCGCAGACCCCGGCACTGCTGCCTCCCCGGAACCAGCGGCGCACCCCCCCGGCGCCGCTCCTGGCACCGACGCCGCTCTGACGTCGGTGCTGACCCGAGAAGGGCCCCGCGGTTTCTCCGTCCCGCGGGGCCCTTTCGTCATCCCGATGTGACGCACCCCACACCACAAACCGGTGCGGCCGGAGCAACCCTTCCGCGTTCTCGCTGATCAAACCTGCCGAGTCCGAAAAGACGCCAAGAGGGACCTGCCTTCGGAGGGGGATGCAGGTCCCTCTGTGCGGTTGCGGGCTCTACTGCTTCTTCGCCGGCACCGCCGGCATCCCCAGGAACGGCAGCCGCAGCGCCCCGAACGCCTCCGCCGGCACCGCCGGGGACTGCGGCTCCACCGGCTTCAACCGCTCGTACGCCGCTCCCTGGGCCGGACGCGGGTCCTCCTCGCCCTTGTTCGGCCAGAAGGACATCGCCCGCTCGGCCTGCGCGGTGATCGTCAGCGACGGGTTCACGCCCAGGTTCGCCGAGACCGCCGCACCGTCCACGACCGAGATGCCCGGGTGGCCGTAGAGGCGGTGGTAGGGGTCGATCACGCCCGTCTCCGCGGAGTCGCCGATGGGGCAGCCGCCGAGGAAGTGCGCGGTCAGCGGGGTGCCCATCAGCTCGCCGACGTTGCTGCCCGCGAACCCGTTGATCTCGGCGGCGAGCGCGGAGGCGGCCTCCGTGGCGGCCTTGATCTGCTTGGGGTTCGGGGAGCCGTGGCCCTGTCGCGCGGTGAGCAGGCCCTTGCCGACGCCGCCCGGCTTCAGGTACGTGGTCAGCGAGTTGTCCAGCGACTGCATGACCAGGCCGATGATGGTCCGCTCCGACCAGCGCCGGTTGGACAGCGAGCGGGCGACCAGCATCGGGTGCCGGGCCGCGTTCGCCAGCCAGGCCAGGACCCGCGAGGAGCCCTCGCTGTAGGGCACCTGGAGGATCGACAGACCGCCCATCGCGTTGGAGCCCTTGCCGTAGCGGACGGGCTCGATGTGCGTGTTCTCGTCCGGGTGGATGGAGGAGGTGATCGCGACGCCGCGGGTGAAGTCGGCCTTCGGCTCGCCGGTCGCCTTGCGGTAGCGCCGGCTGTCGGTCTGCGCGCCGACCAGCGCCTCGGAGTTGGTGCGGGTCAGCTCGCCCAGCCGGTTCGACAGGTACGGCAGCTGGCCGCCCGACCGCATGCGGTGCAGCAGGGTCTGGGTGCCGTAGGTGCCCGCCGCGAGGACGACCCTGCGCGCGGTGAAGATCCGGCCCTCGCCCTTCTTCTTCCGGTCGGTCGGCAGGGTGGCCACGGCGTATCCGCCCCGCGAGTCGTCGGTGACCGACACGACCGTCGTCATGGGGTGGACCACCGCGCCCGCCTTCTCGGCGAGGTGCAGGTAGTTCTCGTTGAGGGTGTTCTTCGCGCCGTGCCGGCAGCCCGTCATGCACTCGCCGCACTCGGTGCAGGCGTTGCGGGACGGCCCGGCCCCGCCGAAGTACGGGTCCGCGATCCGCTCCCCCGGCTTCGCCTTCGCCGACCCGTCGGCGTCCTTGCCGTCGCCGAAGAAGACGCCGACCGGGGCGAGGTGGAAGGTGTCGCCGACGCCCATCCGTTCGGCCGCCGCCTTCAGATGCACGTCGGAGGGGGTCATGGTGGGGTTGAGCCGGACGCCGAGCATGCGCTGGGCCTGGTCGTAGTACGGCGTCAACTCCTCCTGCCAGTCGGTGATGTGCCGCCACTGCGGGTCCTCGAAGAAGGGCTTCGGGGGGACGTAGAGGGTGTTGGCGTAGTTGAGCGAGCCGCCGCCGACGCCCGCGCCCGCCAGCACCATCACGTTGCCCAGCAGGTGGATGCGCTGGATGCCGAACAGGCCGAGCCTGGGGGCCCAGAGGTAGTTCTTCAGGTCCCACGAGTTCTTCGGGAGGGTGTCGCGGGTGAAGCGGCGTCCGGCTTCGAGGACGCCGACCTTGTATCCCTTTTCCGTCAGACGCAGGGCGGATACCGAGCCGCCGAAGCCGGAGCCGACGATCAGGACGTCATAGTCGTAGGCATCTTGCGGCACGTGTACTCCTCATTGAGTTTCGGCTGCGGGCCGTCTGTGGCCGGGCGCGCTTCCCCGCGCCCCTGGGTTGGCTACCTGAACCGGAACGCCTTCATGACCCGGAGGCTCGTGCTCATGAACTGGGCGTACTTCTCGTCCGTCATGCCCAGCGACGGCGCCATCGGCAGCAGGCGCTGCTGGGCCACCGTCTGGGCCTCCGTGTACTTGAGGATGCCTTCGGAGCCGTGCCGGCGGCCGAGGCCGGAGTCCTTCATGCCGCCCATCGGGGACTGGACGCTGCCGTAGGCGGGGGCGTAGCCCTCGTTGACGTTGACCGTGCCGGTGCGCAGGCGGCCGGCGACGTCCAGGCCGCGGCGGGCGCTCCTGGTCCACACGGACGCGTTCAGGCCGTACGGCGTGGCGTTGGCACGCTCGACGGCCTCCTCGTCGCTCTTGAAGCGGTAGACCGAGACGACCGGGCCGAAGGTCTCCTCCTCGCACACCGCCATGGAGTCCTCGACGCCGTCGAGGATGGTGGGCTCGAAGAAGTAGGGGCCGATGTCGGGGCGGGCCACCCCGCCCGCGACCACCTTCGCGCCCTTGGTGACGGCCTCCTGGACGTGCCGTTCGACGGTCTTCAGCTGCCGCTCCCCGACCAGCGAGCCCATGTCGGCGCCGTAGGCGAGGGAGTTACCGAGCCGCATGGCCCGGGTGCGGGCGGCGAAGCGCTCCAGGAAGGCGTCGGCGACGGACTCGTGGACGTAGAGCCGCTCGATGGAGATGCAGAGCTGACCGGCGGAGGAGAAGCAGGCCCGTACGGCGCCGGCGGCGGCCTTCTCGATGTCGGCGTCCTCCAGGACCAGCATGGCGTTCTTGCCGCCGAGTTCGAGGGAGACGCCGACCAGGCGGGCGGCGGCGCCCTGGGCCACCTCGCGGCCGGTGCGGGTGGAGCCGGTGAAGGAAACGTAGTCGGCGTGCTTGACCAGCTCCGGGCCGACGACGGGGCCCTCGCCGAGGACGATCTGGAAGACGCCCTCGGGCAGGCCTGCCTCGATGAGCAGGTCGCGTGCCCAGAGCGCGGTGAGGCAGGTCTCGGTGTCCGGCTTCATCACCACCGCGTTGCCCGCGACGAAGGCCGGCAGGGCGTCGCCGACGGACAGCTCCAGGGGGTAGTTCCAGGGGGCGATCTGGCCCACGACCCCGCGCGGCTGCCGGAGTTCGGTGACCTTGGTCAGGGTCGGCATGGCGCCCGCGTGCCGCTTCGGCTTCAGGTAGGCGGCGGCGCGGCGGCCGTAGTGACGGGCCGCGACGGCGACGGCCTGCACCTCCTCGTGCGCGTGCAGCCGGGCCTTGCCGGTCTCCAGCTGGATGAGGTCGAGGACCTCGGCCTGCCGCTGGAGCACCAGGTCGTGGAAGCGGAGGAGGACGGCGGCCCGCTGCCGTACGGGGGTCTTCGCCCAGACGGCCTGCGCGGTCCGGGCCGCCTCGAACGCCTCGAGCACGTCGTCGGGGGTGGACTCGGGCAGGTCGGCCAGCTTCTCGCCGGTGAACGGGGTGTGGTTGGCGGTACGACCGGAGCCGACGACGCCCTTGGTGAGCTGGGCCACCAGTTCCGGGGTCACCACGTCGGCGGCGGTGCGGGCGCCTTCGGGGGCGGGCGCGAGGGGGTTGGTACCGGCGATGTCCGAGGCCTGCGTGTCCGTCATGACGCGCAGGGTATGCCGCGCCGGAGGCTTTGGGTACCCGTCGGTAACGGGGATTCACCGACTGCTCACACACTGCCAGTGATCACTGGCAGCGAATGCGCTGATCAGGGCGTTGACGCGGCTGCGGGCGAGACGATCAGTCGGTTCCGGGTTTTTTCGCGAGGAGGAGACCGAGGGCGGCGAGGGGGGTGCGGCGGCGGGGGTCACGGTGGGGGCCGCGGTCCTGGTCGCGGTGCTTGCCGTGATCCTCGCCGTGGTCCTGGTCACGGTCCCGCCTCGGGACGTCCGGGACGTCCGGGACGTCCGGGACCAGCCCCGGCAGGGGCTCGGGCACGAGTTCGGGCTCGGACGCGGATCCGGGCATGGGTTCGGCTTCGGTCGCGGCTTCGGCTTCGGATGCGGGGGTGCGCGCTTCCGGGGCGGGAGTCGGTACGGGCGTGCGCGCTTCCGGTGCCGGCGTCAGTCCGAGGTACGCGCGCAGTTCCGCCGTGACCTCCTCCGCGCCGGGCCGCGCCTCGGGGGTGTCCGCGTGCAGGCGGTCCAGCAGCGGGCCCAGCGAGCCCAGTTCTCCCGGGGCCGCGTCGCCGACGGCGGTGCGCAGCAGCGCACCCAGGGACCACAGGTCGGAGGCGGGACCGGCGCCCGGCCCGGCGGCCCGCTCGGGGGCGACGAAACCGGCCGGAGCCTCCTCGGTGTGCCCGCCCCCGATCGCGAAGTCCGTGACGACCACCCGCCCGGTGCCGGACTCGAGCAGGACGTTGGCCGGTTTCACGTCCCGGTGGACGATCCCGACGGAGTGTGCGGCGCGCAGGGCACCGAGAACGGCGAGGCCGATCCGGGCGGCCTCGCCGGGCGGCAGCGGGCCGCGCCGCACGGCTTCCTCCAGGGACTCCCCCGCCACCAACTCCATGACGATCCAGGGGACTCCGGCCTCGGTGACGACGTCGTACACCGTGACGGCGGAGGGGTGCCGGACCCGGGCGGCGGCACGGGCCTCCCGGTAGAGCCGGTGCGCGGTCCGCCGGCTCTCCTCGTCGTCGGCCGGATCGCCGGGCAGCAGCGGCTCCTTGACGGCGACGTGGCCCTGCCCCTGTTCGTCCCGGGCGCGCCAGACGGTTCCGGTGGGACCGGATCCCAGGCGCCCGGTCAGCCGGTAGCGGCCGCCGATCAGACGTGCGTCGGGCGGGCGTTCGCCGTCTCCACTCATGTCACATGAGTACCGTGCGCACCACGCCGTTGTCGAAATGGACCGGCTCAGAGCTTCCCGATGTCGAGGTCGGCGATCGCCGCCTTGGCCACCTCCCGGCCGCGGGCCGTGAAGTCGCCCTTGCCCGGGTAGCCGACGATGAGCTTGTAGAGGTCCCCGGCGTCGGTGCGGTAGTAGAAGATCTGCAGTTCGCGCGGGCGGGGGTTCTCGCTGTCGTCGGTCCGGTAGCGGACGGTGTTCTGCGCGGCCGGCCTGCCCTGGTACGTGACGTCCTTGTCCGGGGACGTCGTCGCCCCCTTGGGCATGTCGAGCGTGTACTCGCCCTCGTTCTTGAACTTCTCGTTGTCGGACAGCATCTGGGCCGGCGCGTTGCTCAGGATCTCGTGGCCGGCGTCCTGCGACCTCCTCGACAGCTGCAGGAGGACCGAGATGCCGCCGCTCCAGTCGGAGTACGACACCCAGTTCTTGTCGGTGTCGTCCTTGCCGGGCCGGGTGACCTGGTAGTCCGCCGGGACGGCGAGGGTCGCGCCCAGTGCCGGGACGGGGCGTTTCGCCCAGCCGTCCGGGAGCGGGCCCGCGAAGGGGTCGGCGAGGACCAGGTACGCCGTCACCGCCGCCGCGACGAGCACCGCGCCCAGTCCCAGCCAGGCGCCGCGGCCGAGGCGCCGGGGACCGGCGGCGGGAGCCGTCGTCTGCACCTGCCGGGTCGGCACGGGCGGCGCGGGGGGCTCGACCGCCTCCTCCAGCAGCGCGCGGACCCGGGCCGCCGGGGGCCGGTGCGCGGGGTCCTTCCGGAGCAGCCCGTCGATGACCTCGGCCAGCGGGCCCCGGGCGGCGGCGGGCGAGGCCGGATGGGCGTTCAGGACGGACTGGAGGGTGGCCGGGGTGTTGCTGCGGCGGAAGGGCGAGACGCCCTCGGTGGCCGTGTACAGGAGCACGCCCAGGGACCACAGGTCGCTCGCCGGACCGGGCCGCTGCCCCAGCACCCGCTCCGGGGCGATGTACTCGGGCGAGCCGACGAAGCCGCCGGTGTCCGTGAGCCGGGAGTCGCCCTCGATCTGGGCGATGCCGAAGTCGGTGAGGACCACCCGGTCGTGCCGGCCGAGCAGGACGTTGTCCGGCTTGACGTCCCGGTGCAGGACGCCCGCCGCGTGCGCCGCCTCCAGCGCGCCGAGCACCTCCAGACCGACCCGGGCCGCCTCGCGCGGGCCCATCGTCCCCTCCTGGAGCACACTGCCGAGCGTGCGGCCGCGCACCAGCTCCATCACGATCCAGGGCCGGCCGTCGACGACCGCGACGTCGTGCACGGTCACCACGGCCGGATGGTCCAGCCGGGCCGCCGCACGGGCCTCGCGGCGCATGCGCTCGAAGGCGTTGGCGCGTTCCCGTTCGGGAAGGTGGTCCGGGACGCGGGGCTCCTTCACGGCGACCTCGCGGTCCACCGTCTCGTCCTTGGCCCGCCACACGGTGCCCATCCCGCCGTGCCCCAGTTTGCCGAGCAGCCGGTACCGGCCCGCGACGAGCCGTCCGGCACCCGGGTCCTGGGCCCGGGACGGCGGCGGGACCGCGGGCGGGGCCTGGAACGGCGACGGTACCGCGGGCGGGGTCTGAGCCGGCTGCGGGGCCTGGTGCGGGACCTGAGGCGGCTGCGGGGCCTGGTGCGGGGCCTGAGACGGCTGCGGGGCCTGAGGCGGCTGCGGGGTCGGGTGCGGGCGCGCAACCGGATGCTGCTGCGGCGGTTGCAGAACAAAACTCGTCGTGTCGTCGGTCCCGTGACCGACTCCCCCGTCACTGCTCATGCGTCATCCATATCGCGCCAGGCGCGCCCGC
Organism: Streptomyces sp. NPDC052301; assembly: GCF_044593395.1. Lineage (NCBI taxonomy): Bacteria > Bacillati > Actinomycetota > Actinomycetes > Kitasatosporales > Streptomycetaceae > Streptomyces > Streptomyces sp. NPDC052301. Next base: position 132,662 of record NZ_JBIUBE010000009.1, on the reverse strand, counting down.
AGCCACAGAGAAGACGAACCGGTCACAGACCCGTGACCGAGAGGCCGGTCAGCCGCCCGTGGCCGAGAAGGTGTCCACCGCCACGTCGAAGTACTCGCGCGCCTCCCGCACCTTCCCCACCGGTGCCGACACCCACACGTCGTACAGCCGTCCGGCCTCCTCCCAGCACAGGTCGTAGGTGTGGCGCGGGCCCTCCGCGGCGCTGAAGCCGTCCCAGGTGAACTCCCACAACGCGGCCCGGTGTCCGCGGTGCGTGGTGCGGGTGACCCGGCCGTCGCGGTAACCGGGGTTGGTGGACGCCCCGTCGGCGGCCGACCGGTCCATCACGCCCTGGGGACCGCCCGGTTGGGGCTCGGTGGTCTTGATGCCGAGGCGGTAGGCGCCGCCCGGGGAGAGATAGAAGACGCGCTCGCCCTGCGGACTGCGGGTGAAGTCCTCCGGTACGGCGAGGGAGAAGCCGCCCGGGTCCCGGGCCGTGCGGTACCCGGAGGGCGCCGTGTGCGCGTCGCCGGTGCCCGGCGTGGAGGCCGTCGGGCGGGTCGCCGAGGGCGTCGGACGCGCCGTGCCGCCCGAGGGGGAGGCCGGGCCGGTGCTGCTCCCCGGCGCCCGACTCGTCGCCGTACCTCCCGGGCTGCCGCCGCCCCCGCCCCCGTCCCGGTGCAGCAGCAGCGCCGCCGACACGCCCGCACCGGCCAGCGCGGCGACGAGCAGCGCCGCGACCAGCATGCCGCGCGTCGACGACCGGGCCGGGACCGGGGCCGTGGCTCCGTCCGCCGGCGATCCGGGCGCGGCGGACGGCAGCGGGCCACCGCGCGGCCTGTCGGGCCGGGTCGGCGCGTGGGCCGCGGCGTCTCCCGCCCCGGACGCGGGTGTCCCGCCGGGGCCGGGTTCCGCCCCGGCGCCGGACCCCGGCGTACGGCCCCCGGCCGCACGTCCGCCGCGCGCCCCGGGCCACGCCGAACGGCCGCCTCCGGACCCCGGCCACGCCGTGAACGCCCCGCCGATCCGGTGCCCGCGCCCGGTGCCCGGTGCGCCGGACGACGCGCCGGGCGGGCCCGGGGCTTCCGGGGTCCGGCCCGTCTCCAGGTAGGTACGCAGCATCCACTCGGCGTCCGCCGCGTCCAGCCGCCGCTCGGGGTCGCGTTCCAGCAGCCCCCGTACGACGGGCAGCAAGGGCTCGGCCTCGGCCGGCGGCCGGATGTCGTCGGCGACGACGGCGTGCAGGATGCCGCCGAGCGAGTCGCGCCGGAACGGCGACTCGCCGCTGAGCACCGTGCACAGCAGCGCGCCCAGCGACCACAGGTCGGACTCCGGCCCGGTGCGCAGCCCCGACATCCGCTCGGGCGCGGTGTACTCGGGCGAGCCGACGAAGGAGCCGGTCTCGGTGAGCGTCGTCGCGCCCGCGACCTGAGCGATGCCGAAGTCGGTGAGCACGACCCGGCCGGTGTCGGACTCGATCAGGACGTTCGCCGGTTTGATGTCCCGGTGCAGCACCCCCGCCTCGTGCGCGGTGCGCACCGCACCGAGCAGGGCGATGCCGATCCGCGCGGCCTCGGCGGCGTCCACCGGGCCGTCCCGCGAGATCCGGTCGGCGAGCGAGCCGCCGTCGATCAACTCCAGGACGAGGTAGGGACGTTCGTCGTGCTCCACCACGTCGTGCACGACGATGAGGTGCGGGTGCCGCAGCTGGGCGACCGCGCGGGCCTCGCGGAAGGTACGGTCCCGGCGGCGGCGCGCGTCGTCCTCGGAGAGCGAGTCGTCCGGCAGGAGTTCCTTGACCGCGACCCGCCGTCCCAGCACCTCGTCGACGGCCTGCCACACGACGCCCATGCCGCCACGCCCGATGCGTGCCTCCAGGCGGTAACGGCCCGCGATCAGCCGGAAGTCGGCGCCCTCGGTCCCCATGCGCCCCATCATGCCGCACCGGACCCATGCGCTCCGGGGCACCGGTCGGCCAAGCCGGGCGGTTCACCCCGCCCTTTTCGGCCGTCTTCGGCCCGCCCCGGCCGCCGACGGCGGCCCGTCAGCCGCCGCTCGCTTCCTGCCAGCTCTGCAGCACCCACTTGAACTGTTTGCTGGTCGTGGCCCAGTCCTCGGCCGGCGTCGACATGTAGATGGCGTACTCGGTGCCGGTGCGCGCGTAGTACGTCTCCTCGATCGCGTGGCGCTCACCGGCCACGTGCGGAGGATCCTTCTCCAGGGCGTACCAGGTGTACTCCCACACCGAGCCGCTGCGGTCGCGGTAGAGGTTCGCCTTCATGGTCACGCGCTTGTAGTCGACCAGCCCCTGCAACTGCTGTTCCAGGTCCTTCTGGTGCTCGAAGGCGTTGGCGAAGTCCGGGGAGCTGTCGACGGAGACGCGGGCGAAGTGCAGGCCGTTGTCCGGGGAGTAGTCGACCTGCTTGATGTTGGTGTCCTTGAGCTTGTAGGCCTTCCGCTTCCAGCCCTTGGGCAGGGAGAGGCTGAAGCCGAGCGGGTCGTGGTACACCTCCCAGCCGGCGCGGACCGTGCCGTCGCCGCCCGGCGTGGCGCTGCCGCTGACGACGGGGCTCGTGGCCGGGCTCGCACCACCGCTCGCGCCGCTGTCCTGCTCCGATCCGCCCCACTGCTGGTAGGCCACCGCCGCGCCACCGCCGAGCACGGCCGCGAAGGCGACGACGAGCGCGAGCGTGCGGAGCCGGCGCCGGCGCCGGGGCCGGTGCGCGGGTCCGCCGGGCTGGACCGCCGTACCGCCCGCGGCCGTCCCCGCCGACGGCCCCATCGGCGTGGGCCCGACCGCCGTCGGCCCCGAGCCGTAACCCCCGGCCGAACCGCCCGCGCCGTAGCCTCCGCCCGAACCACCGGAGCCGTAGCCCGACGCGCCCGTGCCCTGGCCGCCGCCCGCTCCGGACATGCCCGAGCCCTGCGTCGGCACGAACGCCTGGGCCGCGCTGGGCCGTCGGCCCTCCGCCGCCTCGGCGAGCATCTGCTCCGCCTCCTCCGCGCCCGGCCGCTGGGCGGGTTCCTTGCGCAGCAGGGCGGCGATGACCGGTCCGAGCGGGCCGGCATGGCGTGGCTCGTCGGCATCCTCCTCGACCACCGCCTGCATGGTGCCCAGCGGCGAGGTCCGGCGGAACGGCGAACGGCCCTCGACGGCCGTGTACAGCGTGGCGCCCAGCGCCCACAGGTCGGAGGACGGGCCGGGGTCGTGACCGCGCACCCGCTCCGGTGCGAGGTAGTCGACCGAGCCGACGACCTCACCGGTGCGGGTGATGGTCGTGTCGCCCTCGATCTGGGCGATGCCGAAGTCGGTGAGCAGCACCCGTCCGTCCCGGCCGAGCAGCACGTTCCCGGGCTTGACGTCCCGGTGCAGCACGCCGGCGGAGTGCGCGGCGCGCAGCGCCCGCAGCACCCACAGCCCGATGCGGGCCGCCTCCCGCGGCTCGATGCGGCCCTGCTCCTTGACGGCGTCGGCCAGTGAGTTGCCCTCGACCAGCTCCATGACGATCCACGGGCGGCCGTCGTGTTCGAGGACGTCGTGCACGGTGACGACGGCGGAGTGGTTGATGCGGGCCGCGGCCCGCGCCTCGGCCCGGGTGCGGGCGAGCAGGACGCCCCGGTCGCTGTCGGAGACGTAGAGCGCGGCGGTCAACTCCTTGACGGCGACCGTCCGGTGGAGCACCTCGTCGTGGGCGCGCCATACCCGGCCCATGCCGCCGCTGCCGATCGAATCGGCGAGTCGGTAGCGGCCCGCTATGAGCAGGCCCTGCATCTGATTCACGTTGCCCCGCAATGCTCTTGACAGGGTCAGACTAAGGACCGGTCACCCGACTGGGAACCAGCGGGGTGCCAAGGTGACAGCACTGTGACGGTTGTCGCCCCGGCCCGTGTACGGGGTGCTCAACGCGTGTAGCGGTACGTCGCCGTAGCCTGCTCGTAGAGCCGTGTCACCTCGTCCCGCTGGGCCTCCGGGCCACGCACCTGGACGATGTGGTAGCGGCCGTTCAGCAGGATCGCCATGTTCCGCACGAACAGGTCGCGCCCCTGCCCGTCGGTCCAGGTGAACTGGCCCTCCGCCATGGTGCGTCCACCGACCTCTATGGTTCTCAGTCCGGTGGCCGTGGCCCAGCTGGAGTTCCGGTACGGCTGGAGTTCGCTCTCCTTGTCCCGCTGGTAGGCCATCGGGTCGCTGCCGTACGCCGAGGCGCTGTCCCGTCCGGGGACGACGATCAGCTCGAAGTTCCCGTGCGCGTACTCCACCTGGCCGCTGCCGTTCTTCGGAGTGCGGTCCCAGCCCTTGGCGACGGCGACCTGGAATCCCTCCGGGTCCTTGCGCAGGGTGAATCCGTCGCCGACGGCAGGGTCACCGCCGGTCTGCGTCTCGGTGGCGGGCGCGGAGGCGGAGGCGCCCGCGTCGGGCGCGCTCTGCCCGGAGGAGGGCTGCCCGGAGGAGGGCTGCCCGCTCCGTGTGGGCGCGGGGTTCGCCTGTCCCGCGCTGCCGGTACGGTCGCTGCCCGCAGCGCCGCTCTCGCCCTGCTTCGGCATGAACAGCAGCGCGTAGGCGATCGCGCCCGCCAGCAGGAGCAGGATCAGCAGGAGCAGGGTCCGGCCGAGGCTGCGCGGGGATCCGCCCTCCTCCCGGGCCCGCTTGTGCCGGCCGTGCGGATGAGCCGCGGGCAGTCCGGCGCGCCGCCGCCGCACCAGCTCACCGCGCCGCCGGACGATGGGCAGCCGGCTGGGGTCGGCGGGCGGTACGGGCACCACATGGACGCCGGCGTCCGGTTCGGGCGCGGACCGCACCAGCGAGCGCAGCCAGCCGCTCAGCTCCTCGACGTCCGGCCGCTCGGTGGGGTCCTGGCGCAGCAGCGACTCCACGACCGGCCTGAGCGGCCCGCACTCCTCCGCGAACGCGGGCGGCTCCGCACACACCAGTTGCACCAGCTCCGCCGTGGACTCCTCCGGGTACGGCGCATGCCCCTGCACGGCCCGGAACAGCAGCGCGCCCAGCGCCCACAGGTCGGTCGCCGGGCCGATGGGGGGCGCCAGCTGCCAGTTCTCGTGCACCGGGCCGGCCTGCTCGGGCGCCCACCGCTCGGTCACCGGCCCCACGACGGTCATCCGCACCTGCCGCGCCCGCTCGGCGGCCAGCGCGGTACCGGGCCCCCGGCGCGCGGCACTTCCGGCACCGGGGCCGTCCCAACGGCCGTGCCGGCCGCCCTGCGCGGGGAGGACGGGTTGGGGGGTGGGGCTGCCGGTGGGCCGACCGGTGGGGTGGCTGGTGGAACGGCCGTTGGGGTGGTCCGCCCAGCCGTTCCGGTGGGTGGGTCCGAGCGCGGGGCCGAGGCCCGGGCGGGCGGGGTCGGTGGCGCGGTCGGCGCCGGGCGGCAGCCCGGGGCGGTGCTCGGGGCCGTCCAGGGCGGGAGACATGCCGGCTCCCCGGGCCGGGGGTGCGCCCGCTGCTCCGGTGCCCGCTGCTCCGGTGCGCGGTGCGGCGCCGTGCCAGGGCGCGCCGTGCACGCCGTAGGGGTCGGGTGTCCGGCCGGGCGGCGGCACGGGCCCCGCGGGGTACGGCGGCTGCGCCGCGCCCTCGGCCCGCTCGGCACCGGTGTCGTCCTCGGCGGGCGGACGGGCCCCGGGCAGCGCGGCGCGCCCGTTCTGCTGGGCCTCCTGCACCCGGGCGGCGGCGCGGGCGCCCGCGCGGTACGCGGCGATCGCCCCGGCCCGGGCGGCCCGGACGTCCGCGCCGGTCTCCGTGGACCGGTGTCCCGTCGGATCGGGCGCCGGCACTCCGGGGCCGCCGGACGCCCCGTTCGCCCCCGGCAACGGCAGCCCTCCGGCCGCCCTCGCCTGGATCGCGGCCCGGCGCGCGGCCTCGGGATCGATGTCGGCGGACGGAACACCCCCCGCCCCCGCGGCCCCACCACCCGCCTCGAAGCCGGAACCTGTACCGGCACCCGAGCCGGCACCGGAACCGGAACCCGGGAAGACACCCGGGTCTCCGCCGGGACCGGTCCCCTCACTCCCCTGCTGCGTCCCCTGGTGCCCGGCATCGTCCTGCACCGGCACGGGGTCGTACCCGCAGAGGGCCTCCTCCGCGGCGCCGACCGCGAGGCCGGTCAGCAGCACGCGGCCGTCGTCGCAGACGAGCACCGTGCGAGCGGTGATGTTGCGGTGCACCCAGCCGTGGGCGTGCAGCACCCGCAACGCCATGAGCACGTCGGAGGCGACCTCGGCCGCCCGGTACGGCGACAACGGCTGCTCGGCGAGCATCGCGGACAGCGGGCGCGCGGCCACCAACTCGCTGACGACCCACAGGGAACCGCCCTCGGCGAAGACGTCGAAGACCTGGTCCAGGCGGGGGTGATCGGGGATGCGGGCCGCTGCCTGCGCGGCCTCCACGGCGCGCCGCACCGCCGGGTCGGTGGGCCGCCGGGTGGCGGTCCGTGCGGCCGGCGTCGGACGGGCCCCGCGCTCACGTGCGGTGAAACCCTCGGGCAGCCCGTCCGCGTCGAGCACCTCGGCCTCGACGACCTCCGGCAGCGGCACCTGACGGACCAGCACCTCCTGGCCGCTGTAGGTGTCGAAGGCAGGGGACTCGGTGAGTTCGTACTCCTCGGAGGGCGGCAGCGGCAGGCGGTAGCGGTCGGCGAGCACCCGACCCGCGTAGTCGTCCACTTTGCCTCCCCCGGCCGCCCGGTCGGTCACATCCGTTCACCTGACGGCCCGTTTCGCACACGCATCCGGCTGCGTACGGTCCGCGACCATTCACGATACGTGCCGGAGGCAACCCGCACTGAGTGGATGACGGATTCTCACGCCCCAAACCGGGGTGCGAGGCCTACGACTTGGGCCGGAAGGAGGCGGTGAGCGTCTTCCAGGTGTCCGTACGCAGGTCGCTGTGCCAGTTCGCGGCCTTCGCGGTGTACATCAGTCCGTAACCGAGGTGGTCGTTCACCACGAAACCCCGGTCGATGGTGCGGTACTCGGTGCCGCCGTCGACGTACGTGAACTCCCAGTCGGCCGTGTTCCAGCCGCGGTAGCCCACCTTCTCGATGCGGATCTTCCGGTACTGGGAACGCACCATGGCGCGCTCCTGGTTCTCCCAGTCCGCCACCGGGTCGTCCTTGGGCGAGCCGGTCCAGCCGACGAGCAGCTTCTGCCCGTCCGGTCCGGTGTAGCGGTCACCGGCGCCATCGCTGGACTTGTACGACCACCCCTCGGGCAGCCCGATCGAGTAGCCCTGTCCTCCCTTGTGGGTCGACACCACCGGCGCGCTCCCGCCGTCCTTCGAGCCGGCCGAGCCGGTGGAGGCGTCGTCGGCGGACGGGCTCGCGCCGGTGCCGGCCGCGTCGTCCGACGCCGACCCGCTGCTCGCGGACGCCTGGCTCGCCCCGTCCGTGCGCGACCCGCTGTCCGGGCTGCCCGAGCCGCTCCTGTCCTGCTTGGTGGACGCGCTGGCGCTGACCACGGCCTTGGTGCGGCCGCTGCCCCTGTCGTCCTTGCCGTCGCCGCCGAGAACGAGGGCCAGCACCGTGCCCAGCACCGCGAGGACGATCACCACGGCGATGATGACCAGCGTGCGCCTGGGCACCACATCGGTCAGCGGCGCTCTCGGCACCGGCCGCGGCGGCAGGTCCAGGTCCGGCGGCGGCACCACGGGCCAGCCGGAACTCGGCTTGTCCGTGCCGGAACTCTGCGTGCCGGCAGCACCCGGAACCACCGGCCGGCCGGCCGCCCCGGCACCCGACGCCGCGGAGGAGGCCGACGAGGCCCCGGGCCGCGTTCCACCGGAGACCGCACCGCCCGCAGCGCCGACACCGCCCGCACGCGTCGTACCCGCCGTGCCCGGGGCGCCGCCGGTCCCCGGCGCGGCCGTGCCGCTGCCGCTCTTCGCCCGCGCGGAAGCCGCGGCAGTGGCCGCGGCGGTGGCCGCTCCCGCCGCCTTGCGGACCGAACGCAGGGCACCGCGCAGCTTGTCCGCGGCCTCCTCGCCCCGCTTGCCCTCGGGCGAGCCGGGCTGCGCCGGCAGCGGCACCACCCGGGTGGCGTCCATCGGCTCCGGCTCGGGCGCGTGGATCACCGCGTCGAGCATGGTCCGCGCCCCGGCGTCGTCGAGCCGCTTGGCCGGGTCCTTGGTGAGCAGGCCGTAGATGACGTCCCGGAGCGGGCCCGCGTTCTTGGGCTCCTCCAACGGCTCGGTCATCACCGCGGTGAGCGTGGCGATCGCCGAACCCTTGTCGTAGGGCGGCACCCCCTCGACCGCCGCGTACAGCAGCCCGCCGAGCGACCACAGGTCGGCCGCCGGCCCCGGCTTGTGCCCGCGGGCGCGCTCCGGGGAGATGTAGGAGGGAGCGCCGACGAGCATGCCGGTGGAGGTGATGGACGGGTCGCCCTCGACCTGCGCGATGCCGAAGTCGGTGAGCACGACCCGGCCGTCCTCGGCGATGAGCACGTTGGACGGCTTCACGTCCCGGTGCAGGATGCCCTCCCGGTGCGCGGAACGCAGCACGTCGAGGACCGCGAGCCCCACCTCCGCCGCACGCTTCGGCTTCAGCAGGCCGTCCTCACGGATGACCTCGGCGAGGGACTTGCCCTCCACCAGCTCCATGACGATCCACGGCCGGTCGTCCTCGTCGACCACGTCGAAGACCGTGACCGCGCTGTTGTTGCGGATCCGGGCGATCGCCTTGGCCTCGCGCAGGGTGCGCGTGATCAGGCGCCGCTTCTCCTCCTCGTCGATGTTCGACGGGAACCGCAGCTCCTTGACGGCGACCGTCCGGCCCAGGGTCTCGTCCTCGGCACGCCAGACCGTGCCCATGCCGCCTCGGCCCAGCACGTCTCCCAGCCGGTACCGCCCGGCGAGGAGACGCCGCTCGCTCTTGTCCCGACGAGTCTCCTGACGAGATGAGCCCGCCCGCTCCGCCTCCGACATGCGTCCCCTCATACAACCCGCCCTGACAGAGCCTCCATTGTCTCTCACCCGACAAGTGGCCGACGCCCAGGGTGCCCCTGCCCGCGGCCCGCCCGCCGCGCACCGGGAGCCCGGCTGAGGCGGCTGTTCCGGTCAGCGGGATGAGGGGCCGTGCGAAGGGAGGCCCCGGGACGCCGACGCTTCGGACACTGCTGTCCATACCGGTGTCCCTGGTGCTGGTGCTCGCCCCGGCCGCCGCGCGGAACACCCCACGGGAGACCTCCCCGGCCAAGGCCGTGGACGCCGTGCTGCCCCTGCTCGTCAGCGAGGGCGGCGCACCTGCCGCGGCCCTGCCGGCCCAGGACGGGAAACTGTCCCGCTACGCGGCCGCCGACCGCGGCATCGGCCGTACCGACCACTTCCGCGCCGGCAGCATCACCAAGACCTTCGTCACCACGGTCGTGCTCCAACTGGCCGCGGAGCAACGGCTGTCCCTGTCCGACACGGTGGAGCAGCACCTGCCGGGCCTGCTCCGTGGGCACGGCACCGACGGCTGGCACATCACCCTGCGTGCTCTGCTGGCCCACACCAGCGGGCTGGCCGACTTTGCCGAAGCCGCATACGGCGCCTTTGCCCTGATACCGTCTCAGGCGGTACGCATCGCTCTCACTCTCCCTCCGGCCCGTCCGGGCCACTACGCGTACTACAGCACCGACTACCTCCTGCTCGGCATGGTCGTCCGGCAGGTCGCCGGTCACTCCTACGCGGCCGAAGCCGAAGCCGAGCGCCGCATCATCGCTCCGCTGAGTCTGCCCGGCACCTCCTTCCCTGGATCGCGCACCTCACTGCCCTCACCGCACGGCCGGGCGTACGCGGCCGACGGCTCCGACGTCACCGAGCTCGACCCGCGCGTGGCCGGCGCGGCAGGTGAGCTGGTGACGACGCCGGCCGAACCCGACCGCTTCTACGCGGCGCTGCCCCGTGGCCGGCTGCAACCCCCGCGCCGGCTGCGCGAGATGCTCGACACCCGTGCCGCACACGGCTCGTACGGCGTGGGGCTGTTCCCGGTGAAGCTTCCGTGCGGCACCACGGTGCGGGGGCACAACGACCGGATAGCCGGTAGCTACGTGCGCAGCGCAGCCACCGCCGACGGCCGTCGTGTCCTCACCTTCCGGGTGAGCACGGACGCGATGACAGATCCCCGCCTCGAACCGGCCCTGCTCGATGCCGAGTTCTGCCCTCGCATCCGGTAGAACGAGTGGATTCCGAACGAGGATCCCGATTCGCGACACCCGTTCGAGTGAAAGATCGAGCGCGGGGCAGAGTGCGGGAACGGTGCCGGGACCGGGTGAAGGACCGAGCGAAGGACCGGGAGAGCCGTCGGGTCAGGTGAGCGGCACGATGTCCGGCGCCCCCAGCCGGGCCGCGTCCGCCGTCAGGTCGTCCGGCTGACGCTGGGACTCCCGCTCGGCCTCCACCCGCTTCTCGTAGTGCTCGACCTCGCGCTCGATCTGGTCCTTGTCCCACCCGAGGACCGGCGCCATCAACTCGGCCGCCTCCCGCGCGCTGCGCGTGCCCCGGTCGAAGGTCTCGATGGAGATACGGGTGCGGCGGGTGAGGACGTCGTCCAGGTGCCGGGCTCCCTCGTGCGACGCCGCGTACACCACCTCGGCGCGCAGATAGTCGTCGGCGGCCTGCAGCGGCTCGCCCAGGGCGGGGTCGGCGGCGATGAGGTCGAGGACCTCCTCGGCCATGGAGCCGTATCGGTTCAGCAGGTGCTCGACGCGGACCACGTGCAGTCCGGTGCGGGCGGCGATGCGCGCCCGCGCGTTCCACAACGCCTGGTAGCCCTCCGCGCCGAGCAGCGGGGTCTCCTCCGTCACGCAGTCGGCGACGCGCATGTCCAGCCCGTGCACCGCTTCGTCGACCGCGTCCTTGGCCATCACCCGGTACGTGGTGTACTTGCCGCCCGCGACCACGACCAGGCCGGGCGCCGGGTGGGCGACCGTGTGCTCGCGGGACAGCTTGCTGGTGGCGTCCGACTCCCCGGCGAGCAGCGGCCGCAGACCCGCGTACACGCCCTGGACGTCGTCGCGGCCGAGCGGCACCGCGAGCACCGAGTTCACGCGCTCCAGCAGGTAGTCGATGTCGGCGCTGGACGCGGCCGGGTGGGCCTTGTCGAGGTCCCAGTCGGTGTCGGTGGTGCCGACGATCCAGTGCCGGCCCCAGGGGATGACGAACAGAACCGACTTCTCGGTGCGCAGGATCAGACCGGTGGTGGAGTGGATGCGGTCCTTGGGCACGACCAGGTGGATGCCCTTGGACGCGCGGACGTGGAACTGGCCGCGCTCACCCACCATGGCCTGGGTGTCGTCGGTCCACACGCCGGTCGCGTTGACGACCTGCTTGGCGCGGACCTCGTACTCCCCGCCGCCCTCCACGTCCCGCACCCGGGCGCCGACGACCCGCTCGCCCTCGCGCAGGAACCCGGTCACGCGCGCACGGTTGGCCACTTTCGTGCCGTAGGACGCCGCCGTGCGCACCAGGGTGGCGACGAAGCGGGCGTCGTCCATCTGGGCGTCGTAGTACTGCAGGGCACCGACCAGCGAGTCCTTCTTCAGACACGGGGCGACGCGCAGGGCGTGACGACGGGTCAGGTGCCTGTGTATGGGCAGGCCCCGGCCGTGGCCGCGGGCCATGGACATCGCGTCGTAGAGCGCGACGCCCGAGCCCGCGTACCACCGCTCCCAGCCCTTGTGCTGCAGCGGGTAGAGGAACGGCACCGGTTTGACCAGGTGCGGGGCGAGCCGCTCCAGGAGCAGGCCGCGCTCCTTCAGGGCCTCGCGGACCAGGGCGAAGTCGAGCATCTCCAGATAGCGCAGACCGCCGTGGATCAGCTTGCTGGACCGGCTCGAGGTGCCGGACGCCCAGTCGCGGGCCTCGACCAGACCGGTGGACAGGCCGCGTGTGACGGCGTCCAGAGCGGTGCCCGCGCCCACGACGCCGCCGCCCACCACCAGCACGTCCAGCTCGCGCTCCGCCATCGCCGCCAGTGCCTCGGCGCGCTGCGCCGGCCCCAGAGTCGCTGTCCTCACCGCTGCCTCCCGCTGTCGCAGACTCGCTCGCGTCGGCCACACCCGGTGGGCGAAGCCCGGTTCATCCCCTCCTCATGCCCAAATTCTGACGGGGTTGCCCGACTTCAGCCACAACAGGCCTCCCACCCTGTGGACAACACGCTCACAACCACCGGAAGACACACGAACACAATCCCACATAACGGTCATATTTACTCCTAGTGTGACAGTGCGCTCGTACATGCTGTTCACAGCGGTTGCGCATCTGTTTCGCTTCGGCTACTGGTAAGGACGGCCCCCGCCATGCCCGCAGACCTCGCCGTCATCGGACTCGGCCCCTACGGCTTGCCGGTCGCCCAGGCCGCCGTCGCCGCAGGCATCCCCACCATCGGCTACGCCACCGGCCCCGAGGCAGGCTCGCTCAGCCCCGCCGAGCTGCGCCGGATGCACGCGGCGGGCTTCCGGCCCGGTACCGATCCGGCCCAGCTCGGCCGGGTGCGCACGGCGGTGATCTGCGCGCCGACCCCGCGCGGCGCCGACGGCGGGCTCGACCTCGGCCAGGTGGAGGCGGCGGCCCGCACGCTCGGCGAGCGGCTGCGCCCGCACACCACGGTCATCCTGGAGTCGCCGGTGCGGCCGGGGACGACCGAGGAGTTCCTGCGGCCCCTGCTGGAGGAGGGCTCGGGCCTGCGCGCCGGCCGCGACTTCCACCTCGCCTACTCCCCCAGCCGGGTCGACCCCGGCAATCGCGACCACACCCCCGCCAACACGCCCAAGGTGATCGGCGGCCTCACCCCGGCCTGCACCGAGTCGGCCGCCGCGTTCTACGGCCGGCTGACCGACAAGGTGGTACGCGCGCGTGGACTGCGCGAGGCGGAGACGGTGCAACTGCTGGAGACCAACTTCCGGCACGTCAACATCGCGCTGGTCAACGAGATGGCCGTCCTCTGCCACGAACTGGGCATCGACCTGTGGGACGTCATCCGGTGCGCGGAGACGAAGCCGTTCGGCTTCCAGGCGTTCCGGCCCGGCCCGGGCGTCGGCGGTCACGGCGTCCCGCAGGACCTCACCGGGCACGCCACCCGCAGCCTGCGCATGGTGGAGCTGGCCCAGCAGGTCAACCACCGGATGCCCCGCTACGTCGTGCAGCGCGCCGCCACCCTCCTCAACGAGCACGGCAAGTCCGCCCGCGGCGCGCGCGTGCTGCTGCTCGGCGTCACCTACAAGGCCGATGTCGCCGACCAGCAGGCCACGCCCGCGAACGAGGTCGCCGCACGGCTGATGGGCCTGGGCGCCACGGTGAGCTACCACGACCCGTACGTGGCCGCCTGGAGCGTCCAGGACCGGCCGGTGCCGCGCGCGGACTCCCTGTACGAGGCCGCCGCCGACGCCGATCTGACGATCCTGCTCCAGCAGCACCGCACGTACGACCTCCAGGGCCTGTCGGTGAAGGCCCAGCTGCTGCTGGACACGCGGGGGGCGACGCCCACGGGGGCCGCGCACCGGCTCTGAGGGCGGTCACGAACGGAAAACGGCCGGGGGCATTGTCGTCCCCGGCTGTTAGTCTCCCTCGGACTTGCCGCACACACGTGCGCGTACGTCTCCTTCTTCGTATTCCAGTTGTGCCACAGCACGGGGGGATTCCTGTCATGAGCCAGTCAGCTCCGCCGCCACCGCAGTCCGAGCCGGTCGACGGCAACCCGTACGCCCAGCAGCCGCCTGCCGGGGCGCCGTACCCGCCGCAGCCGGGCGCCTTCGCCCCGCCGCCGGCGCCGCCCGCGCCGGTGAGGAACAACGTCGCCCTCGGCCTGGTCGCCGCGGTCGTCGCCGCCGTGGTGACCGCCGGGCTGTACGGCCTCGTCATCGGCGCCACCAAGCACGAGATCGGCTACGCGGCCGTCGGTGTCGGCTTCGTCATCGGCCTCGCGGCCGGCAAGGCGGGCGGCCGCAACCCCGCCCTCCCCGTGCTCAGCGCCGTCCTCGCGCTCGGCTCGGTCTACCTCGGCCAGCTGATCGGCGAGGCCATGATCATCACCAAGCAGCTGCCCGTCAGCTTCAACGAGCTGTTCTTCCAGCACATCGACGTCGTCCAGGAAGTCTGGAAGAAGGACGCCGACCCGCTGACGTTCCTCTTCTTCGCCATCGCCGCGTTCGCCGCGTTCTCGGGCGCCAAGAAGGCCGCCGCGTAAGGCACGCACACAACCGAAAGGGCCCGCCCACCGCTGACGGTGGCCGGGCCCTTCGCGTGCCGTGGGGTCAGCGGCGGTGCTGGCTGTCCGCCACCGTCACCTCGACCCGCTGGAACTCCTTCAGCTCGCTGTAGCCGGTCGTGGCCATCGCGCGGCGCAGGGCGCCGAACAGGTTCATCGAGCCGTCCGGGGTGTGCGACGGGCCGGTGAGGACCTCCTCGATCGTGCCGACCGTGCCCAGGTCGACCTTCTGGCCGCGGGGCAGCTCCTCGTTGACCGCCTCCATGCCCCAGTGGTGTCCCTTGCCGGGCGCGTCCGTGGCACGGGCCAGCGGGGAGCCCATCATCACCGCGTCGGCACCGCAGGCGATCGCCTTGGGCAGGTCGCCGGACCAGCCGACGCCGCCGTCCGCGATCACGTGCACGTACCGGCCGCCGGACTCGTCCATGTAGTCACGGCGGGCCGCCGCCACGTCCGCGACGGCGGTCGCCATCGGGACCTGGATGCCCAGCACGTTGCGCGTGGTGTGCGCGGCGCCGCCGCCGAAGCCGACCAGGACGCCGGCCGCGCCGGTGCGCATCAGGTGCAGGGCGGCGGTGTAGGTGGCGCAGCCGCCGACGATCACCGGGACGTCCAGCTCGTAGATGAACTGCTTCAGGTTCAGCGGCTCGTGCGAGGACGACACGTGCTCCGCGGAGACCGTCGTCCCACGGATGACGAAGATGTCCACGCCGGCGTCGACGACCGCCTTGGAGAACTGGGCGGTGCGCTGCGGGGAGAGCGCAGCCGCCGTGACCACACCGGAGTCGCGCACCTCCTTGATGCGGGCACCGATCAGCTCCTCCTTGATCGGGGCCGCGTAGATCTCCTGGAGGCGGCGCGTCGCCTGCTCGGCGGGCAGCTCGACGATCTCGTCCAGCAGCGGCTGCGGGTCCTCGTGCCGCGTCCACAGGCCCTCGAGGTTGAGGACGCCCAGGCCGCCCAGCTCTCCGATGCGGATCGCGGTGGCCGGGGAGACGACCGAGTCCATCGGAGCGGCCAGGAAGGGCAGCTCGAAGCGGTAGGCGTCGATCTGCCAGGCGATCGAGACCTCCTTCGGGTCCCGCGTACGGCGGCTGGGGACGACGGCGATGTCGTCGAAGGCGTACGCCCTGCGCCCGCGCTTGCCGCGCCCGATCTCGATCTCAGTCACGTCTTGGCCTTTCCCTGATGCGTTTCAGCGTCTTCCAGTATCGCCGACGGGTGGGACACAAGCCCTCCGCAGGTACGACAAGGGCGGCCCCGGATGTTCCGGGACCGCCCTTGCATGCCCTTCACGCGTGCGCGTGGGTCACTTCTTGCTGCTGTAGTTCGGCGCCTCGACCGTCATCTGGATGTCGTGCGGGTGGCTCTCCTTCAGGCCCGCCGAGGTGATCCGGACGAAGCGGCCGTTGGTCTGCAGCTCCGGCACGGTGGCGCCGCCGACGTAGAACATCGACTGGCGCAGGCCGCCGACCAGCTGGTGGACGACCGAGGACAGCGGGCCGCGGTAGGGCACCTGGCCCTCGATGCCCTCGGGGATCAGCTGCTCGTCGGAGGCCACGCCCTCCTGGAAGTAGCGGTCCTTGGAGAACGACCTGCGGTCGCCGCGGGTCTGCATGGCGCCCAGCGAACCCATGCCGCGGTACGACTTGAACTGCTTGCCGTTGATGAACAGCAGCTCGCCCGGGGACTCCTCGCAGCCGGCGAGCAGCGAGCCGAGCATCACCGTGTCGGCGCCCGCGACCAGGGCCTTGGCGATGTCGCCGGAGTACTGCAGACCGCCGTCGCCGATCACCGGGACACCGGCGTCCTTGGCGGCGAGCGCGGCCTCGTAGATCGCGGTGACCTGCGGGACGCCGACGCCGGCGACCACACGGGTCGTGCAGATGGAGCCCGGTCCGACACCCACCTTGATACCGTCGGCGCCCGCGTCGACCAGGGCCTGGGCGCCGTCGCGCGTGGCCACGTTGCCGCCGATGACGTCGACACCGGACGAGTTCGACTTGATCTTGGCGATCATGTCGCCGACCAGGCGGGAGTGTCCGTGGGCGGTGTCCACGACGATGAAGTCGACGCCGGCCTCGATCAGGGCCTGGGCGCGCTCGAAGGCGTCACCGGCCACACCGACCGCGGCACCGACCAGCAGGCGGCCGTCGGCGTCCTTCGCGGCGTTCGGGTACTTCTCCGCCTTGACGAAGTCCTTGACCGTGATCAGGCCCTTGAGGACGCCGCCGTCGTCCACCAGCGGCAGCTTCTCGATCTTGTGCTTGCGCAGCAGCTCCATGGCCTCGGGGCCGGTGATGCCGACCTTGCCGGTGACCAGCGGCATCGGGGTCATGACCTCGTGCACGCGGCGGCTGCGGTCGCTCTCGAAGGCCATGTCACGGTTGGTGACGATGCCGAGGAGCTTCTTGTCGCCGTCGGTCACCGGGACCCCGCTGATGCGGAACTTGCCGCACAGCGCGTCGGCCTCGGCGAGCGTGGCCTCCGGGTGGATGGTGATGGGGTCGGTGACCATGCCGGACTCGGAGCGCTTCACCAGATCAACCTGGTTGGCCTGGTCCTCGATGGAGAGGTTGCGGTGCAGCACGCCGACGCCGCCCTGGCGGGCCATCGCGATCGCCATGCGGGCCTCGGTCACCTTGTCCATGGCGGCGGACAGCAGCGGGATGTTGACCCGCACATTCTTGGAGACGTACGAGGCGGTGTCGATCTCGTCGGGTGCCATGTCCGACGCGCCCGGCAGCAGCAGCACGTCGTCGTAGGTCAGCCCGAGTGTCGCGAATTTACCGGGCACTCCGTCGACGTTTGCAGTCATGACACCTTCCCCAAATGGCCTTGATCGGTGCGGATGTCCATGCTAACGGGAAGCATCGCTAGCAAATTCCACGGTACGCGGTCGCTTCAGGCTTCGTATGTTCGTACGGAAGTGAGGACGTACCTGTTCAGCGGGGGAGCTACGACGGCCCCGCGCAGGGTGGTTACTGCTCGGCGAGCGCCCGGAGGCGGCTCAACGCCCGGTGCTGGGCCACGCGGACCGCGCCGGGTGACATTCCCAACATCTGCCCCGTCTCCTCCGCGGTCAAGCCCACGGCGATGCGCAGCAGGAGCAGTTCACGCTGGTTCTCCGGCAGGTTGGCCAGCAGCTTCTTGGCCCACTCGGCGTCGCTGCTGAGCAGGGCGCGCTCCTCGGGGCCGAGGGAGTCGTCGGGCCGCTCGGGCATCTCGTCGGAGGGCACCGCCGTCGATCCGGGGTGGCGCATGGCGGCGCGCTGCAGGTCGGCGACCTTGTGGGAGGCGATGGCGAAGACGAACGCCTCGAAGGGCCGCCCGGTGTCGCGGTAGCGCGGCAGGGCGAGCAGGACCGCGACGCAGACCTCCTGGGCGAGGTCCTCGACGAAGTGGCGCGCATCGCCGGGAAGCCGGGACAGCCGGGTGCGGCAGTAGCGCAGCGCCAGCGGGTGGACGTGCGCGAGCAGGTCGTGCGTGGCCTGCTCGTCGCCGTGGACGGCACGGTGGACGAGCGCACCGATCGCCCCGTGGGCCGTGCCCGCCTCGTCGTCGCGCATCGGTCCATGGTGCCTTGCGGCCGTCCGGTCCGTCGCATTGTGCTCGTGGTTGTGCACCGAAGCGTTATGAGCAGGTGCGCCGGCACTCATTCCCTGCGCCCTCCCCTTCCGCTCGACCGACTCGTCCCCGAGAGACTCCACATCTCAAGGATGCGGCATGCGCGCCGAAACGAGCAGCGCGCGTCCGGCGGGCCGTCCCGAACCCCGCCCGCCGAGGCGTCCGGCGGGGGGCGTGCGCCCGCTGGGCGAACGGCACGCGCGTAGGTGCCGGCTCGCACCGAACCGTGCCCTGCCGGCAGACCGGGCCCTCTCACCCCCGCGGGTGACGCCATCACCCGAGAGCACCGCATCACCGCTTCCGCGGACGGCCGGGACCCTCGTCCGGCGACGTCGACGCACTCCTCGACGGCGGTCCCGTGGTCCTCGGAGGCGGGTGTCGACGACAGGCCCCCGCGGACAGCGGCAGCCGCACCGGCCCGCCCTCGTTGCCGGGGACGGCGGCCGCCTGCCCCCGGGCCGGACCGGGAGACGCCGGTGGTCTCACCCGGCCGAGGCGCATGTCGCGCTCCTGGACGGGCGGCGAGGACTCACGCACGCGCGTACGCCCTCCCGGCCGACGCCCGCATGCACCCGCCGTCACGCACGGCGGGGCCGTCGGGCCACCTTCCCCTGGGGCCGCGCTCGTCCGCCCGCGCGGCGAGACGCCACTCGTTCGTCCCCACGCGTCCTGGGCACGCCGGCACGGCCACGGAACCGGTGCCCGCGCTCGTCCGCCTCGGCACCTGACCCGAACCCGTGGGCGCGGCCTCGGAGCACACGACCGCCACCTCGGCCCCGGCGCCCGGCCACCACGCGTCGACACGGCTCCCGCTCGCGGGACTCCCCGCGCCCACCGGCCCGGCACACTCCGTCGGCACGATCGGAGCGCACGACCGCCACCCCGCGCCCCCGCCCCGCCCGGACCACATCCATGGCGCATCCGGGCAGAAGGGGCGCCGGGGTCGAGATCGCGATCAGCGGGCGGGTGGCGAGGAAGAGCTGCCCGGTTGCTGCCCCGCAGGGCTGCGCACGTCCTACCGGACCAGTCCCCAGCGGAAGCCGAGCGCCACCGCGTGGGCCCGGTCCGAGGCCCCGAGCTTCTTGAACAGACGGCGGGCGTGCGTCTTCACGGTGTCCTCGGAGAGGAACAGCTCGCGGCCGATCTCCGCGTTGGAGCGGCCGTGACTCATGCCCTCCAGGACCTGGATCTCACGCGCGGTGAGCGTGGGCGCTGCGCCCATCTCGGCCGAGCGGAGACGGCGGGGGGCAAGCCGCCAGGTCGGGTCGGCGAGGGCCTGCGTGACCGTGGCGCGCAGCTCCGCGCGGGAGGCGTCCTTGTGCAGGTAACCCCGGGCCCCGGCGGCGACCGCGAGGGCCACGCCGTCCAGGTCCTCGGCGACCGTGAGCATGATGATGCGCGCGCCCGGGTCGGCGGACAGCAGCCGGCGCACGGTTTCCACGCCGCCCAGACCGGGCATGCGCACGTCCATCAGAATGAGGTCGGAGCGGTCGGCGCCCCAGCGGCGGAGGACTTCCTCGCCGTTGGCCGCCGTCGTCACGCGCTCGACACCGGGCACGGTCGCGACCGCGCGGCGGAGCGCTTCTCGGGCAAGCGGGGAGTCGTCGCAGACGAGGACGGATGTCATGACCGCCCTCCGCAGCTGATGCGCGTCACCTTGAGCCTCCAGGCTGGTACGGAATCGTCACCTGTGCGGTCGACCGTCTCGGACGCCTGCCCGAGCGCTTCTGTTTTCAACCGCCTCCGCACTCTCAACGACGGTCACTCGAAAGAGTTACGGGGCTGCGTGCCGTCTTCGGCACTCTACGTGAGGGCGTCGACACGGTGCAGACATGGCCGCCGGACCCTCAACGTTTCATCACAACCTATGCCCCATTCAGCTGCTTTTCTTCCCGTTTCGTAGTGTTCGGGGCTAGATTCGCAATGAGTCATATTTACATCTCCTTAGACCGGAGATGTACGGTCGTTGGCACCGTATCCGCCCAGAACGGCTACAAGGGGTCACGTAATGGCAGATTTCTCCCGCCTTCCCGGACCGAACGCGGACCTGTGGGACTGGCAGCTGCTGGCTGCCTGCCGCGGGGTCGACAGCTCGCTCTTCTTCCACCCGGAGGGCGAGCGCGGGGCGGCTCGGAGCGCTCGCGAGAACTCGGCCAAAGAGGTCTGCATGAGGTGCCCCGTCCGTGCGGAATGCGCGGCGCATGCGCTGGCGGTGCGCGAGCCGTACGGAGTGTGGGGCGGCCTGACCGAGGACGAGCGCGAAGAGTTGATGGGACGGGCACGGAACCGTCTGGTGTCGGCGTCGACGACCAGCGGCACCACTGCTCCGAACCACTGAAGGAACGTTTCTGCAAGATCACCGGCGGGCACGCGCGCGCGTGCCCGTTGCTCCGTGCCCCCAAGCCCCCGCTGCCGCTACTTCCGCCCGGCCACCCGGGCCAGCTGCTCCAGCGTCGCCGCCACGGCCGGCACCTGCGCCAGGTCGGGCAGGGTCAGGGCGACGATCTCCCGCCGTACCGCCGGTTCCAGCCGTACCGTGCGCACCCCCCTGGGCCGTACCGACTCCACCGCCAGCTGCGGCAGTACGGCGACCCCGAGACCCGCGCCGACCAGGCCGACCACCGCCGGATAGTCGTCGGTCGCGAAGTCGATGCGCGGGGTGAAGCCGGCCCCCTCGCACACCTCCACCAACTGGCTGCGGCAGCGCGGACAGCCCGCGATCCACGGCTCACGGGCCAGCTCGCCGATGGCGACGGCGTCCGCGCGCGCGAGCCGGTGCCGCTCCGGGACCAGGGCGACCAGGCGGTCCGACAGCAGGGGCCGTACGACCAGGTCGTCCCAGTCCTCGGCGACCGCCGCTCCCTCGTAGCGGAAGGCCAGGGCCAGGTCGCAGTCGCCCTCGCGCAGCAGGGCGACCGACTTCGGGGGCTCGGCCTCCTCCAGGGAGACGCGGGTGCCGGGGTGGGCGGCGCGCAGGGCGGCCAGGGCGGTGGGGACCAGGGTGGAACTGCCGCTCGGGAAGGAGACCAGCCGGACCCGGCCCGCCCTGAGGCCCGCGATGGCGGCGACCTCCTCCTCGGCCGCGGTGAGCCCGGCGAGGATCCCGGAGGCGTGCCGGACCAGGGCCTCCCCGGCCTGGGTCAGGCGCATCTCGCGGCCGGTGCGGACCAGCAGCGGGGTGCCGACCGAGGCCTCCAGGGCCTTCATCTGCTGGCTGACGGCGGGCTGGGTGCAGCCCAGTTCGCGGCCCGCCGCCGAGAAGGAACCGGTGGCGGCGACGGCGCGCAGGACGCGGAGATGACGAGCCTCGATCACCCTTCGAGCATAAGGCCGCCTTGGGGCAGGCGCCTCATACTCGCTCGACGCTTTGAGGTCCGCTCCCGTACCGTGCGGTCATGAAGCTTCTCTCGGTCAATCTGGGCCTCCCCCGGCCGGTGCCGTACACGGACCAGCCGCAGGGGGTGACGGGCATAGACAAGCAGCCGGTCGACGGCCCGGTGCGGGTGGCGGCTCCGGGTCCCAAGGGGACCGCCGGCAGCGGGCTGGCCGGGGACGCGGTGTGCGACCTGCGCCACCACGGCGGGGACGACCAGGCGGTGTACGCCTACGCGCGCGAGGACCTCGACGACTGGGAGCGCGAGCTGGGCCGGTCACTGGTCAACGGCTGCTTCGGGGAGAACATCACGACGGCCGGTCTCGAGGTCTCCCGGGCCCTGATCGGCGAGCGCTGGCGGATCGGTCCCGAGGTGGTGCTGGAGGTGACCTCGGGGCGGATTCCGTGCCGTACTTTCCAGGGCCATCTGGGCGAGCGGGGATGGGTGAAGAGGTTCACCCGGAAGGGCGCCACCGGGGCCTACCTGCGGGTGATCGCACCGGGCGAGATACGAGGGGGCGACGCGATCGAGGTCGTGCACCGGCCGGACCACGGGGTGACGGCGGAGATGCAGTTCCGCGCGGTCACCACGGAGCGCGAGCTGCTGCCCCGGGTGCTGGCCGCGGGAGAGGCGCTGCACGCGGAGACGCTCGCGGCGGCCCGCAAGTACAGGACCGCTCGGACACGCTGAGGGGCTGTCACCGGCAGCCGACGCTGTCGGTCCGGGTCACTACCCTTGGGCCATGACAACGGCTCTGATTACGGGATCGACGGCGGGGATCGGTGCCGCGTTCGCGCGGCGGCTGGCGGCTGACGGGCATGACCTGGTCCTGGTGGCGCGGGACACCGGGCGGTTGCGCGAGCAGGCGACGGAACTGCACGACCGGCACGGCGTGGTGGTGGAGGTGCTGACCGCCGACCTGTCCGAGGACAAGGGCATCGAGACGGTGGCCGACCGGCTCGCCGACCGGAAGAACCCGGTCGACCTGCTGATCAACAACGCCGGTTTCGGCAACAAGGGCCGCTACCTGGAAGTCCCGATGGCCGACGAGCTGAAGATGCTCAAGGTGCACTGCGAGGCGGTGCTGCGGCTGACGTCGGCGGCGACGGAGGCGATGCGCGAGCGCGGCAGGGGCGGGGTCGTCAACGTCGCCTCCGTGGCCGCGTTCGTCCCCCGGGGCACCTACGGCGCGTCCAAGGCGTGGGTCGTGCAGTTCACCCAGGGCGCGGCCAAGGACCTGGCGGGCAGCGGGGTCCGGCTGATGGCGCTGTGCCCCGGCTTCGTGCGCACGGAGTTCCACCAGCGGGCCGGGATGGGCACGGACAACATCCCCGGCTGGATGTGGCTGGACGCGGACAAATTGGTCGCGGCGGCGCTGGCGGACCTCGCGCGGGGCAGGACACTGTCGATCCCCGACCCGCGCTACAAGGCGCTGATGGGCCTGGTGAAGGTCACTCCGCGCGGGCTGCTGGGCGGGATCTCCTCCAGGACGGGGCGCAAGTACGGCCCGCAGTAGCGGGCGGGTGCCGTCGGCGGTCCGGTGCGAAAATGAGCGTGACACGACCGGACCAGGGGGGCCGGAGGCGGCGGCATGACCTTCGTACAGCTCATCGAGTGCAGGACGAGCCGGCTGGACGAGATGAACCGGCTGATGGACGACTGGGTCAGACAGACCAAGGGCAGGCGCACGGCGACGCACGCACTGGTCGCCAAGGACCGCTCGGACGCGGCGCACGTCGTCGAAGTGGTGGAGTTCCCGTCGTACGAGGACGCGATGCGGAACTCGAACCTTCCGGAGACCGACAAGATCTTCCGGGAGATGGTCGCGCTGTGCGACGAGATGCCCTCGTTCACCGATCTGGACGTCGTACGGGACGAGCGGTTGTCCGAGGACACCGTGCGGCGGTTCTTCGAGGCGCTCGCGACCGCGGGTGAGCTGCCTCCGCTCAACGATCTGCTGGACGAGGACATCCACAGCCACGATCCGGTGAACCCGCAGGACACCCTCGGCCTGGACAACGCGCGCAGCGAGTACCGGATGTGGCGGGGCGGCTTCGACTTCGCCTTCACCCTCGAGGACGTGCTGGCCCAGGACGACCGGGCCTGCGCGCGCTGGACGTGGAGCGCCACGCACAAGGGCGACTTCCTGGGGATCCCGCCCACCGGCAGGCAGGTCACGATGACCGGGATGACGCTGTTCCGCTTCGGCCACGAGGGCAAGATCGCCGAGATCTGGTGGCAGCACGACCAGCTGGGGCTGATGCAGCAGCTGGGGGCGCTGGACGAGCTGGAGCAGTAGACAGGGCGAAGGCCCGGCCCCCGAAGGGTGCCGGGCCTCAGCCGTGCGATGCCTCAGTGGTGCGTGCCTCAGTGGGCGTGGCCGTGGCCGTGGCCCGCGGCGGCCGGCTCTTCCTCTTCCTTCTTCTCGACGACCAGGGTCTCGGTCGTGAGCAGCAGGGAGGCGATGGAGGCGGCGTTCTCCAGGGCGGAGCGGGTGACCTTCACCGGGTCGATGACGCCGGACTTGACCAGGTCGCCGTACTCGCCGGTGGCGGCGTTGTAGCCGTTGCCCTTCTCGAGCTCGGCCACCTTGGAGACGATGACGTAGCCCTCGAGGCCGGCGTTCTCGGCGATCCAGCGCAGCGGCTCGACGGCGGCGCGGCGGACGACCGCGACACCGGTGGCCTCGTCGCCGGTCTTGCCGAGGTTGCCCTCGAGGACCTTGACGGCGTGGACCAGAGCGGAGCCACCACCGGAGACGATGCCCTCCTCGACCGCGGCGCGGGTCGCGGAGATGGCGTCCTCCAGACGGTGCTTCTTCTCCTTCAGCTCCACCTCGGTGGCGGCGCCGACCTTGATCACGCACACGCCGCCGGCCAGCTTCGCGAGGCGCTCCTGGAGCTTCTCGCGGTCCCAGTCGGAGTCGGTGTTCTCGATCTCGGCCTTGATCTGCGCGACGCGGCCGGTGAGGTCCTCGGCCTTGCCGGCACCCTCGACGATCGTGGTGTCGTCCTTGGTGACGGTGACGCGGCGGGCGGAGCCGAGCACGTCGATGCCGACCTGGTCGATCTTGAGACCGACCTCCTCGGAGATGACGGTGGCGCCGGTGAGGACGGCCATGTCCTGCAGCATCGCCTTGCGGCGGTCGCCGAAGCCCGGGGCCTTCACCGCGACGGCGTTGAAGGTGCCGCGGATCTTGTTGACGACCAGGGTCGACAGGGCCTCGCCCTCGACGTCCTCGGCGATGATCAGCAGCGGCTTGGAGGCACCGGCCTGGATGACCTTCTCCAGCAGCGGCAGCAGGTCCGCGATGGCGGAGATCTTGCCCTGGTGGATCAGGATGTACGGGTCGTCGAGGACGGCCTCCATGCGCTCCTGGTCCGTGACGAAGTACGGCGACAGGTAGCCCTTGTCGAAGGCCATGCCCTCGGTGAAGTCCAGCTCCAGACCGAAGGTGTTGGACTCCTCGACGGTGATGACACCGTCCTTGCCGACCTTGTCCATCGCCTCGGCGATGAGCTCGCCGACCTGCTGGTCCTGGGCGGACAGCGCGGCGACGGCGGCGATGTCGGACTTCTCGTCGATCGGGCGGGCGGTCGCGAGGAGGTCCTCGGAGACCGCGGCCACGGCCGCGTCGATGCCCTTCTTCAGCAGGGCCGGGGAGGCACCGGCGGCGACGTTCTTCAGGCCCTCGCGCACCAGCGCCTGGGCGAGCACGGTCGCGGTGGTGGTGCCGTCACCAGCGATGTCGTTGGTCTTGGTCGCCACCTCCTTCACCAGCTGCGCGCCGAGGTTCTCGTACGGGTCCTCGATCTCGACCTCGCGGGCGATCGTGACACCGTCGTTGGTGATGGTGGGGGCGCCGAACTTCTTGTCGATGACGACGTTGCGGCCCTTGGGGCCGATCGTCACCTTCACCGTGTCGGCCAGCTTGTTGACGCCGCGCTCAAGGGCGCGACGGGCGTCCTCGTCGAACTTCAGAATCTTCGCCATGACAGCGGAAGCCCTCTCGGAAATCTGTGGGAGTAAAGACAACTGCGCCCCGGGCGCCCGGCTTCGTTATCGGTCGCGGGGGCCAGGGGCGCAGCTCAAGAGCAAAATGTGCTCGAGGTGATTACTTCTCGATGATCGCGAGCACGTCGCGAGCCGAGAGGACGAGGTACTCCTCGCCGTTGTACTTCACCTCGGTGCCGCCGTACTTGCTGTAGAGGACGACATCGCCGACCTTGACGTCGAGCGGAAGGCGCTCGCCGTTCTCGAAGCGGCCCGGGCCCACGGCGAGGACGGCGCCCTCCTGGGGCTTCTCCTTCGCGGTGTCCGGGATGACCAGGCCAGAGGCGGTGGTCTGCTCGGCGTCGAGCGGCTGGACCACGATGCGGTCCTCGAGCGGCTTGATGGCAACCTTGGAGCTGGTGGTCGTCACGATCCGACCTCCCCCTTCGGAGATCTCACGGGGTTAACTGTCTGAGGTGGCGACCAGGTCGATCCGTCGTCGCGGGTGCCGGACCTGCCCGTCGCGTATTGGCACTCTCCGGTGGTGAGTGCCAGAGCCGAGACTATGACCGCGATTAGCACTCGGTCAAGCGGAGTGCCAATGCCGTGCGGCGCGTCGGCCGAAGATCGCTCGCGCCGGGCTCCTCGGCGGCCGCCGCTCAGTTCAGATAGTCCTCCAGCCGCCCCACCGTCAGCCCCCTCTGCTGGGCCCCCCGCACCACCCTGACCGTGCGTTCCCGCAAGTTCGGGCCCGTCGTCTCGTCCGGGCCGACCAGGACGATGTCGCCGGGGCGGAGGTGGTGGGGGCCGTGCGTGTAGACGAGGTCGGTCGGGGTCATGGCGGCGCGCCACAGGACGATCGCCGAGATGCCGCAGTCGGCCGCCGCGTGCAGGGTCGTGGTGTCGTACGTGCCGTAGGGCGGCCGGAAGAGGAGGGGGCGGATGCCGAAGTGGGCGCGGAGCCGGTCCTGCTGGCCGCAGATCTCGGCACGCTGGCCGTGGTACGGCAGTCCGGCGAGGGCGCGGTGGTCGAGGGTGTGGTTCTGGATGCCGGCGCCGAGCGCGCGCAGCCGGCCGAAGTGGCCGTAGCCGGGGCCGACGACGCTGTCGGTGAGGAACATGCTGACGGGGAGCCGCAGTTCGCGGACCATGTCGACGAAGCGGGGGTCCTGCTCGGAGCCGTCGTCGTAGGTGAGGAAGACGACCGGGTCGCGGGTGGGGACGTGGTCGATGACGCGCGGCAGCGACCGGCCCCCCGCGTGCGGGGCGAGGGCGAGGGCGCGGGCGGGGGGCCGGGGCGGGCGCGGCAGGGGCTCGGCCAGACCCCAGCGGCGATAGGGCTGGTCGGGAGAGGGCCCGTGCGGGCGTACTTGTTCCGCGGCCTTCTTGCCGAGGCGTTCGATGGGGTCGACGGACTGGGCGCAGCCCGTCAGGAGGAGGGCCACGGCGAGAACGGCGGCCGGGCCCCGGCCGCGCGGCGGGCGCCGCCGGGAGCCGGTCCGTGCCGTCCTGCCCGGCCGGCTCCTCCCCGGCGTCACAGGTAGTCCTCCAGGCGGGCCACGGCATAGCCCTCGCGCGTGACCTTGTCCAGGAAGCGGCGCATGTCGTCGACCATCGTGCCGTTCCAGTCGTCCCGGCCGCGGAAGTGGGTGAGGACGATGTCGCCGCGGCGCAGCTTCTGGTCGTCCTCGCGGTACTCCCAGTGGTCGACGAAGACCTCCTCGTTCCAGATCGGTGCGTACTTGATGCCGCAGGTCTTGGCGGCGATCAGGGTGTCCTGGTTGTAGTTGCCGTAGGGCGGGCGGAAGACCGTCGGGCGCTTGCCGAACTGCTTCTCCATGATGTCCTGCATGCCGCAGATCTCGTCCTTCTGCTCCTCGTAGGACAGACCCGGCAGGTAGGGGTGGTGGAGGGTGTGGTTGTTGAGGGTGTGGCCGTAGGACTGCATCGTGCGGAAGTAGCCGTAGTCGTCCTTGACCAGGTAGTTGCTGAGGAAGGCGGTGTACGGGACCTTCAGGTCCCGCATCATCTGCAGGAACCGGGGGTCCTTCTCCGAGCCGTCGTCGATGGTGAGGAAGACGATCTTCTGCTTGGTGGGGACGGTGGTGAAGACCGGGGGCAGGTACCAGTCCTCCTGGTGGTCCACCTCGAAGCCGGCCCGGGCGGTGATGACCGGCTTCTTCGCGGGCGGCGGTGGGGGCGTGAGCGGGACCTGCTGCAGCCCCCAGCGCTTGGCGGCGGCGACCAGCCGGGCGTGTTCGGTGAGCCGGCCGGCGTGGGGGGCGGCGTGGGCGGGGGCGCCCTGGCCGGGTGTGGCGCCGGTGCCGGGATCCTCCGCCCCGCAGCCGGCGAGGAGGGCGGTGGAGGCCAGTGCGGCGGCACAGCAGCCGGCGGCCAGCCTGCGGCCACGGACACCGGCACCTGCTCCCCACCGTGCCCGGCTTTTGTCATTTTGTAGTACTAGTCGCATGGTGCCGGATCCTCCCAGGACCCGGCACCGAACCCCGGGCGACACCGCCGCCGCAGGCGCACCATCCACCGACTGGCCCACAATGACCCGGTGAACGACCTCGCTCTCCTCCTCACCCCCGAAGGCCGCGCCCTCCTCGACGAGGTCCGCGACACCGCGCCCGCGCAGGAGCTGGCCGTCGCCACCCGGCTGCGCCGCGACCACCCGGCGGAGCTGGTGTCGGCCGCGCTCGGCCAGGCCCGGCTGCGGCAGCGGGCGGCGGCGAAGTTCGCGGCCGAGGACGCGGAGCGGATGTTCTTCACACCGAACGGGGTCGAGCAGTCGACGCGGGCGAGCGTGGCGACGTACCGGGCGGCGCGGTTCAGGGACTCGGGGGTGACCTCGGTCGCCGACCTGTGCTGCGGGATCGGCGGTGACGCGATCGCGCTGGCCCGGGCCGGGATCCGGGTGCTGGCCGTGGACCGGGACCCGGTGACGGCGGCGGTGGCGCGGGCGAACGCCGAGGCGCTGGGGCTCGCCGGCCTGATCGAGGTGCGGGAGGCGGACGTCACGGAGGTCGACACCGCCGGGTACGACGCGGTGTTCGTGGACCCGGCGCGGCGGGGCGGGCGCGGCAGGATCTTCGACCCCGAGGCGTACTCACCACCCCTGTCCTGGGCGGTCGCCGCAGCACTCGGCGCGCCCCACGCGGCCCTGAAGATCGCCCCCGGCATCCCGCACGAGGCGGTGCCCGCCGAGGCCGAGGCCGAGTGGATCTCCGACGGCGGCGACGTGAAGGAGGCGGTGCTCTGGTTCGGGACCGGGGCGCCGGGGGCCGTACGGGCCACGTTGCTGCCCGGCCCGCGCACGCTGCTCGGCCGCGGGCTGCCCGATCCCTCGGTGCGGCCGGTGGGGCGGTACCTGTACGAGCCCGACGGTGCCGTGATCCGCGCGCATCTGGTCGCGGAGGTGGCCGAGGAGGTCGGCGGCGGACTCGTCGACCCGACCATCGCGTACGTCACGGGCGACGAGCTGCGGACCACGCCGTACGCCTCGGCCTACGAGATCACCGACCAC
The DNA here is from genome assembly GCF_044593395.1 of Streptomyces sp. NPDC052301. NCBI lineage: Bacteria > Bacillati > Actinomycetota > Actinomycetes > Kitasatosporales > Streptomycetaceae > Streptomyces > Streptomyces sp. NPDC052301. The sequence continues at coordinate 103,968 of NZ_JBIUBE010000009.1, read as the reverse complement.
CTGCCCTTCAACGTCAAGAAGTTGAAGGCCCTGCTGAGGGAGCGCGAGGTCGGCACGCTGACGGTGAAGAAGCGTGGCTCCGCCGTCGAGCCGGAGGAGCTGCGCCGGAAGGTGAAGCCGCAGGGGCCGAACGCGGCGACCGTGTTCCTCACCCGGGTCGCGGGGGCCCCGGCCATGCTGATCGGTGCCCCCGCCGGGCCGCCGGCCGCTGTCGGCGGAGCGTCCTGAGCGGCTCCGGCCGCGGATCGGCGCCCGCCGTGGCCGGAGCGCACCAGGAGACCGAGCGGCACCGGGAGGCACGCGGTCACGAGGAGCACGCGTCCGCCCTGCTCAGCAGCAGGTCCCGTTCCTTCTCGTTGCGGGTCAGCCCGGCCGCCCGCAGAAACTCCTCGCGGGCCTCCGCGGTGCGTCCGAGCCGGGCCAGCAGATCGCCGCGGACGCTGGGCAGCAGGTGGTAGTCGCGCAGGGCGGGCGCGTCGGCCAGGGCGTCCACCAGCTCCAGGGCCGCCGCCGGTCCGTCGGCCATCGAGACGGCGACCGCCCGGTTCAGCTCGACCACCGGGGACGGCGCGCGCGCCGCGAGCAGGCCGTACAGGGTGGCGATGGTGCGCCAGTCGGTCTCCTCGTAGGTGTACGCGTGCGCGTGGCAGGCGGCGATGGCGGCCTGCAGGGCGTACGGGCCGGGCGGGCCGGCGGCGGTGGCGTCGGCGCGGGCGAGGGCCTGGATGCCACGGGCGATCAGCATGCGGTTCCAGCGGCGCCGGTTCTGGTCCCGCAGCAGCACGGGGGTGCCGTCGGGGCGGGTGCGGGCGGCGGACCGGGACGCCTGGAACTCCAGGAGCGCGGTCAGGGCGTGCACCTCGGGCTCCTTGGGCATCAGCGCCGACAGCACGCGGGCCAGCCGCAGCGCGTCCTCGCACAGGCCGGGGCGCAGCAGGTCGTCGCCGACGGTGGCCGCGTACCCCTCGTTGAAGATCAGGTAGATGACGTCCAGGACGGAGCCGAGGCGGGCGGCGCGGTCGGGCCCGTAGGGCACCTCGAAGGCGACGTTCTTCTTCGCCAGCGTGCGCTTGGCGCGGACGATGCGCTGGGCGATGGTCGGCTCCGGGACCAGGTAGGCGCGGGCGATCTCGGCCGTGGTCAGGCCGCCGAGCAGGCGCAGGGTGAGGGCGGTGCGGGCCTCGGGGGACAGCACCGGGTGGCAGGTGGTGAAGACCAGCCGCAGCAGGTCGTCGTCGATGTCGTCCGGGTCGGCGGGTTCCTCGGGCGGGGCCGCCGCGGAGAGGTCACGGCCGATCTCGGCGAGCTTGCGGGCGTAGGTCTCGCGGCGCCGGATCAGGTCGACGGCGCGGTGCCGGGCGGTGGCCGTGAGCCACGCGCCCGGGTTGTCGGGCACGCCGTCCCGGGGCCACCGCTCCAGGGCGGCGACCAGGGCGTCCTGCGCCAGCTCCTCGGCGATGCCGACGTCCCGGACGATACGGGCGACGCCGGCGACGATCCTGGGGGACTCCAGCCGGAAGACCGTCTCGATGGCCTGGGTGGTGGCGGGCCGCGTGTCGCCGGACCGGGTGGGGGTGGGCTGCTGTTCCACAGCCCACCACTCAACACCCCCGCGCCCGTGAGGCCAAGGAATGCTCAGCCCTCGGCGATCTCGCGAACCTCACAGGTCACCGTCCAGAAGTCCTCGTGTACCTGGAGGAACCGCTTGGTCCACTCCAGGGCCTCGGCCTTGTCCTTGCACTGCATGATCGCGTAGCCGCCGATGACCTCCTTGGACTCGGTGAAGGGCCCGTCGGTGACGGAGAGCTTCCCGCCCTCCCAGGTCATCCGGGTGCCCTGGGCGGTCGGGGTGAGCCCGGCGGTGTCGAGCATGACGCCGGCCTTCGTGACCTCCTCGATCAGCTCGCCCATCCGTCGCATCAGCTCCTCGCTGGGGCCCTCGGCGGGCACGGAGGACTCGTCGATGCGCACGAGGGACAGGTAGCGGGGCATGGTGACTCCTTCGGTCGGTCCGGTCGGGCGGCGGGGCTTCTTCCCCGCCGCTCACCCCTGCGTCGAACGGGAGACCCCCGGATCGACACGCTCTCCGACTTTTTTTCCGGCGTCCCGCACCACCGCGACCGAGGCCCCGGCGCCGAAGCCCGTCGAGGCTCAGCGCAGCGACGCCCACAGGTCGCTCGCCGCGGGTTCCTTCGCGACCACCCGGTTGGGGTCGGAGGGTGCCGTGACGACCGGCATCATCACCGTCCTGACGTGGTCGGCCGTCAGTCCCTGCAGGCTCTGGCCGAGCCGCATCAGCTCGCCGAGGGAGTCCAGGCCGGTGTCGGTGGTGAGGCTCGCGGTGACCGCGTCGGCGACCCGGTACAGCCTGGCCGGGTCGGTGAGCAGGTTCGTCGTGGCCATCTGCTCCAGCAGGGCCCTGACCAGCTGCTGCTGCAGGCCTATGCGGCCCAGGTCGCTGCCGTCCCCGATGCCGTGCCGGGTGCGGGCGAGGGCCAACGCATGCTTGCCGTCCAGGTGGTGGGGGCCGGCCGCGAGGTGCAGATGGCTGTCGTCGTCGTCGATGTCCTGGGTGGTGGTGACGTCGACCCCGCCGAGCGCGTCCACCAGCTTGGCGAAGCCGGAGAAGTCGATCTCGACGAAGTGGTCCATGCGGACGTTCGTGAGCGACTCGACCGTCTTCACCGCGCACACCGGCCCGCCCACCGCGTAGGCGCTGTTGAACATGGCACCGTACGCCGGCGCCGTCGCGCCGCCCGAGGCCAGCGGGCAGGACGGGCGGGTGACGAGGGTGTCCCGCGGGATGCTGACGACGGTGGCCCCGGTGCGGCCCGCGTCGATGTGCACCACCATCGCCGTGTCGGAGCGGGCCCCGGAGCTGTCACCACCGCCCAGCTCCTTGTCGGCCTTGCCGCTGCGTGAGTCGGAGCCGAGGACCAGGATGTCGACGGCGCCGGTCGGCAGCGGCGAGGCGGCGGCCGCGGCACCGGCGGGCGGGGTGATCACCGCCTCGGCGGGCCGGTCGTCACCGAGCGCGCCGTTGATGTCGACGCTTTTGATGTTGTGGTCCAGATGCCAGTACGCCCAACCGGTGGCGGCCATGCCCAGCACCAGGGTGCCTGCCAGGGTGAAGCCGACGATCTTCAGCGCCCGAGACCGCCGGCCCGCCCGTCTGCCCGTTTCGCCGTACTCCTCGTGTCCCGTCACGGGCAGGAACGTAAGTCCGAATTATTAGGGGACTGTTAGCGGAAGCCGTGAGAATCGGTTTTCTTCGGAAATTCTCACGGCGGGCCGTTGCCGACGCCTCCGAAAGTTTCGGCTGGACAACCGATTGGCTTCGGAGGAGTGCGGGGACACGCCCCACCCGTCAACACGTCACCTTCCGGCCACCCGCGTCACGGCGCCGCCGTGCTCGACCGCACCACCAGGCTCGTCGCCAGCTCCACCCGGGTCGCCGCCCGCTCCTCCTGCGCCCGCCCGAGCTCCAGCACCAGCCGGGCGGCCGCCTCGGCCATCTCGGTCAGCGGCTGCCGTACGGTCGTCAGCGGCGGGCCCACCCAGCGGGCCACCGGCAGATCGTCGAAGCCGACCACGCTCAGGTCCTCGGGGATGCGCAGCCCCAGTTCACGGGCGGCCTCGTACAGGCCGAGCGCCTGCAGGTCGTTGCCCGCGAAGACGGCCGTCGGCCGGTCCGGGCGGCGCAGCAGCTCCAGGCCCAGCCGGTAGCCGGCGTCGTGGTGGAAGTCGCCGGTCACGATGAGCGCGGGGTCGGCGGGCAGGCCGGCCGTCTCCAGGGCCGCGCGGTAGCCGTCGACGCGGGCCCGGGCGCACATCATCCGGGGCGGGCCACTGATCGCGCCGATGCGGGTGTGGCCCAGTTCGACCAGGTGGCGGGTGGCGGCGAGGCCGCCCTGCCAGTTGGTGGCACCGATGGACGGCACGTCCGGGCCGGGGTCGCCGGCCGGGTCCATCACCACGAACGGGATCGAGCGGCTGGCCAGCAGGGCCCGCTGGGACTCGTCGAGCCCGGACAGCACCAGCACCACCCCGTGCGGGCGGCGGGCGGCGACCTGGTCAGCCCAGGTCCGGCCCGGAGTGAGCCGCCCGGCGGACTCGGACAGCACGACGCTCAGCCCGGCGTCCCGCGCCACGTTCTCCACGCCCCGGATGACCTCCATCGCCCAGGCGCTCTCCAGTTCGTGGAAGACCAGGTCGATCAGTGGCGACCGGGAGGCCTCGGCGCGCCGGCGCCGGTAGCCGTGGACACGCAGCAGCTCCTCGACCCGGGTACGGGTGGCGGGAGCCACGTCGGCGCGGCCGTTGAGGACCTTCGAAACAGTCGGAGCCGACACCCCGGCCTCCCGGGCGATCTCGGCGAGGGTCGCCGTCTGCGTTTCTGCGGGCTTCGAAGGCTTCATGCCCGCGATCGTATCGCCGTCGGACCTCTTGACGAAGGTGCGTGTGCGCCATAGGTTCCCGGAACATTCGGAGTAAATTCCGAAACATTCGTAGCAGACGGGAGTTCCATGACCACCGCTCCTTGGCGCGACCCCGCCCTGCCCGCCGAAGCCCGCGTGGCCGACCTGCTCTCCCGGATGACGCTGGAGGAGAAGGCCGCCCAGCTGTACGGCGTGTGGGTGGGCGCCGCCACGGACGGCGACGGAGTCGCACCGCTGCAGCGCGAGATGGCGACCGAGCACGACTGGGACGAGCTGATCACCCTCGGACTCGGCCAGCTGACCCGCTCGTTCGGCACCGCCCCGGTCGATCCGGCCCTCGGCGCCCGGGCCCTGGCCCGCGCCCAGCGCCGCATCGCCGCCGCCGGCCGCTTCGGCATCCCGGCCGTGGCCCACGAGGAGTGCCTGGCCGGCTTCACCGCCTGGCGCGCCACGGCGTACCCGGTGCCGCTCGCCTGGGGCGCGTCCTTCGACCCGGAGCTGGTCGAGGAGATGGGCCGCCGCATCGGCCGGGACCTGCGCGCGGCCGGGGTGCACCAGGGCCTGGCCCCCGTGCTGGACGTGGTCCGCGACCCGCGCTGGGGACGGGTCGAGGAGACGATCGGCGAGGACCCGTACCTGGTGGGCACGGTCGGCACGGCCTATGTGCGGGGCCTGGAGTCGGCCGGGGTGGTGGCCACGCTCAAGCACTTCGCCGGGTACGCGTCCTCGGCGGGCGCCCGGAACCTGGCCCCGGTGCGGGCGGGTGTGCGGGAGTTCGCGGACGTCACCCTGCCGCCCTTCGAGATGGCGCTGCGCGAGGGCGGGGCCCGCTCGGTGATGGCGGCCTACACCGAGACCGACGGGGTGCCGGTCTCCGCCGACCCGCGCCTGCTGACCGACGTGCTGCGCGACGAGTGGGGCTTCACCGGCACCGTGGTCGCCGACTACTTCGGCATCGGCTTCCTGCGCAGCCGGCACCGGGTCGCCGCCGACGACGCCGAGGCGGCCGGGCTGGCCCTGGCGGCGGGCATCGACGTCGAGCTGCCGACCGTGAGGTGCTACGGCGCGCCGCTCGTCGACGCCGTAGGGGAGGGCCGGATCCCCGAGTCCGTGGTGAACCGCGCCGCCCGCCGCGTCCTGCTGCAGAAGTGCGAACTGGGCCTGCTGGACGAGGACTGGCGGCCGGAGCCGCAGGGCCCGCTCGACCTGGACTCGGCGGCCAACCGGGCCGTCGCCCGGCGGCTCGCCGAGGAGTCGGTGGTCCTGCTGGACAACCCCGGCGCACTGCTGCCGCTGGCCTCCGTCACCCGGATCGCGGTCGTGGGCCCGCGCGCGGCGGACGCCCTCGCCATGCTCGGCTGTTACTCCTTCCCCTCGCATGTCCTCACCCATCACCCCGAGGTTCCGCTCGGCATCGAGATCCCCACGGTCGTCGAGGCCCTGCGCGCCGAACTCCCCGCCGCGAAGGTGACGTACGCCGAGGGGTGCGGGGTCTCGGACCCGGACACCGCCGGCTTCGCGGAGGCGGCGGCCAGGGCGGCGGAGGCGGACGTGTGCGTCGCGGTGCTCGGCGACCGGGCGGGCCTGTTCGGCCGGGGCACCTCCGGCGAGGGGTGTGACGTGGCCGACCTGCGGCTGCCCGGCGTACAGGCGGAGCTGCTGGACGCGCTGGTCGCGACGGGAGTCCCGGTGGTGCTGGTGCTGCTGACCGGCCGTCCGTACGCGCTCGGCCGGTGGCAGGGCCGGCTCGGCGCGGTCGTGCAGGCCTTCTTCCCGGGCCAGGAGGGCGGCCCGGCGGTGGCCGGGGTGCTGTCCGGCCGGGTCGACCCCTCCGGCCGGCTCCCGGTGAGCGTGCCGCGCCTGCCCGGCGGCCAGCCCTGGACCTATCTGCAGCCGCCGCTGGGACTGGCGGGCGAGGTCAGCAGCCTGGACCCGACCCCGCTGTACCCGTTCGGGCACGGCCGCTCGTACACGACGTTCACCTGGGAGGACTTCCACGGCCCCGAGGCGGAGATCCCGACGGACGGCTCGTACGACGTCTCGGTGACCGTCCGCAACACCGGCGACCGCGCGGGAGCCGAGGTCGTCCAGCTGTATCTGCACGACCCGGTGGCGTCGGTGACCCGCCCGGACGTCCGGCTGATCGGGTACCGGCGTCTGGAGCTGTCCCCCGGCGCGTCCCGCCGGCTGACCTTCCGTTTCCATGCCGACCTGTCGGCCTTCACGGACCGGACGGGGGTACGGGTGGTGGAGCCCGGCGCCCTGGAACTGCGGCTGGGGGCGTCGAGCACGGACGTACGGCACACCGCGCGGCTCCGCCTCACCGGCCCGGTGCGAGGGATGGGGCCGGAGCGGCGACTGCGCTGCGACGTGGAGGTGTCCCGGGGAACTGATTGAACCTCAGGGGCCGGGTGGAACGTATCCAGTCACGGCGGAAGCACAGGGTCTCCCTCTTCCGCAAGACTCCTGCATGGGCGTTCAGGATGGTTTCAGGTTGTCCTTGGCAGGGTCGGGCCGTAATTGATCACCCCCCACCTGGCAGGAGCACCGTTGCCGACGACACAGTCCGTCATGAAGAAACTGCCCGAGGTCACTCTCGCGTTCTGGATCATGAAGATCGCGGCGACGACTCTCGGCGAGACCGCGGGCGACCTGTTCGCCCAGACGCTCAAGCTGGGCTACTTCCTCACCACCGTCGTCCTGTTCATGGTCTTCGTGGTGACGCTGGTGATCCAGCTGCGCTCGGCCCGCTACAACCCGTTCTTCTACTGGACGGTGATCCTGTCGACCTCCATGGCCGGCACCACCATGTCCGACTTCATGAACCGCGACGCCAGCGCGAAATACCTCTCGGGCGGCGCGACGAGGCTGGGCTGGGGCCCGCAGGGCCTGGGCCTCGGCTATCCGGAGGGCGCCGCGATCCTGGTCTCGATCCTGGCGCTGATCTTCCTCGGCTGGAAGCTGAGCGGGATGACCTTCCAGATCACCGAGATCGTCACCTTCCGGGGCGAGGCCCTGTTCTGGTCGGCGATCCTGGTCTCCAACACGCTCGGCACCTCGATGGGCGACTTCCTCTCCGACAGCTCGGGCCTCGGCTATCTGGGCGGTGCGGCCCTGGTGACCGGCGTGCTGCTGGTCCTGGTGGCGCTGATGAAGGTGCCGCCGGTGCCGAACGTGCTGCTGTTCTGGATCGCGTTCGTCCTCACCCGCCCGCTGGGCGCCACGGCCGGCGACCTGCTGACCAAGCCGGTCGCCAAGGGCGGTCTGGACCTGGGGACGGCCGGTTCCTCGGCGGTGCTGCTCGCGGTGCTGTTCGGCCTCATGGCGTACGCGCAGCTCAAGGAGCGGCGGGCGGCGGCCACCGAGGTCCTGGGCCCCGAGGCCGGAGCGGTCCAGCCGCAGCGCACGGGCCGCCCGTAACGGCGAAACCCGCCTCCGGATCACCGGAGGCGGGTTTCGAGCGGAGCGCCGGGCAGGCCTTGCACCTGCATCTCCCCGCAGGAAGCGGGACGTCTTTCCTTGGACCACCAACGCACTGCGTTCCGACCGGAGTTCCGGCCGTTCGCTGTGTGATGATCATAGCGCAGTCCGGCCGGACACTTCAACTTCAGCCGCCGGCCACCGACTCGAACCGCCAGCGGTGCACGGCCCGCGTCACCAACGTGCCGTCCGGTTCGGGCAGTTCGGGCAGATCGGCATCGTACGGCGCGTCCCACCAGGTGATGACCAGCACCCGGTCCTGCGGCGCGCGGAAGGTCTCCCGGCGCACCGGCCGCCCGGCGAGCCCCTGCGCACGGGCCCAGGCGAGCAGCTCCTCGCCCCGGCCCTCGGCGGCCCGCGCCTCCCACATCAACGCCACGGTCACGAGTACAGGTTCTCCTTGCTGACCTCGTGCACATGGTCGTGGTCGTGGCCCGGCACGTGCGGGTCGGTCACCGGCAGGGAGGAGTCGGCCGACAGGTCCCAGCCGGAGGCGGCCCGGTTGCGGGCGACCATCTCGGCGCCGAGCGCGGCCACCATCGCACCGTTGTCCGTGCACAGCTTGGGGCGCGGCACGCGCAGCCGGATACCGGCCGCCTCGCAGCGCTCCTGGGCGAGGGCCCGCAGCCGGGAGTTGGCCGCCACGCCGCCGCCGATCATCAGGTGGTCGACGCCCTCGTCCTTGCAGGCGCGGACGGCCTTGCGGGTGAGCACGTCGACGACGGCCTCCTGGAAGGAGGCGGCCACGTCCCGGACCGGGACCTCCTCGCCGGCCGCCCGCCTGGCCTCGATCCAGCGGGCCACGGCCGTCTTCAGGCCGGAGAAGGAGAAGTCGTACGCCGGGTCGCGCGGACCGCTGAGCCCGCGTGGGAAGGCGATGGCCGCCGGGTCGCCCTCGCGCGCGTACCGGTCGATGACCGGGCCGCCGGGGAAACCCAGGTTCAGCACACGGGCGATCTTGTCGAAAGCCTCGCCGGCCGCGTCGTCGATGGTCGCGCCCATCGGGCGGACGTCGGAGGTGATGTCCGAGGACAGCAGCAGCGAGGAGTGGCCGCCGGAGACCAGCAGGGCCATCGTCGGCTCGGGCAGCGGGCCGTGCTCCAGCTGGTCGACGCAGATGTGCGAGGCGAGGTGGTTGACGCCGTACAGGGGCTTGCCGAGGGCGTAGGCGTACGCCTTGGCCGCCGAGACGCCGACGAGCAGGGCGCCGGCCAGACCGGGGCCCGCGGTGACCGCGATGCCGTCCAGGTCCCTGGCGCTGACCCCCGCCTCCTTCAGCGCCCGGTCGATGGTCGGGACCATGGCCTCCAGGTGCGCCCGGGACGCCACCTCCGGCACGACACCGCCGAAGCGGGCGTGCTCGTCGACGCTGGAGGCGACGGCGTCCGCCAGCAGGGTGGTGCCGCGGACGATGCCGACGCCGGTCTCGTCACAGGAGGTCTCGATGCCGAGGACGAGAGGTTCGTCAGCCATTGATCTCGGTTCCTTGTTCTGGATCTGAGGAGGGGCCCGCGGCGGAGCCGCCGTCGGATGCTGTGGTCAGACGCATGACCAGGGCGTCCACGTTGCCCGGCTGGTAGTAGCCGCGCCGGAAGCCGATCGGCTCGAAGCCGAACCGCTCGTAGAGCTTCTGGGCGCGGACGTTGTCGACCCGGCACTCGAGCATCACCTCGTGGCACTCGAACGCGGTCGCCGCGCGCAGCAGCTCGGCCAGCAGCCGGCCGCCGAGGCCCGTGCCCTGGTGGCTACGGGCCACGGCGATGGTCTGGATGTCGCCCTGGTCACCGGCGGCGACGAGACCGGCGTAGCCGACGATGCGGCCCTCGGCCTCGGCGACGACGTACCGCCGGGTCGCCGCCGGTCCCCGGGCGTGGGCCAGCTCGGACCAGAACATGCCCCGGGACCAGGTGTCCTCGGGGAACAGGTCCTTCTCCAGCTCCAGGACCGGGTCGATGTCCCACCAGCGCATCTCGCGCAGTTCTTCGGTCACTTCGGGGTGACCACCTTGTAGTTCTTGGGCACCTGGGCGTCCGGGCGGCGCAGGTACAGCGGGCGGGGTGCCGGCAGCTCCTCGCCCGCGGCCAGCCGCTCGGCGGCGAGCGAGGCGAGCGAGGCGGCGGACACGTGCTCGGGCTCGTGGGCGCTCGGGAACGTGTCCGGGTAGAGCAGCGCGCCGGCGCCGACGGCCGGGACTCCGGCGACCTGCTCGGCGATGTCGGCCGGGCGGTCGACGGCCGGGTCGGTCAGCCGGGTCCGGGAGTCGGCGTACTTGGCCCAGTAGACCTCCTTGCGCCGGGCGTCGGTCGCCACGACGAAGGGGCCTTTCTCGATGTCGGCGGCGTAGGCGAGGCCGTCCAGCGTGCAGACGCCGTGGACGGGGACGCCGAGCGCCAGGCCGAAGGTGTCGGCGGTCATCAGGCCGACGCGCAGGCCGGTGTAGGGACCGGGCCCGGTGCCGACGACGATCCCGGTGACCGCCTCCAGCTTGAGTCCGGCTTCGGCGAGCACACGGTCCACGGCCGGCAGCAGCAGCTCTCCGTGCCGGCGCGCGTCCACCTGGCTCGACGAGGCGATGACGTCCGTGCCGTCGTGCAGCGCGACGGTGACGGCGGGTGTTGCGGTATCCAGAGCGAGCAAGAGCACGCGAACAGCCTACGGCGCCCGCGCCTCGTGCATGGCCGTCCGGGCGGGACCGTCACTGGCTGCTACGGTCTGTACGAAGTACGACATATGGTACGAGGCAGAGGTGGGCGCAGGTGGCAGGGACCAGCTCGGGAATCGTGGCCGGCCTGACCGCGGTCGCCGTCGGAACCGTCGGCTTCCTCGCCTATCGGGCCCAGGCGACCGTCCCGGCGGGCCTGGGCGGCAGGCCCACGGCCAGCGCGTCCCCCTCGGCGACGCCCACCAAGGCGCCCCGCGACCGGCTCCACCCGACGGCCCTGCCGGGCAGCTCCGGTACGGGTGAACGGGTCGTGTACTCGGTGGACGACAACCGGGTCTGGCTGGTCGACGAACGCAACCGGGTGCAGCGCACCTTCCGGGTGAACCCGGGCAGCGTGGACCCGCCGGTCGGCCAGTACTGGGTCAGCTCCCGCTCCAACGCCGTCACCGGCACCGACGGCCTGCCCATCGAGCACGTCGTGCGGTTCACCAGCGTGGACGGGGTCGTGATCGGCTTCAGCGCGGCGGTGGGCGGCGGCGACGCGCAGACCGTGGCCGATCCGAACGTGAAGACGGGGGGCATCCGGGAGAGCCGGGTGGACGGGGAGGCGATGTGGAAATTCGCGACGATCGGGGTGCGGGTCGTCGTGATCCGTTAGGCGGCCGCGGGTGAGCGCCGCGCCGGGCCGTCGTCCGATTGCGGGCCGTGGCCCTGGACACCTTCGGGGCGCTCCGGTGCCCGGGGCGGCAGGGAGACCGCCTTCGCCGCCGCGCACGCCGCCAGCAGGTCCTGCATGGACACCGCGGTGGACAGGGTCGGGCCGGGCTGCTGCTCCGTGGGGCCGTCGGCGGGCATGGGCGCCTCCTGGGGTGCCGGGGGCGGCGCGGTCGGGGGCTGGTTAGGCACACCTAACCACGGGCTGGACACCATGTCATCACGCCCGGGACGTCCTGCGCAATATGTTGCCGACGGCTTGTCGGAAACGGCGGCTCAGGCCGCGAGCGTCTCCAGGCCGGCCGCGGACCAGCGCTCCCCCAGCCCGGTCACCGTCACGTGCCGCACCTCGTCCGTGGTGTCGCCCACCGCCCTGTGGATGACCACCTGGAGCCGGTCGTCGGTCAGCTCCTCGACCTTGCCCTCGCCCCACTCCACGACGATCACCGAGTCGGGCAGCGAGACGTCGAGGTCCAGGTCCTCCATCTCGTCCAGACCGCCGCCGAGCCGGTAGGCGTCCACATGGACCAGCGGGGGGCCGTCACCGAGCGAGGGGTGCACCCGGGCGATCACGAACGTCGGCGAGGTGACCGCGCCACGCACCCCCAGCCCCTCGCCGAGACCCCGGGTCAGCGTGGTCTTGCCCGCGCCGAGTTCCCCGGAGAGCATCACCAGGTCGCCCGCGCGCAGCAGCTTGGCCAGCCGGCGTCCCAGCTCCCGCATCTGCTCGGGCGAGGTGATCGTCAGCCGCGTCTCAGCGGGGTTGTGCGGTACTGCCGGTGCTGCTGGATGTTCCATAGCCACTTACGGTAGCCCCTGCCGGCACCGCACCCGCGCGGGTGAGCAGGTCGGCGAGGCGGTCGGTGACCACCTCCGGGTGCTCCAGCATCACGAGGTGTCCCGCGTCCGGTACGAGCACCAGCTCGGCCTCGGGGAGCAGGTCGGCGATGGCCTCGCTGTGCTCGCTGGGCGTGACCAGGTCCTGGACGCCGGCCAGCACCAGCACGGGCATGTCCCGGAAGCAGGTGAGCGCCTCGGTCTTGTCGTGGTCGGTGAAGGCCGGGTAGAACTCGGCGACCACGTCGATCGGGGTGGCCTCGATCATCCGTTCGGCGAAGCGCTCGACGGCCGGATCGACGTCCCGGGAGGCGAACGAGTACCGCTTGATCACCCCGGCGAACAGATCGGCGGTGGCCCGGCGCCCCTTCTCCACCAGCTCCGCCTGCTGGCCGAGCGCCTTCAGCACTCCGGGCAGGATCCGGCGCACCGCGTTGACACCGGCGACGGGCAGCCCGAAGTTGACCTCGCCGAGCCGCCCCGACGACGTCCCGACGAGGGCGGTGGCGACGACCCGGTCCCGGATCAGTTCGGGGTACTGGGCGGCGAGCGCCATCATGGTCATCCCGCCCATCGAGTGCCCGACCAGCACGATCGGCCCGTCGGGTACGGCGGCGTCGAGGACGGCCTTCAGATCGCGGCCGAGCTGGTCGATGGTGACCGGCACCCGGTCCCGGGTCTGCCCGACCCCCCGCCCGGAGCGGCCGTGGCTGCGCTGGTCCCAGTGCACGGTCCGGACGACGCCGCGCAGGGCCGCCCGCTGGAAGTGCCAGGAGTCCTGGCTGAGGCAGTAGCCGTGGCAGAAGACGACGGTGACCGGGGCGGGCGCCTTGCGGCCGAAGAGGCGGCGCCGGCGCGGGGAGACCTGCGGCCCCGGATCGGGCTCGGCCTCGTCGACCTCGTAGTACAGCTCGGTGCCGTCGTCGGCGTACGCCTTGGCCGGGGTGCCGCGCAGGGTGCCGTACGGCCCCGCGGAGTCCAGCGCCAGCCGCGCCTTGCGGCGCATGCCCCGCCCCACCGTCATCCGCTCCACGGCGACACCGGCCGCCGCGCCCGCGGCCAGCACGCCTATCGCGGCACCGGCGATGCCGGTCGCCCGGCGCCAACTCCCGGCCGCCCCCGCGGCGGAGGCGGCGGCCGCCGCGGCGACGACGTCCGCGACGGCCTCCGCACTGCTCTCGCTCACGTACCGCTCCTCTTCGCCGTACTGCAGTTCGCCTGGGTGGGTGAAACCGATGGTGCCGGTGGTGCCGGTGGTGCCGGTGTGACTGGTGCCGATGATCCGGGTTGCCGCTTCCGGACGCGTTACCCGGGTTGTTCCCCGTTCACATAGACGCGAGGAACGCGCGTTCCGATCCGCGTGACGATCTCGTACGCGATCGTGCCGCTGGCCTGCGCCCAGTCCTCGGCGGTGGGTTCACCGCGGTCGCCGGGCCCGAACAGCACGGCCTCGCTGCCCACCGGGGGTTCGTCGCCGCCGAGGTCCACCACGAACTGGTCCATGGCGACCCGTCCGGCGACGGTCCGCCACTTGCCGGCGATGAGGACGGGACCGGTGCCGGAGGCGTGCCGGGGGATGCCGTCGCCGTAGCCGACGGGAACGAGACCGAGCGTGGTGGCACCAGGGGTGACGTAGTGGTGGCCGTAGCTGACCCCGTGCTCGCCCGGGACGTGCTTGACCAGCGCGAGCGAGGCGCTGAGGGTCATCACCGGGCGCAGTCCGAAGTCGGCCGGGGTGCCGAGCTCGGGGCTGGGCGAGATGCCGTACATGGCGATGCCGGGGCGGACGAGGTCGAAGTGGGTCTCGGGGAGGGTGAGCGTCGCCGGGGAGTTGGCGATGTGCCGTACCTCGGGCCGTACGCCCTGGTCCTCGGCGTGACCCAACATCTCCCGGAAGCGGTCGACCTGGGCGGCGACGGACGGGTGACCGGGCTCGTCGGCACAGGCGAAGTGCGACCACAGCCCGGTGATCCGGACCAGCCCCGCGGCCTCGGCGCGCAGGGCCTCGGCGACCAGTTCGGGCCAGTCGGCGGGCTGACAGCCGTTGCGTCCGAGACCGGTGTCGGCTTTGAGCTGCACGCGCGCGACCCGGCCGGCCTCCCTGGCCGCCCGCTCCACCTCGCGCAGGGCCCACAGTCCGCTCAGGGACACGTCGATGTCGGCCTCGATCGCCTGCCGCCAGGGCCCGCCGGGCACCCACAGCCAGCACAGGATCCGCCCCGGCAGCCCGGCCTCGCGCAGCGCGAGGGCCTCTTCGGGGGTGGCCGTACCGAGCCAGGTCGCTCCCGCCGCGAGCGCGGCGCGGGCGCACGGCAGCGCCCCGTGGCCGTACCCGTCGGACTTGACGACGGCCATCACGGCCGCGCCCTTCGCCCGGGCACGCAACACCCGCACATTGGCGCGCAGGGCGCCCAGATCGATCTCGGCGCGGGCGCGCAGGGGGGCGCTCGGCACAGCTGCAGTCTCACTCATGGCGCCCCCAGTGTCTCAGAGGGCCGTCCCGGCACCGGCTGCCGTGTCAGGTACCCGGCACTGATCGGATACGCCGCGAATTAACCCAAGAGGTGCAAGACGGGACGAACGGCCTCGCCCGGGTGCGGCTCCGGGCGGGCTGGTCGCGCAGTTCCCCGCGCCCGCAGGGAGCTGCGGTCCCGTCAGCTGCACGGCGCCGCCACCGCTGCCGGCAGGCGGCTCGGCCCGACACGCGCCGACGGCCGGGCTCACCCCCGCACATCCCTCCACGCCTCAGGGATGCGGGCGGCCACGTCGTGGGCCCCCACCGGTGCCCCGTCCGCCGCGAACCGCCCGGCCAGGCCGTGCAGATACGCCGCCACACCCCCCGCGTCCACGGCGGACAGCCCCGCCGCCAGCAGCGACCCGGCCAGCCCCGACAACACGTCCCCGCTCCCCGCCGTGGCCAGCCAGGGCGTCCCCGTGGCGTTCACCCGCACCGCACCGCCCCCGGCGTCGGCCACCAGTGTCGTCGACCCCTTCAGCAGCACGGTCGCCCGGTACACCGCCGCCAACTCCCGTGCCGCGGCCAGCCGAGCCTCCTCGACCTCCTCGCGCGGCACCCCCAGCAACGCGGCGGCCTCCCCCGCGTGCGGCGTCATCAGGGTCGGCGCGGTACGCCCCCGCACCGCGTCCCGCTCGGCCAGCCGCAGCCCGTCCGCGTCGATCAGCACCGGCACGTCCGCCGCCAGCACCTCGGCCACGGTCGCCGCGTCCTCGCCCGCCCCCGGCCCGACCACCCAGGCCTGCACGCGCCCTGCCTTGGCGGGTCCGGTGTCGGACACGAGCGTCTCCGGGAAACGGGCGATGACCGCCTCTCCGGCGGGCCCGACGTACCGCACGGCCCCCGCGCCACCCCGCAACGCCCCGGACACGGCGAGCACCGCGGCCCCCGGATACCGCGCCGACCCGGCCGCGATCCCCACCACACCGCGCCGGTACTTGTCGCTCTCCCCGGCGGGGAGCGGCAACAGCCGCGCGACGTCCGCGTGCTGCAGGGCCGTCAGCTCACCCTCGGGCGGCAGCTCCAGGCCGATGTCGACGAGCCGCACGACCCCCGCGTACTCCCGAGCGGGATCGACCAGCAGCCCGGGCTTGTACGTCCCGAAGGTGACGGTGAGATCGGCCTGTACGGCGACTCCCCGCACCTCGCCGGTGTCGGCCTCCACCCCACTGGGCAGGTCCACGGCCACCACCGTGGCCCGGGACCGCTCCACGGCCCACGCGAGCCACTCGGCATCGGGCCGCAACCCGCCCTTGCCCCCGATCCCGACGATCCCGTCGACGACCAGATCGGCCCGCTGGATCCACTCGTCGACGGATGCGGCGGACTCGGCCGACTCCGCGGAGACGACGGCACCGCCCGCCCGCCGCAGCGCGGCCAGTCCCCCGCCGTGCGCCCGCCCGGGCGACAGCAGCACGGCGGTGACGCCGGCCCCCCGCCGGGCCAGCCGCGCCCCGGCGTACAGGGCGTCCCCGCCGTTGTCCCCGCTGCCGACGAGCAGCACCACCCGACTGCCGTACACCCGCCCGAGCAACTCCGCACAGGCAGCGGCCAGCCCGGCGGCCGCCCGCTGCATCAGCGCTCCCTCCGGCAGCCGCGCCATCAACGCCCGTTCGGCCGCCCTTACCGTCTCCACGCTGTACGCAGTACGCATGGCACCGAGTCTGCCCCGGAACCCCCCACCCCCACACCCGGACCGTTCACCCCTCGGCGACCACCACGGCCGAGGCGATCCCGGCGTCATGGCTGAGGGACACGTGCCAGGCCCGCACCCCCAGCTCCGCGGCCCGCGCGGCCACGGTCCCCTTCACCCGCAACCGCGGCTGGCCGCTGTCCTCGACGTACACCTCGGCGTCGGTCCAGTGCAGCCCGGGCGGCGCCCCCAGCGCCTTGGCCAGCGCCTCCTTGGCGGCGAACCGGGCCGCCAGCGAGGCGATGCCCCGCCGCTCCCCGCCGGGCAGCAGCAGCTCCCGCTCCACGAACAGCCGGTCGGCCAGTCCGGGCGTACGCTCCAACGACGCCCGGAACCGGTCGATCTCGGCGACGTCGATCCCCACTCCGATGATGCTCATGCCGGGCAGCCTACGGCGGCCGTCCCCGGCCGGTGCCTGCCCGGACGCCAAGATCACCCGACGGCGCCGGGCACCCTCCGTCTACGCTGCGGCCATGACTTCCCAGGCCTATCTCTCCGACCTCTTCTCGCTCGACGGCCGTGCCGCCCTGGTGACCGGGGGCAGTTCGGGCATCGGCCGGGCCATCGCCGGGGCACTGGCGCGCGCCGGGGCGAGCGTGGTGGTCGTGGCCCGGAAGAAGGATCAACTTGCGGAGACAGTGGAGGAGTTGACGGCAGACGGATGCCGGGCGGCCTGGGTCCAGGGTGACCTGAGCAACCGCGACGGGATCCGTGCGGCGGCCGAGGAGGTGGCCGGCGCCCACGGCGAACCCGACATCCTCGTCAACTGCGCCGGCGTCAACCTCCGGCCGCCGATGAGCGAGCTGGACGAGGACGTCTGGGACACCACCATGACGGTGAACCTGGAGGCGCCCTTCCTGCTGGGGCAGCGGTTCGGACCCGGCATGGCCGAGCGGGGCTTCGGCCGGATCATCCACATCACCTCCCAGCAGGCCCACCGCGCCTTCGTGCAGAGCGGCGCGTACGGCGTCTCGAAGGGGGCGCTGGAGTCGCTGGCCCGCTCCCAGGCCGAGGCGTGGTCTCCGCACGGCGTCACCTGCAACACCCTGGTGCCGGGCTTCGTGATGACGCCGCTCAACGCACGGCTGTCGTCCGACCCCGGCAAGGTCGAGGCACTGGCCGCGCGCACGATGGTCGGGCGCAACGGCCTCGCCGAGGACTTCGCGGGCGCGGCGGTGTTCCTGGCGAGCCGCGCCTCCGCCTACGTCACCGGCCAGTCGATCTTCGTCGACGGCGGCTTCTCGACCCACTGAGCCGCCGTCGGCCGCACGGTCCGCGGTCCTACTCCACCGTCACCGACTTCGCCAGGTTCCGCGGCTGATCCACCTCGTTCCCCCTGGCGGTGGCCAGCTCGCACGCGAAGACCTGCAGCGGCACGGTGGCCACCAGCGGCTGCAGCAGGGTCGGGGTGGCGGGGATGCGGATCAGGTGGTCGGCGTACGGGACCACCGCCTCGTCGCCCTCCTCCGCGATGACGATGGTGCGGGCGCCGCGCGCGCGGATCTCCTGGATGTTGGAGACGATCTTGTCGTGCAGGACCGAGCGGCCACGCGGGGACGGCACCACGACCACCACCGGTACGTCCTCCTCGATCAGCGCGATCGGCCCGTGCTTCAGCTCGCCCGCCGCGAAGCCCTCGGCGTGCATGTAGGCGAGCTCCTTGAGCTTCAGGGCGCCTTCCAGCGCCACCGGGTAGCCCACGTGCCGGCCCAGGAACAGCACCGTGTCCTTGCCGGCCAGGGTGCGCGCCAGGGCCCGTACCGGCTCCATCGTCTCCAGGACCCGCTCGACCTCCTCGGAGATGCGGGAGAGGTCCCGGATCACGACCTGGATCTCGTCGCCCCACTTGGTGCCGCGCACCTGGCCCAGGTACAGGGCGACCAGGTAGCAGGCCACCAGCTGGGTGAGGAACGCCTTGGTGGAGGCCACCGCGACCTCCGGGCCGGCGTGCGTGTACAGCACCGCGTCCGACTCGCGCGGGATGGTCGAACCGTTGGTGTTGCAGATCGCCAGGACCTTCGAGCCCTGCTCACGGGCGTGGCGCAGCGCCATCAGGGTGTCCATGGTCTCGCCGGACTGGGAGATGGCGATCACCAGGGAACGGCCGTCCAGGATGGGGTCCCGGTAGCGGAACTCGCTCGCCAGCTCCACCTCGCACGGGATCCGCGTCCAGTGCTCGATGGCGTACTTGGCGATCAGGCCGGCGTGGAAGGCCGTACCGCACGCGACGATGACGACCTTGTCGATCTCCCGCAGTTCGGACGGGGAGATGCGGACCTCGTCCAGGGTGAGGGAGCCGGACGGGTCGATGCGCCCGAGCAGGGTGTCGGCGACCGCCTTGGGCTGCTCGGCGATCTCCTTGAGCATGAAGTAGTCGTAGCCGCCCTTCTCGGCGGCCGAGGCGTCCCAGTCCACGTGGTAGGAGCGGACCTCGGCCGGGCGGCCGTCGAAGCCCGTCACCGTGACGCCGTCCCGGCGCAGCTCCACCACCTGGTCCTGGCCCAGCTCGATCGCCGACCGGGTGTGGGCGATGAACGCGGCGACGTCGGAGGCGAGGAACACCTCGCCCTCGCCGACGCCCACCACGAGCGGCGAGTTCCGGCGCGCGCCCACGACCACGTCCGGCGCGTCCGCGTGCACCGCGACCAGCGTGAACGCGCCCTCCAGCCGCCGGCACACCAGCCGCATGGCCTCCGCCAGGTCCGCCGTCCCCGAGAACTCCTCGGCGATCAGGTGGGCGACCACCTCGGTGTCCGTCTCGGAGTGCAGCTCGTGGCCCCGCTCGGCCAGTTCGGCGCGCAGGACCGCGAAGTTCTCGATGATGCCGTTGTGGACGACGGCGACGCGCCCGGCGTTGTCGAGATGCGGATGGGCATTGGCGTCGGTCGGGCCGCCGTGCGTGGCCCAGCGGGTATGGCCGATGCCCGTCGAACCCGCCGGCAGCGGCCGCTCGACCAGCTCCTTCTCCAGGTTGACCAGCTTCCCGGCCCGCTTCGCCGCGGCGAGCCCGCCGTCCGCGAGCACGGCGACGCCCGCCGAGTCGTACCCCCGGTACTCCAGCCGCTTCAGCCCGGCCATCACGACATCGAGCGCCGACTGCGACCCTACGTATCCCACGATTCCGCACATGCGCCGCAGCCTACGGCGCGAAGGCGGTCGGATCGGGGCTCCTGCTGCCCGAAATCGGAAATTCCCACCGTCGTACGAAGGGGTGTCCGGCGCGTGACGGACCCCACCCTCCGGCCTGTTCAAACTCCGTTAACAATGAACTGTGATCTCACCGGTCTCCTCGATGCCCCGGAGCGCCCACCGGCACAAGCCGGAGGCGACTCCCTTCGTCGACCTCACCCGCGCCGAGTGGAGTGCGCTGCGCGACAAGACGCCGCTGCCGCTCACCGCCGAGGAGGTGGAGAAGCTGCGCGGCCTCGGCGACGTGATCGACCTGGACGAGGTGCGGGACATCTACCTCCCGCTCTCCCGGCTCCTCAACCTCTACGTCGGCGCCACGGACGGCCTCAGAGGCGCCCTGAACACGTTCCTCGGAGAGCAGGGGTCCCAGTCCGGTACCCCGTTCGTCATAGGGGTCGCCGGCTCGGTGGCCTGCGGCAAGTCCACCGTCTCCCGCCTCCTGCAGGCGCTGCTCTCCCGCTGGCCCGAGCACCCGCGCGTGGAGCTGGTGACGACGGACGGCTTCCTGCTGCCCACCAAGGAGCTCCGGGCCCGCGGGCTGATGTCGCGGAAAGGCTTCCCCGAGTCCTACGACCGCCGGGCCCTGACCCGTTTCGTCGCCGACATCAAGGCCGGCAAGGACGAGGTGACGGCCCCCGTCTACTCCCACCTGATCTACGACATCGTCCCCGACCAGCGGCTCACGGTCCGCCGCCCGGACATCCTGATCGTCGAGGGCCTGAACGTCCTGCAGCCCGCCCTGCCCGGCAAGGACGGCCGCACCCGGGTCGGTCTCGCCGACTACTTCGACTTCAGCGTGTACGTCGACGCGAGCGCCGAGGACATCGAGAGCTGGTACCTCAACCGCTTCAAGAAGCTGCGCCAGACGGCCTTCCAGAACCCGTCCTCGTACTTCCGCAAGTACACCCAGGTCTCCGAGGAGGAGGCCCTCGACTACGCCCGCACCCTGTGGCGGACGATCAACAAGCCCAACCTGGTCGAGAACATCGCCCCGACCCGCGGCCGGGCCACCCTGGTCCTGCGCAAGGGCCCGGACCACAAGGTCCAGCGTCTGAGGCTGCGCAAGCTGTAGCCCGCCCGGTTGGATGGGCTCATGCTGCATCTGCGCCTGATCACCCCGGCCGAGAAGACCGACGAGGTGGTGCGGCTGATCGAGAAGACGGTCGGCACCACCCATCTCGTGGTGCTGCCGGGGGCCGCCCGCAATCCCGTCGGCGACCTCGTCCTGTGCGACGTGGCGCGCGAGGCGGGGGACGAACTCATCCACGGACTGCGCCGGACGGGACTGGACGAGTCCGGTGCGATCGCCGTGGAGGACATCGACCTCACGCTCTCCCGACGCGCCGACAAGGCGGAGCAGGAGGCGCCGGGCGCGGGTGTCGACGCGGTGCTCTGGGAGGGCCTGACCGAGGCGACCCACGAGGAGTCGACGCTGTCGGTCACCTACCTCGCCTTCATCACCCTGGCGACGATGATCGCGGCGTGCGGTGTCGTCCTGGACAACGCCGTGCTGATCGTCGGCGCGATGGCGGTGGGACCGGAGTTCGGTCCGCTGGCGGGTCTGTGCACCGCCCTGGTGCGAAGGCGCCCGCGCCTCGCGCTGCGCTCACTGATCGCGCTGCTGGTGGGCTTCGGGGTGGCGATGGCGGTGACCGTGGGGTTCACCCTCTTCATGGACGCCGCGGGCTTGTTCCACCGGTTCCAGCTGGACGGCAAGCGGCCCAACACGGCGTTCGTGTACGCCCCCGACGCCTTCTCGTTCATCGTGGCGGTCCTGGCCGGCATCGCAGGCACCCTGTCCCTGACCTCCGCCAAGTCGGGCGCACTCGTGGGCGTCGCCATCTCGGTGACCACCGTCCCGGCCGCCGCGAACGCCGCCGTGGCCCTCGCCTACGGCGACACCTCCCAGACGGTCGGGTCGACGAACCAGCTCCTGCTGAACCTGCTGGGCATCGTGCTGGCGGGCACCGTCACCCTGCTCGCGGAGAAATGGTTCTGGACGCGACAGAGGGAACGTCTCGGCTGACAGCGGCAGCCGACACGGGGCACGGGGCTGCGCCTGATGTGCGGCTCCGCCGCGTGGGCGTGCCGGGCCACGACGACCGCCGCGGCCGGCGAAGCGCAGTTCCCCGCCTCCCGAACCCTGGAAGAGCTATCCCAGCGCCGACTTCACCGCGTCGGCCAGCCGCCCGGCCACCGACCGCGCCTGGTCGATGTCCGCCGCCTCGACCATGACCCGCACCAACGGCTCGGTCCCGGAAGGCCGCAGCAGCACCCGCCCGGTCTCACCGAGTTCCCGCTCCGCCTCGGCGACAGCGGCAGCGAGGTCGGCCGACGTCCGCACCCGCGACTTGTCCACGTCCGGCACATTGATCAGCACCTGCGGCAGCCGCTCCATGACGGAGGCCAGATCCCGCAGCGTACGGCCGGTCTCGGCGACCCGCGCCGCCAGCAGCAGGCCCGTCAGCGTGCCGTCACCGGTCGTGGCGTGGTCGAGGATGATCACGTGCCCGGACTGCTCGCCACCGAGGGCGTAGCCGTGCTCCTTCATCTCCTCGAGCACGTACCGGTCGCCGACGGCCGTCTGCACGAGCCGGATCCCGGCCTTCTCCATGGCCAGCTTGAAGCCCAGGTTGGACATGACGGTCGCGACCACGGTGTCGGAGCGCAGCTCGGAGCGCTCCCGCATCGCCAGCGCCAGCACGGAGAGGATCTGGTCGCCGTCGACCTCCTCACCGGTGTGGTCCACGGCCAGGCAGCGGTCGGCGTCGCCGTCGTGCGCGATGCCGAAGGCCGCGCCGTGCTCGATCACCGCGGTCTTCAGCAGGTCCAGGTGGGTCGAGCCGCAGCCGTCGTTGATGTTGAGGCCGTCCGGCTCCGCGCCGATCGTGACGACCTCGGCGCCCGCCCGGGAGAACGCCTCCGGCGAGACCCCCGAGGCCGCACCGTGCGCTTCGTCCAGGACGATCTTCAGGCCGTCCAACCGGTTCGGGAGGACCGAGAGGAGATGGGCGACGTACTGCTCGAAGCCCTCTCCGTACGACCGTACGCGGCCGACCCCGGCGCCCGTCGGGCGCTGCCAGGGCTCGCCGTGGCGGTGGGACTCGTAGACCGCCTCGATCCTGTCCTCGAGCTCGTCGGCGAGCTTGTGGCCGCCGCGGGCGAAGAACTTGATGCCGTTGTCCGGCATGGCGTTGTGGCTGGCGGAGAGCATCACGCCCAGGTCGGCGCCGAGCGCGCCGGTCAGGTGCGCCACCGCGGGCGTCGGCAGCACGCCGACCCGCAGGACGTCCACGCCCGCGCTGGCCAGGCCGGCGACGACCGCGGCCTCCAGGAACTCCCCGGACGCTCGCGGGTCCCGTCCGACCACCGCCGTCGGCTTGTGGCCCTCGAAGGTGCCCGCCTCGGCCAGCACGTGCGCCGCGGCGACGGAGAGGCCGAGCGCCATCTCGGCCGTCAGGTCCGCGTTGGCGACACCGCGCACGCCGTCCGTGCCGAAGAGTCGTCCCACTTGTCCTCCTGAGGAAGCAGCATTTTGGCGATCGGTGCGGTCCGGCGCGCGCCTCCCGACATCCGATCACACAAGCCTCTGAGCGTCTTGTGTCGTTATACGCCCTTGGCTGGGATAAACGAACGCCCCGACGGCACAAGTGGCGTGCCGCCGGGGCGTTCGGAGTACGAGCAGGCAGCTCCTGATTAGCGCTTGCTGTACTGCGGAGCCTTGCGGGCCTTCTTCAGACCGGCCTTCTTGCGCTCGACCGCACGGTCGTCGCGCTTGAGGAAGCCGGCCTTCTTCAGCGGGCCGCGGTTGTTGTCGACGTCGGCCTCGTTCAGCGCACGGGCGACACCGAGACGGAGCGCACCGGCCTGACCGGAGACACCGCCACCCGCGATGCGGGCGATGACGTCGTAACGGCCCTCGAGCTCGAGCACCTTGAAGGGCTCGTTGACCTCCTGCTGGTGCACCTTGTTCGGGAAGTAGTCCTCGAGGGTGCGGCCGTTGATCTTCCACTTGCCGGTGCCCGGGACGATCCGGACGCGGGCAATGGCGTTCTTGCGGCGGCCCAGGCCGGCGGCCGGCTGGGGCTCGCCGAAGCGGGAGGCCAGGGACTCCGAGGTGTACTCACCCTCGACGGGGACCTCGGACTCGGTGGTGTAGCTGTCGATGTCAAGCTCTTCGAGCGGCTGCTCGGCAGTGGTCTCGGCCACGATTCTCCTCAGATTCTCTTCAGTCTTAGGGGGTGGCCGGACTTACTGCGCGACCTGGGTGATCTCGTACGGCTGCGGCTGCTGCGCGCCGTGCGGGTGCTGGTCACCCTTGTAGACCTTCAGCTTCGAGAGCATCTGACGGCCCAGGGAGTTCTTGGGGAGCATGCCCTTGACGGCCTTCTCGATGGCCTTCTCCGGGTTCTTGTCCAGCAGCTCGTCGTAGCGGACGGAGCGCAGACCACCCGGGTAGCCGGAGTGGCGGTAGGCCATCTTCTGGGTCCGCTTGTTGCCGGACAGGTGCACCTTGTCGGCGTTGATGATGATGACGAAGTCACCAGCGTCGACGTGCGGCGCGTAGATCGGCTTGTGCTTGCCCCGGAGAAGGGTCGCTGCGGTGGTGGCGAGACGGCCCAGGACAACGTCCTGAGCGTCGATGACGTGCCACTGGCGCGTCACATCGCCGGGCTTGGGGCTGTACGTACGCACGGTTCGTAGCCTTCGCTTCGAGTGAATGGTCCTGAACAGGTCACCGAAACGATCACGACAGCCTTGACCGCACCACGGTGACGCAAACCGTGTGCTGGTCGCTGGTCATCGGCCCGGCGGACCGGTGTAAGGGCCCGTCCCGTGAGAATGAGCAAGCCAATACACAACGAAGAAGCAGGTTACCTGCAGGCCCCCGGCAGGGTCAAAACGAGGCGCTTCCCTCTTATGTCGGCGGACAAACGCGGCATGCCGCCCGACGCCCTCCAGCACCCTCCGGCCCCCGTCTAAGATGCGCCCCATGAGTTACGGGCAGGGGGGACCCCAGTCTCAGTGGGATCCCTGGAAACCTCATTCCCAGCAGCCCTGGAACAGTGGCGGTGACGACGGGACTCCGGACTGGGCCGCGCTGGCCGAGGCCTCGGAGAGCCGGAACAAGCGCCGCAAAGTGCTGTTCATAGCGGGCGGCGCGCTCGCGACGGTCGCCGTGGGCACGGCCGTCGCCATGGCCGTCGTCTCCGCGAACGGAAAGGACGACACGCACGCCGGTCCCAGCTTGTCCGCCGGCGCGTCCTTGCCCGCCTCGGGCACCGCGGCGCCGTCCTTCGCGCCGACCAGCGCCCCACCGCCGCTGGACCCGAAGGACTTCATATCCAGCGCCAAGAAGGACACCGCGCCGCTGAGCCCCGAGACGCTGTTCCCGGGCACCCAGCTGACCATCGGCAGCACGGTGTACAAGAAGGGCGCCACCGCCGACACCACGAACTGTGCCTCCGCCGCCGACGCGACCCTGCCGAAGATCCTCACCGCGAACGGCTGCACCCGCCTGATCCGCGCCACCTACACCGAGAACGGCATCGCGGTCACCACCGGCGTCGCCGTCTTCGCCACCGAGGACCGGGCGGCGAAGGCCAAGGGCCAGACCGACGACCACAGCATCGTGCGCTCGCTGTCCGGCAAGGGCGTCAAGCCCTTCTGCGACGGAGCGATCTGCTTCTCCACGCGCAACGCCGTCGGCCGGTACGCCTACTTCACGATCACCGGCTTCACCAACGGCAAGAACGTCACCACGAAGGACACCAAGGCCTTCTCCGCCGGGAAGGACCTGCAGGACTTCACCTTCCGGCAGATCTGGCGCCGCGGCCAGGCCCAGGCGTCCGCAGCGGCGAACCAGTGACCCGGCCCACCCCCGCGTAGCGCCCGTACGCGGGGGTGGCGACGGTCTCTAGCAGCAGCCCGCTCCAGGCAGCGTGCGCTTGTTCCGCGCCTCCTTGTTCCGGGCCGCCAGCAGCTCGTCGGCGGGGTAGCCGACCTCCTCCAGGGTCAGCCCGTGCGGCCGTACGACATGCACGGCGGAATCCCGCACGCCCGCGGCCAGCACCTTCCCGGGCCACTCCGGGCCGCGGTGCCCGTCCCCGACGAACAGCAGCGCGCCGATCAGCGAGCGCACCATGTTGTGGCAGAACGCGTCCGCGCGGACGGTGGCCGTGATGATCCCGTCCTCGCCCCGCACCAGGCTCAGCTCCTGGAGCGTCCGGATCGTCGTCGCCCCCTCGCGCTTCTTGCAGTAGGCGGCGAAGTCGTGCTCGCCGAGCAGTTCCCGGGCGGCCGTGTTCATCGCGTCCACGTCCAGCGGCCAGTCGTGCCACAGCACGTGGTTGCGCAGGATGGGGTCGACCCCGCCGGGGTTGTCGGTGACCCGGTAGGCGTACCGGCGCCAGACGGCGGAGAAACGGGCGTTGAAGCCGCTCGGCGCCGGCCTGAGGGCCCACACCCGTACGTCCTTCGGCAACCGGCCGGCCAGCCGCTTCAGCAGCTTCTGGTTGTGCTCCCGCCAGACCTCCTCGGGCAGGTCGACGTGCGCCACCTGGCCGCGCGCGTGCACCCCGGCGTCGGTCCGCCCGGCGACGGTCAGCTCGTACGTCTCCCGTGACCGCGTCACCGTGCGCAGGGCGTCCTCGATCTCGCCCTGCACGGTCCGTTTCCCGCCGGCCTGCTTGGCCCAGCCGTGGAAGTCGGTGCCGTCGTAGGAGACGTCGAGGCGGACACGGACGTACCCGGGCTGTACTTCGTCACTCACGTGCACATCCTCTCAGGGCCGTGCCCGGCGGAAGAACGTGCCGGAAAACGCGGAAGCGGGCCCGCCCCTGAGGGCGGACCCGCTTCCGGCGTCAGGCAGAGACTCAGGCCTCCGTCGACTCCTCGGCAGCGGCCTCCTCGGCCGGCGCCTCGGTGGTCTCCGCAGCCTTGGCCTCGTCGGCCTCCTTGACCGCACGCTTGGTGGCGGCCTCGGCCTCACCGGTGGCCTGCTGCGCGACCGTCAGCGCCTCGACCAGCTCGATGACGGCCATGGGCGCGTTGTCGCCACGGCGGTTACCGATCTTGGTGATGCGGGTGTAGCCACCCGGACGGTTCTCGTACCGCGGGCCGATCTCGGTGAAGAGCGTGTGGACGACGCCCTTGTCCGTGATGACCTGGAGCACCTGACGGCGGTTGTGAAGGTCGCCCTTCTTCGCCTTGGTGATCAGACGCTCGGCGTACGGGCGCAGGCGGCGCGCCTTCGCCTCGGTGGTGGTGATACGGCCGTGCTCGAAGAGGCTCTTCGCCAGGTTCGCGAGGAGCAGCTTCTCGTGCGCGGCGCTGCCGCCCAGACGGGCACCCTTGGTGGGCTTCGGCATTGTTCTTCTCCTGTGTGTCTGCCCCGGCCGTGTCAGGTACCGAGGTCAGTATCCGAGCAGGCGGTTGCCTGTCGGAGATCCGGGTGCCCGTTCAGACACCCGGAGCGTCCGCGCCCCGAAGGGCGCGGGGAACTGCGCGACCGGCCGCAACCGGCCCGCAGCCGCAGTACGGTGCTCCTCGCGGAGCGCTCAGTACTGCTCGGTCTCCACGAAGCCCGCGTCCGCGTCGTCGTCGGCGCCGAAGGCGTCGGCAGCGGCCGTGGGGTCGAATCCGGGCGGGCTGTCCTTCAGGGCCAGGCCCATGCCGGCCAGCTTCGCCTTGACCTCGTCGATGGACTTCGCACCGAAGTTGCGGATGTCCAGCAGGTCGGCCTCGGAGCGGGCGACGAGCTCACCCACGGAGTGGATGCCCTCACGCTTGAGGCAGTTGTAGGAGCGGACCGTGAGCTCCAGCTCCTCGATCGGCAGCGCGAGGTCGGCGGCCAGGGCGGCGTCCGTCGGGGACGGGCCCATGTCGATGCCCTCGGCGTCGATGTTGAGCTCGCGCGCCAGACCGAACAGCTCGACCAGGGTCTTGCCGGCCGACGCCATGGCGTCACGCGGACGCATGGCCTGCTTGGTCTCGACGTCGACGATCAGCTTGTCGAAGTCGGTGCGCTGCTCGACACGGGTCGCCTCGACCTTGTAGGTGACCTTGAGAACCGGCGAGTAGATGGAGTCGACCGGGATACGGCCGATCTCCTGGCCCACCTGCTTGTTCTGCACGGCGGAGACGTAACCGCGGCCGCGCTCGACCGTCAGCTCCATCTCCAGCTTGCCCTTGCCGTTGAGCGTGGCGAGGACGAGGTCGGGGTTGTGCACCTCGACACCGGCCGGCGGCGCGATGTCGGCGGCGGTGACCAGACCCGGACCCTGCTTGCGCAGGTACATCACGACCGGCTCGTCGTGCTCCGAGGAGACGACCAGCTGCTTGATGTTGAGGATCAGGTCGGTGACGTCCTCCTTGACGCCCGGCACGGTGGTGAACTCGTGCAGCACGCCGTCGATCCGGATGCTGGTGACAGCAGCGCCGGGGATCGAGGACAGGAGGGTACGGCGCAGGGAGTTGCCGAGGGTGTAGCCGAAGCCCGGCTCCAGCGGCTCGATCACGAACCGGGAGCGGAACTCGTCGACGACCTCTTCGGTCAACGAGGGACGCTGAGCGATCAGCATGTGTGGATCAGATCCTTCATTCGTGGACGCCCGCTATTTGACGCCCGACGGAAACCGCACCTGTGAGAAGTGCGGGTACTGCAAGGGTACGGGCGGCACGGCCCGAAGGAGCCGTACCGCCCGAACCCTCAAAGCGACCAGGCCTCAGACGCGGCGGCGCTTCGGCGGGCGGCAGCCGTTGTGCGGGGTCGGGGTGACGTCCTGGATGGAGCCGACCTCGAGGCCCGTGGCCTGCAGGGAGCGGATCGCGGTCTCACGACCGGAGCCCGGGCCCTTGACGAACACGTCGACCTTGCGCATGCCGTGCTCCTGGGCGCGGCGGGCAGCCGACTCGGCGGCCATCTGCGCGGCGAACGGCGTCGACTTCCGGGAGCCCTTGAAGCCGACGTGGCCGGCGGAGGCCCAGGAGATCACGTTGCCGGACGGGTCCGTGATCGAGACGATCGTGTTGTTGAACGTGCTCTTGATGTGCGCGTGGCCGTGAGCGACGTTCTTCTTTTCCTTGCGGCGCACCTTCTTGGCAGCGCCCTGACGACCCTTGGGGGGCATCTACTAACTCCTACGGGAGGTGGTCGGTCCTACAGCGAAGACCGTGGACAGGTGTCCGCTGCGGACTACTTCTTGCCCGGCTTCTTCTTGCCGGCGATGGCGCGACGCGGGCCCTTGCGGGTACGAGCGTTGGTGCTGGTGCGCTGACCGCGGACGGGCAGACCGCGACGGTGACGGAGACCCTGGTAGCAGCCGATCTCGACCTTGCGGCGGATGTCGGCCTGGATCTCGCGACGGAGGTCACCCTCGGTCTTGATGTTGTTGTCGACGTACTCACGAATCGCGACGAGCTGCTCCTCGGAGAGGTCGCGAACGCGGGTGTTCGGGTCGACGCCGGTCGCAGCCAGCGTCTCCTTCGAGAGGGTCCGGCCGATGCCGAACACGTAGGTGAGGGCGACCTCCACGCGCTTTTCGCGCGGGATGTCAACACCGGAAACGCGTGCCATTCAATGGCTCCTGGTGATTCTTCGGAGGTCTTCCGCAGAACCGGTTCCCGGCCGCCGTACCAGGTACGAACCGGGTCCCCGGCCTCCGACCGGGGGTGTCAAGCCGCTCGCGACGGCTTGGGTCCTGCGTATGAACATATTCAGCTCGCGTCGCGCGAATCTCTGCGATGGAGGTGCAGAGGGTACGGTCGTGCGTCAGCCCTGGCGCTGCTTGTGGCGCGGGTTGTCGCAGATGACCATGACCCGACCGTGACGGCGGATCACCCTGCACTTGTCGCAGATCTTCTTGACGCTCGGCTTGACCTTCATGGGATTGAGGTTCTCCGGGTCAGTGCCATCACCCCGCCGAAGCGGAATGCGGGCAAGATCTACTTGTACCGGTAGACGATCCGGCCACGCGTCAGGTCGTACGGAGACAGCTCCACCACGACCCGGTCGTCAGGGAGGATGCGGATGTAGTGCATACGCATCTTGCCGCTGATGTGTGCCAGGACCTGGTGGCCGTTCTGGAGCTCGACCTTGAACATGGCGTTCGGCAGAGACTCGACGACAGTGCCCTCGATCTCGATGGCACCTTGCTTCTTGGCCACGCTTCGCCCTTCGAATCGACTACCTTGATCGACTCCCCTGCTTCCCCTTGCGGGAGCATGCGGACATGCGGGTGCACGAGAGCCGACGAGTCAGTCTACGTCGGCGTACCAGGAAACGCGAATCGAGGAAGTCTGCCCCATACGGGTGATCCTTACGCGAGGGGATCGGGAGCGGCCGTGATGCCGTGCTCGGCGAGCTTCGCCCTGCCCCCGTCGGGAGCGGTGAGGACCAGGGGGCCCTCCGCAGTGAGCGCCACCGAGTGCTCCCAGTGGGAGGACCAGGTGCCGTCCGTCGTGATGACCGTCCAGTCGTCCGACAGGACCTCCGTGCGCGGGGTGCCGAGAGAGACCATCGGCTCGATCGCGAGGCAGAAGCCGGGCACCAGCTTGGGGCCCTTGCCGCGGCGACGGTCGACGTAGTTCAGCAGGTGCGGGTCCATGTGCATCTCGGTGCCGATGCCGTGGCCGCCGTAGTCCTCGATGATCCCGTACTTGCCGCCGCCCGGCTTCGGCTGGCGGCGGATGTACGTCTCGACCGCGCGGGAGATGTCGACCAGCCGGTTGCCCTGCTTCATGGCCGCGATGCCGGCCCACATCGACTCCTCGGTCACCCGGGAGAGCTCGACCAGCTCCGGAGCGTGACCGGAGCCCACGAAGGCCGTGTAGGCGGCGTCGCCGTGCCAGCCGTCGACGATCGCGCCGCAGTCGATGGAGATGATGTCGCCGTCCTTGAGGACGACGTCGTCGGAGGGGATGCCGTGGACGACGACGTCGTTCACGGAGGTGCAGATGGTCGCGGGGAAACCGCCGTACCCGAGGAAGTTCGACTTGGCGCCGTGCTCGGCGAGGACCTTGCGGGCGACCTCGTCGAGATCCTTGGTGGAGGCGCCGGGCACCGCGGCCTCACGGGTGGCCGCGTGGATGGCGGCTACGACCAGGCCCGCCGCACGCATCTTGGCGATCTGCTCCGGCGTCTTGATCTGCACCATGGGGGCCTGCGCTCTCCGTCACTCACGTCGACTGGGGTATCTGTACAACAGTACGGCCGCGGCGCCCTGGGAGGGCACCGCGGCCGGAAGAGCCGGGCTGTGTCAGCTCTCGGCCTTCTCGCGCTTGAGTGCCTCCAGCGCGCGCTGCGTGATCTCGTCCACCGGGCCCAGGGCTGAGATCGTGACGACCAGGCCCTGCGCCTTGTAGTAGTCGATGATCGGCTCGGTCTGCGTGTGGTAGACCTCGAGCCGCTTGCGGACGGTGTCCTCGGAGTCGTCGTCGCGCTGGTACAGCTCACCGCCGCAGACGTCGCAGACGCCCTCCTTCTTCGGCGGGCTGTACGTCACGTGGAAGACGTGCGACGACTCGTTGCGGCAGACGCGGCGGCCGGCGATCCGCTTGACGACCTCGTCCTCCGGGACCTCCAGGTCCAGGACCGCGTCCAGGGTGATGCCCTCGGTGCGCAGCAGCTCGTCCAGCGCCTCGGCCTGGGACACGTTCCGCGGGAAGCCGTCCAGCAGGAAGCCGCCCTCGGCGTCCGGCTGCTCCATGCGGTCCTTGGCCATCGCGATGGTCACCTCGTCCGGGACGAGGTTACCGGCGTCCATGTAGGACTTCGCGAGCTTGCCCAGCTCGGTCTGCCGGCTGATGTTGGCCCGGAACAGGTCACCCGTGGAGATGTGCGGGATCGCCAGCTTCTCTGCGAGGCGGACGGCTTGCGTTCCCTTACCGGCACCCGGCGGCCCGACGAGGACGATACGCATCAGCGGAGGAACCCTTCGTAATTGCGCTGCTGGAGCTGGCTCTCGATCTGCTTCACCGTCTCGAGACCGACACCCACGATGATGAGGATGCTCGTCCCTCCGAAGGGGAAGTTCTGGCTTGCCCCGAAGCCCACCAACGCCATTGTCGGTACGAGAGCGATCAGACCCAGATACAGCGAACCCGGCCAGGTGATCCGGTTGAGCACGTAGCTGAGGTACTCAGCGGTCGGTCGGCCAGCCCGGATGCCCGGGATGAAGCCACCATACTTCTTCATGTTGTCGGCGACTTCCTCGGGGTTGAAGGAGATCGCCACGTAGAAGAACGCGAAGAAAACGATGAGCAAGAAGTACAGAGTGATGTAAATCGGGTGGTCGCCCTTGGTCAGGTTCTGCTGGACCCAGTCCTTCCAGCCCGACCTGCCCCCCGCGAACTGCGCCACGAGTGCCGGGATGTAGAGCAGCGAGGAGGCGAAGATGACGGGAATCACACCCGCCTGGTTCACCTTCAGCGGGATGTACGTGGACGTACCGCCGTAGGAGCGGCGGCCGATCATGCGCTTGGCGTACTGCACCGGGATGCGACGCTGGGCCTGCTCGACGAAGACGACGAGCCCGACCATGACCAGGCCGACCAGGATGACGGTGCCGAACTCGATCCAGCCGCCGGCCAGGGTGCCCTGCTTCTTGATCGCCCAGAGCGCGGACGGGAAGGTCGCGGCGATCGAGATGAACATCAGGATCGACATGCCGTTGCCGATGCCGCGGTCGGTGATCAGCTCACCGAGCCACATCACGACACAGGTGCCGGCGGTCATGCAGATCACCATGGTGATGGTGGTGAAGATCCCCTGGTCGGGAACGATCCCGTTGGCGACCGGGCAGCCGCTGAAGAGCGCACCGCTGCGCGCGGTGGCCACCAGGCCGGTGCCCTGCAGGATGGCCAGGGCCACCGTCAGGTACCGGGTGTACTGCGTGATCTTCGCCGTGCCGGCCTGACCCTCCTTCTTCAGGGCCTCCAGACGCGGAATCACCACGGTCAGCAGCTGCAGAATGATGCTCGCCGTGATGTACGGCATGATGCCGAGGGCGAAGATCGTGATCTGGAGCAGCGCGCCGCCACTGAACATGTTGACCAGGCCGAAGAGGCCCTGGTTGCCCGAGGCCTCGTCCACGCACTGCTGGACGGCCTTGTAGCTGACGCCCGGGATCGGGATGTGGGTGCCGACCCGGTAGACCACGATGATGGCCAGCGTGAAGAGCAGCTTCTTACGCAGGTCGGGCGTCCTGAACGCCCGGGCGAACGCGGTGAGCACGGTTCCTCCTGCGACCCCCGCGACGCGCGCGACAGGGACTAGTCGTATCAACAAGGCCCAGTGGGCCGAACGATGTTTTCTGCCACCCCGTCGCCGTACGACGTCTCACGCGCGGGCACAGGTGGACCTCAAGGACTCTAACAGTGCGCGCCCAGCCTGGTGAAGTTCGCCTGTCCGTCAGGCTCGTCGGCGGCGCTCACGGATGACTGGATACTCCCCCGAGCCGGTCGGGCTCCTTGGACAACGCCCGAACGATCCGAATAGTTTCTCGGGGCTCGAGAGAAAGATCATGCGCGGGAGGTTCTCTCCCGCGCGGCAGCGATCGGCGTGGGGCACCGGCCGTCGCGGCCCGTGCGGGCCGCGCTCCGGCATCCGGCGGACATACGGCAGGGCCGGGCAGCTCCCCGAAGGGACCTGCCCGGCCCTGTTGCGTACGCGGCGGTGCCGCCCGGGCTCAGACGAGCTCGGTGACCGTACCGCCGGCGGCGGCGATCTTCTCCTTGGCGGAGCCGGAGACGGCGTCGACCGTCACCTGCAGCGCCACGGAGATCTCGCCCTGGCCGAGGACCTTGACGAGGCTGTTCTTGCGAACGGCACCCTTGGCGACGAGACCCTCGACGGTGACCTCGCCACCCTCCGGGTACAGCGCGGCCAGCTTGTCGAGGTTCACGACCTGGTACTCGGTCTTGAACGGGTTCTTGAAGCCCTTCAGCTTCGGGAGGCGCATGTGGAGCGGCATCTGGCCGCCCTCGAAGCGCTCCGGAACCTGGTAGCGGGCCTTGGTGCCCTTGGTACCACGACCGGCCGTCTTACCCTTCGACGCCTCACCACGACCCACACGGGTCTTGGCGGTCTTGGCGCCCGGGGCGGGACGGAGGTTGTGGATCTTGAGCGGGTTCTGCTCCGCCATGATCAGTCGACCTCCTCGACCGTCACGAGGTGGCGGACGGTGTGCACCATGCCGCGGAACTCGGGGCGGTCCTCCTTGACGACCTGCGTGTTGATGCCCTTGAGGCCAAGGGAGCGCAGGGTGTCACGGTGGTTCTGCTTGCTGCCGATGTAGGACTTGACCTGCGTGATCTTGAGCTGAGCCATCACGCACCTGCCCCGGCACGCGCACGCAGCAGGGCCGCGGGAGCGACGTCCTCGAGCGGCAGACCACGGCGGGCCGCGATCTCCTCGGGACGCTGCAGACCCTTCAGGGCCTCCACGGTCGCGTGCACGATGTTGATCGCGTTGTCGGAGCCGAGCGACTTCGACAGCACGTCGTGGATACCGGCGCACTCGAGCACGGCACGCACCGGGCCACCGGCGATAACACCGGTACCGGGGGACGCGGGCTTGAGCAGCACGACGCCGGCAGCCTTCTCACCCTGGATGGGGTGCGGGATGGTGCCCTGGATCCGGGGGACCTTGAAGAAGTGCTTCTTGGCCTCCTCAACACCCTTGGCGATGGCGGCCGGCACCTCCTTGGCCTTGCCGTAACCGACACCCACGGTGCCGTCACCGTCGCCCACCACGACCAGCGCGGTGAAGCTGAAGCGACGACCACCCTTCACAACCTTGGCGACGCGGTTGATCGCGACGACGCGCTCGACGTACGCGGTCTTCTCGGCGGCAGCAGCGCCGCCGTCACGGCCCTTCCGGTCCCGCCGCTCGCCGCCACCGGCACCGCCACCGCGGCGCTGGGGTCCAGCCATTGGAATTACCTCTCTCTGTTTCCGCTAGCTACGGCAGGCTCAGAACTTGAGCCCGGCTTCGCGGGCGGCGTCCGCCAGGGCGGCGATGCGCCCGGCGTACTGGTTGCCACCACGGTCGAACACGACAGCCTCGACACCGGCGGCCTTGGCACGCTCGGCGACCAGGGCGCCGACCTGCTTGGCCTGCGAGGACTTGTCGCCCTCGCCACCGCGGACGGACGCGTCCAGAGTGGACGCGGACGCCAGGGTGTGGCCCTTGAGGTCGTCGATCACCTGCGCCACGATGTGGCGGTTGGAGCGGGTCACGACCAGACGGGGACGCTCCGCCGTACCCGCGATCCGCTTGCGGATCCGGATGTGACGGCGCTTGATCGCGGCGCGCTTGTAGGCGTCGCCCTTGAGGATCTTCTGCCCGTATGCCATGGCTTACTTACCCGCCTTTCCGACCTTGCGGCGGATGACTTCGCCCTCGTACTTGACGCCCTTGGCCTTGTACGGGTCGGGCTTGCGCAGCTTGCGGATGTTGGCCGCAACCTCGCCGACCTTCTGCTTGTCGATGCCCTCGACCTGGAAGCGGGTCGGGGTCTCCACCTTGAAGGTGATTCCCTCGGGCGCCTCGACGACGATCGGGTGGCTGTAGCCGAGCGCGAACTCGAGGTTCGCACCCTTGGCCGTCACGCGGTAACCGACACCGCTGATCTCGAGCTTCTTCACGTAACCCTGGGTCACGCCGGTGATCATGTTCGCCACCAGCGTGCGGGACAGGCCGTGGAGGGCCTTGTTCTGACGCTCGTCGTTCGGGCGGGTCACCTGCAGGGTGTTGTCCTCGCCCTTGACGATGTCGATCGGCGCGACGACGGTGTGGGTCAGCGTGCCCTTAGGGCCCTTGACCGAGACCGTACGGCCGTCGATGGTGACGTCCACGCCGGCGGGAACCGTGATGGGGAGCTTGCCAATACGCGACATAGCTGTTTCCTCCGTTCCCTTCCGTTACCAGACGTAGGCGAGGACTTCCCCACCCACGCCCTTCTTGCCGGCCTGCTTGTCGGTGAGGAGCCCGTGCGACGTGGAGATGATCGCCACGCCGAGGCCGCCCAGCACCTTCGGCAGGTTGGTGGACTTCGCGTACACCCGGAGACCGGGCTTGGAGATCCGCTTGATGCCCGCGATGGAGCGCTCACGGTTCGGGCCGAACTTCAGCTCGAGAACGAGGTTCTTGCCGACCTCGGCGTCCTCGATCTTCCAGCCCGTGATGAAGCCCTCCTGCTGGAGGATCTCCGCGATGTGCGACTTGATCTTCGATGCCGGCATCGTCACGGAGTCGTGGTATGCCGAGTTCGCGTTCCGCAGACGCGTAAGCATGTCTGCGATCGGATCAGTCATGGTCATGAATTGGCCTTCGGCCTCTCTCGCCGGGGTTTCCTGGTGCGCCATCCCTCTCCCCGATCCGAGACGGGACGGGTGCGGCGCGGTGGACCTACGGCGTAGTAAGTCGTACGGGCGCGGCAGACGCCCAACCCCACAAGCCTACGGCATGCGGAGTAGGGCCCCTGCCGACCCAGATGCTTACCGAGAGCTTCAGGAATCCCTAAAAGCAGGGATTACCAGGAGCTCTTGGTCACGCCCGGCAGCTCGCCACGGTGAGCCATCTCACGCAGGCACACGCGGCACAGGCCGAACTTGCGGTACACGGAGTGCGGACGGCCGCAGCGCTGGCAGCGCGTGTAGCCACGCACACCGAACTTGGGCTTGCGAGCAGCCTTGGCAATCAGAGCCTTCTTCGCCATCTCGCTCACGCCTCCTTGAACGGGAAGCCGAGGTGACGAAGGAGCGCGCGGCCCTCAGCGTCGTTGGTCGCCGTGGTGACCACGGTGATGTCCATGCCCCGGGTACGGTCGATCTTGTCCTGGTCGATCTCGTGGAACATGACCTGCTCCGTGAGACCGAAGGTGTAGTTGCCACGGCCGTCGAACTGCTTGGGGGACAGGCCGCGGAAGTCGCGGATGCGCGGCAGCGCGAGCGACAGGGTGCGGTCCAGGAACTCCCACATGCGGTCGCCACGGAGCGTGACGTGGGCACCGATCGGCTGGCCCTCACGCAGCTTGAACTGCGCGATGGACTTGCGGGCCTTGGTGACGGCCGGCTTCTGACCGGTAATGGTGGTCAGGTCGCGGATCGCGCCCTCGATCAGCTTCGAGTCACGGGCGGCGTCGCCGACACCCATGTTGACCACGATCTTGACGAGGCCGGGAACCTGCATGACGTTCTCGTACTTGAACTCGTCACGCAGCTTGCCCGCGATCTCCTCGCGGTACTTCTGCTTCAGACGCGGAGTGGTGGTGGTAGCCATCAGATGTCCTCACCCGTCCGCTTGGCAACGCGGATCTTGTTGCCTTCGTCGTCGAAGCGGTAACCGACACGCGTGACGACCTTCTGACCGTCCTTCTCAACGACCAGCTGGACGTTGGAGACGTGGATCGGCGCCTCGGTCGTGACGATGCCACCGGCCTGCGAACCGCGAGCGGTCGGACCGGCCTTGGTGTGCTTCTTGACCCGGTTGACACCCTCGACCAGGACGCGCTCCTCGCGCGGGTAAGCGGCAATGACCTTGCCCTGCTTGCCCTTGTCCTTACCGGTGATGACCTGGACCAGGTCGCCCTTCTTGATCTTCATGCTTACAGCACCTCCGGCGCGAGCGAGATGATCTTCATGAACTTCTTCTCGCGCAGCTCACGGCCGACGGGGCCGAAGATACGGGTGCCGCGAGGGTCGCCGTCGTTCTTCAGAATGACGGCGGCGTTCTCGTCGAAGCGGATGTACGAGCCGTCCGGACGGCGGCGCTCCTTGACGGTGCGAACGATGACCGCCTTGACGACGTCACCCTTCTTCACGTTGCCACCGGGGATCGCGTCCTTGACGGTGGCGACGATGACGTCACCGATGCCCGCGTAGCGGCGACCGGAGCCACCGAGCACACGGATGCAAAGGATTTCCTTCGCACCAGTGTTGTCGGCGACGCGCAGTCGCGACTCCTGCTGGATCACGTCTATCTCCTGATCGTCTGCCGGTTCCCGGCAGGGGCCTCAGGTAGAGGACCCCTGCCGAGCCTGGCGGAACTGACCTGCGGGTTTGTCCCGCAGGAAATTACTTGGCCTTCTCGAGGATCTCGACGACGCGCCAGCGCTTCGTCGCGGACAGCGGCCGGGTCTCCATGAGGAGGACGCGGTCGCCGACACCCGCGGCGTTCTGCTCGTCGTGCGCCTTGAGCTTGTTGGTACGGCGGATGACCTTGCCGTACAGCGCGTGCTTGACGCGGTCCTCGACGGCGACGACGACGGTCTTGTCCATCTTGTCGCTGACGACGAGACCCTCACGGGTCTTGCGGAAGCCGCGGGCCTCTGCAGTCTGCTCAGTCACGTTGCTCTCACTCATCAGGCGCTCTCCACCGTCTCGATGCCCAGCTCGCGCTCACGCATCAGGGTGTAGATCCGCGCGATGTCCTTACGGACGGCCTTCAGCCGGCCGTGGTTCTCGAGCTGACCCGTCGCCGCCTGGAAGCGGAGGTTGAACAGCTCTTCCTTGGCCTCGCGGAGCTTCGCCAGAAGCTCCTCGTTGCCCAGCTCGCGCAGCTCGGACGCCTTGGTACCGGCCGACATCACGCTTCACCTGCCTCGCGCTTGACGATCCGGCACTTCATCGGCAGCTTGTGGGCCGCGCGAAGGAGCGCCTCACGGGCGATCTTCTCGTTGGGGTACGACAGCTCGAACATCACGCGTCCGGGCTTGACGTTGGCGATCCACCACTCCGGCGAACCCTTACCGGAACCCATGCGGGTCTCGGCCGGCTTCTTGGTGAGGGGACGGTCCGGGTAGATGTTGATCCAGACCTTGCCGCCACGCTTGATATGACGGGTCATCGCGATACGAGCCGCCTCGATCTGGCGGTTCGTGACGTAGGCCGGGGTCAGCGCCTGGATGCCGTACTCGCCGAACGCAACCTGCGTGCCACCCTTGGACATACCGTTGCGCTTCGGGTGGTGCTGCTTGCGGTGCTTGACCCTACGGGGGATCAGCATGACGGTCAGGCCTCCGTTCCGGTGCTCTCAGCCGGAGCGGCGGCGGGAGCCTCGGCCTTGGGGGCCTCGGCACCGGCAGCCTGCTGCGGCTTGCGACCGCGCCGCTCGCCACCACGGCCACCACGGGCCGGGCGGTCGGCACCACCACGGGCCGGGCGGTTACCCGCACGGGCCGCAGCGTTCTCGGCGCGGACCTCGGCGATGTTCTTGACGTCGCCCTTGTAGATCCAGACCTTCACACCGATGCGGCCGAAGGTCGTCTTGGCCTCGAAGAAGCCGTAGTCCACGTTCGCGCGGAGCGTGTGCAGGGGCACGCGGCCCTCGCGGTAGAACTCCGAGCGGGACATCTCGGCGCCGCCGAGGCGGCCACCGCACTGGATCTTGATGCCCTTGGCGCCGGCCTTCATCGCCGACTGCATGCTCTTACGCATGGCGCGGCGGAAGGAGACGCGGGAGGAGAGCTGCTCGGCAACGGCCTGGGCCACCAGCTGAGCGTCGGTCTCGGGGTTCTTGACCTCGAGGATGTTCAGCTGGACCTGCTTGCCGGTGAGCTTCTCGAGGTCGCCGCGGATGCGGTCGGCCTCGGCGCCACGGCGGCCGATGACGATGCCCGGACGAGCGGTGTGGATGTCCACCCGCACGCGGTCACGGGTGCGCTCGATCTCAACCTTCGAGATACCGGCGCGCTCCATGCCGGACGTCATCATCCGACGGATGGCGACGTCTTCCTTGACGTAGTCCTTGTACAGCTTGTCGGCGTACCAACGCGACTTGAAGTCGGTCGTGACACCGAGCCGGAACCCGTGCGGGTTTACCTTCTGGCCCATTACCGGGTTCCTTCCTTGCTGCTGACGACCACGGTGATGTGGCTGGTCCGCTTGCGGATCCGGTAGGCACGGCCCTGAGCACGCGGACGGAACCGCTTCAGGGTCGGACCCTCGTCGACGTACGCCTCGGAGATGTAGAGGCTGTCGGCGTCGGTGTGGTCGTAGTTGTGCGCGGCGTTGGCGATGGCGCTGTCGAGCACCTTGCCGACGGGCACGGAGGCTGCCTGCGGAGCGAATCGCAGAACAGCCTGGGCCTCCGTGGCGTCCATGCCACGGATGAGGTCCACCACACGGCGGGCCTTCATGGGCGTGACGCGGATGTACCGCGCCTGGGCCCTGGCTTCCATGGTTGTCCCTTCAGAGTTACTTACGTGTCTGAATGCGATCCGCTACTAGCGGCGCTTCGACTTCCGGTCTTCCTTGACGTGGCCCCGGAAGGTGCGGGTCGGCGAGAACTCGCCGAGCTTGTGGCCGACCATCGACTCGGTGACGAACACCGGGATGTGGGTCTTGCCGTTGTGCACCGCGAGCGTGTGGCCCAGCATGGCCGGGACGATCATCGAGCGGCGGGACCAGGTCTTGATGACGTTCTTGGTGCCGGCTTCGTTCTGGGCGTCCACCTTCTTGATCAGGTGGTCGTCGACGAAGGGCCCCTTCTTCAGGCTACGAGGCATCTCAACCCGTCCTTAGCGCTTCTTGTTCGTCTTGCGGCGGCGGACGATGTACTTGTTCGACGCCTTCTTGGGCGAACGAGTACGGCCTTCCTTCTTGCCCCACGGGGACACAGGGTGGCGACCACCGGAGGTCCGGCCCTCACCACCACCGTGCGGGTGGTCAACCGGGTTCATCACGACACCACGGACGGTCGGGCGAACGCCCAGCCACCGCTTACGGCCGGCCTTACCCCAGTTGATGTTGGACTGCTCGGCGTTGCCGACCTCACCGATGGTGGCGCGGCAGCGGACGTCGACCAGGCGGATCTCACCGGACGGCATGCGGAGGTGGGCCATCGAGCCCTCCTTCGCGAGCAGCTGCACGGAGGCACCGGCGGAGCGGGCGAACTTGGCACCGCCACCGGGACGGAGCTCGATCGCGTGGATCGTGGTACCGACCGGGATGTTGCGGAGGGCCAGGTTGTTGCCCGGCTTGATGTCGGCCCCGGGACCGTTCTCGACGCGGTCACCCTGCTGCAGGTTGCGCGGGGCGAGGATGTAGCGCTTCTCGCCGTCGGCGTAGTGCAGCAGCGCGATGCGCGCGGTGCGGTTGGGGTCGTACTCGATGTGCGCGACCTTCGCCGGCACGCCGTCCTTGTCGTGACGACGGAAGTCGATCACACGGTAGGCGCGCTTGTGTCCGCCACCCTGGTGGCGAACGGTCACACGACCGGCGTTGTTACGGCCGCCCTTGCTGTGCAGGGGGCGGACCAGCGACTTCTCCGGCGTGGACCGCGTGACCTCGACGAAGTCGGCGACGCTGGCGCCACGACGGCCCGGCGTAGTCGGCTTGTACTTGCGGATTCCCATTTCTCAGTCCTCGTCCGATATCGGACGATCCGGACCGCCCTTAGGCGGTCGGACCGCCGAAGATGTCGATACGGTCGCCCTCGGCGAGGGTCACGATCGCGCGCTTGCTGCCGGCACGCTGACCGAAGCCGGTCTTCGTGCGCTTGCGCTTGCCCTGGCGGTTGATCGTGTTGACCCCGGTGACCTTGACCGAGAAGACCGCCTGGACGGCCTGCTTGATCTGGGTCTTGTTGGCGTTCGGGTCGACGATGAACGTGTACTTGTTCTCGTCGAGGAGCGCGTAGCTCTTCTCGGAGACGACCGGCTTCAGCAGGACGTCACGGGGGTCCGTGTACGACTTGCTCAGCGGGGTCTCGACGGTGTTCTTGCCCTCGGTGGCGTGGCGACGCGCCTTGGCGACGCGCGCGGCCTTGGCGGCCTTGGCGGCCTTCGAGGCAATGCTCGGGTGACGCGTAGCCATCAGGCCTCGCTCCCTTCGGTGTCAGCGGCCTTGGGGCCAGACACGAAGGACTCGAAAGCGGCCTGGGTGAAGACCACGTCGTCCGAGACGAGAACGTCGTACGTGTTCAGCTGGCCCGGCTCCAGGATGTGGACCTGGGGCAGGTTGCGGGCGGACAGCCACGCGGCCTCGTCGGCGCGGTCGACGACCAGGAGCAGGTTCTTGCGCTCCGAGATCTTGCCGAACAGCGACTTGGCGGCCTTCGTGGAGGGGTTCGCGCCCTCGACCACGCCGGAGACGACGTGGATGCGGTTGTGACGCGCCCGGTCGGTGAGGGCACCGCGCAGGGCGGCGGCCTTCATCTTCTTCGGGGTGCGCTGCGAGTAGTCACGCGGCACGGGACCGTGCACGACGCCACCACCGGCGAACTGCGGCGCGCGGGTCGAACCCTGACGGGCGCGACCGGTGCCCTTCTGGCGGTACGGCTTCTTGCCGCCACCACGGACCTCGCCACGGGTCTTGGTCTTGTGCGTGCCCTGGCGGGCAGCGGCCAGCTGCGCGACGACGACCTGGTGGATCAGCGGAACGCTGACCTTGGCGTCGAAGATCTCCGCGGGGAGCTCGACGGAACCGGCCTTCTCGCCAGCCGGCGAAAGGATGTCAACAGTGCTCATCGGTTACCTCAGGCCCCCTTGGCCGCGGTGCGGACCAGGACGAGGCCGCCGTTCGGACCGGGAACCGCGCCCTTGATGAGCAGCAGACCCTTCTCCGCGTCAACGGCGTGGACGGTCAGGTTCTGGGTGGTGACCCGCTCGTTGCCCATGCGACCCGCCATGCGGAGGCCCTTGAACACGCGGCCCGGGGTGGCGCAGCCACCGATGGAACCGGGCGAGCGGTGCTTGCGCTGGGTGCCGTGTCCGGCGCCGAGGCCACGGAAGTTGTGGCGCTTCATGACACCGGCGAAGCCCTTGCCCTTGCTCTTGCCGGTGACGTCGACCTTCACGCCGGCCTCGAACACCTCAGCGGTGATCTCCTGGCCGAGCGTGTACTCGGAGGCGTCCGCGGTGCGGATCTCGACGAGGTGACGACGGGGGGTGACGTCGGCCTTGGCGAAGTGGCCCTTGAGGGGCTTGTTCACCTTGCGCGGGTCGATCTCGCCGAAGGCGATCTGGACCGACTCGTAGCCGTCGACGTCGTTCGTACGAACCTGGGTCACGACGTTGGGGCCGGCCTTGACGACGGTGACCGGAACAACACGGTTGTTCTCGTCCCACACCTGCGTCATGCCGAGCTTCTCGCCCAGGATGCCCTTGATCTGCTTAGCCATTCTCAGCCCACCAGCCTCAGAGCTTGATCTCGATGTCGACACCGGCCGGGAGGTCGAGTCGCATCAGAGAGTCAACGGTCTTGGGGGTCGGGTCGAGAATGTCGATCAGGCGCTTGTGCGTGCGCATCTCGAAGTGCTCGCGCGAGTCCTTGTACTTGTGCGGCGACTTGATGACGCAGTACACGTTCTTCTCAGTGGGCAGCGGCACCGGGCCCGCGACCGACGCACCAGTGCGGGTCACCGTCTCGACGATCTTCTTCGCCGAGGAGTCGATGACCTCGTGGTCGTAGGCCTTGAGCCGGATGCGGATCTTCTGTCCCGCCATGGCTACTCAGTAGTCCTGTCTCTTCTCACGCTCTGGAACCCGGCGGATTCCTTCTGCTGCCTTCGCTCCTCCGACCCACGCGGTCGGGTGTGTCGCGGTCCCGCTGACACAGATGTCCCTTGTTCGAACATCCCTGCGGGGGAATGCGACGGCCCTTCCGGAACCGCGGACCGGGGACCTCAGGCCCACCGGGCGCCTGGCCGGTGCCGCGCCCACACTTCCCGGAAGATTCCCGTACGTCCGCCCCAGTGCTGCCATCAGGCAGTTAGGGCGACGAGTACTGTGGGACTCGCTTCCAGTCCTCCCGGCGGGAGGCGCGCAGCATCAACACTCGACCGAGCAACTCGGACAGTCTGCCATATGGGGCAGGCAGACCGCCAATCGAGCCGTAGAGATTACCCCCGTCGTGACGAAGGTCAAACGCCGGGCGATGCCTGCGCCGGGCCGCCCCAGGCGGGACTGCAGCCTGGCGTAGACGGCCGTGCTTCCCGCGACCACCGAGACGATGCCCGCGACGGCGGAGAATTCCAGCAGCGCGGGCCACTGGCGCCACCGGTCGTCGCGGCAGATCCCGTCCCGGGGCCACGGCTCGACGAGCGGGCCCCGGCACAGGGACGACCGGCCGCCGTAGGAGTCGATCTCGGGGCCGTAGTCCGAGACCAGCAGGACGTACACCACCGCCCGCAGCACGAGCGCGAGAAACGCCCGTGTCGACGGAGTATTCGTACGTGCCGTCGTCCCTCCGCACCACGAGTCCGACGTCGGAGTCGACGCGGATCAGCTCCCCGAGCGGGAGCATCTCGGCCGACGAGACGCTCCACGCGTCGATCAACGACTCGAACCCGAACCGTCCGTTCTACGGCATCAGCCACATCGTGTTCTGCTCGGTGAAGACCAACTGCACCTGACAGGACCTGACCCGTAGCGTGACAGCGAAGAGGCCCGTACGACGGAAGTCGTACGGGCCTCTCACAGGTCGAAGACCTTCA
The DNA here is from genome assembly GCF_044593395.1 of Streptomyces sp. NPDC052301. Taxonomy (NCBI): domain Bacteria; kingdom Bacillati; phylum Actinomycetota; class Actinomycetes; order Kitasatosporales; family Streptomycetaceae; genus Streptomyces; species Streptomyces sp. NPDC052301. The sequence goes on along the minus strand of NZ_JBIUBE010000009.1, from coordinate 60,000 downwards.
GGTCAGTCGATGACCCTCAAGCAAGCGGAACTTACTTGACGATCTTGGTGACCTGGCCGGCGCCCACGGTGCGGCCACCCTCACGGATGGCGAACTTCAGGCCCTCTTCCATGGCGACGGGCTGGATGAGCTCCACCTTCATCTCGGTGTTGTCACCCGGCATGACCATCTCGGTGCCCTCGGGGAGGGTCACCACGCCGGTCACGTCCGTCGTACGGAAGTAGAACTGCGGACGGTAGTTGTTGAAGAACGGCGTGTGGCGGCCACCCTCGTCCTTGGACAGGATGTAGGCCTGCGCCTCGAACTCGGTGTGCGGGGTGACCGAGCCCGGCTTGATGATGACCTGGCCGCGCTCGACGTCCTCGCGCTTGATGCCGCGGAGCAGCAGACCGACGTTCTCACCGGCCTGGCCCTCGTCGAGCAGCTTGCGGAACATCTCGATACCGGTGACCGTGGTGGTGGTCTTCTCGGTCTTGATGCCGATGATGTCGACGGTCTCGTTGACCTTCAGGACACCGCGCTCGATACGGCCGGTGACGACCGTACCGCGACCGGTGATCGTGAAGACGTCCTCGATCGGCATGAGGAACGGCTTGTCGACCTCGCGCTCCGGCTGCGGGATGGCCTCGTCGACAGCGCTCATCAGGCTGAGGACGGAGTCCACCCACTCCTTCTCGCCCTCGAGGGCCTTGAGGGCGGAGACCTTGACGACCGGAACGTCGTCGCCCGGGAACTCGTACTCGGAGAGGAGCTCACGGACCTCGAGCTCGACGAGCTCCAGGATCTCCTCGTCGTCCACCATGTCGGCCTTGTTCAGGGCGACGACGATGTACGGAACGCCGACCTGGCGGGCCAGGAGCACGTGCTCCTTGGTCTGCGGCATCGGGCCGTCGGTGGCGGCGACCACGAGGATCGCGCCGTCCATCTGCGCGGCACCGGTGATCATGTTCTTGATGTAGTCCGCGTGACCCGGGCAGTCGACGTGGGCGTAGTGACGCGCCTCGGTCTGGTACTCGACGTGCGCGATGGAGATGGTGATACCGCGCTGACGCTCCTCGGGCGCCTTGTCGATGTTGTCGAACGGGGTGGCCTCGTTCAGGTCCGGGTACGCGTCGTGCAGCACCTTGGTAATGGCGGCCGTGAGGGTCGTCTTACCGTGGTCGATGTGACCGATGGTGCCGATGTTGACGTGCGGCTTAGTCCGCTCGAACTTCGCCTTCGCCACTGGGGTCCTCCTGTGGAGTGGTTCTGTACGCCTTACTTCATCGGCGCCAGGTGATCTTTGCTGGGAAGCCCGGAACCCGGGGCATTCATCCAGGATTGCGGCTGAATGCCCCTTGAGGCTCCGGAGTCAAGCCTAAAGCGTGCGAACGCGGTGCGTTACTCGCCCTTGGCCTTCGCGATGATCTCCTCGGCGACGTTCCGCGGAACCTCGGCGTAGGAGTCGAACTGCATGGAGTAGCTGGCGCGGCCGGACGTCTTGCTGCGCAGGTCGCCGACGTAACCGAACATCTCCGAGAGGGGCACGAGACCCTTCACGACGCGGGCACCGGCCCGCTCCTCCATGGCCTGGATCTGGCCACGGCGGGAGTTGATGTCGCCGATGACCTCACCCATGTAGTCCTCGGGCGTGGTGACCTCGACGGCCATCATCGGCTCGAGCAGCACGGGCGAAGCCTTGCGCGCGGCCTCCTTGAAGGCCTGCGAGCCGGCGATCTTGAAGGCGAGCTCGGAGGAGTCGACCTCGTGGTAGGCGCCGTCGTGGAGGATGACACGGACACCGGTCATCTCGTAGCCGGCGAGGATGCCGAACTGCATGGCCTCCTGCGCACCGGCGTCGACCGAAGGGATGTACTCCTTCGGGATACGACCACCGGTCACCTTGTTCACGAACTCGTACGAGGTGTCGCCACCCTCGAGCGGCTCGATGCCGATCTGCACCTTCGCGAACTGACCGGTACCACCGGTCTGCTTCTTGTGGGTGAAGTCGACGCGCTCGACGGCCTTGCGGATCGTCTCGCGGTAGGCCACCTGGGGCTTGCCCACGTTGGCCTCGACCTTGAACTCACGGCGCATACGGTCGACCAGCACCTCGAGGTGCAGCTCGCCCATGCCACCGATGATGGTCTGGCCGGTCTCCTCGTCCGAGTGGACCTGGAAGGACGGGTCCTCCTCGGCCAGGCGCTGGATCGCGACGCCCAGCTTCTCCTGGTCACCCTTCGACTTGGGCTCGATGGCGACCTGGATGACCGGCGCCGGGAAGTCCATGGACTCCAGGATGACCGGGTTCTTGTCGTCGGACAGCGTCTCACCGGTGGTGGTCTGCTTCAGGCCCATGACGGCGACGATGTCACCGGCGCCCACCGACTCGATCTCCTCACGCTTGTTGGCGTGCATGCGGTAGATCTTGCCGATGCGCTCCTTCTTGCCCTTGACGGAGTTCAGCACCGAAGAGCCGGACTCCAGGCGGCCCGAGTAGACCCGGACGAAGGTGAGCTTGCCGAGGTGCGGGTCGCTCATGATCTTGAACGCCAGCGCCGAGAGGGGCTCGTCGTCGGACGGCTTGCGCTTGACGACGACCTCGGCGTCCTTGACGTCGTGGCCCTCGATGGCCTCGATGTCGACCGGGGACGGCAGGTAGCGCACGACCGCGTCGAGCAGGGGCTGCACGCCCTTGTTCTTGAACGCGGTGCCGCAGAACACCGGGGTGATGGTGGTGCCGGTGCCCTTGCCGGACGCGATGGTGATACGACGGATCGCGGCGTACAGCTGCTCCTCGGTGGGCTCCTGGCCCTCCAGGAACAGCTCCATGATCTCTTCGTCGTTCTCGGCGACGGCCTCGACCAGCTTGCCGCGCCACTCCTCGGCGGCCTCGGCGTGCGTGTCGGGGATGTCGACGACGTCGTACATCTCGCCCTTGGTCGCCTCGGCGGACCACACGAGCGCCTTCATGCGGACCAGGTCCACGACGCCCTTGAAGTCGGCCTCGGCACCGATCGGGAGCTGCATGACGATCGGCTGCGCGCCCAGGCGGTCGACGATCATGTCGACGCAGCGGTGGAACTCGGCACCGGTGCGGTCGAGCTTGTTGACGAAGCAGATGCGCGGAACGCCGTAGCGGTCCGCCTGACGCCACACCGTCTCGGACTGGGGCTCAACGCCGGCGACGCCGTCGAACACCGTCACGGCACCGTCGAGCACGCGCAGGGAACGCTCCACCTCGACGGTGAAGTCGACGTGGCCCGGCGTGTCGATGATGTTGATGGTGTGGTCGACGTCTTCCAGCGGCCAGTGGCAGGTGGTGGCAGCAGAGGTGATCGTGATGCCACGCTCCTGCTCCTGCTCCATCCAGTCCATGGTGGCAGCGCCGTCGTGGACCTCACCGATCTTGTACGAAACGCCGGTGTAGAACAGGATCCGCTCGGTGGTGGTCGTCTTGCCCGCGTCGATGTGGGCCATGATGCCGATGTTGCGCACCTTGGCCAGGTCAAGCGAAGTGGTAGCCATAAGGCTTCAGTCTTCTCTCGGTCTCGATGTGGACTGCGACTACCAGCGGTAGTGCGCGAAGGCCTTGTTGGACTCGGCCATCTTGTGCGTGTCCTCGCGCTTCTTCACAGCGGCACCGAGGCCGTTGGAGGCGTCGAGGAGCTCGTTGAGCAGACGCTCGGTCATGGTCTTCTCGCGACGGGCGCGGGAGTAACCGACCAGCCAGCGCAGCGCCAGGGTGTTGGCACGGCCGGGCTTGACCTCGACCGGGACCTGGTAGGTGGCGCCACCGACACGGCGGGACTTGACCTCGAGGGTCGGCTTGATGTTCTCGAGAGCGCGCTTCAGCGTGATGACCGGGTCATTGCCCGTCTTGTCACGCAGGCCCTCCATGGCGCCGTAGACGATGCGCTCGGCGGTGGAGCGCTTGCCGTTCAGCAGCACCTTGTTGATGAGCGACGTGACCAGAGGAGAACCGTAGACCGGGTCGATGATGACCGGGCGCTTCGGGGCGGGGCCCTTACGAGGCATTCTTACTTCTCCTTCTTGGCGCCGTAGCGGGAACGGGCCTGCTTGCGGTTCTTGACACCCTGGGTGTCGAGGGAGCCACGGATGATCTTGTAGCGAACACCCGGCAGGTCCTTCACACGGCCGCCGCGCACGAGCACGATGGAGTGCTCCTGCAGGTTGTGTCCCTCACCCGGAATGTAAGCGGTGACCTCGATCCCGCTGGTCAGACGCACACGCGCGACCTTACGCAGGGCCGAGTTCGGCTTCTTCGGGGTGGTCGTGAACACACGCGTGCAGACGCCACGACGCTGAGGGGAACCCTCGAGTGCGGGCGTCTTGTTCTTCTCGACCTTGTCCTGCCGGCCCTTGCGGACCAGCTGCTGGATCGTAGGCACTACTTCTCCGGTTTCTGTGTGCCGATGGGTACAGCTAACCTGGAACGTCGCCGACCCACGCGGTCGGGTGTGTCGAATCCGCCAGACTCCCGCCGCAAGGCGATAAGGGCGCAGATTACGGTGGCCGGTCACGGCTCGCCATGCGGTTTGCAGGCACGCACAGGAGCCAGGGCACACCCCAGGCACAAGGTCTGAGCGTACCCAGCCCACAGAGTTCGGTCAAAACAAAAGCAAGGGCACCGGGCGGGTGGGAGGCCATTATCACAGGCGGAGGATGAGCCCGCACCTCGGCCGGTGCGCTCAGGTACGGCCACCCCCGGCGCGCACGGTCTCCTCCACACTGTCCCGAGCGGTGTCGTGACCCCTGTCACGGGGCGTGTCGTGAGCCGTGTCGTGCCGTACGTAGTACGCCGGCCGGTTCTGCACGGCCGTGTAGATGCGCGCCACGTACTCCCCGAGCATCCCCACGCAGATCAGCTGCACCGCACCGATGAACAGCACCCCGGTGAACAGGGACGTCCAGCCGGGGACCGTCTGCTCCAGGGCGTGCGCCCCCAGCGTGTAGCCCATCAGCCCGATGCAGACGACGAAGGCGACACCGCCGAGCCAGGTGGCCAGCCGCAGCGGAGCCGCCGAGAAGCCGGTGACACTGTCCACGGCGAGCCGGATCATCCGGCCCAGCGGATACTTGCTGCGCCCTGCGGTCCGCGGGGCCCGGTCGTACGTCACCTCACCGCTCGGGAAGCCCAGCCACGGCACCAGGAGCCGGTAGACGCGCTGCTGGTCCGGCAGCGCCTTCAGGGCGTCCACGGCCGCCCGGCTGAGCAGCCGGAAGTCACCGGCCTGCGCGGGCACGGAGGGCCCGGCCAGCCGTCGCACGAGCCGGTAGTAGAGCCCGGCCGTCCACCGCTTGAACCCGCTGTCGGTGGTCCGGTCCGCGCGGATGCCGTAGACGATGTCCAGCCCTTCGGCGCGCGCCAGGGCCAGCATCTCGGGGATCTTCTCGGGCGGATCCTGCAGGTCGGCGTCGATGCTGACGACGTAGGCGCCCACCGCCCGGTCCAGCCCCGCGGTCAGCGCCGCCTGGTGACCGGAGTTCCGGCGCAGGCCGATGACGCGCAGTTCCGGCCAGCCGAGCCGGAACGCGGCGAGCAGTTCGGCGGTGCGGTCGGTGCTGCCGTCGTCCACGGCGACCAGCTCGTACACCACCCCCAGGCCGTCCAGCACCGGGCGGAGCCGGCTCACCAGGGCAGGCAGCGCCTCCTCCTCGTCGTACATCGGTATCACCACGGACAGCTCGACCGGCTCCGCCGTCGGGTCGTCCTGGTCGGTCACGCACGTTCGCTCGGCCACCGGCCCCTCCCCCTTCGCCGCACGCTGACGGCCCTTCGGGCGCGCACGCGGCTCTTCGGGCGCACTCATGCCACCCTGTTGTGATCTTATGAGCGGCAGGGCCGAGGGGGACCAGCGTATGAGCACGGCTTCCAGGGACACGACGGCGGACCCCGCCGTGCCCGGCGACGAGCACACTGCACGGCCCGGCCGCGGCCGCCGCCCGACCCTGCCCCCCGCGGTCCGGCCGTATCTTCCCGCACTCGTCCTGTTCGGGGTCACCAAGATCGTCGGTCTCTCCGTGTTCGCGTACCTGCTGGACCACGCGGGCGACTACCGGCACAAGGAACCGCGCTTCGGCGGGGGCGCCCACTGGTGGGACGTGCTGTCGACCTGGGACGGCTGGTGGTATCTGCAGGTCGCCGGGCACGGGTACGACCCGAAGCCGCTGCAGCCGCTGCCCCCGGGCGGGGTCTTCACGGTCCAGCAGAACTCGGTCGCCTTCTTCCCGCTCTACCCGGGCCTGATCAGGGGCGTGTCCGAGGTGACGGGGCTGAGTCTGGCCGGTGCCGGGATCCTGGTATCCGTGGTGGCCTCCTTCGTGGCCGCCGCCGGCATCTACGCCGTGATCTCCACCCTCGCCGGTGCCCGGGCGGGCACGATCGCGGCAGGGCTGTGGGCCGTCGCGCCCGGGGCGGGCGTCGAGTGGGCGGTGTACTCCGAGTCCCTGTTCGTCGCGCTCGCCGCCTGGACCTGCCACTGCGTGATGCGGCGCCGCTGGGTCGCGGCCGGGCTTCTCGCCTTCGCCGCGGGCCTGAACCGGCCGACCTCGGCGGCACTGATCGGCGCGGTGGGGCTGGCCGCCCTGGTCACGCTGGTGCGCCGGGACAGCCGACGGGAACAGGGGATCTCCGGGCCGGTGTACGCGATGATCGCGGCGCCGCTCGGTCTGCTCACCTACGTCGTCTGGGTCGGGCTGAGCATGGGGAACCTGACGGCGTACTTCACGCTGCAGCGCGAGGGGTGGGCGCACTACTTCGACTGGGGCGCGTACACGCTGGACGTGCTGCGCAACGTCGCGGTCGGCCGCAACGGCTATCTGTTCGCCTTCTCCACGCCCGACCTGCTGGCCGTGCAGGTGGTGATCGCGCTGCCGTTCCTGATCGCGCTGATGCTGCGCAAGCGGCCGCCGCTGGTGCTGGTGGCGTACACGCTGGCGAGCATCGTGACGGTGCTGGGCACCCAGCAGATGTTCGGCAACACCGGCCGCTATCTGCTGCCCGCCTTCCCCCTGCTGCTCGCCCCGGCCGCCGCCATGAGCCGGCTGAAGTGGCCGAGCCTGACGGTGTTCTTCACGACGGCGGCGGTGGCGTCCGGGTGGTACGCGCACTACGTGATCTTCGAGTTGGGGATTCCGTAGCAGGAGTTCGGCTCGGAGGGGACGGCGTTCGAATCGTCGCCCGCCCGGCGGGCCCGGCGGGCCGTGCCGCGGGCCGCCCGCTCGGCCGCGAAGACGTCCTCCAGCCGGAACAGCTGGGCCCGGCCCGCCTTGCCGGCTGCCGTCAGATGCCCCAGCTGGACCCACTTGCGGATCGTGGCGGGGGCGACACCGGCCTCCTGGGCCGCGAGGGGGCCGGGGATCAGGGTGGGCAGGACCGGGTTCGGCCGACCGCTCGTCTCGCAACCGCTCATCGGCCGTCCTTCCCCTCGGTCGTCGTACGTTCCCACTCCCTCGCGTCCCAGGTGTGCCGGTAGGCCGGGTCGTCGTGGCAGCCGCACAGCGCTTCCGTGCAGCGGCAGCCGGGGTTGATGCACAGCACCGCGGCACGGTCGGGGAAGGCCCGCAGCGACACCGAGTCGCACCAGGGGCAGCGCCCGGACACCCGTACGACGGTCTCGGTGTCCCCCAGTGCGCGGGCGCAACGGCGAGCCATGCGGCGGGTCTCGTCGCGCACGTGGGCGGCCAGGACGGGGTCGGCGGACACACCGTCGAGCAGCTCGGCGATCCGGCGCAGCCGCTCGGGCACCTCGGCCCTGCGCACGCGGGGCAGGCCGAGCCGGTCCCGGACGGCCTCCTCCAGCTCGATCACGCCGTCGGTGATGTCGCGGATGGTGTCCGAGATGTGCAGGCGCAGCGGTGCGGCACTGTATCCGGGGGCGACCAGGCCGTGCTGCTGCCGGAGGAGCAGGGCCTCCTCGCGTTCCTCGCGGAGCCGTTCGGCGAGATCGGCGGGCGGCGGGGCCGGGGCACGGTGGCCCGGGGCGGCACGGCCGGGAGCGAGTTCGGTGGCCAGCTCCGGAAACTGCTGCAGGAGCATGCCGATCCAGAGGGCGGCTTGGGCGGTGGGGCGGTCGTCGGGGGAGGGGTGGGTGCCGGAGGCGGGCCGGTCGCCGGAAGTCGGGCGCTGGTCAGGCAACGCGGCCTCCGTCGTGGGCGGCGTGGGGGCCGGTGACCGGCACGGCGCGGTGGACGCCGGTCGGCGTGACGAAGTCTGCGGGGAGCTGGACGGGACGGCCTCGGCGCCAGAGGCGGCCACCGCAGACGCCGTCGAACCAGTTGTCCGCCGGAGCGACCGCCTTCTCGCAGTTGCGGCGGACCGGGCAGCCGACGCAGGCCCGCAGCGCGGGCGCGGCCTCCTTCACCTTCTTGGAGAAGACGACCCGGGGCGGCAGCCCGGCGCAGGCGGCGGCGGACTGCCAGCCCGGGGGGTCGAGCGGCGGGATGGCGCGGGCCGCCCCGGGAGCGGGGTCGGAGTGTGCGGCGTCACTCAGGTGCGGGGCGTCGTGAAGGTCCGGTGGGCAGGAGCCGGAGACGGACATGGGACCTCCTGGTGGGGCGGCTGGGGCACGAGCGCACTCAGACTTACAGATTGCGCGCGCGCTCGCAACAAACTTTGTCGCCGGAGGCCCTCTTGCGCGTTTTGCGCGGCTTCTTCACAGTGCTTGCACGAAAGCACGTAATACCGTGCGCGCAAGCAAGCTAAACTCGTGGCCTCCGAAGGAAGCGAGCACACAGATGACCAGCCAGGATCTGGACGCGTTCGCCGCATGGGTCGAGGACCTCATGCGCGACCGCGGATACGACATCGACAGCCCGCGCGGGGGCGGGAAGTCGAAGATCGCGGACGAGGCGGGGGTGCACCGGGCCGCCGTCACCCGTCTGTTGCAGCGACAGAGCATGCCGGACCTCGAGACCACCCGCCGGCTCGCTCGCGTGCTCGGTGTTCCGGTGCGCGAGATGCTCATCCGCTCCGGCCGGCTGACCGCCGAGGAACTGGCGGACCCGCATGAGCACTTGGCCTCCCCCGCGCCCAGCGCCGAGTTCGCCCGCCGGCCCACGCTGGAGGAGGTCGCCGAGCTGCTGGGGATTCCCGCCGACCGGCGCGAGATGTTCGTGAAGGTGGTCGAGCAGTTCCTGCCGCACGAAGCCGAGCCGCCCGTGACACAGGTTCCCGAAGAGCCTCGGATGCCGGTGGAGACGGGCGTCGGGAGGGCGACCGTCGGCGGCTGATCGCCGACCTCCCGCGCCCCGAACCGAGAAGAGCACCCGCGCACCGACGGGTGCATCGGCATGTTCGGGGTCCGTTCACAACTGCCCCCCATCCCCCTCGCGTAACGGGAATCCCCGTCACCCACCCTGTCTGACGATTACTCCCCGCGTTCAGTTCCCCACACAGGCTCCCCTTTCGGGCTCCCCACGCCCGACTCCCCGCTCGCCCCCCTCTCCGGCCGTCCTCGCGGGCGCCGACGCACCCCACCGGCCCCTCCCCCAGGCGTCGGCCTCGCCGCTTCGCTGCCCGCTTCCCCCTCCTCCCGCAGGCGCCCTGGCACCCCTTCCGTGCGCGACACCCCACCTGGCTCACCAGCCCCGAACATCGACTCGCCGTTTTAGTTGCGTGCGCGCACGCTCCTCTGTCACAGTTGGTGCAGCGGCGGAGCTGTGACCGCAGCCCGGAAGGGCCGGACGGACGGCTCCGCGCCGCTCCGCCGGGCCGAGGCGCCGCGCCTCCCCCGCCGCCCCACGCGGCGCCCGCCCGGCGGTCACCGCTTCCGGTGCCGGGGTCCCGGGCCCCGCGCCCGCCACCCACACGGCGCCCCGCGCGCCCCACAGCCCCCGAGGTGACCCGGCACATGACCACACCCACACCCCCGAGTTCCTTCCCGGACGTCGAGGCCCTGGTCGTCGACATCCTGAAGCAGGACCCGGCGCTCTCGACGGCCCTCGTCACCGTCCAGCCCCCGTCCGACTTCAACGGCACGACCGCCGCCGTCCTCGTCAACCGGCGCGGCGGCGCCTGGGTCGGTGAACTCCACGTCGACCAGCCGCTGATCGAGCTGGAGGTGTACGGCCCGACCAAGCAGGCCGCACACGTCCTGGCCAACTCGGCCCGGCGCGCGCTGCTGGCCACGGCCGGCAACCGGTACGGCACCAACCTCATCACCGAGGTGGAGGAACAGGACGGCCCGCGCTGGCTTCCCGACTACCTCTACCACGCGGCCAACCGGTACGTGAGCGTGCACAAGGTGTACCTCGACGTCTACTGACGCGTACCGGACGTCCCCCGAAGGACGCCGCCCCACAGACCGAAGGCCCCGCCACCCCGGCGGGGCCTTCGCCGTACCCGGAACCGCCGGGTGCGGCACACCTGCGCACCACCCTTCACTCGAGGAGAGACATCACCATGGCAGGAACCAACTCGTCCGAGATCCGCGTCGCGGGCGTAGGCCGCCTGTACGTCGCCACCGCCGACACCAAGGTCCCGACGACCTTCTCCACCGACTCCTCCACCGACTGGGCGAGCTGGAAGAACCTCGGCTTCACCACCGGTGACGGCGTCACCTTCAGCAAGAAGGACAAGCTGGAGCCGATCGACGTGTGGCAGGCCGTCAGCCCGGTGCACTTCGTGTACTCGGACCGCGACCTGACGCTGAAGTTCTCGCTGCTGCAGTTCAACGAGGACACGCTCCCGTTCTTCATGGGCGGCGGCACCGTCGATGCGGTGACCGGTTCCACCGGCGTCTACAAGTACGACATCGCCGAGCGCCCGTTCGCCGACGTGCGCGCCCTCGGCCTGGAGTTCACCGACGTCCGGGCGAGCGACGGCTCCACCGTGACCTACCGCTTCGGCATCCCGCGCGGCCAGGTCACGGCGGCGGACGACATCAAGCTGGCCCGCAAGGCGGCCTCCCAGCTCGGCATCACCTTCACGGCGATGTCCGCGGCCGACGGCTCGGCGCTGGCCTCCTTCGTCATGAAGGACTCGGCCTACGCCGCCGGCTGATCCAGCCGGACCACATGGGTGGGGCGGGCTCCGGCCCGCCCCACCGCCCTCTCGTCACCATCTGACTCACGGACTTCAAGGAGCACCCACCATGGCCCGTTTCGACGTCAACGCAGCCCGCGCCCAGCGCCTGGAAGCCCTCGGCCGCACGTGGTCGTTCGACCTCGACGGCGAGAGCTACACGCTGCCCACGGAGCTGACCCGCGCCACCGCGAAGGCGCTGCGCAAGCTCGACGACAACGACGTCGACGGGCTGCTGCGGCTGCTCATGGGCGAGAAGCAGTTCGCCCGCTTCGAACAGCACGAGATCACCATGCAGGACATCGCCGCCATCCTGGAGGCCTACGGCAAGGAGACCGGGCTCGGCCTGGGGGAAGACTGAGCCTCGTCGGGTTCGTCGACGAACACGCCGAGGCCCTCGAAGCGGACCTGCTCCGCTACTACGGCATCGACCTGCTGGACTGGCACCGCGACCGCCTCTCCGCCCGGCGGCTCGCGGTGCTCATCAAGCAGCTGCCGCGCGACAGCGCCCTCAACCGGGAGCTGCACGGCGAGGCGGCCGACTGGTCGGTGACGGACCATCTGCTGGCGGCGGTCGTGGACCATCTGGCGGCCGCCAACTGGATGTTCGCCTCCGTCAACTCGGGCGAGGGCGAGCAGCCGGAGTACCCGGAACCGGTGCCACGCCCGGTCGACGCGGCGGAGGAGACGGACGGGGACGGCGACGAGGACCGGGACGAGGACGGGGCGGCGCGGACATCCGCGGCCACGGGACGCAGGGCCACCGCACGGCCGGCCCGTTCCGAACCGCGGAGCACCGACCCCGCTTCCGGATCCCCCTCGGCCGTCCAGCTGGCCCGATTCTTCGGCTGACCGTCGGGCCCGGGCACGGCAGAGCCGTCGTACCCGGCTCCGGGCCGCGGGTTCAACCGGAATCCGCGGGCCCGGACGGCTCGTCCTTCCGCCGGCCCGTCGCCCTGCCCTCGAACTCGTCGGCGAGGGCACGGGCCCGGTCGGACAGGCGTGGCCGTTCACCGGCGCGGGCCGCCGGTGCATCGGCGTGTTCCGCCGACTCCGCCCGTCGCCCCTTGTCCCGCCCGGCCCCCGCGTCGGCGGGCCGGGCGAGCGGCGGCACGCTGGGCCGGCCGTTGCGCCGGACCACCGGCCGTCGTTCCACCGGTCCGGTCCGCTTCTCCCGGACCTCACGCGTGGAGAACAGGGCGTCACCGGAAGCCGGGACGGCACCGGTGTGCGGCTGCCCGGTGTCGCCGCGCGAGCCGACGCCGTCGTCCGCCACGTCGTCGGAATCGCTCACGGTCCCGTCGTACGACACGGCCGCCGACGCCAGGGCCGGCCCGCCGCCCGTACCACCGCCGGCCCCCCCGACCGGAAGCCCCGGCCCCGGTGCGGGCACCGGACTGCCGTCGGCCACCGACCGTTCCCGTTGGCCGCGCTGCTCCACCCGCGTCAGTTCGGACGGGGGACGCAGAAGCTGGACATACGGCAGCGGAATGACCTCGCCGCCGTCGTGTTCCCGCTCACCTTCGGGCCGGCGGGCCCGGCGCGGCCGGCGGCCGGTGCGGGCGTCCTCCTGGCCCTGGAGATAGGCGGCGGTGATCCGCTGCTCGTACGCCTGGCGGACGGCCGGGAGTTGCTCGTCCACGACATCGGCCCACCCGGCGCTGTAGGCGGCCAGCTCCCGCCGGTCGAGCTCGGCGCGCGGCATGACCACGAGGTCTTCGGGCTCGTAACCGAGGCGGAGGACGAGCTCGGAGACACGAGCGATGAGATGCGGCAGATCGGAGGCTTGTTCGAGCCAATCGATCACATGCCGCTGCCGCGCGTAACTCGCGTCGTCCACCCCGTTGGCCTTGCTCTCGTCCCTGCCCGATCGCGCCCCCGCGCGAGGACGGCTGCCCTGCCGCCGTCCACCGTCGTGTGACTGAGCTTCAGGTCCTGTGCCAGGCCTTGACGTTCACCCTTCATTCACCGACGGAAGGACGGCCGGATCCTACTCCACAGCTTTGACACACAATCAGGCCGGACCCCCACATCGTCGCAGCTCGCCCCCGCATGACGACGGAGAGTCCTCGACAAACACGCTCCGACACCAGAGGATTCCTCGTACACTAGTTCGAACAGACGCTTCGAACGCCACAGGGGCGCCGCCTGTACCACCAGCACAGCCCAGCGGACAGACCGGAAAGCAGGACGACATGGCGACTCGCACGAGCAACATCCCGGAGCAGCCGATCGACACCTACACCCGCCTCGCCGACCTCCTGCGCTCCCCCGCGCCCGACCGCGAGGCCTTGCTCGACCGGCTGTACGAGGAACTGCTCACGCGGGAGTCGAAGGCCTATGCGGCGGGGTGGACGGACGCACTGACGGAGGCGCGGCGGACGCGACCGCGCGGCTGACCGCCCGGCCGGACGCCGCGGGGGGCAGGCCGGCCGACTTCCACCTCTGAAGAAAGCCCGCCGGGCCGAGCCCGGCGGGCTTTCGGCGTGCGAGCACTTCCGCTGGTATTCACGGCTTGCATGTATAGAAAACGTACATGAGCCCTTCTGAGGCGACCCCTGCACAGAACCAGGCCAGAAATTTCGGGAACGTCGGCCGCTCCATACCCTGCCGCCACCCGATGAACATCAAAAGGGCAACGAAGAGACAGAACAATCCCCCAAGGAAGAAGCAACTGCCGATAACCCAGAACAAGAAGCCGACCATTCATCCCCCCTGAATTCCGCGTCAAGCCCTTGAGGCTACCGGGGATCCGCGACGCGAGCAAGACCCAGAACGGGACAAAGCCCCAGGTGAGCGATACCAACGAGGAGTGGACGCATGGGACAGCACACCACGGACGAGGTCTACGACCGGCTGACCGAAGTAAAGCAGCAGCTGGAGAAGAATGTCACCACCGCTCACTTCGACGACAAGATGGCCGAGCTCAAGACGGCGATCGAGAAGGGAGGCAAGGGGGCCGAGGAGAAGAAAAAGGAAGCACCCAAGACCATTTGGGACATCATCAAGAGCCTGCCCCTTGTCAAGCAGGCTCTGGATCTTTTCCAGCAGCTCAAGGACCTTTTCAACGGTGCGAATCTGATAGGCCAGATGGCTCTGATCGGCACGGTGGCCACCGGCGCCCTCGCTTTCTATCGAAAGATCCGCGAGACGATCACCGGAACCATCGGGAAGATCAAAGGCATTCTGGCGACGCTCAAGAACGCGACGCTGAAGGTCACGGGCCGCTTCTTGGGAGAGCGCAAGTACTTCGGGCGGAACGACCAGGGGAAGTTCCGGCTCCGGCCCGAGCGCACCTCCGACGAGATACGGCGGGCTGTGCGCGAGGGGAACCGGCGGGCCCGTCGGGGAGGGCGCGGTGGTGGCGCCTCAGCTGACTCCGGTGCCGGCGACGCGCGCGATCTCGGACAGGCGCTCGGCAGGGTCAACAGTCAGGTCGAGGCCTTCGACAGGCTGAAGTCGAAGCTCCCGTCCGCATCCAAGATGAAGCGGACGGCCGGCGCCGCAACCAAACTGAGCGGCGCTCTGGAGAAGGTCACCGAACGGCTGCGCCCGGCCGAGCTCGACGAGCTGACCGCGGCCACGGACAGGCTCAACCAGAAGATGTCGGCCTTCGACCACGAGAAGCTCCCCAAGCCCCGGACGCTGAAGGACATCTCGAAGGCCGCCAAGGAACTCCACGACAACGCGGACAAGGTCCGAGAGATGTTCCAGAACCTCGCCACCGCCTCCACCCACGCCGCCGACGCCATCTCCTGATGACCCTGCTTCCTCGAAAGGAGGTGCTCCATGAGTCTCGTCAGTTCCCTGAAGAAGGCCTCCGGCTCCCTTGAGGACTTCAAGTCCAAAGCCTCCGGCGCCGCGACGTCGGCCAAGGGAATCGGCAGCGCCGGCCAGAAGGGCGCCGGTCAGCTGAAGTCCCTCAAGTCGGCGGCCGACGGTTCCGGCAAGGAGCTCAAGGACCTCAAGACCGCGTCGGACAAGGCCGAGAAGTCGCTCGGCAAGGCCGGCAAGACCGGGTCCAGCGCCGGCAAGAACCTCGGGAAGTACGAGTCCGGGGCGAAGAAGGCGGCCAAGGGCCAGGACAAGATGAACAAGTCGATGAAGGGCAACTTCTTCGGCCTGCTCATGCAGTTGCTGCAGCCGCTCATCGACAAGGTCATCGACATGGTGACCAACTCGAAGACCATGCAGAAGGTCCTGAAGCAGGCCTTCACCGTCATCAAGACCGTGATCAGCAGCGTCATGCAGGCCATCGGGCCGATCATGAAGAACGCCGGAAAGCTGATCAAGTCGATCTGGTCCGGCGTCAAGTCGTCGGTCTCGTCCATCTTCAAGGCGATCGTCAGCGTCATCCGGTCCAGCGTCAACGCCTGGAAGTCGGTCATCAGCAACACGCTGAAGGCCATCAGGTCGGTCGTCTCCGGGGCCTGGAACGGCATCAAGGCCGTCATCTCACCGGTCGTCAGCTGGATCAAGTCCGTGATCCCGAACTCCTTCAAGGCCGTCAAGGACCGGCTCTCCAGCATCTGGGGCGGCCTGAAGGGCATCGCGAGCAACGCCTTCAACGGCATCAAGAGCGCGGTGACCAGCCCCATCAACGGCGTCATCAGCATCATCAACCGTGCGATCAGCGCCCTGAACGGCATCCACGTGTCGATCCCGGGCTGGGTCCCGATGGTCGGCGGCAAGACGTTCGGCGTCAGCCTGCCGCACATCCCCGCGCTCGCCACCGGCGGTGTCGTCATGCCCCGCTCCGGCGGCGTGCCGGCGCTCCTGGCGGAGGCCGGTGAGGCCGAGGCCGTGCTGCCGCTCAGCAAGCTCGACCGGCTGCTCCGCAGGGCCGCCGCACAGGGCCGGGCGTACCACGGTGGCTCCGGCGCGGGCGCCCTGCACATCGAGCACTACTACGCGGCCGAGAAGAGCAGCCCGCAGCGGACCGCCGACGCCCTGATGTACCTCGCCAAGGCGCGCGGATGAGCAGCGCGGTCGTACGCAACCCGTTCAAGGGGGCCGTACCCGTCCTGCGCTCCATCCGGACCAGGGCGGAGCAGGCCCAGGCCGGGATGCGGTCCTTCACCGACCGCCTCAAGGACACCGCCCGCGACCTGGACCACGTCGGTACCCCCACGCGCCAGAGTGCCACCGCCGTTCAGAAGATCAAGACGAATGCCGACACCGCCGCCCGTTCGGTCGCCAGGGCCGGACAGACCGCCACCGGCGCCAGGTCGGGCATCAAGTCCATCGGAAGCAAGGTCAAGAGCGCCGGGAAGACGCTCGGAAAGCTCGGTGGCGCTCTCGGCGGTGTCTTCGCCGTCGTAGGCGCGCTCCTCGACGCCTCCGGTGTCCTCGGCGACCTCCTCGACAAATTCGGCCTCGCCATGACCATCGGCTCCGGCGTGATGATGCTGATCAACCTCATCACCAAGGCCAACCCCATCGGCTTCGTCACCGGCATCCTGCTCCCGATGGCTGGCTGGCTGCTGGACCTCGCGATGAACTCCGAGACCGGGCAGCGGCTGATGGACCAGCTCGCCAAGCTCGTCCTGAAGTACGTCGAGAGCGTGCTCACCGTCCTCGCGCCGGTGCTCAAGG
The DNA here is from genome assembly GCF_044593395.1 of Streptomyces sp. NPDC052301. Taxonomy (NCBI): domain Bacteria; kingdom Bacillati; phylum Actinomycetota; class Actinomycetes; order Kitasatosporales; family Streptomycetaceae; genus Streptomyces; species Streptomyces sp. NPDC052301. Next base: position 43,379 of record NZ_JBIUBE010000009.1, on the reverse strand, counting down.
TCATCGCGACCGTGGTCGGCACCTACGTGTCCGGCTACCTGCACCTCATCGCCGGCACCCTCAAGGTCCTCAGCACGCTGATCGGCACCGGCTTCGCCGTGCTCAAGGCGCTCACCACCGGCGACACCCGCGCCCTCAAAGGGAAGATGTCGGCGATCTGGAGCGGCTTCAAGGACGCCGTCCGGCCGGTGACCGACTGGATCAGCAAGCGCATCCCCGAGATGTTCCAGCGGGTCAAGGACGCCCTCTCGGGCACCCTGCGCGGGATGGGCCAGTTCGTCACCACCGGCGCGCAGACCGTCGCGGGGGTCGTCAAGGGCCCCATCCAGGGCCTGATCGCGTTCGCCAACTGGATCATCGACGGGCTCAACAGCCTCAGCTTCAGCTTCTTCGGCAAGAAGTTCGGCGTCCACCTGAACAAGATCCCGATGCTCGCGCAGGGCGGCATCGCGGTGCCCGGCGCCCACTCCCACACCGGCCGGGTGCTCCCCCTCACCGCCCTGGAACGGCAGCGCGCGCTGGCCGCCCGCCACCGGACCGGCACCCCGTACCCGCACCGCATCAAGGAGTTCCACGAGAGCCGGAGCGCCGGCGCCTTCGGCACGGCGGAGGACCTGCTCTTCCTGGCCTCCGCCCACGCCTGCGCATGACAGTCACGACAGTGAGGTGACGGCCCCATGGCCGAGACGACCACAATCGCATACACCGACGACGTTGCACCCGGCTCACTCATCACCCTCGACGGGCAGATGCAGTGGGCCGGACTGCTGATGGGGCCCGGCACGCCGTACGAGATCGACAGCGGCGGCCTCACCGGCTGGGAGGACCTGCCCGACTACGACACCTCCGACGCCGACCACCCCACCTCGCACGGCGCCTGGCCGGGCGCCCGCTACGCCAAGCCCCGCAAGGTCGGCGGCACGGTGTGGACCCTGCCGCCGCAGGACGACACCGCCTCCTCGCTCGCCGCGATGCGCGCCCTGCGCCAGGCGCTGCTCCTCGGCGACGAGGAACGCTGGCTGGCGGTGCGGCTGCACGGCGAGACGCTGGCCGTGCGCGCCCGCGTCAGCCAGCGCGTGCTGGCCGCCGACCGGACGTACACCACGCAGGGCGTCTCCAAGGCGTCCGTGCAGTGGTACGCCACCGATCCGCGCCGGTACGCCGTCGACGAGCAGACGGCGGTGACCGGTCCCCCGCAGCCGGAGAGCGGGCTGACCTGGCCGCTGACGTGGCCGCTGTACTGGGGGCAGACGGCCACCACCGGTGACGTCGACGTCTACAACGACGGCTCCGCACCCACCCATCCGGTCCTCACCTTCACCGGCCCGTGCGTCAACCCGACCGTGAACGAGCGCGTCTCCGGCCGTCGGCTGCGCTACGAGATCGGGCTGGCCGCCGGGGACGAGCTGGTCGTCGACACCGCCGCCGGCACGGTCACCCTGAACGGCACCGCTTCCCGCCGGAACACGGCGGCGGCCGACAGCAGCCCCGAGGAGCTGTTCTCCTTCCGGCCGGGCGGTGCCCAGCTGGCCTTCCGGCCCGATTCCTTCGGCGCCGGAGCCCAGATGTCGGTCCGCTGGCGCTCCGCGGAGTGGTGACCGTGCGGCGGACGCGCCCCGCACCCGCCCTGACGGCCCCTCACCCTTCCCGTCCGCTTCGGAAGTCCCAGGAGAGTCTCATATGAACCTGCGCAGCTCATGGGTGGCCACGACCGGCCAGACCCGCGAGGACACCCGCCTGACCCAGATGGGCGCGACGACCCCGGCCGACCCGATCCAGGTCCGCTCCGGCATCCTGCCCGGCACCTACGACGGCCTCTACCGCCTCGGCGGCTTCTGGCTCAGCGGGGACGCGGGCGCGATGACCGCGACCGTGCACGAGGGCCGTGCCGTCATCCAGGCCGACAGCGGCCAGGGAGCCTACCCCGTCACGCTGCCCGAGCAGCTGAAACTCACCTTCGCCGACGGCAACGCCTCGTACGACCGCATCGACATGGTCATCCTCCATGTCTACGACGACATGTACGACAAGTCGGGCTTCAACAAGGTCGAGGTCGAGGTCGTCACGGGCACCGCCGGTCCCACTCCGGTGCCGCCCGCCCTTCCCAAGATCTGCCTGCCCATCTACCAGGTCACCGTCCGCCACGGGGCGAGCGCCGGCTCCGGTGGCATCCACTGGGACACCGACGTGACCGACCTGCGCACGCCGGTCGTGGCGATCGGCGGCATCCTTCCGGCCGTCGGCGAGACCGGGACCGGCGCCTACCCGGGCCAGTACCGGGACTTCGGCGGCGCCCTGCAGCGCTGGGACGGCTCGATGTGGGTGTCGTACCCGAGCGCGCTGGGCGGCATCGCCCCGTCCGGTGCGGTCAACACCGCCACCTACACCGGGCAGTACCGCGACACCTCCGCCGGACTGCAGCGCTGGAATGGTTCGGCGTGGGTGTCGTACCAGCCGAACTGGACCGACTACACACCGGTCTGGGGCGCCGAGGCCGGCACCGCCCCGAGCATCGGCAACGGCACGCTGGCCGGGTCGTACGTGAAGATCAACAACCTGGTGCACGTGCGGATCTACCTCAAGATCGGCTCGACGACCAATCTGTCCGCCCAGGCCTCCGACGGCCGCTGGACCTTCTCGCTGCCGGCGCCGCCGAACTCCAAGCAGGCCTGGAAACTGGACCACCGGTCGCTGAGCATGGAAGCCTTCGACGCCTCGGCCCTCCTCCTGTACCAGGGCTCGGGCCAGCTCTCGGTGACCAACGGCATCGGATACGTCCACGGGATGCGCGACTCCATCAAGCTCGCCACCGGCCTGTGGGGCAAGTCGCTGCCGTTCGCCTGGGCCAGCGGGGACACGCTGTCGATCCACGGCACCTACGAATCCGCTTCCTGAGAGGGGGACCCCCATGACGATCAACTCCGCCTGGCTGTCCCCGGACAGCCAGACCCGGGCGGACACCCGGGTCACCCCGATCGGGGCGGTCACTCCGGTCGGCGAACTGCAGGGCCGCTCGGGTGTCCTGCCCGGCTCCTCCGACGGAAAGAGCCGGATCACCGGCCTGGACCTGACCGGCACCGGTGCCATGACCGCGACCGTCGGTGTGGGCCGGGCGGTGATCCAGACCGCCGCCGCCCGGGGCGCCTACCCGGTGGCCGTCACCGACCCGGTCCCGCTCACCTTCGCCGGCGGCGACGCCCAGTACAGCCGCATCGACCTGGTCGTACTGCGCATCTACGACGACGCCTACGACGGCCTCACCCGCAACGAGGCCGCCGTCGAGGTCGTCAAGGGCACCCCCGCCGCCACTCCGGCCGTGCCGGCCACCCCCGACGCCGCGCTGGCCCTGTTCTCCGTGACGGTCCCGGCCGGCGCCAGTGCCACCAAGGGCATCGACTGGACCACCGCACGCACCGACCTGCGCACCGCCACCGTCGCGGTCGGCGGCATCCTGCCGTCCACCAACGCCGACAGCGTGGCCGGCGCGTACCCGGGCCAGTACCGGGACGCGCCCAACGGCATCCTGCAGCGCTGGAACGGCACGCTCTGGCAGCGGGCCAACACGCCGTACCACGCCTCGTCGCTGGACGCCGGCTCCACCACTTCCACGACGTACACGGCGGCGCTCACGGGCACGACCGTGACCTCGCTGGACCTCGTCTTCATCGCCCCGCCCACCGGCGCGGTGATACTCCACTTCGGGGCCCGCATGTGGACCGCCAACAACACCACCACCTCCGCGCTGATGGCGCCGAAGATCACCGCCCAGGACGGCACCGTGTACTTCGCCCCGAACGACGAGTACGCGTGCTCGCACGGAGGCCCCATAGGCTCCTCCGTCTCGACCATGTGGCGGCTGTACGGCCTCACCCTCGGCGCCACCTACACGATGACCGCCATGCACCGCTCCGGCGACGCCACCGTCACCAGCTGGTTCGACAACATCTTCATGCGCGTCGAGATGTCGAGCTGACCCGACCCCAAGGGAGTTGACCATGCCCGTCCGCTCCGGCTGGCTCTCCGACAGCCAGTCACGTGAGGACACCCGCCTCGTCTCGCTCGGTGCCCTCACCCCTACCTCGCCGACCGCCACGCGCTCCGGCATCCTGCCGGGCTCCCCCGACGGCCAGTCCCGGATCTCCGGCTTCACCCTGACCGGTACCACCGGCACGATGAACGCCACCGTCAGCCCGGGACGCGCCGTCATCCAGGGCACGGACGCCCGCGGCGCCTACCCGGTCGCACTGACCGAGTACCTGCCCCTGACCTTCGCCAACGGCGACCCCCAGTACAGCCGCATCGACCTGGTCGTACTGCGCATCTACGACGACCCCTACGACGGCTCCGCCCGCACCGAGGCGGTCGTCGAGATCGTCCCGGGCACCCCGGCCGCCACCCCGGCCGTACCCGCCGCGCCGGGCCTGTCGCTGCCGCTGTACGAGGTGGTCGTGCCGGCCGGGGCGAGTACGGGCACCACCGCCATCCCCTGGACCACCGCCCTCACCGGACGGCGCAACGCCACGGTCGCCGTGGGCGGCATCCTGCCGGTCACCACCGACACCGCCGGCGGCGCCTATCCGGGCCAGTACCGCGACAGCAGCGGTGTCCTGCAGCGCTGGTCGGGCACCGCCTGGACCGACTACCAGCCGCCGGTCGCCGTCGAGACGGCCACCACCGGAGCCATCTCGACGGGCAACTGGACGCTGACGTCGTACAACGCCCGCCGGACGCGTGGTGTGTGCTCGTTCACCATGGCGCTGACCCGCACGACCGCCAACCTCACCGCCACCGCGGCCGGCACCACCAACCCGGGCAACGTCAACGACGAGCTGATCGGGACCCTGCCGGCCGGCTGGCGGCCCACCACCGACACCTACGCGGTCGCCACCGACGGCTACGCGGACGGCAGCGTCCGGCTCACCCCGGACGGCTCGGTCTACCTGATCACCTGGGCGACGAGCGGCGTGATCCAGGTCGGCAACAGCCTGCGCCTGTCCGCGTGCTTCGTGCTGTGAGCGCCGTCCATCCGCTCGAGAGCCACGGGAGCTGCACCGTATGACCGTCAACACCCCCTACCGCGCGATCTTCTGCGATCTGCGCACCGACCGGACCATCGACATCCTTCCGCTCCGCGACGTCACCGTCGACGACTACATCGGCAAGCCCGGCTCGCTCTCCGGCACGGTCCCCGTCCCCGACGCGGCGATGGCCGTGCGGGTCCGCCGCATCGAGGAGGGCCGGACCTCGGTCTACCTCCAGCGCGGCGACGACCTGTGGTGGGGCGGGATCGTCTGGACCAGCACCCTGCAGAGCGACGACCACGGTGTGATCACCCTGGGCATCCAGGCGGCCACCTTCGAGTCGTACGCGGGCCGACGCATGATCCGGGCGCCCAAGCCCGAGTACGACCCCACCTACAGGCTGTCGTTCCCCCCTGCGGGCCAGGCGCACAGCGATCAGCTGGAGATCGTCCGGGGCCTGTGGGCGGACCTGCAGACCTCGTTGCCCGGAGGTGACATCGGCGTCACCTACGGGAGCGAGGTGTCCCAGCCCCCGCAGTACCGCACCGTCACCTATCGCGACGGCGACGAGACCGTCTACCTCGACGCCATCGACGCGCTCGCCGCGATGGAGAACGGTTTCGAGCACTACATCTCCGTGTACACCGACCCCACCACCAGGGCCCGCGTGCGCCGGCTGCGGCTGGGCAGTCCGAAGATCAAGACCGGCTTCACCGACCTGGTGCTGGACCGGCCGGGCTCGATCCTCGCGTACTCCTTCCCGCGCGACGCGACCCGCGGTGGCACCACCGCCCGGGCCCGAGGAGCGTCGGTCAACGCCAACCAGGCCTCGGAGTCACGCCCGCTCGCCTCCACCGTCGCATCCGCGGACAACCTGATCGGCCAGGCCGGATATCCGCGCATCGACCTGTCCTCCGACCACAACGACATCACCGACACGGCCACCCTGGACGCCTTCGCCCGGGCCGAACTGGCCGCGGCCACGGGGGCGGTGGTGATCCCCGAGCTCACCATCCGCCTCGACGACCTGGTGCCGACCGCGCTGCTCGGCCGCACCGCCCGTGTCCGGATCACCGACGAATGGTGGTCCGAGGGGCTCGACGCCCGCTACCGGATCGTCGGCGTCAAGGTCGACCCGGCGCAGCGTGGGCGTCCCGACACCGCGGACCTGTACCTGGAGGAGGCCTGATGCCCCAGCTGCCCGAAGACATCATCGACCGGCTCACCCAGATGGAGCGGCGGATCCAGCAGCTGGCCACCGCGGTGAACAGCCGCCCCGCCCTGAACAAGATCTCCGGCGGCGGTGTGGAGATCAGCGACGGCGGCTACCTCGCCGTGCGGCCGCCGAGCGGCGGCGACGCCGTCTTCACGGTCGGACGCTGGAGCGGAGACGAGTACGGCCTGGCGATCCGCCGCCAGACCGGCGCCAGAGCACTGACCCTGCAGAACGGCGACGGCACCAGCACCTCGGCGCAGCCGCTGCGCATCTTCGACTCCTCCGGGGACCGCGAGCTGTTCTCCGACGACATCGCCACCGGTGGTCTCGCCCGGCCCTGGCTGCCCATGCTGCCTCCGCAGGACACCTCCACCGCCCGCTGGCCGCAGACCACCGCGACCGCGTGGACGACGATCGCGATGTCCTACAACGTGGTCTGGCAGCCGTACATGCGCCTGCTGGTGAACACCCGGGCCAGCTCCGGCGCCACCGGCTACGTCCGGGTGCTCGTCAACGGCGCCCAGTGGGGCGGCACCGTCACCGTCCCGGCGGACTTCGACAACACCGGACCGATCGCCAACGACTTCTCCGCGGTCTTCGCCAAGCAGGTGAAGGTCGAGGTACAGGCCTACGTCTCCAGCACCTCCGGCACCGTCTACGCCAACCCCGTGCTCATGCACGGCCGCCAGACCTGAGGAAGGCAGCGCACCCATGGACATCGACACCAGCCAGCCCTGGGGCCTCGCAATCGACTACGCCGGCCGCGCCACCATCACCGAGGCCAGCCACACGATCTACGTGAACGTCGCCGACACCAGTCTGAGCAGCATCATCGGACCGGACTCGATCACCGGCACCTACTCGCCCGTCACCGTCACCGCCCAGTTCAGCGAGACGGGCGCGAACGGTGCCATCCTGCGCGGCTACGGTCGCGTGACGGTCATGCCGGTCGGCGCGGACCCGGTCGTCCCGGACCAGACGGCGGTGCAGCACGCGGTCGCCGACGCCCTGGCCGACTTCCTGGCGAATACGGCCGCCTACGCCGACCTGTGCGCCAAGTGGACGGCCGGCGGCGGCGATCCGGGCACGGGCACGGCACCCGGCACCGGCACCACGACCGGCACGGGCACCGGGGCCGACGCCGGGACGACGGCCGACACCGCCACCGCCACCGCCACCGGCACCGGCACGGACACCGGCGCCTGATCTTCGAACGCCCCGCGCCTCCACCTCTCGCCCCGCGCCCCCCGGCCCGGGGCTTCTTCATGTCTGGAGTTCCCATGGCCACACCCCTGTCCGCCGACGCCCTCGTCTCCGCCCTGCGGGCCGAGGGCGTCAGCGTCGTCGAACACCCCGGCTGGCGCAGCCACAACCGCAATCAGAAGGGAGCATGGGGCCCGGTCCACGGCGTGGTCATCCACCACACCGTCAGCGCCGGCACCAGCTCCAGCGTCGCACTCTGCTTCAACGGCGACTCCGCCCTGCCCGGTCCGCTCTGCCACGGCGTGATCGCCAAGGACGGCACCGTCCACCTCGTCGGCAACGGCCGCGCCAACCACGCCGGCGGCGGCGATCCCTCGGTCCTCCAGGCCGTGATCACCGAGACGTACGGGGACCGGCCGCCGGTCCCGCACGAGCACGAGGGCAGCGCGGGCGCCGTCGACGGCAACTCCCGCTTCTACGGCTTCGAGTGCGTCAACCTCGGCGACGGCCACGACCCCTGGCCGGCCGCCCAGCTCGACGCCATCGAACGGGTCGCGGCGGCGCTGTGCCGGGCCCACGGCTGGGGCGCCAAGTCCGTCATCGGGCACCTGGAGTGGTCGGACTGGAAGAGCGACCCGCGCGGCTTCTCCATGACCGGCATGCGCCGCCGGGTCCAGAGCCGGCTCTCCTCCTCGCACGGCGGACAGAACCCGCAGCCCCCGCAGCCCCCGCAGCCCCCGAAGTACCAGCCCTTCCCCGGCGTCTCCTTCTTCAAGGGCGCCCCGGACTCCCCGATCGTCACCGCGATGGGCCGCCGCCTGGTGGCCGAGGGCTGCGGTCGCTACCACGTGGGTCCCTCCTCGCACTGGTCCGAGGCCGACCGGGAGTCGTACGCCGCCTGGCAGCGCAAGCTCGGCTACGGCGGCAGCGCCGCCGACGGCTGGCCGGGCCCGACGTCCTGGGCCGCGCTGAAGGTCCCGTACAGCTCCTGAACCCCTCCGCGCCCCACCTGAGCACTCCTTAGAGCACATCCCGAAAAGCGAGGTCCCCCCATGTCAGAGGCCGCCAAGCGCACCCTCCGTACCGTCCTGCAAACCGCTGTCGGCCTGTGCGTGCTGCTGCCGACGGTCGTCGACGCCGCCGGCATCCCCCGCACGCTCCCCTGGGCCGCCGGAGCCCTGGCCGTCGCCGCGGCCGTGACCCGGCTGATGGCCGCCCCCGGTGTCCAGGCCCTGCTCCCCGCCTGGCTGCGGACGGACGCCCGGCCGAACTCGGACGCCGACCTGCTGTCCCTGCCCGGGGCGCGCACGGAAACCGGCGCGGAGCGGGGGGACGCGTGAACCAATCCGGCTCCCGCCCCTCCTCCCTCTCCGACCCCACCGCCGTCGCCGTGGAGCTGGAACGGCTGCGCGGGACCGTGGAGGCCGGCTTCGCCCGGGTCGACGGCTCGCTCGCGCTGCTGGTCCAGCGCAGCGACCAGACCGACAGACAGCTCGCCGACCACGAGCAGCGGCTGGACGCCCTGGAGCGCTCCCGGTGGCCGCTGGCCAGCATCGGCGCGCTGGCCGCGGTGGCGACGGTGGTCGTCACCGCCTGGGAGCTGGCGGCCCGCTGACACGCCGAAGGGCGGTCACCCCGTGCCCGGGGTGACCGCCCTTCGACTCATGCCCGCTTACTGGTTGTACGGACCGTAGTCGTAGTCCTCCAGCGGAACGGCCTGGCCGGAGCCGGTGCCGAACGGCGAGTAGTCGATGTCGTCGTAGCCGACGGCCGAGTACATCGCGGCCTTGGCCTCCTCGGTCGGCTCGACCCGGATGTTGCGGTAGCGGGACAGACCCGTACCGGCCGGGATGAGCTTACCGATGATGACGTTCTCCTTGAGGCCGATGAGGCTGTCGGACTTGGCGTTGATCGCCGCATCCGTCAGGACTCGGGTCGTCTCCTGGAAGGAGGCGGCCGACAGCCAGGACTCCGTCGCCAGCGAGGCCTTGGTGATACCCATCAGCTGCGGACGACCGGAGGCCGGGTGACCGCCCTCCTGGACCACACGACGGTTCTCGGTCTCGAACTTCGAGCGCTCGACCAGCTCGCCGGGCAGCAGCTCGGCGTCGCCGGACTCGATGATCGTCACGCGGCGGAGCATCTGCCGGATGATGATCTCGATGTGCTTGTCGTGGATCGACACACCCTGCGAGTTGTAGACCTTCTGGACCTCGCCGACCAGGTGGACCTGGACGGCACGCTGACCCAGGATGCGCAGCACGTCGTGCGGGTTGGTGGCACCCACGGTGAGCTGCTGGCCCACCTCGACGTGGTCGCCCTCGCGGACCAGGACCTTGGCACGCTTCGAGATCGGGAACGCCGTCTCGTCACTGCCGTCGTCCGGGGTGACGACGATCTTCTTGGTCTTCTCGGTCTCCTCGATCCGCACGCGGCCGTTGGCCTCGGAGATCGGGGCGACACCCTTCGGGGTACGGGCCTCGAAGAGCTCGACGACACGCGGCAGACCCTGGGTGATGTCGTCACCGGCCACACCACCGGTGTGGAAGGTACGCATCGTCAGCTGGGTACCGGGCTCACCGATGGACTGGGCGGCGATGATGCCGACCGCCTCACCGATGTCGACCAGCTTGCCGGTGGCCAGCGAACGGCCGTAGCACATCGCGCAGGTGCCGACGTGCGACTCGCAGGTCAGGATCGAGCGGGTCTTGACCTCCTCGACGCCGTGGCGCACGAGCTGGTCGATGAGCACGTCGCCCAGGTCCACGTTGGCCGGCGCGATCACCTTGCCGTCGATGACGACGTCCTCGGCGAGCATGCGGGCGTAGACGCTGGTCTCGACGTCGTCGGCCTTGCGCAGCACGCCGTCGGCGCCGCGCGAGGCGATCCGCAGCTTCAGACCGCGCTCGGTGCCGCAGTCCTCCTCGCGGATGATGACGTCCTGCGAGACGTCCACCAGACGACGGGTCAGGTAACCCGAGTCGGCGGTACGCAGGGCGGTGTCCGCCAGACCCTTACGGGCACCGTGCGTGGAGATGAAGTACTCCAGCACGGACAGACCCTCACGGAACGAGGCCTTGATCGGACGCGGGATGGTCTCGTTCTTCGCGTTCGACACCAGACCACGCATACCGGCGATCTGCCGCATCTGCATCATGTTTCCTCGGGCACCCGAGTCAACCATCATGAAGATGGGGTTCGTCTTGGGGAAGTTCTCGTTCATCGCCTCGGCGACCTCGTTGGTCGCCTTGGTCCAGATCGCGATGAGCTCCTGAGTGCGCTCTTCCTTGGTGATCAGACCGCGCTCGTACTGCTTCTGGACCTTCTCGTCCTGCGCCTCGTAGCCGCGGACGATCTCCTTCTTCGCCTCGGGAACGACGACGTCGGAGATGGCCACGGTGACACCGGAACGGGTCGCCCAGTAGAAGCCGGCCGCCTTCAGGTTGTCGAGCGTCGCCGCCACGATGACCTTGGGGTAGCGCTCGGCCAGGTCGTTGACGATCTCGGAGAGCTGCTTCTTGCCCACCGAGTAGTCGACGAACGGGTAGTCCTCGGGCAGCAGCTCGTTGAAGAGCGCGCGGCCCAGGGTGGTGCGCAGGCGGAACGAGTCACCCTGCTGCCACTCGGGCTCGCCCTCCTCGCGCGCCGGCGGGGTCCAGCCGCGCGGCGGGATGGTGCCCACCGGGAAGCGGATGTCGATCGCCGACTGCAGCGCGAGCTCGCCGGCGTCGAACGCCATGATCGCCTCGGCCGTGGAGCCGAACGCGCGGCCCTCGCCCTTGGTGTCACGCAGCTCGCCGTCGGTGGTGAGGAAGAACAGACCGAGGACCATGTCCTGGGTCGGCATCGTCACCGGACGGCCGTCGGCCGGCTTGAGGATGTTGTTCGAGGACAGCATCAGGATGCGGGCCTCGGCCTGCGCCTCCGCGGACAGCGGCAGGTGCACGGCCATCTGGTCACCGTCGAAGTCCGCGTTGAACGCGGTGCAGACGAGCGGGTGGATCTGGATGGCCTTGCCCTCGACCAGCTGCGGCTCGAAGGCCTGGATGCCGAGGCGGTGCAGGGTGGGAGCACGGTTCAGCAGAACCGGGTGCTCGGCGATGACCTCTTCGAGGACGTCGTACACGACCGTACGGCCGCGCTCCACCATGCGCTTGGCGCTCTTGATGTTCTGCGCGTGGTTCAGGTCGACCAGGCGCTTCATCACGAACGGCTTGAACAGCTCCAGCGCCATCGCCTTCGGCAGACCGCACTGGTGCAGCTTCAGCTGCGGACCGACGACGATCACGGAACGCGCCGAGTAGTCGACACGCTTACCGAGCAGGTTCTGACGGAAGCGGCCCTGCTTACCCTTCAGCATGTCGCTGAGGGACTTCAGCGGGCGGTTACCGGGACCGGTCACCGGCCGGCCGCGACGACCGTTGTCGAAGAGGGCGTCAACAGCCTCCTGAAGCATGCGCTTCTCGTTGTTGACGATGATCTCCGGGGCACCGAGGTCCAGGAGCCGCTTCAGACGGTTGTTGCGGTTGATGACACGGCGGTACAGGTCGTTCAGGTCGGAGGTCGCGAAGCGGCCACCGTCCAGCTGCACCATCGGACGCAGGTCCGGCGGGATGACCGGGACGCAGTCCAGGACCATGCCCTTGGGGCTGTTGGACGTCTGCAGGAACGCGGAGACGACCTTCAGGCGCTTGAGGGCGCGGGTCTTCTTCTGGCCCTTGCCGGTGCGGATGATCTCGCGGAGGCGCTCGGCCTCCTCGTCGAGGTCGAAGGACTCCAGGCGCTTCTGCAGCGCCGCGGCACCCATCGAGCCGTCGAAGTACGTGCCGAAGCGGTCACGCAGCTCGCGGTAGAGCAGCTCGTCGCCCTCGAGGTCCTGGACCTTGAGGTTCTTGAACCGGTTCCACACCTCGTCGAGGCGGTCGATCTCGCGCTGCGCGCGGTCGCGCAGCTGCTTCATCTCGCGCTCGGCACCCTCGCGCACCTTGCGGCGCACGTCGGCCTTGGCGCCCTCGGCCTCCAGCTCGGCCAGGTCGGTCTCGAGCTTCTTGGCGCGGGCCTCGAGGTCGGCGTCGCGGCGGTTCTCGATCTGCTGACGCTCGACCGAGACGTGCGCTTCCAGGGAGGGCAGGTCGCGGGTACGGCGCTCCTCGTCCACGTACGTGATCATGTACGCGGCGAAGTAGATGACCTTCTCGAGGTCCTTCGGCGCAAGGTCCAGCAGGTAGCCGAGGCGCGACGGGACACCCTTGAAGTACCAGATGTGCGTGACGGGCGCGGCCAGCTCGATGTGGCCCATCCGCTCACGGCGCACCTTGGCGCGCGTGACCTCGACGCCACAGCGCTCACAGATGATGCCCTTGAAGCGGACACGCTTGTACTTGCCGCAGTAGCACTCCCAGTCCCGGGTCGGACCGAAGATCTTCTCGCAGAAGAGTCCGTCCTTCTCGGGCTTGAGGGTGCGGTAGTTGATGGTCTCGGGCTTCTTGACCTCGCCGTGGCTCCACTGACGGATGTCGTCAGCGGTGGCCAGGCCGATCCGGAGCTCGTCGAAGAAGTTGACGTCGAGCACTATGCGTCAATCCCTCTCAGGGTCGTAAGTCTGTGGTCTGTACGGGGGCCTGGGGGTCGGCGGGGCCCCTGGTGGTTCAGGGGCCCCGCCGGACTCCCGTCAGACCTCTTCGACGCTGCTCGGCTCGCGCCGGGACAGGTCGATACCGAGCTCCTCCGCAGCGCGGAAGACGTCCTCGTCGGTGTCGCGCATCTCGATGGACATGCCGTCCGAGGACAGCACCTCCACGTTGAGGCACAGGGACTGCATTTCCTTGATGAGCACCTTGAAGGACTCGGGAATGCCGGGCTCAGGGATGTTCTCGCCCTTGACGATGGCCTCGTAGACCTTCACGCGGCCGGTGACGTCGTCGGACTTGATGGTCAGCAGCTCCTGGAGGGCGTACGCGGCGCCGTAGGCCTCGAGGGCCCACACCTCCATCTCACCGAACCGCTGGCCACCGAACTGGGCCTTACCACCCAGCGGCTGCTGGGTGATCATCGAGTACGGACCGGTCGAGCGGGCGTGCAGCTTGTCGTCGACCAGGTGGTGCAGCTTCAGGATGTACATGTAGCCGACCGAGATCGGGTCCGGGAACGGCTCACCGCTGCGGCCGTCGAACAGCCGCGCCTTGCCGGACGGGAGCACCATGCGCTCGCCGTCGCGGTTGGGGATGGTGTGCTGCAGCAGACCCGCCAGCTCGTCCTCGCGGGCACCGTCGAAGACCGGGGTCGCGACGTTGGTGCGCGGGGCGACCTGGTCGGCGCCGATGGCCTGCAGGCGCTGGGCCCACTCGTCCGCGAGACCGGAGACGTCCCAGCCGCGGCTGGCGAGCCAGCCGAGGTGGATCTCCAGGACCTGTCCCGGGTTCATTCGGGACGGCACACCCAGCGGGTTGAGGATGATGTCGACCGGGGTGCCGTCCTCCAGGAACGGCATGTCCTCGATCGGCAGGATCTTCGAGATGACACCCTTGTTGCCGTGACGGCCGGCGAGCTTGTCACCGTCGGTGATCTTGCGCTTCTGCGCGACGTAGACGCGGACCAGCTGGTTCACGCCCGGCGGCAGCTCGTCGCCCTCCTCGCGGTCGAAGACGCGCACGCCGATGATCTTGCCGATCTCACCGTGCGGCACCTTCAGCGAGGTGTCACGGACCTCACGGGCCTTCTCACCGAAGATCGCGCGCAGCAGACGCTCCTCGGGGGTCAGCTCGGTCTCGCCCTTGGGCGTGACCTTGCCGACGAGGATGTCGCCGGCGACGACCTCGGCACCGATGCGGATGATGCCGCGCTCGTCGAGGTCGGCGAGGACCTCCTCGGAGACGTTCGGGATGTCCCGGGTGATCTCCTCGGGGCCGAGCTTGGTGTCACGGGCGTCGACCTCGTGCTCCTCGATGTGGATCGAGGAGAGGACGTCGTCCTGCACGAGGCGCTGCGACAGGATGATCGCGTCCTCGTAGTTGTGACCCTCCCACGGCATGAACGCCACGAGCAGGTTCTTGCCGAGGGCCATCTCACCGTTCTCGGTGGCCGGGCCGTCGGCGAGGACCTGGCCCTCGATGATCCGGTCGCCCTCGTCGACGACGACCTTCTGGTTGACCGAGGTGCCCTGGTTGGACCGGGCGAACTTGTGCAGGCGGTACGTGATGTACGTGCCGTCGTCGTTGGCGGTGGTGATGTAGTCCGCGGAGACCTCCTGGACCACACCGGCCTTCTCGGCCTTGACCACGTCGCCGGCGTCGACCGCGGAGCGGTACTCCATGCCGGTGCCGACGAGCGGCGCCTCGGACTTAATCAGCGGCACGGCCTGACGCATCATGTTCGCGCCCATGAGGGCACGGTTGGCGTCGTCGTGCTCGAGGAACGGGATCATGGCGGTCGCGACCGACACCATCTGGCGCGGCGAGACGTCCATGTAGTCCACGTCCTCGGGGCCGACGTAGTCGACCTCGCCGCCACGGCGGCGGACCAGCACGCGGGCCTCGGCGAACCGCATCTCGTCGTTCAGCGGCGCGTTGGCCTGCGCGATGACGAAGCGGTCCTCCTCGTCGGCGGTCAGGTAGTCGACCTCGTCGCTGACCTGGCCGTCGACGACCTTGCGGTACGGCGTCTCGATGAAACCGAACGCGTTGACCCGGCCGTAGGAGGCGAGCGAGCCGATCAGACCGATGTTCGGGCCTTCCGGCGTCTCGATCGGGCACATACGGCCGTAGTGCGACGGGTGAACGTCACGGACCTCGAAGCCGGCCCGCTCACGGGAGAGACCACCCGGGCCGAGGGCGTTCAGACGACGCTTGTGCGTCAGCCCCGACAGCGGGTTGTTCTGGTCCATGAACTGGGACAGCTGGCTGGTGCCGAAGAACTCCTTGATGGAGGCGACGACCGGCCGGATGTTGATCAGGGTCTGCGGCGTGATCGCCTCGACGTCCTGGGTGGTCATGCGCTCACGCACGACACGCTCCATACGGGCGAGACCCGTACGGACCTGGTTCTGGATCAGCTCACCGACGCTGCGGATACGGCGGTTGCCGAAGTGGTCGATGTCGTCGGTCTCGACCATGATCGTGCGACCGGACTCGGTCACCGTCTCGGTCTCGCCGGCGTGCAGCTTCACCAGGTACTTGATGGTGGCGAGGACGTCCTCGGTGGTGAGCACGCCGGCGTCCAGCGGCTCGTCCGCACCGAGCTTCTTGTTGACCTTGTAGCGGCCGACCTTGGCGAGGTCGTAGCGCTTCGGGTTGAAGTACAGGTTCTCCAGCAGCGTCTGCGCGGCCTCACGCGTGGGGGGCTCGCCCGGGCGCAGCTTGCGGTAGATGTCGAGCAGCGCGTCGTCCTGGCCCTGGGTGTGGTCCTTCTCCAGGGTGGCGCGCATGGACTCGTACTCGCCGAACTCCTCGAGGATCTGCTCGGTCGTCCAGCCGAGCGCCTTCAGCAGCACGGTGACCGACTGCTTGCGCTTGCGGTCGATGCGGACACCGACCATGTCGCGCTTGTCGATCTCCATCTCCAGCCAGGCACCCCGGGACGGGATGATCTTGGCGGAGAAGATGTCCTTGTCGGACGTCTTGTCGATGGTGGAGTCGAAGTAGACACCGGGGGAACGGACCAGCTGGGACACCACGACACGCTCGGTGCCGTTGATGACGAAGGTGCCCTTGTTCGTCATGAGCGGGAAGTCGCCCATGAAGACCGTCTGGGACTTGATCTCACCGGTCTCGTTGTTGGTGAACTCGGCGGTGACGAAGAGCGGGGCGGCGTACGTGAAGTCGCGCTCCTTGCACTCGTCGATGGAGTTCTTCGGCGGCTCGAAGCGGTGGTCCCGGAACGTCAGGGACATCGACCCGGAGAAGTCCTCGATCGGGGAGATCTCCTCGAAGATCTCCTCCAGACCGGACTTGGTGGGGACGTCCTGACCGTTCTCCAGAGCCTCCTCGACCCGACTCTGCCAGGCGGTGTTGCCGAGCAGCCAGTCAAAGCTCTCGGTCTGCAGCGCGAGCAGGTTCGGAACCTCGAGAGGCTCCTTGATCTTTGCAAAGGAGATGCGCAGCGGGGCGGTGCTGGCGCCGTTGTTCGTATTCGCGGTCGAGGCAGTGCGCGAGGCGGCCAAGAGGGGGTCCTTCCGAGGGCTCGGACTCACTACGCGCGTACCGGTCCCTCTCCCGTACACAGAGACGGAAACCCCAGGTCAGGGGGGCTTCGGTCGACTGTGCTCGAGTGAGGGCAGACCCCTGGTGACGGGCAGGGGACAGCTAACAGGCAGCGCAAAGGGTCAGTGTAGCCACTTGGCACACTGATGTCCAGTGCGGGTTTTTCGAGACCCTCGCTGTGCTCACCACTCTTGTCAACGCCCTCGGCATGCTGCCCTCAACGCACGTTGATACTGCCCTCTTCGTCGCCGATCCATGCCTCGGATTCGGATCCTTGTGACGACGCGTCCTGAGAATTGCGCGCTGCGTGCGGTTCGTCAAGGCCCCCCAGCCCGAACGGAGCCGACCGGAGACAGAACGAAGATCACCTTACCCCTCACCGTCGCGAGTGCAAGGCAACCGTGGCCGGGCCCTCCGGATACGCCGAAGAGCGACCACCCGGATGGATGATCGCTCTTCGGTGCGTTCGCGTTACAGCCCTACGGGGCACTTTTCACGGTGCCACGAGGCTGTGGTCGGCGCGCGTTCGAGTCCTGCGGACCCGTGAGGTCTTACTTGACCTCGACGGAGGCGCCGGCGCCCTTGAGGGCCTCGGCAGCCTTGTCCGCGGCCTCCTTGTTGACCTTCTCGAGGACCGGCTTCGGGGTGCCGTCGACGAGGTCCTTGGCCTCCTTCAGGCCCAGGGAGGTCAGCTCACGCACGACCTTGATGACCTGGATCTTCTTCTCGCCGGCGCCGGTGAGGATGACGTCGAACTCGTCCTTCTCCTCGACGGTCTCGGCCGGGGCGCCCGGGGCACCCGGGGCGGCGACGGCGACCGCGGCGGCGGCGGTGACGTCGAACTTCTCCTCGAACGCCTTCACGAACTCGGAGAGCTCGATGAGGGTCATCTCCTCGAACTGCGCGAGCAGGTCTTCCTGGGTGAGCTTCGCCATGATGGGCGATCCTTCCACTAATTCGGCAGGTGCCGGATGTACATGAGTGGCGGGCGTACGTCGGGCCCGCTGCGACCCTGCCGCGTCACGCGGCGAGGGTCAGAAAGCGAGCCGAATTACTCGGCACCGCCCTGCTCGGCCTGCTTGGCACGGAGCGCATCCACGGTGCGGACGAGCTTCGACGGCAGCGCCTGGAAGAGCTGAGCAGCCTGGGACTGCTTGCCCTTGAAGGCACCGGCCAGCTTGCTGAGCAGAACCTCGCGGGACTCGAGGTCCGCAAGCTTCTTGATCTCGTCGGCGGTCATCGCCTTGCCGTCAAGGACACCGCCCTTGATGACGAGATTCGGGTTGTCCTTGGCGAAGTCACGGAGACCCTTCGCCGACTCCACCGGGTCACCGGTGACGAAGGCGACGGCCGTCGGACCAGCGAAGAGCTGGTCGTCCAGCGTGATCCCGGCCTCGTTGGCCGCAATCTTGGTCAGCGTGTTCTTCACCACGGCGTACTGGGCGTTCTCACCGAGCGACCGGCGCAGCGTCTTGAGCTGCGCCACGGTGAGACCGCGGTACTCGGTCAGCACGGCGGCGTTGGAGCTGCGGAACTTGTCCGTCAGCTCCGCAACCGCGGCAGCCTTGTCGGGCCTCGCCATAGAGCCTCGGCCTCCTTCCGGGTGATTCGGACCGCGCGGACCCGAAGGAGGACTGGGCAAAACGAAACGCCCCGGCGCAGGCGCACGGGGCGGACTCGACCGGTCGCACACGCGCGAGGCGCGCACTCCGGGAGTTCTTCCACTGTCACCTGCGCGGGTCGCCCACTTTTCAGCGGATCCTTCGGCCACCGCACCCTCATTCGAGCGCACGGCAACGACCAGCGGTCTTTGGCTTCGGTAGGAGACTACGGGACCGGGGCGGCATCGAGCAAATCGGGCTCTGCGCCACCCCGGTCCCGGCGGTATCAGGAGCCGATGCCGCTGCCGGTCCCCGGGCTGACGGTGCCGGAGCCGCTCGACGTGTTCGCCGACCCCGGGGTGCCGAGGGACTTCATCAGGTCCTTGAAGTCCTTGGTGTCGCTCGCCGGGGGCGCCACGGCGGAGACCTTCACGCCGTAGTCGCTGTAGTAGGCGGTGCTGTTCATGGCGCCCTTGGCCGTGTCCGCCTTCTCGGTCTTCTTCACCAGCAGGTTCTGGTCGTTGATCCAGATGTCGATGGTGTCGGTGGTGATGCCGGCCTGGGTGAGCTGCTGCTTCAGGGCCGCCAGCTGGTCGGCGCTGAGGTTGCTGCTCTTGCCCGCGAGGTCGGCCACCTGCACCGTGCCCGAGTAGTGCGTGGTGTGGGCACCGTCGACCGTCTCCTCGCCGACCTTCTTCACCTGCTTGGAGGCCAGCAGCATCTTCACGGACTGGTTCGGCGTGGAGTTCTGCAGCTGGTCCTTCAGGTACGTGCCGGAGGCACCGCCGAGCTTGGCCAGGTCGTCGTACGCATACTTGAGCCAGTGCTTGCCGCCCGTCTGCTGGGCGTAGGCGTCGCTCATGTGCGCGTAGTAGGCGTCCGGCAGGTACCGGGCCTCCATCGACTCGGTGCCGGCCTTCTTCATCAGCTCGGCCATCTGGCCACCGGTGTACGTGATGGTGAGATTGCCCTTGAGGCCGTCACCCCAGGTCAGGGCGCCGTTCGCCGTCATCGACATCAGGGTGCCGATGGACGTCGTGGAGCGCACCTTGGCCGAGTCGGCCTTGTCGGTGGACTGCTCGGCGCTGCGCAGGGCGGCGATGGGGCTGACGTGGATCACGCCGCCGCCGCTCGCCTTGTCCCCCTTGCCGGAGTCCGAGGAGCCGCAGGCGGCCACTCCGGTCAGCGCGGCGACCACCGCGACACAGAGGCCCACCCGGCGCGCCGTCGTGCTCTTCATCCTGTCCTACCCCCATTGCAAGTCGAGTGCCTGCACCGTAACCCAGGCGACTGACAGTCGTACGAAAGGTCGCACAAAGAAAGGACGGGCCCCGCACCTGGAAGGTTGCAGGGCCCGCCCTCTACTTACGCGTACCTGACGCGGCTACCGGTGTGAGCGAAGGGCTCAGACGGCGGCCGGGTCCTCCTCGACGAGGAGGTTGCGGGTGCGGTTCGGGTCGACCGGGATGCCGGGGCCCATCGTGGTGGTGATGGCGGCCTTCTTGATGTAGCGACCCTTGGCGGCGGACGGCTTCAGACGGAGGATCTCCTCCAGCGCGGCGCCGTAGTTCTCCACCAGCTTGGCGTCGTCGAAGGACGCCTTGCCGATGATGAAGTGCAGGTTCGAGTGCTTGTCGACGCGGAACTCGATCTTGCCGCCCTTGATGTCGGTGACGGCCTTGGCCACGTCGGGGGTGACGGTGCCGGTCTTCGGGTTCGGCATCAGACCACGCGGGCCGAGGACGCGGCCGAGGCGGCCGACCTTGCCCATGAGGTCCGGGGTGGCGACGACGGCGTCGAAGTCCAGACGGCCCTTCGC
This sequence comes from Streptomyces sp. NPDC052301, assembly GCF_044593395.1. Lineage (NCBI taxonomy): Bacteria > Bacillati > Actinomycetota > Actinomycetes > Kitasatosporales > Streptomycetaceae > Streptomyces > Streptomyces sp. NPDC052301. Next base: position 23,322 of record NZ_JBIUBE010000009.1, on the reverse strand, counting down.
CACCTCGTCGATGAGTTCGTCGGAGCCGACGATGTCGGCGCCCGCGGCCTCCGCGGCCGCAGCACGGTCACCGGTCGCGAAGACCAGGACCCGGGCAGTCTTGCCGGTGCCGTGCGGCAGGTTCACGGTGCCACGGACCATCTGGTCGGCCTTGCGCGGGTCGACACCCAGACGGAAGGCGACCTCGACGGTGCCGTCGAACTTGGTCGTGGAGGTCTCCTTGGCGAGACGGACGGCCTCGAGCGGGGCGTACAGCTTCTCCCGGTCGACCTTGGCGTCCGCAGCGCGGAGAGCCTTGCTGCGCTTGCTCACAACTTGCTCCTGTGTGTTCTGAAAGGAGTCGTGGTCTCTGGGCCGAGCAGGCCCTGCCACGTGCGACCGGCTACGGCCGCATGGACTGCTGGGGTGGGGTTCAGCCCTCGACCGTGACGCCCATGGAGCGCGCGGTGCCGGCGATGATCTTCGCCGCGGCGTCCAGGTCGTTCGCGTTCAGGTCGGGCATCTTGGTCGTGGCGATCTCGCGGACCTGCGCCTCGGTGATCTTGGCGACCTTGGTCTTGTGCGGCTCGCCGGAGCCCTTCTCGATGCCCGCGGCCTTGAGGATCATCTTCGCGGCCGGCGGCGTCTTGGTGACGAAGGTGAAGGAGCGGTCCTCGTAGACCGTGATCTCCACCGGGATGACCCAGCCACGCTGCGACTCGGTCGCGGCGTTGTAGGCCTTGCAGAACTCCATGATGTTGACGCCGTGCTGACCCAGCGCGGGGCCGACCGGCGGAGCCGGGTTGGCGGCACCGGCCTGGATCTGGAGCTTGATGAGCCCCGTGACCTTCTTCTTCTTGGGAGGCATAGCTCTCCGGGTCCTTTCATTCGGGTCCATGCCCGCGCGAGGATCGCGACCCTGACGCAGGCATACCGCACAACGATAACGGGTATAGATGCGCGGCTGAAAACCGAGCAGGTCAGACGGCTGAGACAGCCCGCCTGACCTGCTCGGAAGCGAATAGTGAAGAACTAGTTCTTCTGGATCTGGTCGAAGGAGAGCTCGACCGGCGTCTCGCGGCCGAAGATCTCCACCAGGCCCTTGACCTTCTTCGAGTCGGGGTTGATCTCGTTGATGGTCGCCTGCAGCGTGGCGAACGGGCCGTCGGTGACGGTGACCGAGTCGCCGACCTCGAAGTCCAGCACCTGGACCTCGACCTTGCGCTGCGGAGCGGGCTTGCCCTCGGCCTCGGCGGCCTCGCGGGCGGCCTTCTCCTCGGCCTCCGGGGCGAGCATCTTGACGATCTCGTCCAGGGTCAGCGGGTACGGGTCGTAGGCGTTGCCGACGAAGCCGGTGACGCCCGGGGTGTTGCGGACGACGCCCCACGACTCGTTGGTCAGGTCCATGCGGACCAGGACGTAACCCGGCAGCTTGTTCTGCTTGATCGTCTTGCGGTCGCCGTTCTTGATCTGGACGACCTCTTCCTGCGGCACCTCGGCCTGGAAGATGTAGTCCTCGACGTTCAGCGAGACGGCGCGCTGCTCCAGGTTGGTCTTCACGCGGTTCTCGTAACCGGCGTACGTGTGGATGACGTACCACTCGCCGGGCAGGGTGCGCAGTTCCTCGCGCAGGGCCTGGATGGGGTCGACGGGCGCCGCCGGCTCTTCCTCGGCGGCCTCCTCGGCAGCTTCTTCGCCCTCGTCCTCGACGTGCAGGGCGGCCTCCTCGGCCGGCTCCCCCGCCTCGGCCTCGGCAGCCTCGAACTCGTCCTGCTCGTCCGCGCCCTCGACGATGTCGAGCTCGTCGTCCACCATCTCGGCAGCGTTCCCGCGAGGCTCAGTGGCGTCGTCGTTCAGGTTCGGGTCAGACACGATGGCTGCTTCTTCCTGGATACATAGGGGTGGAACATGCGAAAACGGGCGCCGGTACCACGGCGCCCTTCGCTCTTGGCTCAGCCGAAGACGTACTTGGCCGCGTGGTTGAGCCCATAGTCAATCACGGTCACCAGGGCGATCATGATGGCGACGAAGAAGATCACCACGGTGGTGTACGAGGTCAGCTGGTTGCGCGTCGGCCAGACGACCTTGCGGAGCTCCGCGACGATCTGGCGGTAGAAGGTGGCCAGGCGCTTCAGCGGGCCCTTCTTGGCGCGCTTGCCGCCCTTGCGGGCCTTCTTCTTGGACTCCTGCACCTCGTCCTGAGCGTCAGGCGTGTCGATGGAGCCCACGGCGTCCGTCATTGTCCTCACCTGATCCCGGGTCGTGGCCGTGCCGCGCCCGGTTCTTGAGCCGCACGGCGGTGCATTGCTGTACGTACCTGCGCACACATCCTGGCGGTGTGTGTAGCAGGGCCGGAGGGACTTGAACCCCCAACCGCCGGTTTTGGAGACCGGTGCTCTACCAATTGAGCTACGACCCTCTGTGTGTCCCCCAACGTACCGCATCCGACCGGGTGCGGGGTGTGCACCGGTTTCGGCGGTGGCCGCTGGAGGCCAACGAGGTGAGAGTGTACGTGGTCAACGGCCCGGCGTCGAACAGAAAGTGCCCGTCCAGAGCCTCTCGGCCAAAGATCGTCCTGGCCGGGGGCCGGATTCGGACCCCTGTTCACGTCTCGACCCGTGGCTGTTCAGTCTGTGAAACCCACGTGCCCGGGGGTTTTCCGGTCTGGAACGATGGGCCCCATGAGCGCTGCAACCCCTCCCACCGAGCGCCGGGTCTCCGCCCGAGTCGGCGCGATCTCCGAGTCCGCCACCCTCGCCGTGGACGCCAAGGCCAAGGCCCTGAAGGCCGCCGGGCGGCCGGTGATCGGCTTCGGCGCCGGTGAGCCCGACTTCCCGACGCCGGACTACATCGTCGAGGCGGCCGTCGAGGCCTGCAAGAACCCCAAGTACCACCGCTACACCCCGGCCGGCGGCCTGCCCGAGCTGAAGACCGCGATCGCCGCGAAGACGCTGCGCGACTCCGGCTACGAGGTCGACGCCTCCCAGGTCCTGGTCACCAACGGCGGCAAGCAGGCCATCTACGAGGCGTTCGCCGCGATCCTCGACCCGGGCGACGAGGTCATCGTCCCGGCGCCGTACTGGACGACGTACCCGGAGTCCATCCGCCTGGCCGGCGGTGTCCCGGTGGAGGTCGTCGCCGACGAGACCACCGGCTACCGCGTCACCGTGGAGCAGCTGGAGGCGGCGCGCACGGAGAAGACGAAGGTCGTCCTGTTCGTCTCCCCGTCCAACCCGACCGGCGCGGTGTACTCCGAGGCCGAGACCGAGGCGATCGGCCGCTGGGCCGTCGAGCACGGCCTGTGGGTGCTGACCGACGAGATCTACGAGCACCTGGTGTACGGCGACGCGGTGTCCGTCTCTCTGCCGGCGCTGCTGCCCGAGCTGCGCGACAAGTGCATCGTGGTCAACGGTGTCGCGAAGACGTACGCCATGACCGGCTGGCGCGTGGGCTGGGTCATCGGCCCGAAGGACGTGATCAAGGCCGCGACCAACCTGCAGTCGCACGCCACCTCGAACGTCTCCAACGTGGCCCAGGTGGCCGCCCTGGCCGCCGTCTCCGGCGACCTGGAGGCCGTGGCGAAGATGCGTGAGGCCTTCGACCGGCGCCGCAGGACCATCGTGCGGATGCTCAACGAGATCGACGGCGTGCTCTGCCCGGAGCCCGAGGGCGCCTTCTACGCCTACCCGTCGGTGAAGGCCCTGCTCGGCAAGGAGATCCGCGGCAAGCGCCCGCAGGACACGGTCGAGCTGGCCGCGCTGATCCTGGAGGAGGCCGAGGTCGCGGTCGTCCCGGGCGAGGCGTTCGGCACGCCCGGGTACCTGCGGCTGTCGTACGCGCTCGGTGACGAGGACCTCGTCGAGGGCGTGAGCCGCATGCAGAAGCTGCTGGCGGAGGCGCGCGACTAGTTCCTGTTCTCTGCGCTTCACGCGCGCGTGCGGGCCGTTTCCCTCCGGGGAGGCGGCCCGCTCCCGTGTGCGAGCAAGACCACGTACGGGGAAACGGCTACCGGGACGCCGGTGACGTACGGCAGGATCTGGGGATGGAGCGTGTACGTGACCTCTCTGAGCTGCCGAAAGCCCATCTGCACCTGCATTTCACCGGTTCCATGCGGCCGGGCACCGTCCTGGAACTGGCCGACAAGTACGGCGTACGACTGCCCGACTCCCTGACGGAAGCGCTGACCAGCGGTGAGCCGCCGAAGCTGCGGGCGACGGACGAGCGGGGCTGGTTCCGTTTCCAGCGCCTGTACGACGCGGCGCGCTCCTGTCTGCGCGAACCGGAGGACATCCGGCGCCTGGTGCGCGAGGCCGCCGAGGAGGATCTGAAGGACGGCTCGGGCTGGCTGGAGATCCAGGTGGACCCGACGTCGTACGCGCCCCGCCTGGGCGGTCTGATCCCGGCGCTGGAGATCATCCTGGACGCGGTCGACACGGCGTCCCGGGAGACCGGTCTCGGCATGCGCGTCCTGGTCGCCGCCAACCGGATGAAGCACCCGCTGGACGCGCGCACGCTGGCCCGGCTGGCGGTGCGGTTCGCGGACCGGGGCGTGGTCGGCTTCGGGCTCTCGAACGACGAGCGGCGGGGCATGGCGCGGGACTTCGACCGGGCCTTCCACATCGCGCGTGAGGGCGGTCTGCTGTCGGCCCCGCACGGCGGCGAGCTGACCGGTCCGGCCTCGGTCCGGGACTGTCTGGACGACCTGCACGCCTCGCGGGTCGGGCACGGGGTGCGCGCGGCGGAGGACCCGCGGCTGCTGAAGCGGCTGGCCGACCGGGGCGTGACCTGCGAGGTGTGTCCGGCCTCGAACGTGGCGCTCGGCGTCTACGAGAAGCCGGAGGACGTGCCGCTGCGGACGTTGTTCGAGGCCGGCGTCCCGATGGCCCTCGGCGCCGACGACCCGCTGCTGTTCGGCTCGCGGCTGGCCGCGCAGTACGAGATCGCCCGGGACGCCCACGGCTTCTCGGACGCCGAGCTGGCGGAGCTCGCCCGTCAGTCGGTGCGGGGCTCGGCGGCCCCGGAGGACGTCAAGGCGCGGCTGCTGGCCGGCGTCGACGAGTGGCTGACCCGCCCGGTCGCCCGAGGGGGTCGCCCGGGCGCCTGAAGTGGGCGTAGGGCGGATAGGCCTTGAAGCAGATCAGCACCTCGACCGGGTGCCCGCCGCCGGGCGGCTGGGTCAGCGCGAGCCCCGCCATCAGCGCCGAGTGACCCTTGTCGGCGTCCTTCTCGTACGGCCCCCATCCGGCCGCGCGGGCGAGGTCGGTCGCGGTCTCGGCGAACACCTCCCGGGTGCCGAAGAGGAAGAACGTACGCGCGTGCGTGGCGTGCCGCAGCCAGTCCCGGAAGTCGGCCCGCTCCCGGCGCTCCCGCCAGACGGCGGCGTCCCGCGCGGTGCGCGCCTCGTCGGTGCGGACGGTCAGCGGGCTGCCGCGGCGCAGTCCGCGGCGCAGCTCGGGCCACTGGCTGGGGCGCAGGCCGAGGGTGTGGTGGGCGAGGACCAGGTCGACGCGCTCGCCGACGCCCTCGTCGGGCGGGACCCCGTCGCGCAGCGGCACGTGGACGATCGTGTGCCGGGAGTGGGCGGCGAAGGAGAACAGGCCCGCGAGCTGCTTCAGTCCGTCGTGATCGCCGAGCAGCAGACCGACGGGGTCGGGGGCGCGCAGCGAGGTGTGCCGCAGGGGGTGCCCCAGCTGGACGATCCGGTGGTCGTACGGCCCGGTCCGGGGCCTGAACTCGCGCAGCCTCAGCTGCATGTGCGCCGCCTCATGGCGTCAGGGTCGCGCGTCCGCGGGTTCCTCGGCAACGGAGATTCCGCCCAGCAGCGTCCGGGCGAGCCGGGCGGCGAAGGCGTCCACGGGCGGTCGTTCGCCGCTCTCGGTCGCGTCGTAGGCGAAGGCGCGCTGCGCGCAGGCCCCCAGCAGCAGCGAGGCGGCCGCGAGCGTGTCGGCGCCGGCGCGGACCCGGCCGGCGGCCTGTTCGGCCCGGAGATAGCCGTCCAGGTCCTCGATGGGCTTGTGCGGGCCGGAGCCGAGCGTGCGCAGGACCTCGTCGTGACGCCGCTTCAACTGGGTCTCGGCGTACAGGGAGGCTGCGATCGGGAAGCTCTGCTCGTAGAAGAGGGCGGCCTGGCGGGCGATCTCGGTGAGGTTCTCCTCGAGGGTGCCCTGGCCCGGTTCGGCGGCGAGGCTGCCGAGCAGGGGCGTCAGCCGGGGCAGGCGCTCCGAGAGGACCCGGACGAACAGGTCTTCCTTGCTGTCGAAGTACTTGTAGAGGGCCGCCTCGGAGCAGCCGGCCGCGCGGGCGATCTCCTTGGTGGTGGCGCGGGCGAGCCCGACGGTGCGCATGAGCTCGTGGGCGGCGTCGAGGATGCGCACACGTGCCGGCCTCGTCTCCATAGGACATGTCCAATCGGGGCTTGACGGGTGAGTGAGTACTTACCCACTCTAGAGGCGGGGCCGGGGTGAGTGAGCACTCACCTACCCTGCAGCGACCGCAGGAACCACCGACCGGAGGGAGACCGGAGCAGCCATGAAGCTCACCGTTTTCGGGGCCACCGGAGGAGTCGGCCGCGAACTCGTCGGCCAGGCCCTGGACGCCGGCCACGAGGTCACGGCCGTCGTACGGGACCCCGCCCGGCTGACCGTCACCGGCGCCGCCCTGCGGGTGGTCCGCGCCGACCTGACCGACCCGGAGGAGCTGCGAGCCGCCGTCAGCGGCCGGGACGCGGTCCTGTCGGGCCTGGGCGCGCGCAGCCGCAAGGACGCGGGGGTGGCGACCCGGCTGACCCGTTGCGTCCTTCAGGCCATGGAGGCGGAGGGCGTGCGACGGCTGCTGGTGGTCAGCGCGGGCCCGGTCGGTCCCGAACCGGCGGACGACGGCCCCCTGGACCGCGGCGCGCGCCGCCTGGTGTCGGCGATCCTCAAGGACGTCTACGCGGACCTGCGCGGGATGGAGGAGGAGCTGGCCCGCAGCGGCACGGACTGGACGTCCGTGCGCCCGCCGCGCCTGCAGGACAAGCCGGTCACGGGCCGCTACCGCACGGTCGTCGGCGGCTTCCCGCCCAAGGGCCGCTTCCTCGCCCGCGCGGACGTCGCGCACGCGATGCTGTCGATGATCGACGACGAGGGCACCGTGAAGCAGGGCGTGGGCGTGGCCTACTAGCCGGTGCCTCTGCCACTGCCGTGACCCGCTGCCGCTACAGGCTCGCGCCGACGGTCACCGGCTCGTTGACCAGCGTGACGCCGAAGGCCTCACGGACTCCGGCGACCACCTCTCGGGCCAGGGCCAGCAGATCCTCGGTGGTGGCGCCGCCCCGGTTGGTGAGGGCGAGCGTGTGCTTGGTGGAGATACGGGCCGGGCCGGTGCCGTAGCCCTTGGTGAAGCCCGCCTTGTCGATCAGCCAGGCCGCCGAGGTCTTCGTACGGCCCTCTCCCGCCGGGTAGGCGGGCGGCTCGGCGCCCTCCCCCAGCCGCTCACGCACGCGCGCGTGGAACGCGGCGAACTGCTCCTCGGTGAGGATCGGGTTGGTGAAGAAGGATCCCGCCGACCAGGTGTCGTGGTCCTCGGGGTCGAGGACCATGCCCTTCCCGGCCCGCAGCTTCAGCACGGTCTCGCGGGCGTCGGCCAGCGGCACCCGGTCGCCGGGCTCGACACCGAGCGCGCGGGCCGCCTCGGCGTACCTGACGGGCGCCGACATGCCGTGCGCGTCCTCCAGTTCAAAACGGACGCGCAGGACGACATAGCGGCCGGGGTCGGCCTTGAAGCGGCTGTGGCGGTACGAGAAGCCGCACTCCTCGTTCGTCAGCGTGACGGTGTCGCCGGCCTGCCGGTCGTAGGCGATCACCTCGGTGATGGTGGAGGAGACCTCCTGGCCGTAGGCGCCCACGTTCTGGATCGGCGTGGCACCGGCGGAGCCCGGGATCCCGGCCAGGCACTCGATCCCGGCGAGTCCGGCCTCGACGGTGCGGGCGACGGCGTCCGTCCACACCTCGCCGGCCGCCAGCTCCAGCGTGGTGCCGCGCAACTCCACACCGCGCGTGGCGATGCGCAGGGCGGTGCCGTCGAAGCCCTTGTCGCCGATGACCAGGTTCGATCCGCCGCCGATGACCAGCAGCGGTGTCCCGCCGTCGTCTGCCTCGCGGACGGCGGCGATCACCTCGGCGTCGGTCTCGGCCGTGACCAGCCGCGTCGCGGGACCGCCCAGCCGGAAGGTGGTCAGCGGGGCAAGAGGGGCGTCGTGGAGTACCTGCACGCGCCCAAGACTACGAGACTGCTCCGTCGGCACCGCACCCGCGCGGCCGGTGGTCACGGGGTCGGGGGTCCTGGGGCACGGGGTCACACCCGCCCACCCGGCCACCCGCCGCCGCGGCCGGCGGCACGCGCGTGTGGTCCTTCGCCCGCCCCACCACCCTGACCTCGCTCACCGCCACGCACACACACGCGCGCGTGGCCTCCCGTTTCGAGGGCCACGCGCGCGTGCAGGGGGTGCAGTCGGCCGACGACTGCTTCAGGTGTCCTTCCGCAGCCGCCGTTCCGCCTCCTCCCAGCTCACCGGCAGCTGGTCGGCGGTGGTCTCCCAGCCGGCGAAGGTGACGCCGCTCATGTGGGAGGCCAGTCCGCGGGAGATGGGCCGGTGGGAGCCGGAGTGGGCGAAGGCCTTCAGCGCGTCGGCCGACTCCCACGCCGACAAGGTCCAGAAGGTCCGCCGCAGGGGCTGCGCCCGGAGGGACGCGCCGTAGGCACCGGGCGCGCGGCCGACCTGCCGCCAGACGGCCGGGGTGCGGACCAGGAAGCGGAGGCCGCCCCACAGGGTGCGGGTCTCGAAGCGGGAGGCGAAGACGTGCGCCTCGGCACCCTGGGGCGGAGTGGTGGGAACGGTCCAGGGAAGGGTCGGCATCACGGGCTCCTTCGGGGAGGTTCCGGTTCAGCGGGCGGTGGTCTCCAGGACCGGGGCGACCGGCTGTCCGGACTCCGCGGCAAGTCGGCCGGCGCTTCGGCGGGACGGGATCAGCAGGGCGGCGACCGCGGCGAGGGCGACCACCGCCGCGCCGGTGACCAGGGCCGGCCGCAGGCCGTCCACGAAGCGCTGGGCGGACTCGTAGCCGCCCTGCGCGGAGAAGATCGACGACATGACCGCGATGCCGAGCGCGCCGCCCACCTCGCGCAGCGCGTTGTTCGCGCCGGAGGCGATGCCCTGCTCCTGCGGGCGCACGCTGGACATGACCAGGTTCGCGGCCGGCGCGAAGTAGAGGGCCATGCCGACCCCGCTGATGATCAGGGCGGGCAGCTGGACGGCGTAGGAGGCGTCAGCGGTGGCCACCCAGGCCATGTAGCCGAGGCCGGCGGCCTGCAGGAAGAGGCCCGCGGCGACGACCGGGCGGCCGCCGATGCGGTCGGAGAGGATCCCGGCGATCGGCGCGACCAGCATCGGCATGCCGGTCCACGGCAGCATCCTGAGGCCCGCCTCGGTGGGCGAGTAGCCGAGCACGCCTTGCATGTACTGGCTGAGCAGGAAGATCGAGCCGAACATCCCGACGAACATCAGCAGGCTGGCCGCGTTGATCCCGGAGAAGGCGCGGGAGCGGAACAGTCGCATGGGCAGCATCGGGTGGGCCGCGCGGGAGCTGTAGAGGACGAAGCCCATGAGCAGCGCGGCGCCGGCGAACAGCGAGGTCAGTACGACGGGGTCGGTCCAGCCGTCGGCGGGCCCGCGGACCAGGCCGTAGACGATCCCGAAGAGTCCGCCGCTGGCGAGCAGCGTGCCGGGGAGGTCGAGCCGGGCTCCGGCTCCGTAGGACTCGGCGAGGCGCAGCCGGGCGAGCGGCAGGGCGATCAGGCCGAGCGGGACGTTGAGCCAGAAGATCCAGTGCCAGGAGACGTGTTCGGTGAGGCTGCCGCCGATGAGCGGTCCGGAGGCGACGGCGAGCCCGTTCACGGCGCCCCAGATGCCGTACATGGTGCCCCGCTTGGCGGCCGGGACGGCCGCGGTCAGCAGGGTCAGCGTGAGCGGCATCATCACGGCGGCGCCGACGCCCTGCACCGCGCGGGCGGCGATCAGGGAGCCGATGCCGGGTGCCATGGCCGCGGCGGCGGAGGCGCCGGTGAAGACGGCGAGTCCGGCGATGAAGAGCCGGCGGCGCCCGAAGCGGTCACCGAGCGCCGCACCCAGCATCAGCAGTACGGCGAAGGTGAGCGTGTAGGCGCTGACGGTCCACTCCAGGTCGTCCAGCGCACCGCCGAGGTCCTCGCGGATGGAGGGCAGGGCGGTGGTGACGACCAGGTTGTCGAGGGCCGCCATGAACCCGGCGACGCTGGTGATGACGAGGGCCCAGAGGGCGCCCCCGCGTCCCGCGCTCGTCTGTTCGGTCTTCTCTGACATCTCTCCCCCAGAGAGTGATCGCTAATTAGTTATCGATGACTAACTTCTGCGCCCATGAGAAAGGGCGGCGACACCCTTCTTCGCCCGCACTACTTCTCGAGACGGCCCTTGAGCCGGGCCGACGGGAAGAGCCCCTCCCACACCCGGTGCTCGGGCGGAAAGCCCATGGCCACCAGACAGTTGATGAGCATTCCGCACGCCATGAAGGTGGTCGTCTCGCCGATGTCCGCACCGAGCGGCCCATGGACGGTGTCCCACAGCCGCATCCAGCCGGCCCGCACGTGTTCACCGAACTCGCGGTCGCCCTCCTCCTCGGCGGCCTTCACGGCGACGTACATCTGCATCTGCATCATCAGCCGCTCGGGCCGCTCCGCGATGACCTTGGTGTACGCGTTCGCCATGGCGTGCAGGGCCTCTTCGCCCTGCAGCCCCTCACAGGCCTCCTCGAAGGTCCGGACGGTGTCCTCCATGCAGCGTTCGGACGCCGCCAGGAAGATCGCCTTCTTGCCCGGAAAGAGCCGGAAGAGGTACGGCTGCGACACCCCGACCCGCTTGGCGATCGCCTCCGTGGAGGTGCCGTGATAGCCGCCGCGCGCGAACTCGGCCGTCGCCGCGCGGATGACGCTCTCGCGTCGCTCCTCTGCGCTCATCCTGGGCATGCCGGTAAGTTAGTACTCAATCACTAACTTGGTCAAGAGGCTGCCCGGACACGCGTAAGGGGCGCCTCGTCGTGGAGGGCGCCCCTTACCCACGCGTCCCGGCTCGCCGTCAGGCCAGCCGTACGACCGCCCGGGACATGCCGAGCACCTTCTGGCCGGCGCAGGTCGCCGTCAGGTCCACGCGCACGGTGTTGTCGTCCAGCTTGGCCGTGACCTTGCCACTGACCTCGATCAGGGCACCCTGGTCGTCGTTCGGCACGACGACGGGCTTGGTGAAGCGGACTCCGTACTCCACGACCGCGCCCGGGTCACCGGTCCAGTCGGTGACCACGCGGATCGCCTCGGCCATGGTGAACATGCCGTGCGCGATGACGTCCGGCAGGCCCACCTCCTTGGCGAACTTCTCGTTCCAGTGGATCGGGTTGAAGTCACCGGAGGCGCCCGCGTACCGCACGAGCGTGGCCCGGGTCACCGGGAAGTTCTGCGCCGGCAGTTCGGTGCCGACTTCGACGTCGTCGTACGCGATCTTCGCCGTCATCAGGTCCTCACGCCTCCTCGGCCGCGCGGGCCACGAGCTTGGTCCAGGCGGTCACGACGTGCTCGCCGGCCTCGTCGTGCACCTCACCGCGGATGTCCAGGATGTCGTTGCCCGCCATGGACTTGATCGCCTCGATGGTGGAGGTGACCGTGAGGCGGTCGCCGGCGCGCACCGGGCGGCTGTAGGCGAATTTCTGGTCGCCGTGCACCACGCGGCTGTAGTCCAGACCGAGCTGCGGGTCCTCGACGACCTGTCCGGCGGCCCGGAAGGTGATGGAGAACACGAACGTCGGCGGAGCGATCACGTCGGGGTGACCGAATTCCTTGGCGGCCTGCGGGTCCGTGTACACCGGGTTGGCCTCGCCCACCGCCTCGGCGAACTCGCGGATCTTCTCCCGGCCCACCTCATAGGGGGCGGTGGGCGGATAGGTCCGTCCCACGAAGGACTGATCGAGCGCCATGGCCCGGCACCTCCTGATGTCTGCTGTGGTGGCCCCAAATTAGCCGGTCACCGACCGGTGAAACGCCGCGAGGCCGCCCCCTCGGAAGGGGACGGCCTCGTGTACGAGCCTGTTTATCGCGTCTCGCGGTGCGCGGTGTGCGCGTTGCAACGCGGGCAGTGCTTCTTCATCTCAAGACGGTCCGGGTTGTTACGCCGGTTCTTCTTGGTGATGTAGTTCCGCTCCTTGCACTCCACGCAGGCCAGCGTGATCTTCGGGCGGACGTCGGTGGCAGCCACGTGAGTGCTCCTAAGACGAACGGATGGACTTGATTTAACGCAAGAAAGAGTAGCCGATCGAAGGACCGACCCCACAATCGGCTACTGTGAGTAGCGGTGACCGGACTTGAACCGGTGACACAGCGATTATGAGCCGCTTGCTCTACCGACTGAGCTACACCGCTTTGATGAGATCAGCCCCCGCCTTGCGACGGGAACCTCTCACACCAGAGCCCCAAAACGGAATCGAACCGTTGACCTTCTCCTTACCATGGAGACGCTCTGCCGACTGAGCTATTGGGGCGAGCGATGAAGACATTACACGGTCCGCCGCCGTTCACCCAAATCCGTATCCGGCCGCCGGTCACCCCCCGCATCGCGACGCCCTCCGCAGCCCCTTGAGCCCCAGCGTGCGCGGGGTTTGCCCCACGGGGTCCGACGTGCCGGGTACGGCTCTGCCCGGCCCGGGGCGAGGCGCCCCACGCACGCGTGGGGGGCGATGAGTGACGCATGGGCGGTTGTGCGGTGCGGCACCGGCGGACGTGCGCAGGCCCGCGCGTGGGCCGTCCGCGTACGGCCTGGGGCGGACCACGCCGGTACGACTATTGCGCCCCTACGCGTCCCGCGCGGCTCGTCACCCTAGGCTCGACTCGCTCTGCGTGATCTTGGGGCGCGCACGCCCCGAAGCCCTCGCGCCGGGCCGCCCCGAGCCCCCGGCCCCGAACCTGGAGCGCGATGCCCGACAGCCAGCCGCAACCCCACCAGCCGTCGAACTCGTCGGGGTCCTCGGGCCAGTCCGACACGGCCGCCCTGCTGCTGTGCGGGGCACGGCTCACCGACGGCCGGAGGGTGGACGTACGGCTGGGCGGCGGGCGCATCGAGGCGGTGGGCACCGCCGGCAGTCTCACATCGGGCCCGGCCCGGACGAGCGTCACGCGGGTGGACCTGAGCGGCTATCTGCTCCTGCCGGCCCCGGCCGAACCGCACGCCCACAGCGACACCGCCCTGTCCGCCGAGCGCCCCGGCCCGGTGTCGTACGCGCCGGAGGACGTCCAGCGCCGGGCCACGGAGGCGGCCCTGCTGCAGCTCGGGCACGGGGCGACGGCGGTACGCGCGCACGTGCGCGTGAGCGACGTCCAGGGGCTCGGCGCGCTGGGTGCGGTGCTGCAGGCCCGGCGGTCGCTGCGGGGACTCGCGGAGCTGACCACGGTGGCGATGCCGCGGCTGCTGACCGGGGTGGCCGGGGCCGACGAGCTGGCGATGCTGCGGGACGCGATGAAGATGGGCGCCTGTGTGGTGGGCGGCTGTCCGGACCTGGACCCGGATCCCACGGGCTATGTGGAGGCGGTCCTGGAGGTGGCCTCCGAGCACGGCTGCCCGGTCGACCTGCACACGGATGCCGCCGACTCGGCCCGGTTGTCCCGGCTCGCGGCGATGGCGGGTGGCCTGCGCCCCGGCGTGGCGATCGGGCCGTGCGCCGGTCTTGCGCGCCTGCCCAGGGAAGCCGCCTCCCGCGTAGCGGACCAGCTCGCGGCGGCCGGAGTGACGGTGGTGTGCCTCCCCCAGGGCGGCTGCGGCGGCGCCGACCGGCGGGGCACGGCTCCGGTACGGCTCCTGCGCGCGGCCGGGGTGCGGGTGGCGGCCGGCAGCGGCGCCCTGCGTGACGTCTCCAACCCCGTGGGCCGCGGGGACCCCCTGGAGGCGGCCTACCTCCTCGCCTCCGCCCACGGGCTGCGCCCGGAGGACGCCTACGACGCCGTGAGCGGCTCGGCCCGCGCGGTCCTCGGTCTGCCGGAGGTCCGCGTGGAGGCGGGCTTCCCCGCGGAGCTCCTGGCCGTACGCGGCGACCACCTGTCCGGCGCCCTCTCCCTGGCCTACAGCCGCATCGTGGTGCACCGGGGCCGGGTGGTGGCCCGTACGAGCGCTGTCCGCGAGTACTGCAACTCGGCGGCGGCAGCGGAACTCGGACTGCCGCGGCAGGGGCGTGGGGAGCTGTCGTGAGGTGATGCGATGCTGCGGAGCGGGGCCGGGGCCCGGGGAGCGTGAGTGACGTCGGCGGGCGGCCTCGCCCCCCGGCCTCGGACGCCCACGACACCCAGCGCGTGTCCGAGGTGTGCGCGCTCCGCGGCCGGCGCGTACTCGTGCCGTATGCCCCGCCGCGCACCCGGGCCGCACGCTCGGCGTGCGCTCCCGGCGCGCTCCGGCCGCGCCGGTTGACTCGTGCGGCGGCTGCGTCTCTTCGGGCGTACGGTCGGATTCATGCGCATTGTCATCGCTGGTGGTCATGGTCAGATCGCGCTGCGGCTGGAGCGCCTGCTCGCCGCGCGCGGGGACGAGGTGGCGGGCATCATCCGCAAGGCCGAGCAGGGCGGCGATCTGCGGGCGGCCGGTGCCGAACCGGTCCTGCTCGACCTGGAGTCCGCCTCGGTGGAGGAGGTCGCGGCGCATCTGCAGGGCGCGGACGCGGCGGTGTTCGCGGCAGGCGCGGGCCCGGGCAGCGGAGCGGCCCGCAAGGAGACGGTGGACAAGGGCGCGGCGGTGCTGTTCGCGCACGCGGCTGTCCGCGCGCGCGTGCGCCGCTTCGTGGTCGTGTCCTCGATGGGCGCGGATCCTGCGCACCGGGGCGACGACGTCTTCGACGTGTACCTGCGCGCCAAGGGCGAGGCGGACGCGTACGTCACCCGGCAGGAGGCCCTGGACTGGACGATCCTGCGCCCGGGCTCGCTGACGGACGACGCGGGTACCGGCCTGGTCCGCCTGGAGGCGCACACCGGGCGCGGTTCGATCCCGCGGGCCGATGTGGCGGCCGTACTGGCGGAGTTGGTGGACACGTCCGCGACGGCGGGCCTGACCCTGGAGCTGATCAGCGGGTCGACGCCGGTGTCGGTCGCGGTGAAGTCCGTGGCCGGGAACTGAGGACGGCGCCCGTCCGTTGAACGGTCGCCTCCGCTGTCACCCCGTCAGTCCTTCACCCCCGCACGTACTGCGGGCCTCAGAACAGAGGGAGCTGCCCGGGAAAGTCCGGCACGGCGTACCCGTCCAACGACGGCTGGACCACCCCGAGTTGCGCCGGCTGGCGGGACCCGGCGCAGGAGACGAGGTCCCCGTTCTCCCGCGCGCCCGGTGGGTCGTGGCGCGCGAAGCGGCCCGCGACGACGGCGATGTCGCGGCGGCACACGGGGCAGGTTCTGCGTCGGGAGGACATGCCGTCAGTCTGCCCCCCGGCAGGGCGGGCACGACACCGTGCTCAGGTGCGGGTCTCCGCCTCCCAGCGGTCGGGTCCCACCCCGCGCCAGTCGATCAGCGGCGAGTCGGCCACCTGCTCCGGCTCGATCTCCAGCCCGGCCCGGCGCAGGAACTCCACCAGGTCCCGCACGTTGTGCGCCAGGCCGAGGATCTCGCCGTCCACCCGGACCCGGCGACCGCCGGTCGGGGAGGGCAGGTGCACGATGATGGGGCGTTTCCCGGCCATGGCTCCAGCATCGTCCGGACCGCCCGGAACCGCACCCGGGCCGGTCATTCGAGAATCCCCAGAACGGTGTCCGGGCGGCACAGCGGGCATGGTGTGATGCCTCCTTCGGTGAGCGCTTGTACGGCTTGCTCCCTGCCGGCTCCCCGCGCACGGGAGCCGGCACCGGTGCAGCCGCCGACATGGACGTAGACCGCTCCGCGGCCGTTCAGAGCGCGCTCGATCAGCCAGTCCGGGGCGGCCTGCCGGGCGGCGAGGCGGCGTTGCCGTTCCGCCTCCCGGCGCTCTTCGTCCGCGATCCACCGGTCCATCAGCGCGAGCTGCCGGGCAGCCTGATGTTCGACGACGCGGCGGGCGAAGCGCAGCATGTCGAGACGCGTCAGCGGACGGTCATCGTTCACATGTTCGATTCTAGTGAACGCGGCCAGAAGTGCGACCATCGGGAGCGGGTCAGACGATCGGGAGCCGATCAGACCGCCGCCCCGCCGAGGTGAAGCGCGCTCGGTGTCGCTTCCTGAGCGGCCCCCGCTCGCGTCGGCAGGATTTCCGTCCGGCTCCGAGGCGCGAGATTCTGGTACTCCGACGCGCACCGGCGAACAATTGCGCGCCGGTGCGCATCTCAGCGTCGTAGACCAACCTCATGCTCATACGCCCCCAGCGCGACCGCACCGTCGCGACTTCCCGAAGGAGGCCGGGCGATGAATCTTCCGTCGCACCGTGACCGCAGAAGCGCGACGCCACCGCCGCGGGTTCCCGGCCGGGCCAGGACCACACGAAGGCTGAGCGCGGCCGCCGCCGTGGCGGCGATGCTCCTGGCGGGCTGTGGCACAGGCACTCCGAAGGCGTCCCCGCACTCCAGCGGCACCGGCGTGTCCCTCGCCCCGACCACCGCGCCGTCCCACTCCCCTTCGTCCTTCACCCCCGACCTCACCACCACCCATGCCGCCACCACCGCCACCGCCACCGCCACCGCCACCGCGTGCACCAACAGCACGAAGCTGGCCGGGTGGTCGAACCGCCGGCTGGCCATGCTGACCATCGCCGTCCCGGTGTCGGAGACCTCGGTGTCCGACGTCACGTCCGAGGTGAGCGCCGGCGCGGGCGGTGTGCTGCTGTTCGGCAGCAAGGCGCCGTCCGACCTCGGGTCACGGCTGACCACGCTGAAGTCTCACGTACCCGGTCACCTGGGCCTGCTGGTGATGACCGACGAGGAGGGCGGTGGCATCCAGCGCATGGCGAACCTCGTCGGGTCCCTGCCCTGGGCCGCGTACATGGGGACGCACTGGACCCCGGCCCAGATCCAGCAGAACGTCACCAAGGTCGCCGCCAGGATGGCGGCCGCCCAGGTCAACATGGACCTCGCGCCGGTGGTCGACGTCGACGGCCGGAACGTGGCCCCCAGTCACACCAACCCCGACGGATGGCGATCCTTCAGCGGCAGCACCTCGGTGGTATCCAAGGACGGTGTCGCGTACATGAACGGGTTGCGCGCCGGACATGTGATCCCCGTCGTCAAGCACTTCCCGGGCCTCGGCGGCTCCACCTACAACTCCGACTTCGGCCCGGCCCGCACGCTGCCCTGGTCGACCCTGCAGAAGGTGGCCATCCCGCCGTTCACAGCGGCGATCAAGGCCGGTGCCCCGGCCATCATGGTCTCGAACAACATCGTGCCGGGCCTGGCCGGCAATCCGGCGAGCCTGTCACCCACCGTCATCAGCTCCGAGCTGCGCGGCAAGCTGGGCTTCAAGGGGCTGGTGGTCACCGACTCGCTGAGCGCCAAGGCGATCTCCGCCGCCGGCTACAGCGTCCCCGCCGCCGCCGTCCAGGCCCTGCGCTCCGGCGCCGACATGGTCATGTTCGACCTGAGGGGCAACATCAGCGCGCAGACGTCGTCGATCGCCACGGCGATCACCAACGCGGTGTCCGGCGGACACCTCAGCCGCAGCCGCCTCGTCGACGCGGCGGGCCACGTCCTGGCCGTCCGGCACGTGAACCTCTGCTCCTGAGCGCCGACGGTGCTTTCGAGACCGCCTCCCGGCAGGGCCGCAGACACCCCTGCGAAGACGGCGAGGCGGTCCCGGGTGTGAGACTCGGTCCGTGTTCGTCCAGCTTCTGGCGGCCACGGGTGTGCTCGCCGTCCTGACCATGGTTCCCGGTCCCGACATGGCGGTGGTGACGAAACGAGCCATCGCCTCCGGCCGACAGGACGGCCTGCGCGCGGTCGGCGGCATCACGGCGGGACTGCTCATCTGGCGGCATCACGGCGGGACTGTTCGTCTGGGGTGTGCTCACCGTGGTCGGCCTGGCCGCCGTCCTGGCGGCGTCCGCCGCCCCGCCCGGGGCTGACCACGTCCCCGCGCGAGCGGTCGGCCGGCTGGAGGGGTATACCGACGGCCTGCCGATGTGGCAGGACGCGCCCGGCCGGTACTACTACACGCTTGCCTTCGTCCTCGACGACGCCGGTCCCTTCCGTCTCACCGGAGACGACCACCGAGGCGTCCTCCACCAGGCCGGAGCCGTGATGCAGCCGGACCGCGCCGTCATTCGTGGAGTGGGGCTACCGCGGCCCCGAGATACCGCTGCACGCCAGAATCTGCAGCACCTCGAGCCACCGCTGCCTCACAGACGCCGACTGATCCGACTCGCCGCGGGCAAACATTGCCGGCTCGCCCGGGCCGGACACCCCCCGCCTGCCCTGATCACCCCCGACGGCACCGCCCGCCTCGTCGACCTGCCTTCTGGCGCACCGCTCGGCATCGGCGGCATCACTTACACGACCACCGAGATCCCCGTCGCTCCCGGGACCGGCCTCGTCCTCTACACCGACGGACTCGTCGAAGCGCGAGAGTACGACCTCGATGAGCGCCTGGAGGAGCTCACCTTCCTCCTCGCCGGTACCCACCCGTCCCTCGACGAGCTGGCCGACACCCTCATCGACCGCCTCGCCCCAACCCCCGCGCAGGACGACATCGCCCTCCTCATCGCCCGCGTCGGCACCTCGATCCCCCGGTGAACGCCCTGGCCGCAGCGGTGTACGACAGGACGGACCCAGGCAGCGAGGTGGGAGCCGAGGCGGTACGGGGTGCGACACGGTCACGCTTCGTCCACGGCGAATCGAACGGGGGCCGACAACGAGAAACCCCCTCTGATCAGGTATTTAGCCTGATCAGAGGGGGTTTCCCACCGTGTGGCGGCGCCAGGATTCGAACCTGGGAAGGTAGAACCGGCAGATTTACAGTCTGCTCCCTTTGGCCGCTCGGGCACACCGCCATGGTGTCTGCCAATCGAACCCGCTTTCGGCGGTGCTCCCTGGCAACGACGTAAACAATACCCGATGCACGGGGGTGCTTCGCCACCCGGTTGATCTCCACCCGTCGGGTCGCGGGGTGGCTAGGCTGTTCCGGATGGGCCTGGTCTTCCGCCGGGCCCGGCGGCCGTCGCCGCGCACGCCGGCACGCACCGATACGCACCCCGATACAAGGAGCCACAGGACATGGCCGACTCCAGTTTCGACATCGTCTCGAAGGTCGAGCGGCAGGAGGTCGACAACGCCCTCAACCAGGCCGCCAAGGAGATCTCGCAGCGCTACGACTTCAAGGGCGTGGGTGCCTCGATCTCGTGGTCCGGCGACAAGATCCTCATGGAGGCCAACTCCGAGGACCGGGTGAAGGCTGTGCTCGACGTCTTCCAGTCCAAGCTGATCAAGCGTGGCATCTCGCTGAAGGCGCTGGACACCGGCGAGCCCCAGCTCTCCGGCAAGGAGTACAAGATCTTCGCGTCGATCGAGGAGGGCATCTCCCAGGAGAACGCGAAGAAGGTGGCGAAGATCATCCGCGACGAGGGCCCGAAGGGCGTGAAGGCCCAGGTCCAGGGTGACGAGCTGCGGGTCAGCTCCAAGAGCCGCGACGACCTGCAGGCCGTGATCGCCCTGCTGAAGGGCAAGGACTTCGACTTCGCGCTGCAGTTCGTGAACTACCGGTAGGACACCGGCGGGAAGAGGGCAAGAAGGGTGGGCACCGGCCGGTGCCCACCCTTCTCGTTCTCGCTCAGTCGCGGGAGTTCCCGAACAGGATGCGGTAGAGGATCAGCAGCACCAGGGAGCCGCCGATGGCAGCGGCCCAGGTGGCGCCGTCGTAGAAGTGCTTGCTGATCGGGTGGTCCAGCCAGCGGGCCGAGATCCAGCCCCCGATGAACGCGCCCGCGATACCGATGAGGGTCGTACCGATGAAGCCGCCGGGGTCCCGTCCCGGCAGCAGAACCTTGGCGATGGCTCCGGCCAGCAGTCCCAGGATGATCCAACCGATGATGCTCATGCCGTGAACCTGCCCTTCCACGCTGTGTCCGCACTGTCCGGTCCCTGAGTTTTCGGTGCGGACCTGCTGTCCACGCGCGTGCGTGCATGTCGTGTCGTGTCTATGAAGAGGACGTCAGCGGCCCGGCAGCCGGTTGCCCTGGTCAGTAGGGTGCGGCACATGACACCTTCCGCCGCCGTCCTGAGACGCACCCTGGGGGTGCGGGACGCCGTGGTCGTCGGGCTCGGCTCGATGATCGGGGCCGGTGTCTTCTCCGCTCTGGGACCCGCCGCACGCGCGGCCGGCACCGGACTGCTGCCCGCCCTGGCCGTCGCGGCCGTGGTGGCCTACTGCAACGCCATGTCCTCCGCCCGTCTCGCCGCCCGCTACCCGGCCTCGGGCGGCACGTACGTGTACGGGCGGGAGCGGCTGGGCGCCTTCTGGGGGTATCTCGCGGGCTGGGCGTTCGTCGTCGGCAAGACGGCCTCCTGTGCGGCCATGGCGCTCACCGTGGGCGCGTACGTCTGGCCGGGGCAGGCGCACACCGTGGCGGTCGCCGCCGTGGTGGCCCTGACCGCCGTGAACTACGGCGGCATCCAGAAGTCGGCATGGCTGACGAGGGTGATCGTGGCGGTGGTCCTGGCCGTTCTGGCCGCCGTGGTCGTCGCGTGCCTCGCCTCGGGGCGGGCGGACGCGGGGCGGCTCGGCGTCGGACTTTCGTCGGGAGCCGGCGGGGTGCTGCAGGCGGCCGGGCTGCTGTTCTTCGCCTTCGCCGGGTACGCGCGGATCGCCACCCTCGGGGAGGAGGTACGAGACCCTGCGCGCACCATTCCGCGCGCGATCCCGCTGGCCCTGGGGATCACTCTTGCCGTGTACGCGTGCGTGGCCGTCGCGGTGCTCGGTGTCCTCGGTACGGGCCGGCTCGGGCACGCGACTGCGCCACTGGCCGACGCCGTGCGTGCGGCGGGGGTGCCGGGGCTCGTGCCCGTGGTGCGGGCGGGAGCGGCGGTGGCCGCGCTGGGGTCGCTGCTCGCGCTGATCCTCGGTGTGTCCCGTACGACGCTCGCCATGGCCCGGGACGGTCACCTGCCGGGCGGGCTGGCGGCCGTGCACCCTCGCTTCCACGTACCGCACCGGGCCGAGCTGGCCGTGGGCGCGGTGGTCGTCGTACTGGCCGCCACAGTGGACGTGCGCGGCGCAATCGGCTTCTCCTCGTTCGGCGTTCTGGCCTATTACGCCGTCGCCAACGCCTCGGCGTGGACGCTGAGTCCGGCCCCGCTGTCCCGCGTGGTCCCGGTGGTGGGCCTGCTGGGTTGCGCCGCGCTGGCATTCGCCCTGCCGACCGTCTCGGTGGCCGTCGGAGCGGGGGTGCTCGCGGTGGGTGTGGCCGCCTACGGCGCACGGCAGTGGTGGGCGGCCCGGCGGGCGGGTCGCCGCGAGGAGTGACGTACCGTCAGCGCGCGGGTATACCGACCGCATTCACGACGTCGACGAGCGCGAAAGGAATCACCGGGAGCCGACCGTGCCGAGCGGGAACGTCTCGGGACCTTCCCGGTCACGTCACAAGGGCTCTCTGTTTCCGCCCAGGCGCGTGATCAGCTGATACTGGTGGCAGCAGGCATGCCGACGGAGCGACCTGGAAAGGTACCGATCATGAAGGTGTTCAACCTGCTGCTCAATATCCTGTGGCTCGTCCTCTGCGGGCTCTGGATGGCGATCGGTTACCTGATCGCTGCCCTGATCTGCTTCGTCCTGATCATCACCATCCCCTTCGGCATCGCATCGCTGCGCATCGCCGGATTCGTCCTCTGGCCGTTCGGCCGCACCACTGTGGAGAGGCCGGAGGCCGGGGCCCCGTCGTGCGTCGGCAACGTCATCTGGGTGGTCTTCGCGGGATGGTGGCTGGCGCTGGCCCACCTGATCACCAGCATCCCTCTGTTCCTGTCGATCATCGGGATTCCCTTCGGCTGGGCGAACCTGAAGCTCATCCCCATCTCGCTCATGCCCCTTGGACGCGAGGTCGTGCCCACGGATGAGGCATTCGGCGGGCGCTGACTTCGATCCCGTCATCGGATCTGTTATCGGATGCTCTTACTGCCGACTCGCCTGGATGCGGACCTACTGGTGTCCGACAATGGGATCGTGTGATGGCCGCGCTTTCGTGAACCGATGGGCCGATCAGCCCACCCGCGGTGTTCATCCGACCGTTCGGCGCGGCCATGGTTCTCGCGCTCCGTCCGTGGTGCGGGACGACGGTTCGAAAGGTGCGGCCCATGAGTGCACAGCACAGCAAGCGCCTCTTCGCGGTGTCCGCCGTAGGTGTTCTGCTGGCCGGCGGTGCCGCGGTCGGTGCGGCGGGGACCGCTTCGGCGGCCACCACGGCTCACGTCACCTCGTACTATCCCCACTCGAGCCGCGGCTGCGACGAGGTCTGGGGGAACGGCGGTTGCGACACCTACGACGACCAGGGTTGGTTCGACCAGGGCGGCGACCGTGGTGACGGCTACGGTGACTACTGCCTCGTATTGCTCGGGCGAACGTCATCCAGACTCTCGACGACCATCACCGACGGCGCATGCGAAGGCGTAGGAACCTGAATGAGGATGGGCACATAGACCATTTCGCCGTGCCTGTACTCGGCCTTCCATGAATTTCGGTAGCACACGACAGCATTCGGATTGCCGCGAGTCGCATAGCACTGAGTTGCCGACTCCGTGGCCACGGTCTGCGGTTTCCGCGGCAAGGCACCCGATTCACCCGCTGCAGCGTTCCATGTGCCGAGCGCCATACAGGAGACGGCCGCTATCGCGAGGGTGCAACTCCACAGGACCGCTTTCTTCATTCTCATCACCTTGAAATCCGTGAGGGAGCTGCCGCCGGCGCACTGCAGGGCACACACATGACAGTCCGGCAGCCGGGAAACTTCGCACCACCCCGGCCGCCGGACCACCAAGTTCAGCCGTTGTTGTTATTGTTGTTGTTCGCGCCCCCGCCACCGTTGTTGTTGTTATTGTTGTTGTTCGCGCCCCCGCCACCGTTGTTGTTGTTATTGTTGTTGTTCGCGCCCCCGCCACCGTTGTTGTTGTTATTGTTGTTGTTCGCGCCCCCGCCACCGTTGTTGTTGTTATTGTTGTTGTTCGCGCCCCCGCCACCGTTGTTGTTGTTATTGTTGTTGTTCGCGCCCCCGCCACCGTTGTTGTTGTTATTGTTGTTGTTCGCGCCCCCGCCACCGTTGTTGTTGTTATTGTTGTTGTTCGCGCCCCCGCCACCGTTGTTGTTGTTATTGTTGT
>NZ_JBIUBE010000008.1:156031-457463 GCF_044593395.1 Streptomyces sp. NPDC052301 | reverse complement strand
AACGTCGAGGCCTCGATGTCCTCCCCGTCCAGCCTGCTGCACTGGACGCGCCGCATGATCGAGATCCGTAAGCAGAACCCCGCCTTCGGACTGGGGTCCTACACCGAGCTGCCGTCGTCGAACCCGGCGGTGCTCGCCTTCCTGCGCGAGGCTCCCCTGTCGAAGGACGGGGAGGACGACCTCGTGCTGTGCGTCCACAACTTCTCGCGCTTCGCCCAGCCCACGGAGCTGGACCTGAGCCGGTTCGGCGGGCGGCACCCGGTCGAGCTGTTCGGCGGGGTCCGCTTCCCGGCGATCGGCGAGCTGCCGTACCTGCTCACCCTCGCGGGGCACGGCTTCTACTGGTTCCGGCTGCGCCGGGAGGCGTAGTCCGGCCGGGTGGGGCGGTGGAGCGTTTCCACCGCCCCACCCGGGGCACGCAAAAGTGACACCCCCTCGCGCTCCGGGGAAAGGACGTGACGTCCATGGCGGACACGGTCACCTCTTCCGGCACCACCCGCTCCCTTCTCGCCTCGCTGGACCCCCTGTTGCGCACGTGGCTGCCGAGGCAGCGCTGGTTCGCGGGCAAGGGACGCCCGGTCACCGGCTTCACCCCGGTGGCCCTCACCGAACTGCTGCCGCCCGAGGGCCGGCTGGGCCTGTACCACCTGCTGCTGCGCGTCCACCAGCCGTCCGCGCTCGGCGCCGAACCGCACCCGGGCGACTGCTACCAGCTCCTCATAGGCGTGCGCGAGGCGCTGCCGCCCCGGCTGGCGCCCGCGCTCATCGGACATCCGGACAAGGGGCCGCTCGCCGGACGCACGGTGTACGAGGCCCTGTACGACGCCCGGCCCGCCGAGGTGCTCCTGGAGGCCCTGCGCACCCGGGCGCACGTCGGCGGGCTGCGTTTCGAGCGGGACCCGCACCAGGAGATCCGCGAGGGTCTCGTGGCCCGGCTGCTGACCGCCGAGCAGTCCAACTCGTCGGTGATCTACGGCGATACGTTCATCCTCAAGCTGCTGCGCCGGGTGGTGCCCGGCATCAATCCCGATCTGGAGATACCCCTGGCCCTGGCCCGCGAGGGCTGCCCGCGGGTGCCCGCGCCGACGGCCTGGGTCCACGCCGAGCTGGACGGCGAGTCGTCCGTGCTGGGCGTCCTTCAGCCGTTCGTGAACGGCGCGAGCGACGGCTGGGAGCTGGCGCTGCGCGAGCTGGCCAAGGGCGAGGACTTCGTCGCCGAGGCGCGGGCGCTGGGCCGGGCCACCGCCGAGGTGCACACCGCCCTCGCCCGCGCCCTGCCGACGGTCACCCTCGGCCATGTGCAGCTGGAGTCACTGGTCGACGGCATGACCGAGCGGCTGGAGGCGGCCGTCCAGGCGGTGCCCGCCCTGCGCCCGTACGAGACCGGGCTCCGCTCGGCCTACACCGCGCTCGCCGATCTGGCCGCCGAGGGCCGCACCTGGACCGCCCAGCGGGTGCACGGCGACCTGCACCTCGGTCAGTGCCTGCGCTCGCCGTCCGGCGCGTGGTCGCTGATCGACTTCGAGGGGGAGCCGGCCCGGCCGCTGGCCGAGCGCCGCATGCCGCAGCCGCCGGTGCGGGACATCGCGGGGATGCTGCGTTCCTTCGACTACGCCGCCCACTCGGCGTCCCCGCCCGCCCTGGACTGGGCGCGGGCCTGCCGGGCCGCCTACTGCTCCGGATACGCGGAGGTGGCCGGCCGCGACCCGCGCACCGATCCGGTGCTGCTGCGGGCCCATGAGACCGACAAGGCGGTCTACGAGGTGGTCTACGAGGCCAGGCACCGGCCCGACTGGCTCCCCGTACCGCTCTCGGCGATCCGTCGCCTCACCACGTCCGACCCGATCTGACCTCGCCCGGGAGACTCGCTCGTGACGTCCAAGAAGTCAGCAACCTCGAAGAACAAGTCCGGTGGCACCAAGGCCGAGAAGAAGAGGGTCACCCCGGCCCCGGCCCCGCAGGTGCCGCCACAGCCGGCGCCGCCCGCCCTGGAGATCGCCGTCTCACCCGCCGTCGACGCGGGCGACCGCGAGCGGCTGCGGCACGGCACCCACCACGATCCGCACTCCGTGCTGGGCGCCCACCCGGTCCCGGGCGGGGTCGCCTTCCGCGCGTTCCGGCCGTACGCGCAGGCGGTCACCGTGGTCTCCGGTGAGCTGCGCGCGGAGCTGCACGACGACGGCGACGGCTTCTTCTCCGGGCTGCTCCCGCTCGCCGAGGTCCCCGTCTACCGGCTGCTGGTGCGGTACGACGGCACCGAACACGAGACGGAGGACGCCTACCGTTTCCTGCCCACGCTCGGCGAGCTGGACCTGCATCTGATCGGCGAG
Organism: Streptomyces sp. NPDC052301; assembly: GCF_044593395.1. Taxonomy (NCBI): domain Bacteria; kingdom Bacillati; phylum Actinomycetota; class Actinomycetes; order Kitasatosporales; family Streptomycetaceae; genus Streptomyces; species Streptomyces sp. NPDC052301. The sequence goes on along the minus strand of NZ_JBIUBE010000008.1, from coordinate 455,133 downwards.
GGCCGGCACGAGCAGCTGTGGCGGGCGCTCGGCGCGCACGTCACGACCGTGCAGGGGGTGGCCGGCACCCGGTTCGCGGTGTGGGCGCCGAACGCGCGGGGCGTACGGGTCACGGGCAGCTTCAACTTCTGGGACGGCAGCGGGTTCCCGATGCGCTCGCTCGGCTCCTCCGGGGTGTGGGAGCTGTTCGTGCCGGGGATCGGCGAGGGCGAGCTGTACAAGTTCGAGATCACCCGCCCGGACGGCTCGCGCACCCTGCGCGCCGACCCGCTGGCCCGCCGCACCGAGACCCCGCCCGCCACGTCGTCGATCGTGCACGCCTCGCACCACGACTGGGGCGACGCGGAGTGGATGGCCCACCGGGCCGACGTCCCGGTGCACGAGGCGCCGTTCTCCGTCTACGAGGTCCACCTGCCGTCCTGGCGCCCTGGCCTGACCTATCGACAGCTGGCCGAGCAACTTCCCGCCTATGTCCGGGAGATGGGCTTCACGCATGTCGAGCTGATGCCGGTCGCCGAGCACCCCTTCGGCGGCTCGTGGGGCTACCAGGTCACCGGCTTCTACGCCCCGACGGCCCGGCTCGGCACCCCGGACGACTTCAAGTACCTGGTGGACCGGCTGCACCAGGCCGGGATCGGTGTGCTGATGGACTGGGTTCCGGCCCACTTCCCGCGCGACGAGTGGGCGCTGGCCGAGTTCGACGGGCGCCCGCTGTACGAGCACCACGACCCGCTGCGCGCCGCACACCCCGACTGGGGCACGCTGGAGTTCGACTTCGGCCGCCGGGAGGTGCGCAACTTCCTGGTGGCGAACGCGGTGTACTGGTGCGAGGAGTTCCACATCGACGGGCTGCGGGTGGACGCGGTCGCCTCGATGCTCTACCTGGACTACTCGCGCGAGCCGGGCCAGTGGTCGCCGAACGAGCACGGCGGCCGGGAGAACCTGGACGCGGTGGCCTTCCTGCAGGAGATGAACGCCACCGTCTACCGGCGCTGCCCGGGCGTCGTGACCGTCGCCGAGGAGTCCACGGCCTGGGACGGCGTCACCCGGCCCACCGACCACGAGGGCCCGAGCGGCTTCGGCGGGCTCGGTTTCGGCCTGAAGTGGAACATGGGCTGGATGCACGACTCGCTGCAGTACATGAGTCACGAGCCCGTGCACCGCAAGTACCACCACGGCGAGATGACGTTCTCCATGGTGTACGCCTACAGCGAGAACTACGTCCTGCCGATCTCGCACGACGAGGTGGTGCACGGCAAGCGGTCCCTGGTGTCGAAGATGCCGGGCGACTGGTGGCAGCGGCGCGCCAACCACCGCGCGTATCTGGGCTACATGTGGGGCCACCCGGGCAAGCAGCTGCTCTTCATGGGCCAGGAGTTCGCCCAGGGCGCCGAATGGTCCGAGGCGCACGGCCCCGACTGGTGGCTGCTCGACCCGTCGTACGGCGCAGAGGCCGATCACCGGGGCGTTCGGGATCTCGTACGGGACCTGAACGCGCTGTACCGGGCGACCCCGGCGCTGTGGCAGCGGGACACCGACCCCTCGGGCTTCCAGTGGATCACCGGGGACGCGGCGGACGACAACGTGTTCGCGTTCCTGCGCCTCGACGCCGACGGCACGCCGCTCCTGGCGGTCTCCCACCTGGCCCCGGTGGTCCGCCACGACTACCGGCTCGGGGTTCCCGACGACGTCCCGGCCTGGCTGGAGGTGCTGAACACCGACGCGGCGGCCTATGGCGGCGGCGACGTCACCAACCCGGACGCGGTGAAGCCGGAGCCCCAGGGCGCCCACGGCCGTCCGGCGAGCATCAGGCTGACCCTGCCGCCGCTGGCCACGGTGTGGCTGCGGCCGGCCTGAGGCCTTGAGGCAGGGCGCGCCGACCCCGGGCGGCGCGCCCTGCGGGGGCGACGGCTAGGCGGCGGTCCCGGCCAAGGCCCGGGGCGGCTCGCCGGTGTACAGCACCCCCAGCCGCTGGGTGGCCCGGGTCAGCGCCACGTACAGGTCGCTGGTGCCGTACCGGGCCGGCTCCACCACCAGGACCGAGTCGAACTCCAGGCCCTTGGACTGGCGCGGGTCGAGCAGGACGACGCTCCGGGTGAGGTCGGGCTCGGCGCCCGCCGTGACCCCGTCCAGGCGGGCGGCCAGTGAGCGGTGCAGGTCGCGCGGGGCGATGACCGCCAGGCGGCCCTCGGCCGGGGTGAGTTCGGCGACCGCCTCGGCGACGGCACCGGGCAGGTCGTCGACGGCCTGCCGCACCCAGGGCCGTTCCCCGGTCGAGCGGACCGAGCTGGGCGGCCGGAAGTCCGGGTGCTCGGCGCGGACCACGGCCGCGGCCAGGTCCATGATCTCGGACGGGGTGCGGTAGTTGACCCCGAGGCGGGTGTGCTCCCAGCGGTCCTCGACGTAGGGGGCGAGGATGTCCGCCCAGGAGCCCACCCCGGCCGCCTCCGCGGTCTGCGCGGGGTCGCCGACCAGGGTCATCGAGCGGGTCGGGCTGCGCCGCATCAGCAGCCGCCAGGCCATCGGTGACAGCTCCTGTGCCTCGTCGACGATGATGTGCCCGAACGCCCAGGTCCGGTCGGCCGCGGCCCGCTCGGCGGCGCTGCGGTGGTCGGCCTCCTCCTGTCGCTCGGCGAACCGCTCGGCGTCGATGATGTCGTGGGCGGAGAGGACCTCGGACGCGTCGGGGTCACTGTCCTCCTTGTCCTCGAACTCGTACGTCCGGGAGGCGTAGGAGACGTCCAGGACGCCCTGGGCGTAGGCGACCTGGGTCTCGCGTTCCCGCTCGGCGCGGGCGCGTGCCTGCCGGTCGTCCTCGCCGAGGAGTTCGGCCGCCTCGTCCAGGAGCGGCACGTCGGCGACGGTCCAGGCGCGGGTCACCGGACGGCGGATCGCGTCGGCGTCCTCCTTCGGCAGGTAGCCGTCGGGCTCCGCGAGGAAGTCGGCGACCAGCCGTTGCGGGGTGATGCGGGGCCACAGCTGGTCGATCGCCGCCCAGACCTCGGGGTTCTCGGCGATCTCGTCGCGGATCTGGGTGATGTCGGAGGGGTCGAGCAGGCTGCTGCCGTCGTACGGGTCGGTGCCCACGCGCTCGGCGTACAGCTCGGTGAGCGTGTTGAGGACGTGGCCCTCGAAGTACTCGCGGGCCGCGTTGTGCGGCAACTTGGCGGCCCGGGTGCGCTCGCGGGCGACGCCGGCCAGGCCGTCGTCGAGCATGAGGACCTCGCGTTCGTGCTCGATCGCGATGACCGGGTCGGGCAGGGCCTGCCGGTCGCGTACGACGGCGGCGAGCACGTCGGCCATGTCGGCGCGGCCCTTCACCGCGGCGGCCTCCGGGGTGTCCGTGGCGGTCGCCCGCACGCCGGGGAACAGCTCGCCGACGGTGGCCAGCAGCACCCCGGTCTCGCCGAGCGAGGGCAGCACCTCGCCGATGTAGCCGAGGAAGGCCGGGTTCGGGCCGACGATGAGCACGGCCCGGCGGGCCAGCAGCTCGCGGTGTTCGTAGAGCAGGTAGGCCGCCCGGTGCAGGGCGACCGCGGTCTTGCCGGTGCCGGGGCCGCCCTCGACGACGAGTACGCCGCGGTGCGGCGCCCGGATGATCTCGTCCTGCTCGGCCTGGATGGTCTGCACGATGTCGCTCATCCGGCCGGTTCGCGCCGAGTTCAGGGCGGCCAGCAGCACGGCGTCGCCGTTGTGGTCCTCGTACCCGGTGCGGGTGGCGTCGCCGAGGTCCAGGATCTCGTCGTGCAGGGTGGTCACCGTCCGGCCCTCGGTACTGATGTGCCGGCGGCGGCGCAGGCCCATCGGGGTGTGCCCGGTGGCCAGGTAGAAGGGACGGGCGACGTCGGCCCGCCAGTCGATGAGGATCGGGGTGCGCTCGGTGTCCTCCTCGCGCAGCCCGATCCGGCCGATGTGGTGGCTGGTGCCGTCGGCCAGGTCGATGCGGCCGAAGCAGAGCGAGCCGTCGACGGCGTTCAGCGCGGCGAGCAGCCCCGACCGCTCGGCGACCAGGATGTCCCGCTCCAGCCGGGCCTGCATGGGCTTGTCGCCCTGGGCGAGCGCGTCCGAGACCGAGGCCTCGGTCTCGCCGCGCAGGACGTCCACGCGCGCGTAGAGTCCGTCGATGAATTCCTGCTCGCCGCGCAATTCATCGTCCGGATATCCGCTGTTCGCCACATGCCTGTTTGACAATTCCGCTCCCGCCCGGATATACTGCGTTCAGTGAACTTCTCCGCGACTTACTGAATGTGAAGTCGCGAACCACTGAATATACGCACAGAAATCCCCCGGGCGCAATTGCACGGGGGATTTCTTCGTGGAGCGCGCGATTTACAGCACGTCGGCCAGCTCCTCCAGCAGCCGGCGCTTGGGCCGCGCCCCCACCATGGACCGCACCGGCTCGCCGTCCCGGAACACCATCAGGGTGGGCGTCGACAGCACGCCGTAGGCGACCGTCGTCCCCGGATTGCGGTCCACGTCCAGCTGGACGATCTTCAGCCGGTCGGCCTCCTCGCCGGCGATGTCCTTCAGTACCGGCGCCAGCTGCCGGCACGGACCGCACCAGTCGGCCGTGAACTGCACCAGCACCGGCCGGTCCGCGCCGAGCACCTCCGCCTCGAAGTCGTCGTCCGTCACCTCGGCCAGCCCGCTCACCAAGCTCATCGTGCAAGCCCTCCCAGTTCGCACACGGGTTCCGGACCCCCCGGAACCAGCGCATCGGCGGCCAGCTCGTCCCGGGCCCGCTCGGCCCGCGCCAACTGCCCGGCGACCGTCTCCCGCACCTCGGTCAGCTCCCCTATGAGCGCGTCCAGCTCCGCCAGCTTGCGGCGGTAGACCACGAGCGAGGCCGGGCAGGAGTCGCCCTCCGGATGCCCGGCGCGCAGGCACTCCACGAACGGCCGCGTCTCCTCCAGGTCGAACCCGAAGTCCTGCAGCGTGCGGATCTGCCGCAGCAGCCTGAGGTCGCTCTCGTCGTAGGTGCGGTGCCCCTTGTCGTCGCGCCGGGCGGGCAGCAGCCCCCGTGCCTCGTAGTAGCGCAGGGTGCGGGTGGTGGTCCCGGCCCGTGCGGCCAGCTCGCCGATTCGCATGGTGCCGACCGTAGGCGTTGACGTCGGCGTCAAGGCAAGTCCGGCGGCAGCAGGGGTGCGCTGCGCACCGGTGAGGACAGCACGATCGACGTCGTGGTCCGGCCGAGCGCGGAGGTCTGCTCCAGGACCTCCTCCAGGTGCCCGGTGTCGGTGACGGCGATCTTGAGGATCCAGCAGTCCTCGCCGACCACGTGGTGCGCCTCGGTGATCTCCGGGCGGGCGATCAGTTCCAGGGTCCGCGGGTGCTTGAGGGTGTAGCCGCCGTGCGGGTCGACCCGGATGAAGGCCTGGATGCCGTAGCCGAGCCGGGCGGGCGCGACCCGGGCGCCGTACCCCTCGACCACACCGGACGCCTCCAGCCGGCGCACCCGTTCGGCCACGGCGGCGGGGCTGAGGCTGACCCGGCGGCCCAGCTCGCTCAGCTTGATCCGGCCGTCGGTCTGGAGCAGCCGGAGGATCTCCCGGTCCACCCCGTCGAACGCCACCGGTGTTTCGTTGGCGACCGACCGCAGATGCCGTGCTTCTTTCGGTGCGGCGGCGGTATCTCCCATGTCTCCCCCTTCAGGGCGCCCTGTCCGGCCCGGAGAATTATGGTCATGACAAAGGCGCGAGAGGTACTGGTCATCGGCGGCAACCGCTATGTCGGCAAGCGGGTGATCGACCGGCTGCTGGCGGCTGGTGACCGGGTCACGGTGCTGAACCGGGGTTCGTCCCCACCGCCGCCGGGCGCGGTGCACGCGATCGCCGACCGGAACGACGGCACGGCCCTGGCCGAGGCGATCGGCACCCGCGAGTTCGACGTGGTCCTCGACCAGGTCTGCTACACCCCGCACCAGGCGGCGCTCGCCCGGCGCGTCCTCACGGGGCGCACCGGCCGCTATCTGATGACCTCGACGGTGGAGGTGTACGAGCACGAGCACTCCGCGCCGCTCCTCACGGAGAGCGCGGTGGACCCCGCGTCGGTCGCCGTGGACCTGGACCTTCCCTGGCAGGACGCGGAGTTCCTCGAAGCGCACTACGGCGAGGGCAAGCGTCAGGCGGAGGCGGTGTTCACGGCCGGTGGCCCGGACCTGCCGTTCGCGTCCGTGCGGGTGGCCCATGTCCTGGGCGGCGCCGACGACTTCACCGGCCGCCTCGGCCACTACGCCGACCGCATCCGCACCGGCGCCCCCATCGCCGTACCGCCGGAGGTGCACCCGGCGACGTACATATACGTCGAGGAGATCGCGGACCTGCTCTCCTGGGCGGCGGGCGAGGACTTCACCGGACCGGTGAACGCCGCCTCCCACGGCCTGCTGACCCTGGACGAGCTGTGTACGGCGGTGGCGGCGCACTTCCCCGAGGGGAAGGCGGTGTTCGAGGTGACCGAGGCGGCCGAGGTCTCCCCCTTCGCCTTCCGCCGCCGCTACGCCATGGACAACTCCCGTGCCGCTGGGCTCGGTTTCTCCTTCGGCGAGGCAGGGCAGTGGCTGCCGCGGGCCGTCGCCGAGACCCTCGGAAAGGATCTCTGACATGCGGTACCGCACCCTGGGCGGGCTGAAGGTGAGCGCGGTGGGACTCGGTGCCATGCCGCTGTCCATCGAGGGCCGCCCGGACGAGGATCGCGCCATGGCCACGGTGCACGCGGCGCTGGACGCGGGCGTGACCCTGCTGGACACGGCCGACTCCTACCACCTTCCGGGCCAGGACCCCGGCCACAACGAACTCCTCCTCGCCCGTGCCCTGGCCGGCTACGGCGGCTGCACCGACGCCGTGCTCGTGACCACCAAGGGCGGCCGGGGCCGGCCGGCCGACGGCGACTGGACGGTGACGGGCACACCCCGGCACCTCAAGGCCGCCGCGGAGGCCTCCCTGAAGCGGCTCGGCGTCGAGGCGATCGGCCTCTACCAGCTGCACAAGCCCGACCCGGCCGTCCCCTTCGAGGAGTCCGTCGGCGCGCTGCGCGACCTGCTGGACGAGGGCAAGATCCGTCTGGCCGGCCTGTCCAACGTGGACACGGACCAGATCCGCCGGGCCCGCGCGGTCCTCGGCGACCGGCTGGCGTCGGTCCAGAACCGCTACTCCCCCGAGGTCCGCGACAGCGACCCCGAGCTGCGCCTGTGCGCGGAGCTGGGCCTGGCCTTCCTGCCCTGGAGCCCGCTCGGCGGCATCTCCCGCAGCTCCCTGGACGGGCCGTCGGCACGGGACTCCGACGACCGGTTCGCCGCCTTCCACGAGGTGGCGCGGGAGCGCGGTGTGAGCCCGCAACAGGTCTGCCTGGCCTGGCTGCTGTCCCTCTCCCCGACCGTGCTCCCGATCCCGGGCGCCAGCCGCCCGCGGACGATCCGGGACTCGGCGGGGGCGGCCGACCTGCTTCTGACGGAGGAGGAGCTGACGCGGCTGGCCGCAGCCGCGCCGGTCTCGTAGCGCGCACGCCGCTCAGCGGCAGAGTTCGTCGAGGTCTTCGGCGAAGGAGGGGGACTCCGCCCCGGCCGCCGCCACGATCACCGGGGTCGGGCGGCGCGGGGTGGTGGCGGTGCCGGGCGGCGACGTCCGCGAGGACGGGGTTCGGGCGGGCGGTCCGGCCGCTCTCGGGGCAGAGGGCCTCCCTGGGGCCATGGCCGTCGGCCAGGACCCGCAGGAAGTCGGAGAGGGGCGCGGCGACCACGCCGGCTTCCTCTTCCGAGCCCAGGAACACCACGGGCTGCTCGATCAGGGCCGGCCCGGCGCCGTCGGCGGACGGCAGCCGTCCTCGGCCCCGACGCGCATCAGACGGTCAGCCCCGCCGACTCCTCCACCTCCATCAGGGAGGCGCTGTGCCGCTCCTCCTCGAAGGCCTTGCGGCCGCCGCGCAGGCCGAACAGGCGCTTGGCGACGGCGATGTAGAGGACGGCGAGGATGTTGAGGACGAGGGTGGCGATCTTCAGGTAGCTGACCTTCTCGGTGAGCTCGTAGATCTCCAGCGGGAGGAAGGCGGCCGTCGCGACGACCGTCAGGTACTCGGCCCAGCGCTTGGCGTACCAGAGGCCGACCGCCTCGATCAGCTCGACCAGGGCGTAGGCGAGCAGGAGCGCCGCCACCAGCAGGAGCGTGTCGTGCTTGTAGCCGAAGGCCTTCTGGATGGAGCCGACGACCGGTGAGTGGTCGAGGTCGTAGTGGAAGTGCCGGAAGACCGGGCGGAAGACGTCCCGGTTCTCGTTGAAGAGCCGGCGCACCGCGTCCCGGCTGTTGCTGAACTTCCACACCGCCACGGCGACGAGCACGATGAACACGCCCCGCACCGCCCGCTCGACGGCCAGGAACCGCAGGATGAACAGGTCCCTGAGGACCTTGCCGCGCGGCACCAGCGGCGCGTCCGCGGCCGGTCCCGTGCCGTGCGGCTCGCCGAGCACGAAGTCGCCGCAGCGCAGGCAGCGCCACACCTCACCGAGCGCGGTGTCGGCGTGCAGCCGGATCCGCAGCCGCGGGTCGTCCGGCGCGTAGGTCACGTGGCCCTTGCGCGCGCAGGTCCGCCGGTCCCAGTCGATCTTCATCCCCCGTGCCTCCACTCACGTACTGACATACACATACTGACGCCACGCACGAACGTGCCGTTCCGGTTGATCCGGCTCGGCACGTTAGTGGACGCGGGGGCGAAGCGGTCAGTCGGCTGCGCTGTCCACCAGCACCTTCTCCTCTTCCTCCACTTCCGCGGCGGCCTCGCGGCGCGGCAGCAGGACGGCGACCAGGAGCGTGCCGATGCCGAGGATCACCGCGCCGACCAGACTGGTGTGTGCGACCGCGTCGGAGAAGGCGGAGCCTACCGCGTCGGCCATCTGGCGCGCGCCGGAGGCGAGTTCGGCGGCCTGCTGCTTGAGCTGTGCGGCCGCTTGCGGGTCCTTGGCCTGCGCCGCCTGCGCGGCCGCCTGGTGCGCCTTGTCGCCGATGCCCTGGGCGACGGCGTACCCGGCGCCGACGGAGTCCCGCGCGGTGTCCAGGGCGCTCGCGGGGAGCTTGCTGCCGGCGGTGGCGTCGGTGAGGTGGTTGCCGTACGACGTGGCGAGCAGCGAGCCGAGGATCGCGATGCCGAGGGAGCCGCCCAGTTCCAGCGAGGTGTCGTTGACCGCGCCGCCGACGCCCAGTTCGGACTCCGGGAAGGCGCCCATGATGGCGTCGGTGCAGGGCGAGAGGGCGAGGCCGATGGCGAGGCCGAGGATGATCAGGGGCGCCACGAGGTCACCGTAGCCCGAGCCCGCGTCGATGCGGGTGAGCAGCGCGAGGGCGGTGGTGCCGCCGACCATGCCCGCGCTGACCGTCCACTTCATGCCGACGCGCGGGGTGAGCCAGCCGGTGAGGGCCGAGCCGACGAAGACGGCGCCGGCCAGCGGCAGCATGCGCACACCGGTCTGCAGGGCGTCGTAGCCGAGGACGAACTGCAGGTGCTGGGTGAGGTAGTAGAAGGCGCCGAAGACGGCCAGGAAGAACAGGGCGACGGCGAGGTTGGAGCCGGCGAACCGGCGGCCGGTGAAGCGGCGCACGTCGAGGATCGGGCGGGGGTGGCGCAGCTCCCAGCCGACGAAGGCGACCAGGCCGAGGCCCGCGACGACCGCGGCGGTGATCGCCTTGACGCCCCAGCCGAAGTGCGGCCCCTCGATGATCATGTAGACGAGGGAGCCGGACCAGATCACCGACAGCAGGCCGCCGACGTAGTCGATGCGGTCGTGGTGGCCGGCCCGGGACGGCGGTACGAGGACGAGGGCGGCGACGATCGCCACGGCCGCGATGGGCACGTTGATCAGGAAGGTCGAGGACCAGCCGTGGTCGCGCAGCAGGGCGCCGGCGACCACCGGCCCGGCGGCGATGGCGAGGCCGGCGGTGGCGGTCCACAGGGTGATCGCCTTGGCCCGCTCGGCGCGCGGGAAGGTCGCGGCGAGCAGGGAGAGCGTGGCCGGCATGATCAGCGCCGCGCCGACGCCCATCACGGCACGGGCCGCGATGACGGTCGCCGCGCTGTCGGCCAGGTACCCGAAGACGGCACCGCCGCCGAAGACGACGAGCCCGAGGACGAGCGCGCCGCGCCGGCTGTACTTGTCGCCGATCGCGCCGAGCAGCAGCATCAGCGCCGCGTAGGGGACGGTGTAGCCGTCGATCACCCACTGCAGGTCGGCGCTGGAGAGCCCGAGGTCCTCGGTCATGTCGGGCGCGGCGACGGTGAGGGCGGTGTTCGCCATCACGATGATCAGCAGGCTCAGGCAGAGCACGAGCAGCGCCCACCAGCGCCGGGCGTAGGGCCGGCCCATCCCTTCGACCGGTTCGGTCATGACGAGTCGCATGGCAGGGGTCGCCTTCCTCGGTGCGCGACGGGAACGTGCAGCTGAATTGCACACTGGCGTGCAATTGCACAACCATGTGCAATGTACGTCCGCTGCACAGCGCTGTGCAAGTCGAGTCGGGAAGGCAGAATGACCGCCATGACCACGGGTAACAGCAGCCGCGCCGACGCCAACCGGCGCCGCATCCTCGACGTCGCCCTCGCCGAACTGCTGCGCGATCCCGACGCTTCCATGGACCAGATCGCGCGCGCCGCGGGCGTCGTACGACGGACGGTGTACGGGCACTTCCCCAGCCGTGAGGCGCTGATCAGTACCCTCGTCGACGAGGCGGTGCAGGCGTTGACGGACGCGGACGCGCAGGTCCGCGCCGGGGTGGACGACCCGGCGGAGGCGGTGGCCCGCTCGGTGCTCGCGATCTGGGAGACGGCCGACCGCTACCGGCTGCTGATCGCCCTGGCCCAGCGCACGGTCACCGTCCAGGGCATCCGCGAACGCCTCGCCCCGCTGCGCGCCGACAAGGTCCGGCTGCTCCAGCGGGGCATGGACAGCGGCGTCTTCAGCACGCCACTGCCCGCGCCGGCCCTCGCGTACGTGCATGAGCAGATGCTGTTCGCACTGATGGAGGCCGTGAACGACGGCCTGCTGACAGCACAGGAGGCGGGCCGCTCGGCCACGGTCACGGTCCTGACCGCGGCGGGCGTGCCCGCCTCGCTGGCCACCGCGCTGGTGGCCAAGGTGAGTGCGTAGAGGGTCGAGGTGAGTGCGCAGAGGGAAGAAACCGAACGCCCGGCCCGGGTTCAGGCGGGGCCGGACGTCCGGAGCTCTTCTCCTCCGATCAGGCTTTCACCAGCCCATCCTCCCGGGACTCGGGAACCTCGGTCACCGTGCCCCGGTTCTCGTCCAGCAGCGTCGTCTCGTCGAACGGCAGCTCACCGGCCAGCACCCGCTGCACACGGACCTTGTCGATCTCCTTGGTCCACGTACCCACCAGCACCGTGGCCACCGCGTTCCCCGCGAAGTTCGTCAGCGCACGCGCCTCGCTCATGAACCGGTCGATGCCGACGATCAGCCCGACCCCGTCGACCAGCGCGGGCTTGTGCGACTGCAGACCGCCGGCCAGGGTGGCGAGCCCGGCCCCGCTGACCCCCGCCGCGCCCTTGGAGGCCAGCAGCAGGAACAGCAGCAGCGGGATCTGCTCGCCGACCGACATCGGCGTCCCCAGCGCGTCCGCGATGTACAGCGACGCCATGGTCATGTAGATCATCGTGCCGTCGAGGTTGAAGGAGTAGCCGGTCGGCACGGTGATGCCGACGACCGGCTTGCTGACGCCCAGGTGCTCCATCTTCGCGATCAGCCGCGGCAGCGCGGACTCGGAGGAGGACGTGGACAGGATCAGCAGGAACTCGCGGGCCAGGTACTTGCACAGCGAGAAGACGTTCACGCCGGCGACGACCCGCAGCACCGTGCCGAGCACGACGAAGACGAACAGGACACAGGTGACGTAGAAGCCCAGCATGAGCACGGCGAGGCTCTTCAGCGCGTCGAGACCGGCCGAACCGGTCACCGCCGCGATGGCACCGAACGCACCGATCGGCGCGGCCCACATCACCATCGCCAGGATGCGGAACACGAGCCGCTGGATGTGCTCGATGCCGCGCAGCACCGGCCGGCCGGCCGTGCCCATGGACTGCAGCGCGAACCCGGCGAGCAGGGCCACCAGCAGCGTCTGCAGGACCTGGTCCCCGGTGAAGGCGGAGACGAACGTGGTCGGGATGATCGACAGCACGAAGTCCACGGGCCCCAGCGCCTCGCTGTCCACCTGGGCGTGACCGGTCTGCTTGAGCGCCTCGGTCACGTGCAGCCCGTCGCCCGGGTGCAGGACGTTGCCGACGACGAGCCCGATGGCGAGGGCGACGAGCGACATCACGAGGAAGTAGCCGAGGGCGATACCGCCGACCGCACCGACCTTGGCGGCCTTCCGTACGGACCCGATCCCGAGCACGATCGTGCAGAAGATGATCGGCGAGATCATCATCTTGATCAGGCTCACGAACCCGGTGCCCAGCGGCTTCAGCTGTACCGCGGCATCGGGCCAGATGAGGCCCACGGCGATACCGAGCGCGACCGCGCCGATGACGGCGATGTACAGGTAGTGGGTCCGGTCCCGCTTCACGCGGGGTGCGGCTGGTGCCGTGTCGGCAGTGCTGGCGGCCACGACTGCCCTCCTTGACGTCTTCGTCGGTGAACACCGGCGTGCGGCTCACGTCCGGGCGTTACTGGGGAATGCCGTGACTATCTCCCGCCCTGTGAGGGCGGTCACCCTTCCGTTCATTTAGTTCACGCTTAACCGGAGAGGCACACTGCTGACATGCGCGTTCCCTCCCTCCCACGACCCCGCAGCCTGGCCGGCCAGCTGTTCGCCGTGCAGGCCGTGCTGATCGCGCTGGTCGTCGCCGGGTACGCGCTGTTCACCTACGTCAGCGACCAGGGGCAGGCCGAGGAGGCCGCGACCCGGCAGGCCACGGCGGTGGCCCGCTCGATCGCCGACTCCCCCTCGGTCCGCGAGGCGATCCGCGGCCCCGACCCCACGGCCCGGCTCCAGCCGTACGCCCTGCAGGTCATGCGGGACGCCGACGTCGACTTCGTGACGATCATGAGCCCGTCCGGCATCCGCTGGACCCACCCCGACCGGAACCAGATCGGCAAACCCTTCCTCGGCACGATCGGCCCGGCCCAGCACGGCCACACCCTCACCGAGACCTACACCGGCACCCTCGGCGCCTCCGTGCGCGCGGTGACCCCGGTGACGGACGACGGCCGGATCATCGGCCTGGTGAGCGCCGGCATCAAGGTGCGGACGATCAGCGCACGGGTGCAGGACCAGGTCACGGCCCTGCTCGCAGTCGCGGGCGGCACCCTGCTGCTGGGCGCGGTCGGCACGTACGTCGTCAACGCCCGGCTGCGCCGCCACACCCACGGGATGAACGCCACCGAGCTGAGCCGGATGCACGACTACCACCAGGCGGCGCTGCACGCGGTCCGCGAGGGCCTGCTGATGCTGGACGGCCAGTACAGGGTGGCGTTGATCAACGACGGCGGGCGGGAGCTGCTCGGGGTCGGCACCGAGGAGGAGGTGGTGGGCCGCTCGGTCGCCGGCCTGGGCCTTCCGGCCCAGCTGACCGGTGCGCTGCTGTCCTCGGAGCCCCGGGTGGACGAGGTGCATCTGACGGCGTCCCGGGTGCTGGTGGTGAACACCTCCCCGGTGTCCGGCGGCGAGCGGCGCGGCACGGTCGTCACCCTCCGGGACGTGACCGAACTGCAGTCATTGATGGGCGAGTTGGACTCGGAGCGCGGCTTCACCCAGGCTCTGCGGTCCCAGGCGCACGAGGCGGCGAACCGGCTGCACACGGTGGTGTCGCTGATCGAGCTGGGCCGGGCCGAGGAGGCGGTGGAGTTCGCCACGGCGGAGCTGGAGCTGGCCCAGGCCCTGACCGACCAGGTGGTCGCGGCGGTCGGCGAACCGGTGCTCGCGGCGCTCCTGCTGGGCAAGACGGCGCAGGCCAACGAGCGGGGCGTGGAGCTGGTGGTGTCGGAGGACAGCCGGCTGGACGACGGCCTGCTGCCGGACAGTCTGTCCTCGCGCGACCTGGTGACCATCCTCGGCAACCTGATCGACAACGCGGTGGACGCGGCCCAGGGCAGTGCCGGGGCACGGGTGACGGTGACGGCGTACGCGTCCGCCGGCGAGGTGGTGCTGCGGGTGAGCGACACGGGCCCCGGGGTCGACCCCGACCATGCCGACCTGGTATTCCAGCGGGGGTTCTCGACGAAGCCGGCCGGGCCGGACGGGCGGGGGCTCGGGCTGGCCCTGGTCCGGCAGGCGGTGACCCGCCACGAGGGGACGTTGACGGTGACGGAGTCCGACCAGGACGGCGAGGGCGGAGCGGTGTTCGAGGCGCGGTTGCCGTTGCCCAGGGGTTCCCACGCGCCGGAGGGCGGCCAGGAATGACGGACTCCCCACCGATCAGGGTGCTGGTCGTCGAGGACGACCCGGTCGCCGCCGACGCCCATGTGATGTACGTGGGCCGGGTGCCGGGGTTCGTCGCGGTCGGCAAGGCCCACACGGGCGCGGAGGCCCGCCGCGTCCTGGACCGTACACCCGTGGATCTCCTGCTGCTGGACCTGCACCTGCCGGACGTGCACGGTCTGCAGCTCGCCCGTTCCCTGCGCGCGGCCGGCCATCACGCGGACGTGATAGCGGTGACCTCGGCCCGGGACCTGGCGATGGTCCGCGAAGGCGTCTCCCTGGGTGTCGTCCAGTACGTCCTGAAGCCCTTCACCTTCGCCACGCTCCGGGACCGCCTGGTCCGCTACGCCGAGTTCCACGCGGCGGCCGGCGAGGCGAGCGGCCAGGACGAGGTGGACCGGGCACTGGCGGTGCTGCGGGCGCCGACACCGGCGGCGCTTCCCAAGGGGCTGAGCGGTCCGACGCTGGAACGGGTCACCCTGGCCCTGCGCGGCCGTCCCGACGGCCTCACCGCCACGGGCGTCGCCGAGGCGGTCGGCATCTCCCGCATCACCGCACGCCGCTACCTGGAACACCTGGTGGACGCGGGCCGAGCGGCCCGCAGCCCGCAGTACGGGACGGTGGGCCGGCCGGAGCTGCAGTACCGGTGGGTGACCGGGGGCTGAGGCCGGGGGCTCGACGACAGCCGCGCTCCTCCCCCGCCAACTGCGAATCCCTGCAGACTCATTGACCTGACTAGACCACTCCTCCTACCTTCACACGGCAACCACCCGGCCACGAAGAAGTGTGCCCGCAGGAGGTCATGCCCGTGCGCCCCACCGCCGCCTACTCCGCCCTCCTCACCGCCGCCCTCACCGCCACCGCCCTCACCGGGTGCGGCTCGGGCTCCGGCAGCAGTCCCGACACGCTGAAGGTGTCCTTCAAGCAGTCGACCGACAACTCGGTCAAGGTCATGGACACCTACCTCGCCGACATCAAGAAGCAGTTCGAGAAGAAGTACCCCGGCAAGAAGGTGGAGTTCGTCCCGATCAAGGCCCCGGACTCGGAGTACTACACCAAGCTGCAGCAGATGCTGCGCTCGCCGAGGACCGCCCCGGACCTCGTCTACGAGGACACCTTCCTCATCAACTCGGACATCACCAGCGGGTACCTGAAGCCGCTCGACCCCTACCTCGCCAAGTGGCGGGACTGGGGGCAGTTCATCGGCACCGCGAAGGCGGCGGCCCGGGGGCAGGACGGGAAGACGTACGGCGTGCCGGACGGGACGGACACCCGCGGGCTGTGGTTCGACAAGCGGGTTTTCGAGAAGGCCGGGCTGCCCGCGAACTGGCAGCCGAGGAACTGGGACGACATCCTCGCCGCCGCCCGCACCATCAAGCGGAAGGTCCCCGGGGTCACCCCGATCAACGTCTACACCGGCAAGCCGGCCGGCGAGGCCGCCACCATGCAGGGCCTGGAGATGCTGCTGTACGGCACCGGCGACGGGAAGAGCGACCCGCTCTACGACAGCGGCAGCAAGAAGTGGATCGCCGGCGGTCAGGGGTTCAAGGACTCGCTGAAGTTCGTGGAGACCGTCTACCAGGAGAAGCTCGGGCCGGACGTCTCCGACGCCCTCGACCCCAACTTCAGCACCACCATCCGCGGTGAGCTGCTGCCGAAGGGCAAGCTCGGCATCGACCTGGACGGCTCCTGGCTGCCGCAGGACTGGCTGCCGGGCAGCGGGCACGAGTGGCCGGACTGGTCCAGGCAGCTCGGCCTGGCCTCCATGCCGACGCAAACCGGGCAGGCCCCGGGCAGGGTGAGCATGTCCGGCGGCTGGACCTGGGCCGTCCCGGCCAAGGCCGGCAACCCGGACCTCGCCTTCGACTTCATCAAGACGATGCAGACGAAGGACAACGCCCGCAAGTGGTACATCGCCAACTCCGGCATCGCCGTGCGCAAGGACGTCGCCGCCGACCCGGCCTACGTCGGCGCCCAGCCCGGCATCAAGTTCTTCACCGACCTGGTGTCCGTCACGCACTACCGGCCCGCGTACCCGGCGTACCCGAAGGTGTCGACCGCGATCCAGGAGGCCATGGAGGGCGTGACGACCGGCGACGAGTCGGTGGAGAAGGCGGCGAGCGGCTACGACTCCACCCTCAAGGACGTCACCGGCGACCGAGTGATCCAGAAGTGAGGCGCCGGAGCCGGGGCACCCACGCCCTTCCCCGCCTCCTCCCCCTCTCCCCGGCCCTCGTCCTGCTGTTCCTCTTCCTCGCCGGGCCCATCGCCTACTGCGTCTACATCGCCTTCACCGACCTGCAGCTGACCGGCCAGGCCCACTCCTCCTTCGTGGGCTTCGCCAACTTCCGCAGGGCCTTCCACGACGACGCGTTCCTGAACGCCGTCTGGCTGACGCTGGTGTTCACCGTGCTGTCCTCGCTCGTCGGGCAGAACACCCTGGGGCTCGCCCTGGCCGCGCTCATGAAGCGGGCCTCGAAGCCGGTGCGCACGGTCACCGGCGGGGTCGTCGTCACCGCCTGGGTGCTGCCGGAGGTCGTCGCCGGGTTCCTGCTGTACGCGTTCTTCCGGCGGGAGGGGACGCTGAACGCGATCCTCGACTGGCTGCATCTGCCGCGCCAGAACTGGCTGTTCACGCTGCCCGTGCTCGCCGTGTCGTTCGCCAATGTCTGGCGCGGCACGGCGTTCTCGATGCTCGTGTACTCCGCCGCGCTGGACGAGATACCGAGCGAGATCACGGAGGCCGCCGAGGTGGACGGGGCCGGCGGGTGGCGGCGGATGTGGCACATCACCCTGCCGATGATCCGGCGCTCCATCGGCACGAACCTCATGCTCAACACCCTGCAGACGCTCTCCGTCTTCGGGCTGGTCTGGGTGATGACCCGGGGCGGCCCCGGGAACAGGAGCCAGACGCTGCCCCTGTTCATGTACGAGCAGGCCTTCCAGAACAGCATGATCGGGTACGGCACGGCGGTCGCCCTGCTCCTGCTGGTCGTCGGCTCGCTGTTCTCCGTCGTCTATCTGCGTCTGCTGCGGACGGAGGTGTGACACAGACGATGCCCCGCACACGCGCCGCCCGGCGGTTCGCCGCCGATGTCTCCCTGCTGGTCGTGGCCGTCGCCTTCGCACTGCCGCTGGCCTGGGTGGTGCTGTCGTCCGTGGACCCGCACGCCGACCTGCGGGTCAGGGTCCCGGACGGGCTCACCCTGGACAACTTCCACGCGATCCTGACCCCCGACATCACCTACACCCCGCTGCTCAACAGCCTCGTCCTGTGCGGGGGCGGCACGGCGCTGACCGTCGTCTGCGCCGCCCTCGCCGCGTATCCGCTGTCCCGGTTCCGCTCCCGGCTCAACCGGCCGTTCCTGCTGACGATCCTGTTCGCGACGAGCCTGCCGATCACGGCGATCATGGTGCCGGTGTACGCGCTGTTCGTCCGGGTGAACCTGATCGACACCCTGCAGGGCACGGTCTTCTTCTTCGCCGCCTCCCAGCTGCCCTTCGCCATCTGGCTGATGAAGAACTTCATGGACGGGGTGCCCAAGGAGCTGGAGGAGGCTGCCTGGACGGACGGGGCGTCCTCGCTGCAGTCCCTGGTCCGGATCGTGCTGCCGCTGATGGGGCCGGGGCTCGCCGTCGTCACCGTGTTCTCGTTCGTGATGATGTGGGGAAACTTCTTCGTGCCCTTCATGCTGCTGCTCACCCCGGACCAGATGCCGGCCTCGGTCAGCATCAACGACTTCTTCGGCAACCGGGGCATGGTGGCGTACGGGCAGCTGGCCGCGTTCTCCGTCATCTACTCCACGCCCGTGATCCTGCTCTACGTCCTGGTGGCACGCAGACTGGGCGGCGGTTTCGCGCTGGGCGGGGCGGTGAAGGGGTGACGTGGAGTAACCCCAGGTGACAGCGGTGACACCGCGTGCCACCGCCGGGCGTGGGATCAAGACGTACGAATCTACGATCCGTGATCTCGTTCGAACGGACCGTAGTCAGCGATGCCGGGCACCCCTACGTTGTGCCGGGTGCGCCCACCCTCTCCCCAGCCGAACCCCTCGGCTCCCCCGTTCAACGCCCCCGCCGCCCGCAGGATCCGTGCCGCGCTCGGCATGGGGCCCGAGCACGTCGCCTACGGTATGCGTGCCTCGTACGGGCTGCCGTACGTCACCCCCGATCTCGTGACCGCCTGGGAACGCGGCACCGTCACCCCCAGCAACCCCGAACTCACCGCGCTCGCGGGCGTGTTGTGGTGTTCGGCGGGAGAACTCATCGGCCGGCCGCGGACGCTGCGCGAGCACCGCATCGCCCGTGCGCTCGCGCCCGAGGACGTCGCCCGTACCATCGGGCTGGACCTGCGCTCGTACCTGCGGATGGAGGAGAGCGGCACCTGGCGGGGCAACGACCGTCAGGCCGCCGCGCTCGCGGAGATCCTCGATCTGTCGCTGCCCGACTTCGTGGCCGTCACGGGCCGCGAGGACCAACTCGCCGAACTGCTGCGCAGCGCGGTCACCACACGCTGGCAGGCCTATGTCCGACCGGTGGGGAAGATCGCGCCGGTGCCGCGGGAGCGTCTGGAGGAGGTGCTCCAGGAACTGCACCAGGACTACCAGGGCCAGATGGTGGCCAGCCTCAGCTGGGGCGGGAACAGCGCGGCCAGCGCCTCGAGCGACGCCGGCCGGGAGTTCCTGGGGCAGATCGTGGAGGACTTCTGGGACCGGATCGAGCACCGCACGCCGTAGCGCCGGAGCGGCCGGTCCTAGAAGACCGACTCCGCCTCGTCCATCCGGTCCTTCGGTACCGTCTTCAGCTCGGTGACCGCCTCCGCGAGCGGCACCATCACGATGTCGGTGCCGCGCAGCGCGGTCATCCGGCCGAACTCGCCGCGGTGCGCGGCCTCGACGGCGTGCCAGCCGAAGCGGGTGGCGAGGACGCGGTCGTAGGGGGTGGGTACGCCGCCGCGCTGGACGTGGCCGAGGATGACCGGCTTGGCCTCCTTGCCGAGGCGCCGCTCCAGCTCGTAGGCGAGCGCGGTGCCGATGCCCTGGAAGCGCTCGTGGCCGTACTGGTCGATGTCGCCCTTGCCGTAGTCCATGGAGCCCTCGGCGGGGTGGGCGCCCTCGGCGACGCAGATGACGGCGAACTTCTTGCCGCGGGCGAAGCGCTCCTCGACCATCTTGACCAGGTCGGCGGGGTCGAAGGGGCGCTCGGGCAGGCAGATGCCGTGCGCGCCGGCGGCCATGCCGGACTCCAGGGCGATCCAGCCGGCGTGCCGGCCCATGACCTCCACGACCATCACGCGCTGGTGGGACTCGGCGGTCGTCTTCAGGCGGTCCATCGCCTCGGTCGCGACGCCGACGGCGGTGTCGAAGCCGAAGGTGCGGTCGGTGGAGGAGATGTCGTTGTCGATCGTCTTCGGCACGCCGACGACCGGCAGGCCGGCGTCGGAGAGCATGCGGGCCGCGGTCAGGGTGCCCTCGCCGCCGATCGGGATCAGCGCGTCGATGCCGAACTCCTCGACCATGTCCGCGGCCCCCTCGCAGGCCTCGCGCAGCCGGTCGCGCTGCAGCCGGGAGGAGCCGAGGATGGTGCCGCCGCGGGCCAGGATGCCGCTGACGGCGTCCAGGTCGAGGGTGCGGTGGTGACGGTCGAGCAGACCCCGGTAGCCGTCCTCGAAGCCGATGACCTCGTCGCCGTACTGCGCCACCGCGCGGTGCACGACCGACCGGATCACGGCGTTCAGGCCGGGGCAGTCGCCGCCTGCGGTGAGAACTCCGATGCGCATCGTGCTGTGTCTCCTGCTCGCTGTGGTGTTCCGGTGAGCCGGTGTCGATTGTTTCACGTCCACCGGGGCAGTGAGGCACTTGACGGGCGCTTTATCCGGAGCCAGGGGTATTGTCAAGAGGGTTCTGCTCACCTCGGTGAGCGATTTTTATGCCAAGCCGATGAGCAAGCCGACGAGGAACGGAGTGGGACACGTGACGCGCAGCGTGTACGTGACCGGGATCGACCGCGGTGACGGCCGCCAGGTCGTGGAGCTGGGGGTCATGGAGCTCCTGACCCGGCAGGTCGACCGGGTGGGGGTCTTCCGGCCCCTCGTCCACGACGGACCCGATCGCCTGTTCGAGTTGCTGCGGTCGCGCTACCGCCTGTCCCAGGACCCCGCGACCGTCTACGGCATGGACTACCACGAGGCGTCCGCGCTCCAGGCCGAGCAGGGCACCGACGAGCTGGTCTCCGCGCTGGTCGACCGCTTCCACCTGGTGGCCCGGGACTACGACGTCGTCCTGGTCCTCGGCACCGACTTCGCCGCCACCCAGCTGCCGGACGAGCTGTCCCTGAACGCCCGCCTGGCCAACGAGTTCGGCGCGTCCGTGATCCCGGTGGTCGGCGGTCGCGGGCAGACCACCGAGGCCGTGCTCGCCGAGACCCGCAACGCCTACCGCGCCTACGACGGCCTCGGCTGCGACGTGCTCGCCATGGTCGCCAACCGGGTGGACCGCGAGGACCGCGACGAGATCGCCGAGCGGGTCGCCTCCCGGCTGCCGGTGCCCTGCTACGTGGTGCCCGACGAACCCGCGCTGTCCGCGCCGACCGTCGCCCAGATCGCCCAGACCCTCGACGCCAAGGTGCTGCTCGGCGACGACTCCGGGCTCGCCCGGGACGCGCTCGGCTTCGTCTTCGGCGGTGCCATGCTGCCGAACCTGCTCGGCGCCCTGACGCCGGGCTGTCTGGTCATCACCCCCGGCGACCGCGCCGACCTGGTCGTCGGCTCGCTGGCCGCGCACAGCGCCGGCACCCCGCCGATAGCCGGTGTGCTGCTCACCCTGAACGAGGTACCGAGCGACGAGATCCTCACCCTCGCCGCCCGCCTCGCCCCGGGCACCCCGGTCCTCTCCGTGACCGGCAACAGCTTCCCCACCGCCGAGCGGCTGTTCTCCCTGGAGGGCAAGCTGAACGCGGCCACCCCGCGCAAGGCGGAGACCGCGCTCGGCCTGTTCGAGCGGTACGCGGACACCGCCGACCTGGCCCGCCGGGTCTCGGCGCCGAGCAGCGACCGGGTCACGCCGATGATGTTCGAGCACAAGCTGCTGGAGCAGGCCCGCTCCGACAAGCGCCGGGTCGTCCTGCCGGAGGGCACCGAGGAGCGGGTGCTGCACGCGGCCGAGGTGCTGCTGCGCCGGGGTGTGTGCGACCTGACCCTGCTCGGGCCCGAGGACCAGATCCGCAAGAAGGCCGCCGACCTCGGCATCGACCTCGGCGACACCCAGCTGATCGACCCGGCCACCTCCGAGCTGCGCGACGCCTTCGCCGAGAAGTACGCCCGGCTCCGGGCCCACAGGGGCGTCACCGTCGAGCAGGCCTACGACGTCGTCTCCGACGTGAACTACTTCGGCACCCTGATGGTCGAGGAGGGCCTGGCCGACGGCATGGTCTCCGGGTCGGTGCACTCCACGGCGGCCACCATCCGCCCGGCCTTCGAGATCATCAAGACCCGGCCGGACTCCTCGATCGTCTCGTCGGTGTTCTTCATGTGCCTGGCCGACAAGGTGCTGGTCTACGGCGACTGCGCGGTCAACCCCGACCCGGACGCGCAGGCGCTCGCGGACATCGCCGTCCAGTCGGCCGGTACGGCCGCGCAGTTCGGGGTCGAGCCGCGGATCGCGATGCTGTCGTACTCCACGGGCACGTCCGGTTCGGGCGCCGACGTCGAGAAGGTGCGCGAGGCCACCGAGCTGGCGCGCGCCCGCCGGACCGACCTGAAGATCGAGGGGCCGATCCAGTACGACGCGGCCGTGGAGCCGTCCGTCGCCGCCACCAAGCTGCCCGGCTCCGAGGTCGCCGGCCAGGCCAGCGTGCTGATCTTCCCCGACCTCAACACCGGCAACAACACCTACAAGGCCGTGCAGCGCTCGGCCGGCGCGATCGCCGTCGGACCGGTCCTGCAGGGACTGCGCAAGCCGGTCAACGACCTGTCCCGGGGCGCGCTCGTCCAGGACATCGTCAACACCGTCGCCATCACGGCGATCCAGGCCCAGACGCCCGCCAACTGACGTCACAGAGAGAGCTTTCGAACACCGTGGCAGAGACCCGCGCGGCGAACCGCGTCCTCGTCCTCAACTCCGGCTCCTCGTCGGTGAAGTACCAGCTGCTCGACATGAGCGACCGGAGCCGGCTTGCGGTCGGCCTGGTGGAGCGGATCGGCGAGCAGACCTCCCGGCTCAAGCACACCTGCCTCACCTCCGGCGACACCCGCGAGCACACCGGCCCGATCGCCGACCACGACGCCGCGCTCAAGGCGGTCGCCGAGGAGCTGAGCCGGGACGGGCTGGGGCTGGACTCCCCGGAGCTGGCCGCGATCGGTCACCGGGTGGTGCACGGCGGGATGTTCTTCACCGAGCCCACCGTCATCGACGACGAGGTACTCTCCGAGGTCGAGCGGCTGATCCCGGTCGCCCCGCTGCACAACCCGGCCAACCTCACCGGCATCCGCACCGCCCGGGCGCTGCGCCCCGACCTGCCCCAGGTCGCCGTCTTCGACACCGCGTTCCACACGACGATGCCGGAGTCCGCGGCGCGCTACGCGATCGACCCGAAGATCGCAGACCGGCACCGCATCCGCCGCTACGGCTTCCACGGCACCTCGCACGCCTACGTCTCCCGGGAGACGGCACGGCTGCTCGGCAAGGACCCGTCCGAGGTCAACGTGATCGTGCTGCACCTGGGCAACGGCGCCTCGGCGTCCGCCGTCCAGGGGGGCCGGTGCGTGGACACCTCCATGGGGCTGACGCCTTTGGAGGGGCTGGTGATGGGTACGCGATCCGGCGATCTGGATCCGGCCGTCATCTTCCATTTGGCGCGTGTTGGCGGAATGTCCATGGATGAGATCGACACTCTCCTCAACAAGAGGAGCGGACTGTTCGGTCTGTGCGGGGACAACGACATGCGGGAGATCCGCCGCCGGATCGACGAGGGCGACGAAGAGGCCGCTCTCGCGTTCGACATTTACATTCACCGGTTGAGGAAGTACATCGGCGCCTATTACGCCGTCCTCGGGAAGGTCGACGCGGTCGCCTTCACGGCCGGGGTCGGCGAGAACGCGGCGCCCGTGCGGGAGGCGGCGATCGCGGGCCTGGAGACGCTGGGCCTCGCGGTGGACCCGGAGCGGAACGCGGTGCGCGGCGGCGAGCCCCGGCTGATCTCGCCGGACTCCGCGCGGGTGGCGGTGGCGGTGGTGCCGACGGATGAAGAACTGGAGATCGCGACGCAGACCTACGCACTGGTCGGAAAGAACAACTGAAATAGCAGCACCTGAGCGGTGCGGCACTCATTTGTATCTTCCGCCAGACGGAATATTCCGTAGCGAAACAAACCGATAGGATCGCCCCATGCGCCGTTCGAAAATCGTCTGTACTCTCGGCCCCGCGGTCGACACCCATGAGAAGCTCGTCGCCATGATCGAGGCGGGCATGAATGTGGCCCGGTTCAACTTCAGCCACGGCTCCCACGCCGAGCACCAGGCGCGGTACGACCGCGTCCGGGCCGCGTCCAAGGAGACCGGCCGGCCCATCGGTGTCCTCGCCGACCTGCAGGGCCCGAAGATCCGCCTGGAGACCTTCGCCGAAGGTCCGGTCGAGCTCGAGCGCGGTGACGAGTTCGTCATCACGACCGAGGACGTGCCGGGCGACAAGCAGATCTGCGGTACGACGTACAAGGGGCTGCCGGGCGACGTCTCGCGCGGTGACCAGGTGCTGATCAACGACGGCAACGTCGAGCTGAAGGTCCTGGACGTCGAGGGACCGCGGGTGAGGACCATCGTCATCGAGGGCGGTGTCGTCTCCGACCACAAGGGCATCAACCTGCCCGGCGCGGCCGTCAACGTGCCCGCGCTGAGCGAGAAGGACGTCGAGGACCTGCGCTTCGCCCTCCGCATGGGCTGCGACATGGTCGCGCTGTCCTTCGTCCGGGACGCCAAGGACGTCGCCGACGTCCACCGCGTGATGGACGAGGAGGGCCGCCGGGTCCCGGTCATCGCCAAGGTGGAGAAGCCGCAGGCGGTGGAGAACATGGACGCCGTCGTCGCGGCGTTCGACGCCGTGATGGTGGCCCGTGGCGACCTCGCCGTCGAGTACCCGCTCGAGAAGGTCCCCATGGTGCAGAAGCGCCTGATCGAGCTGTGCCGGCGCAACGCCAAGCCGGTGATCGTGGCGACCCAGATGATGGAGTCGATGATCACCAACTCCCGTCCGACCCGCGCCGAGGCCTCCGACGTGGCCAACGCCATCCTGGACGGCGCCGACGCGGTCATGCTGTCCGCCGAGTCGAGCGTGGGCGCCTACCCGGTCGAGACGGTCAAGACCATGTCGAAGATCGTCGCCGCGGCCGAGCAGGAGCTGCTCTCCAAGGGCCTGCAGCCGCTGGTGCCGGGCAAGAAGCCGCGCACCCAGGGCGGTTCGGTGGCCCGCGCGGCCTGCGAGATCGCCGACTTCCTCGGCGGCCGGGGCCTGATCGCCTTCACCCAGTCCGGTGACACCGCGCGCCGTCTGTCCCGCTACCGCGCGACCCAGCCGATCATCGCCTTCACCACGGAGGAGTCCACCCGCAACCAGCTCACCCTGAGCTGGGGCGTGGAGCCGCATGTGGTGCCGTTCGTGAACACGACCGACGAGATGGTCGACCTGGTCGACCAGGAGGTCGCCAAGCTGGGCCGCTTCGACGCCGGCGACACGGTCATCATCACCGCCGGCTCGCCCCCCGGCGTCCCCGGCACCACCAACATGCTCCGGGTCCACCACCTCGGCACCCAGGGCAACTGACACGCCCGGTAAGGGCCCTGTACGGCGCTGAGGGGCGCCCCCTGCGAGCAGGGGGCGCCCCTCAGCTGTGTGCGGCTCCCGAACGGGCTTGTGGGACCGGTCAGTCGGTCGTGTACACGTGCATGCCGGGCACGTGCAGGTTGCCGCCGAACTGGGCCGCCTGGGTCACCTTCACATGGGTGAAGTAGATCAGCGGGATGTTCAGCGGGGGCGGGCTGTCGGGGCTGAACGTGACCGGGATCAGCCCGAGCAGGTTGCCCGAGATGCTCTCCGTGTACATCACGGTGTCGCCGCCCCGGATGGTGGACGTCGAGCCCTTGGACGCCTGCACGTGGTAGGTCTTCCCGGACTGCTTGTCCTTCACCGTCTGGTGCAGGTCACCGATGTCCGTGCCGCCGGAGATGACGTACTTCAGCACCTTCTTGGTGGTGCCGCTCGCCGTCTTCACCTCCACGATGCCCTGGTAGTCGGCGCCCTTGAGCAGCAGGGAGCTGGCGTTCAGGTACCAGGGGTCGTCCGCCACCGGCACCTTGTTGTCGACGCCGCTCACGTCGTCCGTGGCCGCCGGGCAGTCGTCCGGCGCGGTGGACGAGCTCGCGGAGGGGCTCGGGGTGACCGAGCCGGCCGCGTCCTCGGCCGCCTTCGCCGTGTCGTCGACCGTCTTGGACACCGTGCCGGTGGTGTTCTTCACCGTGTCCGAGACCGTCTTGCCGGTCTTGGACACGGTGTCCTTGACGGTGTCCGACACCGTGGACCCGGTCGGGGACGTGGACTTCGAGGCGTCCGGGGACGCGCTCGCCGACGGGGACGCCGAGGACGTCGGACTCGCGGACGAGGTACCGGAGTCCTTGCCGCCGCCGAGGATGCCGCCGAGCGTGTCGCCGATGGTGTCCAGCAGGCCGCCGCTCTTGCCGCTGCTCTGGGACGCGGACGGGGTGGGCGTGGCCGTGTCCCCGGAGCCCGCACCCGAGTCGGACGAACCGGAGCCCGTCCCGGAGGTGGCGGTCGGCTTCGGAGTGGCCTCGTCGCCGGAACCTGAATCCGACGAAGGGGTCGTGTCCGAACCCTTGGTGTCCTGGCCGCCCTTGGCGCTGTCGCTCGCCGAGGGGGTCGGCGTGGCGGTGTCGTCCTTGCTCTCCGAGGCGGACGGCGACGGCGAGGCCGACGCGTCCTTGGAGCCGTCCAGCGCCTTGACGCAGTCCTTGTACTCGTCGGCCGTCAGGCTCTTGGCCGTGGTCGACGACGACGGGCTGCCGCCGCTGTCGGCGAGGGCGAGCGTGGATGTGAAGCCCATGCCCATGAGGACCGCGGTCGGCATCGCCACGGAGGCGATCGCCTTCCCGGCCGGCATGTGGAACCTGGTGAACAGCGGCTTCTTGGGTGCCGCGTGGCGGGGCCCGGTTCTCGTACGGGACTCGTCCACCTCGGTCCCGCAGGTCACCTCGTCAGCCGGCACTGTGCCTCCCGTTCGCCCCGTTGGCCGGGCTCGTTCCTGACAGGTCGTTCTTGCTCACCGGGTCCGTGCCCTGAGGGGGCAGCGGGACAGTCGCGGGAGCACCGCCCACGCCCGGTGCGGCCCCGGCCGGCGGCTGCGGCTGGGAAGACGCGCCCGGCGCCCAGGCCACGGCCATCGCTCCGCCGATGAGGGCGAAGAGAAAGCCCACGACGAAGCCGCCGAAGTTGGACACGGGGATGGACACCAGCGCCAGCAGGATCGCGGCGACGCCCGCGAAGACGCGTACGTGCTTCTGGAACCAGAGGCTGATGCCCAGGACGATGAGCAGCACGCCGATGATCAGGGATCCGGCTCCCGCGGTCGTCGACATCGCCAGCGTCAGATGCCCGAGCTGGAGGTGGGCGTACGGGAAGTACATGATCGGAAAGCCGCCGAGCAAGACGAAAAGACCGGCCCAGAACGGACGCGTGCCCCGCCAGGCGCGGAACTGCTGCCTGCGGCGGGTGAACTGGCCGGGTGCGGCGGCAGAGGTCTCGGCGCTCATGGAAAACAGCTCCCTGGTGCGGCGTTGCTGTGGTGGTGATGTGGGCCGCGTGTGAAACACGGCCGGGGTGTGGACGGGCGGGGGCGCCACCGGCTCCCCCGCCCGTCAGCGAGTGCCTAGTAGCACTCGTGCGTACCCGTCTGCAGCGACATGTGAAGGCCGCTGAGCTTGAAGGTACCGGCCGTGGTCGCCCAGGCCGTCTGCTTCACGTCGGTCAGCGTGGCCGAGTCGGCCTGCTGGGCGAAGCCGTACGGGTTGGCCTGCTCCTTGCCACCCTTCATGCCGGGACCCTTGGAGGCGTCCTTGCCGGCCACACCGATGTCGATGTTGTTGAAGGTGGCGTCGGCGTTCAGGTCGGCGACGTCGATGTAGAGGTTGTCGGCCTCGACCGGCTTGTCCGCCCCGGCCTTCAGGACCAGGCTCACCGAGCCCAGTACCGGAATGTCCGGCGTGACGACGGACTGGCACATGTTGTTGATGCTGGCCTTCTTGAAGGCCGACACCGCGACGGGGTGGGCGGTCTGCTGACCGCTCAGGGTGTACCCGCTGTCGATGGCGCCGTACTGCTCGAAGCCTTGACCGACCAGCTTGTCGGCCGAGACCTTGAAGGACTGGCCCGACACGCTGAACGACGCGGCGAGAGCGCCCTGCGCGAGGGCGACACCTATGCACGCCGTGGCGGCCACGCTGGGCACCATGACCACAGCGAACCGCTTCCATCTGGTCCCGCCACGCACCTGGGACTCCATATTTCCTCCTTCTCGGACGTACATCTCCTGGCCCGGGCTCGCCCCAGTCGGCGGCTCAGCCGGGCAGGGATGGGAGAAGTGCTACGTCCTCGGGAAGGAGAGCGCCCGCGCTCGGAGGCGCGAACCGCGCCCGAACTACCGGCGATCACCCCCGAGCGACAACCACTGGTCGCGCCTGACACGCATCACGCACAACCTTGCTGGACAGGCTTCGCCGGGTGGACGAAGACCCCCCTGCCCTAGAACCGGCGCCACTGCCGTCGGTTCTGCTCGGTGGGGACCCAGATTCTCCCGTGACCCGACCGGCTGTCGGGGTGCGGGAATGGACCGAGCGTCGCCGATCGTGGTGCATTCTCGCGCCGGGCACAAGGGGGTTCGTTACTGGCTAGTAACGGGCGGATAAC
Organism: Streptomyces sp. NPDC052301; assembly: GCF_044593395.1. Lineage (NCBI taxonomy): Bacteria > Bacillati > Actinomycetota > Actinomycetes > Kitasatosporales > Streptomycetaceae > Streptomyces > Streptomyces sp. NPDC052301. The sequence continues at coordinate 426,764 of NZ_JBIUBE010000008.1, read as the reverse complement.
CGAGCGACGACCCGCTGGTCTCGGAGCGCGACGCTGGGTGGCAATACGGGGCAGAGCAAAGCCGTTGATCTCTGGACGAATCCAGACAGATCAACGGCCTTGATTTACTCGGAGTAACAGCGGCCGCGATTACCAAGATTTGGTAAAGCGCAGCCGCCCTGACGCCTCGTCGGCAAATCTTTCACCTCGACATCACAAGCCGAGGCGTTTAGCGACTGGTCAGAACAGAGCGCGCGCCAGCGCCCTGCGCGCCCCCACCACGCGCGGATCCTCGGACCCGACGACCTCGAACAGCTCCAGCAGCCGCAGCCGTACCGCGTTCCGGTCGTCACCCACCGTACGCCGCACGGTTTCGATCAGACGTCCGAATGCGTCCTCGACATGGCCGCCCACCAGATCCAGGTCGGCGGCGGCGATCTGCGCCGTGGCGTCGGACGGCTTCTCGGCCGCCTCCTGGCGCACCTTCTGCGGGTCCATGCCCTGCACCCGCTGCAGCAACTCGGCCTGTGCCAGGCCCAGTTTCGCCTCCGGGTGGGCCGGGTCGTCGGCCAGCACGTTCTTGTAGGCCTGGACGGCACCGCCCAGGTCGCCGGCGTCCAGCGCCTCGGCGGCGGCGTTCAGGAGCGCCTCGTACGGGCCCGCCGGGGCCTGCTCGGCCGCCTGCCCCGCCCGGCCCGGCTGCGCGTCCGGGTCGACGGTCAGACCGGTCAGCCCGAAGCGCTGCTCGGCGACCTGCACCAGCTGGTCCAGGGTCTCCCGGATCTGCTGCTCGCCGGCCGCCCCCTGGAACAGCGGCAGCGCCTGGCCCGCGACGACGGCGAAGACCGCCGGGATGCCCTGCACCCCGAACTGCTGCATCAGCATCTGGTTGGCGTCGACGTCGATCTTGGCGAGGAGGAAGCGCCCGTTGTACTCGACGGCCAGCCGCTCCAGGACCGGGCTCAGCTGCTTGCAGGGCTGACACCATTCGGCCCAGAAGTCGATGACGACCGGGACTTCGGCGGACCGCTGCAGGACTTCGCGCTCGAAGCCCGCCTCATCGACGTCGATGACGAGATCGGCCGGGGAGACGGCTCCCGTGCCGCCGTGCCGGGCGGCTTCGGCGCGCGTCTGTTCGGCCTTGGCCTTGGCCTCCTGGGCCGCCTTCACCGCGGCGAGGTCGACGACGCCGCTCATGGACATGTTCCGTGGCTGCATGCGTCTATCCTCCCCCGTTCCCGCGTCTGAAGGAAAAAGCTCCGTGTGTGGGCGCCGGGTCCCCACCCGCGCCGCGTGGTCGTCGCCCGTGTACGTCCCTCACGAGCTTTCGCTACGACTCGTAGCGTAATGCCAGCGGGACCCCGCGCGACACCACGCCCCGGTGATCTCTCTCACGACGGCACAGATCCCGCCGGTTATGGTCGAGGGATGCAGAGCCGCACCCCCGCCGGCCGGACCGGCCGCCCGCGCAGCGCCGCCGCGGACACCGCGATCCTGGCCGCTACGCGGCAGGCGCTGGTGGAACTGGGCTGGTCCAAGCTCACGCTGGGAGACGTGGCGACGCGGGCCGGGGTTGCGAAGACGACTCTGTACCGCCGCTGGGCCGGGAAGAACGAGCTGGTCGTGGACGCGGTGGCGGAGTTGTTCGACGAGCTCGAACTCCCCGACCGGGGCAGCCTCGCCGCCGACATCGAGGGCGTGGTGCTGCAGTTCGCCGCCATCCTGGCCCGCCCCGAGTGCAAGAGCGGGCTGATGGCGGTGGTCGCCGAGTCGACCCGTGACGACGCCCTGCGCGAGCGCGTCCGCGCCTCGGTCGTGGAGCGTCAGAAACGGCTCGTTCTGGAGGGCAGGGCGCGGGCCCAGACGCGCGGCGAACTGCCGCCCGAGCCCGACCCGCAGGAGGCCGCCCGCACGATCGACCTCATCTTCGACGTGGTGGCCGGCGCGGTGGTGCACCGCACGCTGGTCAGCGGCCAGCCGGCGGACGAGGAGTGGGTGCGCCGCTTCACGGAGGTCCTGCTGGGCGGACTCGGGGGCACGCAGCCCTAGCCGGGTCGCGCGGCCCCGGTGTCCGGTGCGGGCGGGCCCGGGATCTCATGCGGACGATCCCGATGTCCGGTCCGGCCGAGCCCGGGATCTCATGCGGACGAGCCTGATGTCCGGTGCGGCCGAGCCCGGCGCCCGGTACGAGGCCGGACCCGGCGCCCGGTGCGGGCGGCCCCGATGCCCGGTGCGACCAAGCCCGGCGTCCCGTGCGGCGGGCCCGGTGCCCGGTGCGGCAAGACTCGGTACCCGGCGCGGGCAGCCCCGGCGTCCAGCGCGGCCGGACTCGGGACCGGTGGGGCCGGGTCCGCCGCCCCGTGCGGGCGGGCCCGAGACGCGGTACGGGTACGCCCGCTCAGAAGCCCGCCGGCTCCGTGTACACGCCCCACTCGTCCCGCAGCACCCCGCAGATCTCGCCCAGGGTCGCCTCGGCGCGGACGGCGTCCAGCATGGGCTCGATCATGTTGGAGCCGTCGCGGGCGGCGGCGAGCATGGCGTCGAGCGCGGTGCGCACGGCCGTCTCGTCGCGGGCGGTCTTGCGCTCCGCGAGGACGCGGACCTGCTCCCGCTCCACCTCGTGGCTGACCCGCAGGATCTCCAGGTCCCCCGTGACGGACCCGGTGTTGACGTTGACGCCGACGACCCTCTTGTCGCCCTTCTCCAGGGACTGCTGGTAGCGGAAGGCGGACTCCGCGATCTCGCCCGTGAACCAGCCGTCCTCGATGCCGCGCAGGATCCCGGAGGTGATCGGCCCGATCGGGTGCTGCCCGTCCGGGTGGGCCCGCAGGCCCCGCTCCTTGATCTGCTCGAAGATCTTCTCGGCGTCGGCCTCGATCCGGTCCGTCAGCTGCTCGATGTACCAGGACCCGCCCAGCGGGTCGGCCACGTTGGCGACCCCGGTCTCCTCCATCAGCACCTGCTGGGTGCGCAGCGCGATCTCGGCGGCCTGCTCGCTGGGCAGCGCGAGGGTCTCGTCGAGCGCGTTGGTGTGCAGCGAGTTGGTCCCGCCGAGCACGGCGGCCAGCGCCTCCACGGCCGTACGCACCACGTTGTTGTACGGCTGCTGGGCCGTCAGCGAGACACCGGCGGTCTGGGTGTGGAAGCGCAGCCACTGCGCCTTGTCGGACGTGGCGCCGTAGACGTCCCGCATCCAGCGGGCCCAGATCCTGCGGGCCGCCCGGAACTTGGCGATCTCCTCGAAGAAGTCGACGTGCGCGTCGAAGAAGAAGGACAGGCCGGGCGCGAAGACGTCCACGTCCAGCCCGCGCGAGAGCCCCAGCTCGACGTAGCCGAAGCCGTCCGCCAGCGTGTACGCCAGCTCCTGCGCGGCCGTCGCCCCCGCCTCCCGGATGTGGTACCCGGAGACCGACAGCGGCTTGTACGCGGGGATGCCGGCCGCGCAGTACTCCATCAGGTCGCCGATCAGGCGCAGGTGCGGCTCGGGCTGGAAGAGCCACTCCTTCTGGGCGATGTACTCCTTGAAGATGTCGGTCTGCAGGGTGCCGTTGAGGACCGACGGGTCCACGCCCTGCCGCTCGGCGGCGACCAGGTACATGCAGAAGACGGGGACGGCGGGCCCGCTGATGGTCATGGAGGTGGTGACGTCGCCGAGCGGGATGTCCTTGAACAGGACCTCCATGTCGGCGGCCGAGTCGATGGCGACACCGCAGTGCCCGACCTCGCCGAGCGAGCGCGGGTCGTCGGAGTCGCGGCCCATCAGCGTCGGCATGTCGAAGGCCACGGACAGACCCCCGCCACCGGCGGCGAGGATCATCTTGTACCGCTCGTTGGTCTGCTCGGCGTTGCCGAATCCGGCGAACTGGCGGATGGTCCAGGTGCGCCCGCGGTAGCCGGTCGGATGGAGCCCGCGCGTGAAGGGGTACTCCCCGGGCCAGCCGATCCGCTCGAATCCCTCGTACGTGTCACCCGGCCGGGGACCGTACACCGGCTCCACGGGATCGCCGGAGAGCGTGGTGAAATCTGCGTCGCGCTTGCGCGCGGCGTCGTAGCGGGCCTGCCAGCGACGGCGGCCTTCCTCGATGGCGTGAGCGTCCATACCCTCGAATTTACTTGGACGTCCTAGTAAATGTCGATGGCAGACCGCCGTACGGCGTCCGTACGGCGGTGGAGCCTCAGGCCTTGGCGACGGCCGGGGCCTGGTCGGCGGCCCTGGCGTCCAGCTCGTGGCTGATCTTCCGCTCGACGAAGAAGGCGGCGGTCGGGATCGTGCCCGCGAGCAGCACCCACAGCTGCTTGCCGACCGGCCATTTCGCCTTGGAGCCCAGGTCGAAGGCGAAGACCAGGTAGATCACGTAGAGCCAGCCGTGGGCGATGGCGACGACCCGGGTGAAGTCCGCCGCGCCGTCGATGTGGAGCCCGTACTTCGCGATCATGCTCAGGCACAGCAGCACCAGCAGGACACCGGTGGTGTAGGCCATGACGCGGTAGCGGGTCAGCACGCTCTTTTTCATGCCGATGAGCGTAACCACCCGTTCCGGCAGATCTTGGACCGGGTCAGTCCTCGTCGAAGTCGTGTGCCGCGATCCGCAGCGGACGCAGCATCGCGAAGATCTCCGCGCACTCCTCCGCGTCGTACACCCCGAGCCCGAAGTCCATGGCCATCAGGTCCCGGGTGGCCGCGTCGACCACCTCGCGGCCCTTGTCGGTGATGACGGCGAGCGTGCCGCGCCCGTCGTTGGGGTTGGGCCGCTTGGCGACCAGCCCGGACCGCACCAGCCGGTCCACGGTGTTCGTCACCGAGGTGGGGTGCACCATCAGCCGCTCCCCGATCTTGGACATGGGCAGCTCACCGGCCTTGGAGAAGGTGAGTAGCACCAGTGCCTCGTAGCGGGCGAACGTCAGCCCGTACGGCTTGACCACCGCGTCCACCTCGGCGAGCAGGATCTGCTGGGCCCGCATGATCGAGGTGATCGCGGCCATGGACGGCACGTTTCCCCAGCGCTGCTTCCAGAGCTCGTCGGCGCGTGCGATGGGGTCGAACGGGAGGCTGAGAGGCTTGGGCACGTCATGAGACCCTACCGGCCGGTCATATGCCGGTCAGCCCCGTCTCGGCTTTCGGTCACCGGGTCGCTTCCGCGCGGCTTCCCGGTCGCGGGGCGGCTCTCCCGCGGCCTCCCGGTCGCCCGGGCCGCGAGCGCGAGCCCGCAGCAGCACAGCGTGCCCAGGAACCCGGCGCCCACGACGGCCGTACGCACCCCGGTGACCTGGGCCGCCGCCCCCGCCAGCGCCATGCCCACGCCCTGGACGGTCATCAGCCCCGCGGTCAGCACGGTCATGGCCCGCCCCCGCAGCTCCTCCGGCACCGCCCGCACGAACCACTGGTCCAGGCCCAGCGTGTACGCCGAGCAAGCCCCGGACACGAGCAGGAGCAGCAGCGACGCGGGGAGGCCGGGGCGCAGGGCGTAGCCGAGGTACGGCAGCACGATCAGACAGAGCAGGGGGAGCGCGATGCGTTCGCGGGCGGCGGGCCCGAGCCGGGCCCCGGCGAACAGCTCGCCGGCCACCGTGCCGACGGGCAGGGCGCACATCAGCAGGCCGAGACCGGTGGAGCCGCCGCCGAGCCGGTCGGCGTACGGCGCGGCCAGCGCCTCGGGGACGACGGCGAACGCGGCCGGGACCCAGAACAGCAACAGCAGGACGCGGATGCGCCGGTCGGCGAACAGCTGCCGGAGGCCGGCCGGGGCGTCCGCGCGGTCCCGGGCGCGGGCGGGCCGGTGCCGGGTGCCCCAGCGCAGCAGGGTGGCCGAGGCGAGGAAGGTGCAGACGGTGATCAGCAGGGCGTGGCGCGGGGTGACGGCCGTCAGGAGCAGCCCGCCGAGGCCGTAGCCGACGAGCAGGGCGCTCTGGGCGACGATCCGCAGCAGGGAGCGGCCGAGCACGAACAGGTCCCCGTCGCCGAGCACGTCGGCGAGGGTGGCCATGCGGGTGCCGGCGAACACCGGCGAGACGACGGCGAGGCCGGCGCGCAGGGCCAGCAGGACGCCCATGCCCGTGCCGGGAACCGTCATCAGCGCCACACAGCCCGCGCACACCAGGTCGCAGCAGACCAGCACCCGCCGGGCCGGGAAGCGGTCGGCGACCGGGCTGAGCAGAGTGCCGCCGACGGCGTACGGCAGGAAGCCCAGCGCGAAGGTGAGCGCGCTGAGCAGGGGTGAGCCGGTGAGGTCGTAGACGAGCACGGACAGCGCGATCTCGCTGACGATCACGCCGAGCATGGACATCAGGTGGGCGGCGAAGACGGCCCGGAACTCGGGCACGGCGAAGAGGCGGCCGTAACCGGCGGACGCCGGGACCTTGGGCGGTGCGGACATGCCAGGCAGCGTGCCCGTGGTCGGACGGTGGGCCGTAGAGTTTCGGCTCCAGCCGAATCTTCGCCGGTCTCCGGCCGGTCTCCTGTTCCGCAGGTCTTCCGGGAGGTGCGCATGCCGTCGCGTCTGCGCTTCGGTGACGACGACTTCCTGCGCTGCCGGTTCGCCGTCTCGCCGATCTGGGAGACGCAGGAGGCGGTGCGCACCCTGAAACGGCCGGACCGGCACGGGTATCACGTGCCATGGCTGCGGCGGATCCGGGACGCGGCGACGACGCTGGACCTGACGCCGCTGTGGCTGCTGATGCCGCGGCGGGGGCACTCGCCGGACTGGCTGGGTCCGCCGCCGATCGGGCCGGCCGCGACCTTCGAGGAGGAGATCGCGGCCGTGCGGGCGTCGGACCCGGAGGCGGCCCGCGAGGACACCGCCCAGTCGCTGGCCTGCACGCCGGGGGCGCTGGAGTCGGAGCACGGGCGGGCGTGGCTGGCGGACCCGGCGCGGATGGTGCGGGAGCTGGCGGACGCCATGGAGGAGGCGTGGCGGGTGCTGGTCGAGCCGGAGTGGCACCGGCTGCGGGCCCTGCTGGAGGCGGACGTGGCCTACCACTCGCGGCGGCTGGCCGAGGTGGGCCTCGGCACCCTGCTGCCGGAGCTGGACCGGCGGCTGTCCTGGGACGGCCGGACGCTGACGCTCGCGCTGGGGATCGAGTACGTGCGCGACCTCGGCGGCCAGGGTCTGGTGCTGATGCCGAGCGTGTTCTCGTGGCCCGAGGTGATCACCGGCTTCGAGCCCCCGTGGCAGCCGACGGTGGTCTACCCGGCCCGGGGCATCGCCGGTCTGTGGACCGAGCCGGGCGCCAGGACTCCGGAGCCGCTGGTACGGCTGCTGGGCCGCAACCGGGCGACGGTGCTGGCCGCGCTGGACGAGCCGGCGACCACGACGGCACTGGCGCACCGCCTGGCCCTCGCCCCGTCCTCGGTCTCGGCCCACCTGACGGTCCTGCGCGAGGCGGGCCTGCTCACGGCCCGCCGGTACGGCCACCAGGTGCTGTACGAGAGGACACCGCTGGGTATGGCGCTGACGGCGGGGCAGCCGACCTGAGGGACCGCCCGGCCGGACGGCTACCGCGCCAGATGCCGCTCGACCGTCTCCACCTTGGAGGTGAGCCCGTCGCTCACGCCGGGGCGGATGTCCGCCTTGAGGACGAGGGACACGCGCGGCGCACGCTTCTCCACCGCGGCGACGGCACGCTTGACGACGTCCATGACCTCGTCCCAGGACTCGCCCTCGATCGAGGTGAACATCGCGTCGGTGCGGTGGGGCAGGCCGGACTCGCGGACCACGCGGACGGCGTCGGCGACGTACTCCCCCACGTCCTCGCCGACGCCGAGGGGAGTCACGGAGAAGGCGACGATCATGCGTTCACGACCCCTTCCTTACGGGCGCGGGCCGCGATGACCGCGTCCTCGGCCTCGCGGCGCAGCGTGCGCTCGATGACGAAGCCGCCGCCGGGAATGATCGAGTACGCGAAGTAGAGCGCGGCCTTGCCCTTGGCCCACTTGGTCCGGTTCCAGGCGTCCGCCCAGAAGAGCACGTAGAGGATGAACAGCACGCCGTGGATCGGACCCAGCACCCGGGCCACGTCGACGCTCGGGTCGATCACGTATTTGATGAAGGTGCAGGCCGCGAGGATGATCCAGGAGATGCCCTCCGGCACGGAGATCAGGCGCAGGCGGCGGATGGCGGAGGCTGTCTTGAGGTCCACGGGTCACCTTCGGTGGGAGAGTCGCTGACGGCGCGATCGGTGTGTGATCCGCTTTGTGAACGGAAGCACAAACGCCCCGCCATTGTGGCAAACGATGCCCGTAGGGGTCTGCTCAGGGTCGCTCTCCACCCACGGACCCTGTTCGGTCCACCCGCTGCGCCGCTACTTTCGCTGCGTGGCGATGTTCCGACTCCAGGGCAGCAAGGTGCTCGCCGTCGACATGACCGGGGACGCCGTGAAGGCGAAGAACGGCTCGATGGTCGCGTACGACGGGCAGATGGCCTTCAAGAAGCTGAGCGGCGGCGGCGAGGGGCTGCGCGGGATGGTGACCCGGCGGCTCACCGGTGAGCAGATGACGGTGATGGAGGTGAAGGGGCAGGGGACCTGCTGGTTCGCGGACCGGGCGTCCGAGATCAACCTGGTCGCCCTCCGGGGGGACAAGCTCTACGTCGAGTCGAGCAACCTGCTCGCGACGGACGCGGGGCTGAGAACGGGCACGACGTTCACCGGGCTGCGCGGCGCCTCGCAGGGCAACGGGCTGTTCACGACGACGGTCGAGGGGCACGGGCAGGCGGCGATCATGTCCGACGGGCCGGCGGTGGTGCTCAGGGTCAGCCCGCAGTACCCGCTGATCGTCGACCCGGGTGCCTACATCGCCCACCAGGGAGATGTCCGGCAGTCCTTCCAGTCCGGTGTGACGTTCCGCACCTTCTTCGGGGAGGGCGGTGGTGAGGCCTTCCAGATCCGCTTCGAGGGGGACGGACTGGTCTACGTGCAGCCGAGCGAGCGGAACACGATCGCGGGGGATCTGTAGGGATGGCGTTCCGGGAGATCAATTCCAAAATGGTCGAGGCGGCCGTGGTGCCGGGGCAGCGGCTGTTCAGTCAGCGGGGGGCCATGCTCGCCTACCGGGGGGACGTGTCCTTCACGCCCAGCGTCCAGGGCGGTCAGGGCGGGCTGATGTCCATGATCGGGCGCCGGGTGGCGGGCGAGGCGACCCCGCTGATGACCGTCGAGGGCAGCGGCACCGTCTTCTTCGGGCACGGCGGCCATCACATCCATGTCATCGAGCTCTCCGGCGACACCCTCTACGTGGAGGCCGACCGCCTGCTCGCCTTCGAGGGCACGCTGCGGCAGGGCACGATGTTCATGGGCTCGCAGGGCGGGGTCATGGGCCTGGTCCGGGGCCAGGTCACCGGGCAGGGGCTGTTCACCACCACGCTCCAGGGCCACGGCTCCGTCGCCGTGATGGCGCACGGCGGCGTCTTCGAGATCCCGATCACCGCCCAGCGGCCGGTCCATGTCGACCCCCAGGCCTACGTCGCCCACCACGGCGACGTCCGCAACCGGCTGTCCAGCGCGCTCGGCTGGCGGGACATGGTGGGCCGCGGCTCCGGCGAGGCCTTCCAGCTCGAGCTGAGCGGCAGCGGCACGGTGTACGTCCAGGCGTCGGAGGAGAAGCTGTGAGCGCGTACGCAGGCACCTACGGAGCGCCGGGCGGCCCGGTGGTGCACGACCCGATGACCCTGCCCGCCGACGACAACGTGAACAAGTACACGTTCTGCGTGGAGCTCAAGGGCGGGGAGTGGTTCCTGCAGAAGGGGAAGATGATCGCCTACTACGGGGCGATCGAGTTCAACGGCATCGGGCACGGCCGACTCGACCGACTTGTCCGTACCTCGTTCCATTCGCCACTGCACGCGAGCGACTGGGTCGTGGCGGCCGGCTCGGGCAAGATGCTGCTCGCCGACCGGGCCTTCGACGTCAATTCCTATGACCTGGACGACGGGAACTTGACCATTCGCGCGGGCAATCTGCTCGCTTTTCAGCCAAGTCTCGCGCTGAAGCAATCGATCGTGCCGGGTTTTCTGACCCTTATCGGAACCGGAAAGTTTGTGGCCGCATCTAACGGTCCGGTGGTGTTCATGGAACCTCCGATCCGGGTCGACCCTCAGGCGCTCGTCGGGTGGGCCGACTGCCCGTCACCGTGCCATCACTACGACCACGGGTACCTGACGGGTGTACTGGGCGGTCTACGTGCGATGACGGGCCTCGGCGGGGTCTCCGGGGAGGAGCACCAGTTCGAGTTCGTGGGCGCCGGGACCGTACTGCTGCAGTCGACGGAGACCCTGATGGCCGAGCCGGACACGGGGACGATTCCGGCGGAGCCGGGGGTGCCGGGCGGTGGCGGAACGAGACCGTTCGGACACGGTCCGCAATCGTCGGGCGCACCGCGCCTTCCCGGACAGCTGGGAGACCTCCAGCGTCGCTTCGGGCTGTGAGCGGTAGTCTGCGGAGTGTGACATCGAACGCGTGCGCACAGTCACACCATCCGAAGTAGTTCGCCATTCAACTTCTTAGGTAGACTTCATTCATGGAGACCGAGACGGCCACGCGCTGGCTGACCGATGCGGAGCAGTGCGCCTGGCGCACCCACCTGGAGGTCAACAGGCTGTTGACGTACCAGCTCGAGAAGGATCTGCAGCCGTTCGGCCTGACTATGAACGACTACGAGATCCTCGTTAACTTGTCCGAGTCGGAGGACTTCCGGATGCGGATGAGCGACCTCGCTTCCGCGACCCTGCAGTCCAAGAGCCGGCTCTCGCACCAGATCACGCGGATGGAGAACGCGAACCTGGTGCGCCGCGAGAACTGCGAGTCGGACCGGCGCGGGCTGTACGCCGTGCTGACCGATCACGGCATGGAGACGATGCAGAAGGTCGCGCCGCACCACGTGGCATCGGTGCGGCGGCACTTCATCGATCTGTTGTCGCCGGAGGCTCTGACAGAGCTGGACAAGGCGCTGAAGCCGATCGCCGAGCACCTGAGAGGGCAGCGGGGACGCCCCTGAGCCTGATGTGCCGGCGCCTCGGAGGCGCCGGCACCGCGGCTGCCCGGCGGCGCGGGGAACCGCGCGACCAGCCACCGACGACCCGCTCAGCAGGATGCCGGAGGCCGGCGGCGCGAAACCGAGCAGGGCGCCGACGAGGACCCGGCCGGAGACGTACAGCAGTTCCTCGACGACGCCGTCCAGGCTGTGGGCGCGGGCCGACATGCCCGGCTCGGAGCCAGTTCGGCCCACAGGGCGCGCACGGTCGGGCCCAGCGGCGGCGCACAGGCCCCGGCGAGGGCCACCGCGGCGGCGAGGGCCACCGGTGGCGCCCCGGGACCCCAGGTCAGCGCGGCCAGGGCGCACAGCAGGGCGCCGTGGAGGGCCGCCATGGGCAGCAGCGCGCGGCGGGGCCGTGGAGGTCGATCGGCGAGGCCCTGACCGGCTCAGGAAGACCGTCGTGGCCCCGAACAGGGACATCACGGTGCCGGCGACGGCATAGGACCCGGTGGCCCGGGTGACGGACAGCAGCACGGCGAGCGAGACCGTGCCGTAGGACAGCCGTGCGGTCAGGGCGGAGGCGAAGGTGCGGCGCGCGTGCGGCAGGCGCAGGACGGCGGCGTACGAGGGCCGCCCAGGGGCATGCGTGGACATGCGGAATGCGTGGACATGCGGAATGTTCCTCTGGGTGAGGCGGAAGAGGGGACACCGAAGGACGCGAGGGCCTGTCGTCGGCCTCGCGTCCGGTGTGCGCTCTCCGCCATGGAGAGGAACATGCCGGTCGAACTAGCGGCGTGCGCGCCGGTCCGGCGAGCCCTCAGCCCTCCACAAGGCCCGTGACCAGTTCGTCCGCCGCCCGGTACGGGTCGAGCCCGCCGGCGACGATCCGCTCCGCGAGCGCGCTGAGGCGGCGGTCGCCGTGCAGGTCGCCGATGCGCTCGCGCAGCGCCGTGACCGCGATGGTCTCCACCTCGCGGGCCGCCCGGGCCCGGCGGCGCTCGGCGAGGACGCCGCGCTCCTCCATCCAGGCGCGGTGCTTCTCCAGCGCCTCCACGACCTCGTCGACGCCTTCGGCGCGGGCCGCGACCGTCTTCACGATCGGCGGGCGCCAGTCGCCCGGGCCGCGGGACTCGCCGAGGCCCAGCATGTGGTTGAGCTCGCGGGCCGTGGCGTCGGCGCCGTCCCGGTCGGCCTTGTTGACGACGTACACGTCGCCGATCTCCAGGATGCCCGCCTTGGCCGCCTGGATGCCGTCGCCCATGCCGGGGGCCAGCAGGACGACGGAGGTGTCGGCCTGCGAGGCGATCTCGACCTCCGACTGGCCCACGCCGACGGTCTCCACCAGGACCACGTCGCAGCCCGCCGCGTCGAGGACGCGGATGGCCTGGGGCGCCGCCCAGGCGAGGCCGCCCAGGTGTCCCCGGGTGGCCATCGAACGGATGTAGACGCCGGGGTCGGAGGCATGGTCCGACATGCGGACCCGGTCGCCGAGCAGGGCGCCCCCCGAGAAGGGGGACGACGGGTCGACGGCCAGGACGCCGACCCGTTTGCCCTGTTTGCGATACGCGGTGACGAGCGCGGAGGTGGAGGTCGACTTGCCGACGCCCGGCGAGCCCGTCAGACCGACCACATAGGCGTTGCCGGTCAGCGGGGCCAGCGCCGCCATAACCTCCCTGAGCTGCGGTGACGCCCCCTCCACGAGGGAGATCAGCCGGGCCACGGCCCGCGGCCGGCCTTCCCTGGCCTGGTCCACCAGAGAGGAGACGTCCTGCATCACAGCTCCGTTCGCTCGCGAAAAGTAGGGTTCAGGCCTTCGGTACCCGCACGATCAGGGCGTCACCCTGGCCGCCGCCACCGCACAGCGCGGCCGCGCCGACCCCGCCGCCGCGCCGCTTGAGCTCGAGCGCCAAGTGGAGCACGAGACGCGCGCCGGACATGCCGATCGGGTGGCCCAGCGCGATGGCACCGCCGTTCACGTTCACCTTTTCGGTGGACACGCCGAGGTCCTTCATCGACTGCACGGCGACCGCCGCGAAGGCCTCGTTGATCTCGATGAGGTCCAGGTCGGAGACCTCCAGGCCGTCCTTCTTCAGGGCGTGCCGGATGGCGTTGGACGGCTGGGACTGCAGGCTGTTGTCCGGGCCGGCCACATTGCCGTGCGCGCCGATCTCGGCGAGCCACTCCAGGCCCAGTTCCTCGGCCTTGGCCTTGCTCATGACGACCACGGCCGCGGCGCCGTCGGAGATCTGCGAGGAGGAGCCGGCGGTGATCGTGCCGTCCTTGGCGAAGGCCGGACGGAGCTTGCCCAGGGACTCGGCGGTGGTGTCGCCGCGGATGCCCTCGTCCTTGCTGAACAGCACCGGGTCGCCCTTGCGCTGCGGGATCTCCACCGGGGTGATCTCGGCCTCGAACAGGCCGTTCTTCTGCGCGGCGGCGGCCCGCTGGTGGGACAGGGCCGCGATCTCGTCCTGCTCGGCACGGTTGATGCCGAGGCGGGTGTTGTGCTTCTCCGTGGACTCGCCCATGGCGATGCCCTCGAAGGAGTCGGTCAGGCCGTCGTGGGCCATCGCGTCGAGCATCTGCACCGCGCCGTACTTGAAGCCGTCGCGGGACTTCGGCAGCAGGTGCGGGGCGTTGGTCATGGACTCCTGCCCGCCCGCCACGACGATGTCGAACTCACCGGCGCGGATCAGCTGGTCGGCCAGCGCGATGGCGTCGAGGCCGGACAGACACACCTTGTTGATGGTGAGCGCCGGGACGCTCATCGGGATGCCGGCCTTGACCGCCGCCTGGCGCGCCGGGATCTGGCCCGCGCCGGCCTGCAGCACCTGGCCCATGATCACGTACTGCACCTGGTCGCCGCCGATCCCCGCACGGTCGAGGGCGGCCTTGATCGCGAAGCCGCCGAGGTCGGCTCCGGAGAAGGACTTGAGGGAGCCCAGGAGTCGCCCCATGGGCGTACGCGCGCCCGCGACGATCACCGAGCTGTTCGTTCCAGAAGGCATGAGCTGCGATCCCCTTACCGGCCTGCCCAGGCCGAGGAGTGAACGAGGGTTTACTTCGAATGTACTGATGGCACTCCGTGCCGTCATCGGCCCGTCGGTGTGATCGCGCGCACGTTGCGTAACCATCGGATGAGCGCTGCACTGAATCCATGCTGACGCGAATCGACCACATCGGGATCGCCTGCCACGACCTCGACGCCACCGTCGAGTTCTACCGGACCACGTACGGCTTCGAGGTGTTCCACACCGAGGTCAACGAGGAGCAGGGCGTGCGCGAGGCCATGCTCAAGATCAACGAGACCTCGGACGGCGGCGCCTCCTACCTCCAGCTGCTGGAACCGACCCGCGAGGACTCCACCGTCGCCAAGTGGCTCGCGAAGAACGGCGAGGGCGTCCACCACATCGCCTTCGGTACGGCGGATGTGGACGCCGAGTCCGCGGACATCCGCGAGAAGGGCGTACGCGTCCTGTACGACGAGCCTCGGCGCGGTTCCATGGGGTCGCGGATCACCTTCCTGCACCCCAAGGATTGCCACGGAGTCCTGACAGAACTGGTCACTTCGGCCCCTGTTGAGTCGCCCGAGCACTGACCCCCGTACATAAGGGCCGGTAGGGTTGGGGGCGGTCGTCCCCGAATCAGGGACGACCGCATGCCGGGGTCCGGGTTTCGGGGGACGAGCGTCGGGGCAGCAGCCCGTGCTCCGCCGTTGATCTGACACCATTCCCCGGGGGCCCCGTTCGGCCGATGGACGGAGCTCGTTGGAGAAGCTGACCAGGGGACGGATGGGACCGCGCAGTGCGGGGCTACGAGAGCCAGGAGCGAGAGCCGGCGGCTGACGTCGACCACCTCTCTCGGTTCGAGGCCGAGATGAAGCGGCTGAAGACCGAGCGGGAAAAGGCGATCCAGCACGCCGAGGACCTCGGCTACCAGGTCGAGGTGCTGCGCGCCAAGCTGCACGAGGCGCGCCGCACCCTGATGACCCGGCCCGCCTTCGACGGCGGTGACATCGGCTATCAGGCCGAGCAGTTGCTCCGTAATGCCCAGGTGCAGGCCGATCAGCTGCGCCAGGACGCCGAGCGCGAGCTGAGCCAGGCCCGGGCGCAGACCCAGCGCATCCTGCAGGAGCACGCCGAGCAGGCCGCCCGGCTCCAGGCGGAGCTGCACCAGGAGGCGGTCACCCGGCGCCAGCAGCTGGACCAGGAGCTGGCCGAGCGCCGCGCCACCGTCGAGTCGCACGTCAACGAGAACGTGGCCTGGGCGGAGCAGCTGCGCGCCCGCACCGAGCAGCAGGCCCGCCGGCTGCTGGACGAGTCCCGCGCGGAGGCCGAGCAGGCCATGGCCGCGGCCCGCGCGGAGGCCGAGCGGCTGACCCGGGAGGCCCGGGAGCGGCTGCGGGCCGATGCCGAGTCCGCCCGCGCCGAGGCCGAGCAGCTGCTGCGCCGTGCCCGCACGGACGCCGAGCGGCTGCTGAACGCCGCCTCCACGCAGGCGCAGGAGGCCACCGAGCACGCCGAGCAGCTGCGCACGTCGACGGCCAGCGAGTCGGACGCCGCGCGCCGGCAGGCCGCCGAGCTGAGCCGGGCCGCCGAGGAGCGGATGACGGCGGCCGAGGAGGCGCTGCGCAAGGCGCAGGCCGAGGCCGAGAAGGTGCAGACGGAGGCCAAGGAGGCCGCCGCCAAGGCCCTCGCGAGCGCCGAGGCGGCGGGCGAGGCACGGACCCGGACCGCCAAGGAGCAGGTCGCCCGGCTGGTGGAAGAGGCCACCAAGGAGGCCGAGAACACCAGGACCGAGGCCGAGCAGCTGGTCGCGGACGCCCGCACCGAGGCCGAGCGGATCGTCACCGAGGCCTCCGAGAAGGCCCGCTCGATCACCGCCGAGGAGACGGCCACCCAGCTGTCCAAGGCGGCCAAGACCGCCGAGGACGTGCTGAACAAGGCGTCGGAGGACGCCCAGAAGACCACCCGGGCCGCCGCCGAGGAGGCCGAGCGGATCCGTTCGGAGGCCGAGGCCGAGGCGGACCGGCTGCGCGCCGAGGCGCACGACATCGCCGAGCAGCTCAAGGGCGCGGCGAAGGACGACACCAAGGAGTACCGCGCCAAGACGGTCGAGCTGCAGGAGGAGGCCCGCCGGCTGCGCGGCGAGGCCGAGCAGCTGCGCGCCGACGCGGTCGCCGAGGGCGAGTCGATCCGCGCCGAGGCCCGCCGCGAGGCGGTCGCGCAGATCGAGGAGGCGGCCAGGTCCGCCGAGGAGCTGCTGGCCAAGGCCAAGGCGGACGCCGACGAGCTGCGGCAGAAGGCCACGTCGGACAGCGAGAAGGTGCGCACCGAGGCCATCGAGCGGGCCACCGGCCTGCGCCGGCAGGCCGAGGAGACCCTGGACCGCACCCGCAAGGAGGCCGAGCGGCTGCGCGCCGAGGCCGACGAACGGGCCGAGGCGGTCCGGGCGGACGCCGAGAAGGCCGCGCGCGAGCTGCGCGAGGAGACCGAGAAGGCCGTCGAGGCCCGCCGGGCCGAAGCCGCCGAGGAGCTGACCCGCCTCCAGACGGACGCGCAGGACCGCCTCACGGCCGCCGAGCAGGCGCTGACCGACGCCCGCGAGGAGGCCGCCCGGATCCGCCGGGAGACCGCCGAGGAGAGCGAACGGCTGCGTGCGGAGGCCGCCGAGCGGATCCGTACGCTCCAGCAGCAGGCCGAGACCGAGGCCGAACGGCTGCGCGACGAGGCCGCGTCCGACGCGTCCGCGTCCCGCGCCGAGGGCGAGGCCATCGCCGTACGGCTGCGCAGTGAGGCCGCCGCCGAGGCGGAGCGGCTGAGGACCGAGGCGCAGGAGACCGCCGACCGGGTCCGCGCGGAGGCCCAGGCCGCCGCCGAGCGGCTCGGCACCGAGGCGTCCGAGACGCTGGCCGCCGCCCAGGAGGAGGCCGTCCGGCGCCGCCGCGAGGCCGAGGAGACCCTCGGTGCCGCGCGGGCCGAGGCCGACCAGGAGCGCGAGCGGGCCCGCGAGCAGAGCGAGGAGCTGCTGGCCTCCGCCCGCAAGCGGGTCGAGGAGGCGCAGGCCGAGGCGGTCCGGCTGGTCGAGGAGGCCGACCGGCGCGCCGGCGAGATGGTCTCCGCCGCCGAGCAGCACGCCCAGCAGGTGCGGGACTCCGTCGCCGGGCTGCACGAGCAGGCGCAGGAGGAGATCGCCGGGCTGCGCTCGGCCGCCGAGCACGCGGCGGACCGTACGAGGCGGGAGGCCGAGGAGGAGGCGGACCGGGTCCGCGCCGACGCCTACGCCGAGCGGGAGCGGGCGAGCGAGGACGCCTCGCGGATCCGGCGCGAGGCCAACGAGGAGACCGAGGCCGCCAAGGCGCTGGCCGAGCGGACCGTCGGCGAGGCCATCGCGGAGGCCGAGCGGCTGCGTTCGGACGCCTCCGAGTACGCCCAGCGGGTGCGCACGGAGGCCTCCGACGCGCTCGCCGAGGCCGACCAGGCAGCCGCCCGCACCCGGGCCGACGCCCGCGAGGACGCCAACCGCATCCGCTCCGACGCCGCGACCCAGGCGGACACCCTCATCACCGAGGCCCGTAACGAGGCCGAGCGGCTGCAGACCGAGACGGCCGCGGAGGCCGACCGGGTGCGCACCGAGGCGCTCACCGAGGCGGAGCGGCTCCAGACGGAGACCGTCGCCGAGGCCGAGCGGGTGCGCACGGAGTCCCTCGCCGAGGCGGACCGGGTCCGCGCGGAGGCTCTGGCGGCCGCCGAGCAGCTCGTCGGGGAGGCCACCGGCGACGCCGAACGGCTGCGTGCCGAGGCCGCCGAGACCGTGGGCTCGGCCCAGCAGCACGCCGAGCGGATGCGGTCCGACGCCGAGCGGCTCAAGGCGGACGCGGAGGCGGAGGCCGAACGGCTCGTCACCTCCGCGCGCGAGGAGGCCGAGCGGACCCTGGACGAGGCCCGCAAGGAGGCCAACAAGCGGCGCTCGGAGGCGGCCGAGCAGGTCGACACGCTCATCACGGAGACCACGGCCGAGGCCGACAAGCTGCTCACCGAGGCACAGGCACAGGCGCTGAAGACCACGGCGGACGCCGAGGCGCAGGCCGACACGATGGTCGGCGCGGCCCGTGCCGAGGCCGAGCGGATCGTCTCCGAGGCGACGATCGAGGGCAACTCCTCGGTGGAGAAGGCCCGTACGGACGCCGACGAGCTGCTGGTCGGCGCCCGCCGGGACGCGACGGCGATCCGGGAGCGCGCGGAGGAGCTGCGCGAGCGGATCACCACCGAGATCGAGGAGCTGCACGAGCGGGCCCGCCGCGAGGCCGCCGAGACGATGAAGTCCACCGGTGACCGGTGCGACGCGCTGATCAAGGCCGCCGAGGAGCAGCTGGCCAAGGCGCAGGCGAAGGCCAAGGAGGTCCTCTCGGACGCCGACTCCGAGGCGGGCAAGGTCCGGATCGCCGCCGTCAAGAAGGCCGAGGGGCTGCTGAAGGAGGCCGAGCAGAAGAAGGCCTCCCTGATCAAGGAGGCCGAGGAGCTGAAGGCCGAGGCGATCCGGGAGGCCCGGCGCACGGTCGAGGAGGGCAAGCGCGAGCTGGAGGTCCTGGTGCGCCGGCGCGAGGACATCAACGCCGAGATCTCCCGGGTCCAGGACGTGCTGGAGGCGCTGGAGTCCTTCGAGGCCCCCGGCGCCGGCAAGGACGGCGGAGTCAAGGCGGGCGCGACCGTGGGCGCCCCCCGATCGGGTGGCAAGTCGTCGGACGGCTAGCGAGCGGGCGGCGTTCCGGGGTCTTCTGGGGGGCTTTGCCCGAGTAATTGGCAAGCCGTCCGCCGGTCAGCCACTCAAAAGAGGTGCCATTCTCCAGATCAAAACCGTATCCGCTCGATGACACACCGCTTCGGCCCCTAGGATTCCCCTTATCACCTCACCGGTCTCTTTCGACAGGAACCCCATGAGCGACACTTCCCCCTACGGCTTCGAGCTTGTGCGGCGTGGGTACGACCGCGCTCAGGTGGACGAACGTATCTCCAAGCTCGTCTCCGACCGTGACAGCGCCCTCACCCGGATCACCGCCCTGGAGAAGCGCATCGAGGAGTTGCACCTCGAAACGCAGAACGCCCAGGCACAGGTCACCGACGCGGAGCCGTCGTACGCGGGTCTCGGCGCGCGGGTCGAGAAGATCCTGCGCCTGGCCGAGGAAGAGGCCAAGGAGCTGCGTGAGGAGGCCCGGCGGGCGGCCGAGCAGCACCGCGACCTCGCCGAGTCGGCGGCCCAGCAGGTTCGCAACGACGCCGAGGCGTACGCGGCCGAGCGCAAGTCCAAGGCCGAGGACGAGGGCGTCCGGATCGTCGAGAAGGCCAAGGGCGAGGCCTCCCAGCTGCGTGCCGAGGCGCAGAAGGACGCGCAGTCCAAGCGCGAGGAGGCGGACGCCCTCTTCGAGGAGACCCGCGCCAAGGCCGCGCAGGCCGCCGCCGACTTCGAGACGAACCTCGCCAAGCGCCGCGAGCAGTCCGAGCGCGACCTGGCCTCGCGTCAGCAGAAGGCCGAGAAGCGCCTCGCCGAGATCGAGCACCGCGCCGAGCAGCTCCGCCTGGAGGCGGAGAAGCTG
Source organism: Streptomyces sp. NPDC052301 (assembly GCF_044593395.1). Classification (NCBI taxonomy): domain Bacteria; kingdom Bacillati; phylum Actinomycetota; class Actinomycetes; order Kitasatosporales; family Streptomycetaceae; genus Streptomyces; species Streptomyces sp. NPDC052301. The sequence goes on along the minus strand of NZ_JBIUBE010000008.1, from coordinate 407,229 downwards.
CGCACGGACGCCGAGCGCCGCGCCCGCCAGACGGTGGAGACGGCCCAGCGCCAGGCCGAGGACATCGTCGCCGACGCCAACGCCAAGGCCGACCGCATCCGTTCGGAATCCGAGCGCGAGCTCGCCGCGCTGACCAACCGCCGCGACTCGATCAACGCCCAGCTGACGAACGTCCGCGAGATGCTGGCGACGCTGACCGGTGCGGCTGTGGCTGCCGCGGGTACGACGGGCGAGGACGAGCCCATCTCCCGGGGCGTCCCGGCGCAGCAGTCCCGCTAGGTTCCGCTGGTCGAACGACGCCGAGAGGGGCGGTGGGCCTGGTCCCACCGCCCCCCTTCGTGTGTACGGACGCGAACGCCGAGGAACCCGTCCGCGCGGGCCGTCCCCTGCGTCCGGAGCGCCGGCCCGGGAAGGTGGTCCGTATGTCCGTCACCGGCCGGTCCCTCGAAGACGCCATCCTCGATCTGCTCGACCGGAGGGCGCCGGGCGCTTCCGTCTGTCCCTCGGACGTGGCCCGGGCGGTGCACCGGCGTGCGGACGAGGGCTGGCGAGAGCTGATGGAACCCGTGCGCCGGGCCGCGGCCCGGCTCGCGGCCGGAGGTCAGGTGGAGATCACCCGGCGGGGCACTCCCGTCGACCCCGCCGAAGCCCACGGCCCCATCCGTATCCGCCGCCCGGCCCACTGATCCCTCCCCCGCCAGGGCCTCGCCCCGACGCCCCCCACCGCCGCCCCCTGCCCGCCGGTCCCTCCCAAGGCCTGGCCCTGCCCGGCGGCCCCCGTACGGTCGTACCCCGAGCCGACCGCCCCGAGTGGCAGACGCCGTCGGGCGGTCCTAGCGTGGCCGCATGATCGAGCTGGAGGGGCTGACCAAGCGGTACGGCGAGAAGGTGGCGGTCGACGGCCTCACCTTCTCCGTGCGGCCCGGCGTCGTGACCGGGTTCCTCGGGCCCAACGGGGCCGGGAAGTCCACCACCATGCGGATGATCCTCGGGCTCGACCATCCCACCGCCGGTGACGTCCGGATCGACGGCAGGCACTACGACCAGCTGAAGGACCCGCTGACGTACGTGGGGGCCCTGCTGGACGCCAAGGCCGTGCACGGCGGCCGGAGCGCCTACAACCACCTGCTCTGTCTCGCGCAGAGCAACGGGATCCCGCCCCGCCGGGTGGACGAAGTGCTGGAGACCGTCGGCCTCACCACCGTGGCACGGAAGAAGGCCAAGGGATTCTCGTACGGCATGGGGCAGCGGCTCGGGATCGCCGGGGCGCTGCTGGGTGATCCGCGGATCCTGATGTTCGACGAGCCGGTCAACGGGCTCGACCCGGAGGGCATCCACTGGATCCGGAACCTGATGAAGTCGCTGGCCGCGCAGGGGCGGACCGTGTTCGTCTCCAGCCATCTCATGAGCGAGATGGCACTGACCGCCGACCACCTGGTGGTCATCGGACAGGGGCGGCTGCTGTCGGACACCTCCATGGCCGACTTCATCCGGCAGAACGCGCGGTCGTACGTGCGGATCCGCACCCCGCAGCGGGAGCGGTTCCTGGACGTGCTGCACGCGGACGGCATCACCGTCGTCGAGACCGGCGGCGGGTCGCTGGAGGTGGAGGGCGGCAAGGCCGAGCACATCGGTGAGCTGGCCGCACGGAACGGGATCGTGCTGCACGAGCTGAGCCCGCAGCAGGCCTCGCTGGAGGAGGCGTTCATGCAGCTGACGGCGGAGTCGGTGGAGTACCACGCCCACGCCGGGCCCGCGCCGGACCGGCAGGACTGGGGCGCCGGCTGGAAGGAGGCCTGAGGGATGGCTGCCGTGCAGGTGATCCGGTCCGAGTGGACCAAGATCCGGTCCGTGGCGTCCACCGTCTGGACGCTGTCGCTGGCGGTGGTCGTCACCATCGCCCTGGGCACGCTCCTGTCCGCGCTGACGAGGCGCCAGTTCGGCGACATGCCCCTGCGGGAGCGGCTCACCTTCGACCCCACGGTCGTCAGCTTCGCCGGCATGACCCTCGGCCAGCTCGCGCTGATCGTGTTCGGGGTGCTGGTCGTCTCGAACGAGTACAGCACCGGCATGATCCGGGTCTCGCTGGCCGCCGTACCGCGGCGCGCCACCTTCCTCTTCACCAAGATCGCCGTGGCCGGCGCGCTCGCCCTGGTCGTCGGCATGGCCACGAGCTTCGCCACGTTCTTCCTCGGGCAGGCGATGCTCGGCTCCCTCGGGGCCCGGATCGGTGATCCCGGTGTGCTGCGCGCGGTGATCGGCGGCGGCCTCTACATGACGCTCATCGCGATGTTCTCCATGGGCGTCGCCGCGATGCTGCGCTCGCCGATGCTCTCGCTCGGCATCCTGATGCCGTTCTTCTTCCTGATCTCCAACATCCTCGGCAACGTCGACGCGACGAAGCGGATCGGCCGGTACCTGCCCGACCAGGCCGGCAGCCGCATCATGCAGGTGGTGCCGGGGCTCGGCGACGACACCCCGTACGGCCCCTGGGGCGGGCTCGGGATCATGGCCCTGTGGGTGGCCGCGGCGCTCGCCGGCGGTTACGCGGTGCTCAGGAAGCGGGACGCATAGCTTTACTTCCTCTTGGGCGGAACCGTCAGCGCCTCGATATCCTCCTAACCCTTACGGGGGCGTGTGCCCCGCTGTCCTGAACCTTTCGATGGGTGCGGAGCATGATCGAGGCTGTCGGCCTGACCAAGCGCTACGGCGACAAGACCGCCGTGTACAACCTTTCCTTCCACGTGCGGCCGGGTGCCGTCACCGGCTTCCTCGGGCCGAACGGCTCGGGCAAGTCGACGACCATGCGGATGATCCTGGGGTTGGACAACCCCACGTCCGGCTCGGTCACCATCGGCGGCTACCCGTACCGCAAGCTGCCCAACGCCCCCCGCCAGGTCGGCGCGCTGCTCGACGCCAAGGCCGTGCACGGCGGCCGGAGCGCCCGGAACCACCTGCTGAGCCTCGCCCAGCTGTCGGGCATCCCGGCCCGGCGCGTGGACGAGGTGCTCGGCGTGGTCGGCCTGCAGGACGTGGCGAAGAAGCGGTCCAAGGGCTTCTCGCTCGGCATGGGCCAGCGCCTCGGCATCGCCGCCGCACTGCTCGGCGACCCGCAGGTGCTGCTGTTCGACGAGCCGGTCAACGGTCTCGACCCCGAGGGCATCCTCTGGGTCCGCAACCTGATGAGGGCGCTCGCGGCCGAGGGCCGTACGGTCTTCGTCTCCTCGCACCTGATGAGCGAGATGGCGCTGACCGCCGACCACCTCATCGTCATCGGGCGCGGCCAGCTGCTCGCCGACATGAGCGTGAAGGACTTCATCTCGGCCAACTCCGCCGACTTCGCGCGCGTGCGCGTCCCGGAGACCGAGCCGCAGCTGCGCGAGAAGCTGTCCTCCGCGCTCACCGAGGCGGGCGGTCACGTCCTGCCGGAGCAGGACGGCGCGCTGCGGGTGACCGGGCTGCCGCTGCCCCGCATCAGCGACCTCGCGCACGACGCGGGCATCCGGCTGTGGGAGCTGTCGCCGCACCAGGCCTCGCTGGAGGAGGCGTACATGCGGATGACGCAGGGCGCCGTCGACTACCGCTCCACCGTCGACCAGAAGGCGGGCCTGCAGCTGCCGCTGCCGGCCGGCGCCCAGCCGCCCGTGCCGGTGCCCGGTCAGGGCCAGCCCGGCTGGTACGCCCCGCCGCCGCCCCAGCAGGGCGGGCAGCCGTTCGCGATGCCGCAGGCGCCCGCGGGGCCGTACGGCGGTGCCCCGCAGGCAGGCCCGTACGGCGCCCAGGCCGCCTCCGGTGCCCCTGCGGCTCCGGGTGCGCACGCCGCGCCGGGCGCCGCCAACCCGTACGCCCAGCAGGCTCCCGCCGCCCCGCAGGCTGCCCCTGCTCCGCAGGCACCGGCGGCTCCGGCCGCCCCGCAGCACGCGCCCGCCGCCGCTCCCCCGGCCCCGGCCGCCACTTCCGCCCCCGCCGACCTGACCAAGCCCGAGGACGCCCGATGAGCACCCACCAGCCCCCGATGCCGCAGGCACCGGCCGCGCCCGACTGGCAGGCGGCGCCCGGCGGTTCGTACCCCGGCTACACCTCGCCGATCCCGGTCGTGCGCACCCACCTCGGGCACGCGCTGGCCTCCGAGTGGACGAAGATCAAGTCGGTGCGGTCGACGATGTGGACCCTCGGCGTGTTCGTGTTCCTGGTCTTCGGCATCGGCCTGCTCGCCAGCTCGGTGGTCAAGGCCCACAGCTCCTCGGAGAGCATGTCCGGCCAGACCCCGCTCCAGCTCGGCTTCTTCGGCCTGCTCCTCGGCAGCATGTGCATCATCACGCTCGGCGTGCTCACCACGGCCTCCGAGTACGGCACCGGCATGATCCGTACCACGATGACCGCGTGCCCGAGCCGGGCGCGGGTGCTCGCCGCCAAGTCGATCGTGTTCTTCGCGCTGGCCTTCGCGGTCACGCTGGTCACGTCCGGCCTGGTGGCCATGGTCCAGGTGTCCATGCTGGACGGGGTCGGCGGCGCCGAGACACCGTCGGGCGGCGAGTGGATGAAGGCGACCGTCGGGATCAGCCTCTACATCGCGCTGCTCGGACTGTTCTCGCTGGTCATCGGCTCGATCATCCGGCACTCCGCGGGCGCCATCACCATCATGATCGGCGCGGTGCTGGCCCCGCTGGTGATCGCCCTGTTCATGGCCTCGGAGTCGCTGTCGAAGGTGCGGGAGTGGCTGCTGGAGTACTCCATCCCGAGCCAGATGAGCGTCTTCTACGACAACACGCTCTCCCACTCCGGCCCCACGGGCTGGGACCCGCTGTGGATCATGCTCGGCCTGACGGCCGCCGCGTACGCCGGTGCCTTCGCGCTCCTGCAGAAGCGGGACGTGTAGCCGCTCGGCGGCCGCTCAGAACCTCGGCGCGTTACGGGACCGCTGCACCCGCGTGGTGCGGCGGTCCTTCGCGTTCCAGCACGCCTTGTGCCAGTGCCGGCGGTCGTCGACGCCCGCGTGCTCCGGCCAGGCCACCACGTGCGGGACACCGGAGGGGATCATCTGGTCGCAGCCCGGGCAGCGGTAGGTCTTGCCCTGCGCGCTTGCCCCGGCGACGTGGCGCACGCTCCACTCCTCGCCCTGCCAGGCCTCGGTCGACTGCCAGCCACCGTACCGGCCGGCACGATCGGCCTCGGCGCTCCGGTCCGACGATCCGGCTGCCTTCGGTCGGTTGCGGCGCGGGGACACGGGGCACCTCTCGGGTCTCTACAGGGAGCACGGGCTGCTTCCAGCCTACGCGCCGCCGGGAGGGGTAGGCGTAGGGAACCAACCCGCACAAGTCGCCCTCGAGGGCGCCCCATTCTGCAGACAATCCGCAAATCTCTCCGCCAGGCCGTGTCCTGGGCACGTGTCAGACGGTTATGCGGGGTGGGGGAGCTCCGGGTCGGAGCCGAGGAAGCAGGAAATGCGATGTACCTAGGAAGTTTTGTGCTGGCCGCCCAGTTCCCGGGCCAGGGCCCCGCGGAGGCCCTGCACCGGGCGGTCCGCTCGGCCGAGGTCGCCGAGGAGGCCGGACTGGACTCGGCGTGGCTGGCCGAGCACCACTTCGTGCCGTACGGCACCTGTCCGTCGGCGGTCACCCTGGCCGCCCTTCTGCTCGGCCGCACCCGCCGCCTCCGGGTGGGTACGGCGGTCAGCGTACTGCCCACGGCGCACCCGGTCGCCCTCGGCGAGCAGGCCGCGCTGCTGCACCTGACGAGCGGCGGGCGGTTCACGCTGGGTGTGGGGCGCGGCGGGCCGTGGGTGGACCTGGAGGTGTTCGGCGCGGGACTGGAGGCTTACGAACACGGATTCCCGGAGTCACTCGATCTGCTGCTGCGCTGGCTGCGCGAGCCGTCCGTGGCCGCCGACGGCGAGCGGTTCTCGTTCCGCGAAGTGCCCGTCGTACCCCGCCCGTCGGAGGCGCTGACGGACGCCCCGGGACCCGAGGTCGTCGTCGCCTGCACCTCCCCGGCGAGCGTGCGGCTGGCCGCCGAGCGCGGGCTGCCGATGCTGCTCGGGATGCATGTCGGGGACGAGGAGAAGGCCGAGATGGTCGCCCTGTGGCGGCGGCACGCCCGCGCGGCGGGCCGGCCGGCCGAGGAGATCGTGGGCGCCGCCCATGTCTCGGCCGGGGTCTGCCAGCTCGCCGACCGGCGCACGGACGCGGTGGAGACCCTGATGAAGGCGATGCCGGGCTGGTTCAAACAGGGCCTGGAGGCCCATGTGACGGTCGACGGCCGGACGCGGTCGATGCGCGACCCGCACGCCTACACCGAACTGCTCTGCGGGCTGCACCCGGTCGGCACCCCGCGACTGGCGGCCGACCGGCTCGCGGCCACCTCCGAGCGCACCGGCATCACCCGCTTCGCCCTGCTCACGGAGGGCTCGGGCGATCTCGCCGCCACGGAGGAGAACCTGCGGCGCCTGGGCGCGGAGGTACTGCCCCAGGTGTGTTGATCCGCCGCGGCGGCAAGCCGCCTGAGGGGCTTGCCGCCCCAGTACTGGATGCACCTCCCCCGGGTGGAGCGGCAAGCAAGCGGCTCATCGGCAGCACCGACGGGCAGCGCGTCAGCAGTCCCGGAGCTCCGGCGACTGGTTCAGCAACTGACTGCGCACCGACGTGAAGCGGGCCAACGTCTCGTCCACCGAGGCGTCCGGCGGGAACACCGCCACCCGGTGGCAGTTCTGGAAGGCCAGCCGCACGCCGAAGTGCCGCTGCAGCGCGCCGCGGATGGCGTCACTCGCCAGCGCACGCAGCAGCTGACCACGTGCCTGCTCGTCGGGCGGAGGCGTCTGGTTGTCGGCGAAGGGGCCGCCGTCGACCTTCAGCTGGGCCACCAGGGAGCTGATCATCTCCCATGCGTAGGGCAGGGAGGTCCGGACGCAGTCGACGAATGCTGCTTCGTCGACCTCGCCTCGCTCGGCCTGTTCGAGTAGGGCCGGTGAGACGTCGAGCGACATGGGTTCTCCTCTCGCACCCCCGAAGAGCAGGGGTTGCCGGACAGATAGGGGAGTTCGCGATTTCGAACACGCTCCGTACAGGGACCGCAACCTCCCGTTCTCTACGGTAGGCAACGGTCGGTGACCACACCAGCAGAATGCGTATATGGAACGGTCCCGTTACGCCCACAATCGGCCAGGGATGAACAAGAGTTTCCAGGGACAATTGGGGCGATCCCCGGGGAGCGGGACGGGCGAATCGCGCGCACCGCGGCGCGTCGAGTAGCGTTGCCGACCATGCGTCTCGTCATTGCCCGATGCTCGGTCGACTACGCCGGCCGGCTCACCGCCCACCTGCCCTCGGCGCCGCGCCTGATCCTGGTCAAGGCGGACGGCAGCGTCTCCATCCACGCCGACGACCGGGCCTACAAGCCCCTCAACTGGATGTCTCCGCCCTGCACGCTGAAGGAGGGCACGGGCGAGGACGAGGGCGTCTGGACCGTCGTCAACAAAGCGGGCGAGAAACTGATCATCACGATGGAGGAGATCCTCCACGACTCCTCGCACGAACTGGGCGTGGATCCCGGGCTGATCAAGGACGGCGTGGAAGCGCACCTCCAGGAGCTGCTCGCCGACCGCATCGAGACGCTCGGCGACGGATACACCCTCATCCGCCGCGAGTACATGACCGCGATCGGGCCGGTGGACATCCTGTGCCGGGACGCCGACGGCGGGACGGTGGCGGTCGAGATCAAGCGCCGGGGCGAGATCGACGGCGTCGAGCAACTCACCCGCTACCTGGAGCTGTTGAACCGAGACCCGCACCTGGCCCCGGTCCGCGGCGTCTTCGCGGCCCAGGAGATCAAGCCCCAGGCCCGCGTCCTCGCCACGGACCGGGGCATCAACTGCCAGGTCCTGGACTACGACGCGCTGCGCGGCATCGAGGACGACAAGCTGCGCCTGTTCTGAGCCTTCCCCATCGCTTCGGCGCCCCGCTCGGCACTGCTTCGAGCGGGGCGACCTGCTGTCAGGGGGCCGTCACATCAGCGTGCCGGGGGTGCCCGGTGACCCCGCCCCGCTGCTCTGCGGTGACCCCGCTCCGCTGCTCTGCGGTGCCGCCGCGGAGCTGCTGGAGGACGCCGGGCCGCTCGCCGTGTCCGTCGTGGCCGGGGACGAGGACGTTCCGGACGACGGGGAGCTGGACGACGGGTCCGGGGACGGCGAGGGGTCGGACGACGGGCTCGACGACGGCGACTTGGACGGCGTCGGGGACGGCGACTTCGTCGGCTTCGTGGGCTTCGATCCGGACGGGGCCGGCGACGTGTGCCCACCACCCGGGTGCTTCGTGCCGCTCGGGCCGGCGGAAGGCCCCGCGGTGGCCGGCGGGGTCGGGTCGTCCGTCGTGCCGTAGGTGCCGTCGGGCCCCGGGCCGGTCGCAGCGGGGACGACCCTGCCCGAGCCGGTGCCGTTCCCGCCCGTGTCCTTCTTCGGGTCCGCCCCCAGACTGCCGTCGTCCGTGCCCTGGCTCGCCGACGGGTTGACGTCGACCTTGCTCGCCGGGTTCCGGTCCGCGTTCTCCTGGGACGTCATGCCGAGCGTGACGACCGTGCCCAGAACGGCGGCCAGCAGCGCCCCCGAGCCGGCCGCCACCATGTTCCGGCGGGCCAGCCGGCGGAACCCGACCCGCTGTGCGGCCGCGGGGACCACCTGGGTGACGACGCTCTCGCCGAGCGGCGCGTACGGCGGCGGGGCCGACTCCTCGTGCCGTACCTCCGGCAGCTCCTCCCCCGCCGTCGCGGGCGGCCCGGGCACCTCGCCCGCGCGGTCGGCGACCAGCGCCAGGGCGCGGCGTCCGGCGACGGTGCCCCGCTTGTCGGCGAGGGCTCCGCGCAGTCCGATGGACGCCTCCAACTCGGCCCGGGCCCGGTCGAGCTGTCCGCCGCACAGCGCGAGGACACCCAACTCGTGGTGGAAATAGGCCTGTTCATGCACTTCGCCGGCCAGGCGCGCGGCCTCCGCACCGAAGCGCAGGCACCGTTCCCAGGCGCCCCAGTTCAGCCCCGCGGCGAACGCGGGCGCGGCCGTACGGGCCAGCCGTACCGCGTCGGCCTCCTCGCCCTCGACCGGCGGCACCGTCCCGGGGAGGATGCCGGTGAGCGCGGCCAGTACCGCGTCGGCCTCCGCGCACACCCGCTCCGGGGTGACCGAGGGATGACCGGCCCACCAGGCGTAGTGCCGGCCGGCGGTACGGGCCTGGTCCTCGGCGTCGTCGGCGTACCCCGCGGCCTCCAGCTGCGCCAGGACACCGGCCGCGAGCCGGTAGCGGGAGCCGACCGGGGAGACCAGTCCACAGCCCGCCAGCTCGCCGAGGGCGGCGTCCGCGTGGGTGTCGCCGACGAGCGCGGGCAGATGCGCCTGGTGCGGCACCTCGCCACCGAGGGCGACCGCGAAGCGCAGGGTGGCCCGGGCGGAGCCGCTGAGCCGGGAGGCGAGCAGCGGGGCGGGCGCGGCGGCCTCACCGAGGGAGGGCAGCGGCACCTCGTCCACGGAGTCGACGGGCAGCTCGACGGGCGGCCGTACGTCCTCGAAGACGCCGTACTCGTCCACCGCCCCGGCACCGGCCCGCAGCTCGTCGCGCTGCCGCAGCAGGGCACCGGCCTGGACGAACCTGAGCGGCAGCCCCTCGGACTCGAACCACAGGTCGCCGGCCCAGTTGGCCTCCTCCTCGGTCAGGACCCGGCCTACGGTCCGCTCCAGGATCTCCACGCCGGCCGCCCGGTCGAGGCCGCCGAGGAAGACCTCCTCCACGTCCGCGTCGGCGGAGGGCGCGGGGACGTCCGGGGTGACGGCGAGCAGGAAGGCGCACTCGGGGGTGGCGTCGAGCAGCTCGTCCAGGGCGGCGCCGCCGAACTCGAGGTCGTCCAGGACGACGACCGCGCCGATCTCCCCGACGCGGCCGAGCAGTTCGTCCCGTCCCGGGCGGTGGTGCGGGGCGTCGTGGACGGCGTGGAAGAGGTCGTGCAGCACGTCGCCCACGGTCCGGTGGAAGCCGCTCAGGCGCACCACGCCGTCGGGGGCGAGGTCCAGGCAGTCCTCGGCGACCAGGTCGAGCAGGGCGGTGCGGCCGGACCCGCCGGGACCGGTCAGCCGCACGGAGCGGCCCCGGGCCAGCAGCCGGACCAGGCGCTCGCGTTCGTCCTGGCGTTCCAGCAGGGACGGCGCCGGCTGGGCGGGGCCGGGCGGCACGGGCGGCCGGGCGGCCCGCTCGGTGCCGGCGCGCTCGGCCGCGGTGCGCTTACGGGGCCTGCCCGGACGCTCGGCCGGCGGGCAGAGCTCTATCTCGCTGCCGTCCACGGGATTGACCGTCAGCAGGAGGTCGTCGGAGACGAGCTGCGCCGTGCGGGCGACCGCGGGCGCGGCGTGGCCGAAGTCGGAGGTCAGGGATTCCCGGGGCGGGCGGCGGCTGTGCGCCTGGCCGTGCTCCTCGGGTCCCGGGTTGATCGGGTCCATAGGTTCAAGCCCCCCAAAAGCGTCGTGTGCCCATGTTCCGGCCCCTCCCGGCCTTGTCGCACACCGCGCTGTCGCTTCTGGTCCGGGCCCGCTCTCGAGGGTTGCGAGGCAGCGGGCGACCGAACCCTAAACCTTCGCTCAGTATCTCCGACAGGGTGGGGTGCCGTGCGGCCCGAGACGTCACAGTCCGGTGAGGATTGCCCTCCACGGGCGGTACGACGGCTGCGCCCGGGTCTCCCCCGTCGCCCGGTTCACACCTGATCGCGGCGTTGCACCCCGGCGTCCCGCCCGGGCGTCACACCCTGGGGAGGGACTCCACTCCGATGCCGCCCTCGATGGCGAGGATGCGGTGCAGCCGGGTGGCCACCAGCAGGCGCTGCATCTGCGGCGGGACGCCGCGCAGCACCAGACGGCGACCGCAGCGGCCGGCCCGCCGGTGGGCCCCCATGATCACACCGAGTCCGGTGGCGTCCCAGGAGTCCAGTTCGGACAGGTCGAGCACCAGGTCGCCGACTCCGGTGTCGACGGCCGAGTGCAGGGCCGTACGGGCGTCCGCCGCGCTGCGGACGTCGAGGCGGCCCCCGACGACCAGCTCGGCTTGGTCGCCCCTGATGTACATATGCGCTCCCCGTTGAGTGCGGTTGGCGTACTCCGTGACGGTGCTGTGCAACGTCTGACTGTGTGAGTGCCGGTGCGGTTGCTGCTTGTAAGCGAACCGATACCGAATTCACCCCTGAGAGTGATACCCCCGGGGTGAATGTCCGGCGTATGTACGTACGGGTGGTTCTCAGTACGTGTAGAAGCCCTGCCCGCTCTTGCGGCCGATGTCACCGGCGTCCACCATCCGGCGCATCAGCTCCGGCGGGGCGAACTTCTCGTCCTGGGACTCGGTGTAGATGTTGCCGGTGGCGTGCAGCAGGATGTCCACGCCGGTCAGGTCGGCGGTGGCGAGCGGGCCCATGGCGTGGCCGAAGCCCAGCTTGCAGGCGAGGTCGATGTCCTCGGCCGTGGCGACGCCGGACTCGTACAGCTTGGTCGCCTCCACCACGAGGGCGGAGATGAGGCGGGTGGTCACGAAGCCCGCGACGTCCCGGTTGACGACGATGCAGGTCTTGCCGACGGACTCGGCGAACGCCCGCGCGGTGGCGAGGGTTTCGTCGCTGGTCTTGTAGCCGCGGACCAGCTCGACGAGCTGCATCATCGGTACCGGCGAGAAGAAGTGCACACCGACGACCCGCTCGGGGTGCTCGGTGGCCGCCGCGATCTTGGTGATCGGGATGGCGGAGGTGTTGGAGGCGAGCACGGTGTCCTCGCGCACGATCTTGTCGAGCGTGCGGAAGATCTCGTGCTTGACCTCCAGCTTCTCGAAGACCGCCTCGACGACGATGTCGGCGTCGGCGGCGGCGTCCAGGTCGGTGGTCGCGGTGATGCGAGCGAGGGCGGCCTCGGCGTCGTCGGCCGCCAGCTTCCCCTTGCCCACGAACTTGTCGTACGACGCCTTGATGCCGTCGGTGCCACGCCTCAGTGCCTCGTCGGTGACGTCCCGCAGGACGACGTCCCAGCCCGCCTGCGCGGCGACCTGAGCGATACCGGACCCCATGAGACCGGCGCCGATGACGGCCAGCTTCCGTGCCACTGACGACTCCCTTGAACGCTCTCCAAGTCTGCTTCTTCGGCGGACCATAGCGCTCCGGAGCGGCTGTGTGAGCGGTAAGTAACGCGCGTCACGTCTCATCTGACGGACATCACACCGGCAGCGGTAACGGCCACCCAATTGGGCGCCTTTCCGGCGCCGTTCGGCCGGTGTCCGTGTAGTCCCTTTTTCCCCCAATGGGTTGACCCGGCGGCGGCTCGCGCCCCGCTCACGGGATGGCGCGGGGTAGCGAGCCCTGGCTCTTTGCGCCCATTGTTCCGTAACACCGTGATCACGTGGCGTGGCGAGCCGTGGCCGGGTCATCCTGACGTCCCGTCCTGATGGGGCCTTAACACCGCTCCTCAGGACGGAAGTTGGAGTTTCTCTGCTCACGGAATCGATGTGAGATGACGAGTAAGAAGGTGGTGACCGTCGCCGTCCTGGTGACGGTCCTCACGTGGAGCACGGTGATGACCGTGCTGGGACAGGTCGCGGCCATGGCCACCCTGATCCCGTCCCTGGGCCTGCTCGTGCAGCAGATCGTCCAGGCGCTCACCGGGTCCGACGGCTCCCGCACGCCCGACGGCCCCGCCCCGACCGGCACCGGCGGTGAGGAGCCGCCGCGATGACCCGGGCCGTCGGCGTCGGCCGGCCGCTCGCCCCGCGGACCGTCGGCCGGCGGGGCCGCAAGCCGGGTCCGATCTCCGAGTCCGCCGGGCTCACGCACCGGGCCTGGCTGGAGCCGGTGCGCGAGGCCGTCCGCCTCCGGGGCCTCACGCTGGACGACCTCGCGGTCCGCTCCGGTTACTCCAAGACCCGGATCAGCGAACTCCTGCGCGGCAACGGGTACTACCAGCCCTGGGAGATCACCTTCAGCGTGATCCGCGTACTCGGGCTGCCGGTCCAGCCGTTGCTCCACCTGTGGATCGCGGCGGCGTGCGAGGCGGACAAGGAGCCCGGCTGGATCCGGCACCACATCCAGCAGGTCGCCCGGGAACCCGAGACACCGCCCGTCGCCCTCCGGGCCTTCAGGGAGAACGTGCGCGCCGCCTACCACGCCTACGCGCGCACCTTCCTGCCGGCCGGCGAAGACGCCCGCGGCGCGGTCGACGAGACCTTCGACCTGCTGTGGCTGTCCTGGGAGACCGCGGCCGGCGGCGAGAACCTCCGGCGCCACGCCTGGCACCTGCTGCGCTCCCGCGTACTGGTCCGCGCGAACCACCGCGACGGCTACCCGGACCTGCGCACCGCGGCCTTCTCCTCCGGCGACGCCCACGAGAGCGTCCCGGGCCACGTCGTCGTCCTGCCCGACCTGGTGAACCGCCTGGACGCCATCGCCCGCCTGGACCCCGACGAGAGGGACGTCGTGGTCCTGGACGAACTGTGCGGCCTGGACCTTGCGGAAACGATCCCGTACGTCACCGGCCAGAGCCGGGCCCGCTGCCTGTCCCTCGCCCGTTACGCGCGCGCCACCCTCGAGGGCCTGCGGCGCCCATGACGGCCCCGATACGCTGCGTGTCCACTCCGCTACACATCGACCCTGGAGGGGGAGCCATGCCGGCGCGAAGGGTGGTCACGGGACGCAGCCAGGAGCCGCGGCGGCGGTACGCGGAGGAGCTGCGCCGGCTGCGCACCTCCCATGGGTTGAGCCTGCGTGCGCTGGCCGACGCCGTGGGCTGGGATCCCTCCCTCTTCAGGAAACTGGAGAGCGGGGAGACTTCGGGCAGCCCCGAGGTCGCCGAGGCGCTGGACCGGTACTACGGCACGCCTGGACTGCTGCTGGCGATGTGGGAGCTGGCCGTGGGGGATCCCACGCAGTTCAAGGAGCAGTACCGGCGGTACATGGTCCTGGAGTCCGAGGCGGTGAGCCTGTGGCACTACTCGGTGAGCGCGCCGCCGGGCCTGCTCCAGACGGCCGGGTACGCCCGCGAGGCGCTCGCGGCAGGCTGGATCAAGGAGGATGAGCTGGACCAGCAGGTCGAGGCGCGCCTCGGGCGGCGTCAGCTGCTGGAGGCCGAGCACCCTCCGCTGTTCCGCGTCATCCTCTCCGAGGCGGTGCTGCGCACGGCGCTGCGCGACACGGGAGCGTGGCGTGAGCAGTTGGAGCACTTGGTGGAGGCGTCCGAGCGCCCGAACATCACCCTCCAGGTGCTGCCGTTCAGCGCCGGGCCCCATGGTCTGATGAACACCGCCGTGAAGTTCTTGCGGCTGACGGACGGCCGGACAGTGGCCTACACCGAGAACGACCTGCGTGGTGAACTGGTGGAGGACAGCGCCCCAGTTGAGGAGTTGCAGCGTAGGTACGATGCGATGCGCGACCTCGCGCTGAGCCCTGCCGAGTCGCGGAAGTTCATCCTGCGGACGTTGGAGGAAGTGCCATGCGAGCCATCGACCTGAGCGGCGTGACGTGGCGCAAGAGCAGCTACAGCAACACGAGCGGCGGGGATTGTGTCGAGGTCTGCGACACCGTCCCCACCGCCGTCCCCGTCCGTGACAGCAAGACCCCCTCTGGCCCTGTCCTGCTCATCGCGAACAGTTCGTGGGCGTCGTTCGTCACCGCCGTCCGCAGCGGAGCCCTCCGCTAGCCCGTGCGCACCGCATAGCCGAGGACCCGCTCGCTCAGCAGGTCCTCGATGTCGTCCAGCAGGGCGAGCACCTCGCGGGAGACCTCGCCCGGATCGCGGCCCTTGACCATCTCGCGGGCGATGACGGTCATGACCGTGCCGTGCACCCAGCCGAGCTGACCGGCCATCAGGTGGGGCAGGTTGTCGGTCTCCTCCGCTCCGGTCTCCTCGCGCAGCGCCTGTTCCAGGTTGGCCTGGGCCTCCTGGGCGAGGGCCCACAGGCGGGAGCGCAGGGCGGGGGTCTCCTCGATGACCTGATGGAACCGGGCGTAGCCGGGCATCAGGCCGACCCGCGGGGAGACGGCCGTGACCTCCTCGCGCAGTTCGCGCAGGACCGCGGCGGCGGCGGACTCCCCCGAGGGGCGGCCCCGGACCCAGCGGGCGAGGCGGTCGACGACGCCGGCCGAGCGGTCGAAGAAGAGGTCCTCCTTGGCCGGGAAGTAGTTGTAGACGGTGTTGACGGAGACGTTCGCCGCCTCGGCGATCTCCGCGACCGTCACCGCCTCGAAGCCACGCTCCAGGAACAGCCCCGTGGCGACATCCGAGATGTACTGCCGGGTCTGCCGCTTCTTCCGTTCCCTGAGCCCCTCTGCCATGCCCCCATCCTATCTTCGCTGTGGCCGATGAAAACTTGGGGTCGTTGCAAAATTTCAGGGACTCTGCTTTTCTGGTCGGCATGGCAGCAGTCATCAGTGCGGCAGGACTCGCCCGCACCTTCCAGACGAAAACCGGGCCCGCCGAGGCCGTGCGCGGGATCGACCTCCGGGTCCGGGAAGGCGAGATCCTCGGCTTCCTCGGACCCAACGGCGCCGGCAAGACGACCACCCTGCGGATGCTCACCACCCTGCTGACGCCGACCGGCGGCGCGGCCACCGTCGCCGGGCACGATCTGGCGACGGACCCGGCGGGCGTGCGCGCGGTGAGCGGGTACGTCGCCCAGTCCGGCGGGGTCGATCCGCAGATCACCGTGCGGGAGGAACTGGTCACCCAGGGCCGGATGTACCGCCTGTCGAAGGCCGAGGCGGTCCGGCGCGCCGAGGAGCTGGCCGTCGAGCTGGATCTCGCCGGTCTGCTCGACCGCAGGACCGGCGGCCTCTCCGGTGGCCAGCGGCGCCGGCTCGACATCGCGATGGCGCTCACCCACCGCCCGAAGGTGCTGTTCCTGGACGAGCCGACGACCGGCCTCGACCCCGGCAGCCGTGCCGACCTGTGGACACTGGTCCGCCGGCTGCGCGACGAGCACGGCACCACGGTCTTCCTGACCACCCACTACCTGGACGAGGCCGACGCCCTCGCCGACCGCCTGGTGATCGTCGACCGCGGCACGGTCGCCGCCGAGGGCACGCCGGGCGCGCTGAAGCTGGCGTACGGCGGCTCGCTCGACGCCACGCTCCAGGACACCTTCCTCGCCGTCACCGGACGCGGGCCGGCCCCGGCCGACTCCGCCCCCGTAGCCGTATAAGACACTCAGGACACGGACGACAGATGCTTCTTCACGACACGGGCCTCGTCTACGGCCGCTACCTGCGCCAGTCGCTGCGCTCCCGCTTCGCCCTGCTCTTCGGGGTGCTGACGCCCCTGCTCTACCTGGTCCTGTTCGGCCCCCTGCTCACCGGCCTGCCGCTGGGCGGCGGGGGCAGCTCCTGGCAGGTGCTGGTGCCCGGCCTGCTGCTGCAACTCGGCCTGTTCGGGGCACTGTTCGCCGGGTTCACCATCATCGTCGAGAACGGGCAGGGGGTGCTGGAGCGGATGCGGGTGACCCCGGTCAGCCGGCTCGCCCTGCTGCTCGGCCGGGTGCTGCGCGACGCCACGGTGTTCGTCTTCCAGGCGGTGCTGCTGGTGCTGGCCGCGCTGGTGATGGGGCTGCGCGCACCGGTCGGCGGCATCCTGATCGGGTTCGCCTTCGTCGCCCTGCTCACCCTCTCCCTGGCCTCGCTGTCGTACGCGGTCGGGATGCGGGTGCGCACCCCGCAGGAGTTCGGACCGCTGATCAACATGGTGTCGATGCCGTCGATGCTGCTGTCCGGGCTGATGCTCCCGATGAGCCTCGCACCGGGCTGGCTGGACGTGCTCTCGCACTTCGTGCCGTTCCGCTACCTGGTGGACGCGGTGCGGGACGCGTACGTCGGCCGGTACGCCACGGCGCACATGCTCTACGGCGTCCTCGTCGCCCTCGCTCTCGCGGGACTCACCGTGACAGTGGGCACACGCGTGTTCCGCCGGGCCGGGGCGTAACTACGCTGGTCACATGGTCAATCTGACGCGCATCTACACCAGGACCGGCGACAAGGGCACCACCAACCTCGGCGACATGAGCCGGGTACCCAAGACGGACCTCAGGATCTCCGCCTACGCGGACGCCAACGAGGCCAACGCGGTGATCGGCACCGCGATCGCGCTGGGGGGCCTGGACGAGGACGTCGTGAAGGTCCTCACCCGGGTCCAGAACGACCTGTTCGACGTGGGTGCGGATCTGTCCACTCCGGTGGTGGAGAACCCGGAGTTCCCGCCGCTCAGGGTGGAGCAGTTCTACATCGACAAGCTGGAGGCGGACTGCGACCGCTTCAACGAGCGGCTGGAGAAGCTGCGGTCCTTCATCCTGCCCGGCGGCACCGCGGGCGCGGCCCTGCTCCACCAGGCCTGCACGGTCGCACGGCGGGCCGAGCGCTCGACCTGGGCGGCCCTGGAGGCCCACGGCGACACGATGAACCCCCTGACCGCGACCTATCTGAACCGCCTGTCGGACCTGCTGTTCATCCTGGCCCGCACGGCGAACAAGGAGGTCGGGGACGTGCTGTGGGTGCCGGGCGGGGAGCGCTGAGCGACGCTCCCCGCCGCGGGCACCGGTCCACGTCGGTCACCGGTCCGCGTCGCTCGACGCGTCCCGGTCGGCCGCCGCGGCCGCGGACTCGGCCGCGTCCACCTTCTTCCGCATCTCCGCGAGTCCCGAGGGCCCGGCGGACTGCGCCGCGCCCGAGGCGCCGGTGCCGGACGTGGCCTTCGGGGCGGCACCCTGGGGGTGGGCGCAGCCCGCGGTGAGGGCGACGAGCAGCGCCGCCGCCGGGACCGCGAGCAGCGGTCCGTGCCGCCGTGGCTGCATCAGCTCGCCGCCTTCCCGCCGTCGTTGTCCTGGCACCAGCTCTTGACGGCCGTCAGGTCCGTCTGCCGCTGCTTGAGGGTGGTCACCAGGGACTTGCGGAAGTCCAGCCGGTCCTGGAGGTAGGTGGCTATCTGGGTGTGGCCCGCCTTCTTCGCGTTGTCCACGCGCTGCTGCAGCCGGGCCACCGAGCCGCGGGTCCCGGCCCCCGCGTCCAGCCGCTTCAGGGCCCGTCCGATCCGGCGGTCCAGCTTGGGCACCCGCTTGCACAGCGCCTGCGCCCCGTCCGAGGTGGGTGTCGGCTTCGGGGTGCTGTCGGCCGCCGCGGCCCCGGTACCGCCCGCCAGTACGGCCGCCACGGCGACCCCGGCGAGCAGGGTGCGCGTACCTCGTCGTCCGTTCATGACTCTCTCCGTTTCCCTCGGTCGGTTCCTGGACGGAGGCTAGGAAGAGTCTTTGGGGAAACCCTGTGACCGGTTCGTCCCGGCTGTCCCGATCAGCCAGTTCCGTCCGCCGGGCAGCTCCCCGCCGACCGAGGGCAGCCGTACCTCGAAGCGCGCGCCGGGCCCGCCCGGGCTGTCCGTGACCGTGACGCTCCCCCGGTGCAGCGCCGCCTGCTGGGCGACCAGGGTGAGGCCGAGCCCGGAACCGGCGCTGTCCGAGCCCCGCCGGAACCGCTCGAAGATCCGCTCGCGGGCATCGGCGGGTACACCGGGCCCCCCGTCGGTCACGGTGACCACGACCTGGTCCCCAGCGGAGTGCACCCCGACCGCCACCCGGGCCCGGCCGCGCGGATCCCGGCCGTGGGTCGACGCGTTGCCGAGCAGGTTGTCCAGCAGGAGTCTGAGGCCCGGCTCCCAGCCGTGCACGGTGCGGCCGGGCTCGGTGTCCAGGGTGAACTCCGCGTCCGGAGTACGGCGGCGGGCCTCGGCGACGGCCGCCTCGGCCACCTCGGCCAGGTCGACGGTGCGCAGCGCCTCCGTCTCCACCAGGTCTCCGCGTCCCAGTTCGCGCAGCATCACCAGCAGGCCCAGCAGCCGGGCGTGCTCGTGCCGGAGGTCGGCGAGGACCTCGGTGCGGTCGGATTCGGGCAGACCGGGGTGGCCGGCCAGGATGTCGAGGTTGGTGCCCATGCTCATCAGGGGGGTGCGCAGTTCGTGCGCGGCTGCCGAGGAGAAGGAGCGGGCGGTGTCCAGGGCCTCGGCGGTGCGGGCCGCCTGTTCGTCGTAGCGGGCGAGGACGGTCCGCAGCGTCACCGCCAGTTCGTCGACCTCCGTCACCCCGGTCGGCCGGTGGTCGAGCCGGGCGCTGCTGATGCGCGGGTCGAGGCCGGCGGTGCGGCGGGTGAGGCGGCGCAGGGGTGCGCTGGTACCGGCGGCCAGGCCCCAGGCGAGCAGTCCGGACAGGGGTGCGGCAAGCAGGGCGGTGAGCAGCACACGGCGGCGCACGAGGCCGATCCGGGCGCGGTCGGCGGTGTCGGGGGAGAAGATCCACAGTGTGCCGGAGGCGGTGCTGCCCCGGACCGGCCGGGCCAGGGCCCGCCAACTGCGGGCGCCGTCGCCGACGGTGACGGGCCCGGCGGTGCCCGCGGGCAGGGCCACCGAGGGGCCGGGCTGCGGACCGCCGCTGAAGGTCCCGCCGGGTGCGACGACGCGTACGCCGACATCGAGGGCCGCGCTGAACAGGCGGCGTTCTCGAGTGTCGGCGACCTTGGGGTGGCCGTTCTGCGAGGCCCGCAGCAGGGAGCGGGCGTCCGGGGCGACGGCCGTGGCACGCTGCCGGAGCTGCTGGTCCTCGGAGTGGCGCAGGTCGCGGGCGACCAGGTGGAGCAGCAGCCATCCGGCGGCCAGGACCAGCAGCGGGACGGTGCAGCCGACAGCGAGGCCGATGCGGGTGGAGAGTCTCATGGCGTCTCCCGCGTCTGCCTGAGCACGAAGCCGACTCCACGCACGGTGTGGATCAGCCGGCTGCGCCCGTCCGCCTCGAGCTTGCGCCGCAGATAGCTGACGAAGGTGTCGACGGCGTCGGTGCGCACGTCGACGTCGTAGCCCCACACCCGCTCCAGGAGCTGGTCCCGGGTGAGGACCAGTCCGGCGTTGCGGGCGAGCGTCTCGAGGAGTTCGAACTCGCGGCGGGTCAACTCCAGGGGATGGCCGTCGCGTTCGGCGGTGCGGGCCGCCGGGTCGATGACCAGGCCCGCCACCCGCAGCGCCGCCCGCTCCGCCGGGGGCCGGCGGCGCAGCAGTGCGTGCAGCCGCAGCACCAGTTCCTGCAGGGCGAACGGCTTGACCAGGTAGTCGTCACCGCCCGCCTGGAGCCCGGCGATCCGGTCGGCGGTCTCGTCGAGCGCGGAGAGCATCAGGACGGGCATGTCCTGGCCCGCCGCGCGCAGCCGGGTGCACACCTGGATGCCGCTCATGCCGGGCATCGACACGTCGAGCACCAGGACGTCCGGTGGCGCCTGTTCGATCGCGGCGAGCGCCTCGGGCCCGTCGGCCGCGGTACGGACGGCGAAGCCGTTCAGGCGCAGCCCGCGGGCGAGGGCCCGGCGGATCGCGTCGTCGTCGTCGACGATCAGGACCGCTCCGGGACCTGCCGTGTCACCCATGCACCCCTCCTCGTCGTCCGGTCAGGGTACGACCGCTCCCCGCCCGACCGGGCCACGGGTGCCGGCTCGCTTTCGCGGCCGCGGGCGCCGAGTCCGCCGTCACAGCAGTGCGGTGACCGGCGTCAGCGCCGCTCGGCCGGCTGCCGTTTCGGGAACAGCGTGTAGCTGAGCGCGATGACCACGTTGATGCCGAGCACCGCCAGCAGTCGCAGCTGCCAGGCGCGCAGGGGCTCGGTGCTCCGGCTGCCGTCGGCGTACCAGACGGCGGCCTGGAGCAGCGCGGTGCCGACCGCGCAGGCCAGTATCCAGCGAGCGGCAACCTTCCACTCGTGGACGGTACGGGCGGCGCCGTACTTCGGGGGCTTCGGGGGCGGCGGGCCGCCGGCGAAGCGGTGGGCCGTCCAGGCGTCCGCCCACTTGATCGTGGAGGGCCCGAGGCCGACGGTGAAGCCGATGTAGACGGCGGCCAGGCCGTGCCGCCAGTCCGGCTGCGCGCCGTTCCTCAGGTCGACCGCGGTCACGACGAGGAGCACGGCCTCCAGCAGCGGCTCGCACAGCAGCAGCGCCAGCCCGGTGCGCGGCATCCGCAGGGCGTACCGGAAGGCCAGTCCGGCCGCCAGCAGCACCCAAAACGCCACCTCGCAGGCGACGACCAGTCCGACGATCACGGTTCGCTCCCCTCGCTCGTCCCTCAAGGCTCGCGACGGCCGGCGCGCGGGGCGTCGTCGGCGCGGGCGAGTCCGCGGTAAACGAAAGGTGCAGTCCCGGACCGTGCCCGGGGAGCACGCGGGCCGCGCGGAGGGCGTGTTGGATGGGGGAATGGCTCTCGCGCTCCCCCGCCCGCACCGTGACGACATACGCATCGCCGTGGGCGGACTGCTCGGCGGGGTGCTGCTGTGGGCGCTCGGCCTCCACCCGCGCGCCCCCTCGGCCCCCGTGGTGCTGTGCGCGGCGAACTGGGCTCCCTTGGTGCCGCTGGCGGTGACGGCCGCGTGCGAGCCGCTGCGCCGCACCCGGCCCCGCTTCGCACTGCTGGTCGGCACGCTCGCGCTGACCGCGGACACGGTGACGGTCGGCAACATCGCCACCGTGGTGCTGTACACCGACCTCATGTACGCGGCCGTCCTGTACGGCACCCCGGCCTCCGCCCGCCGCATCCCGTGGATCACCGGACTGCTGACGGTGCTCGGCGGTGTCGTACCGGCCGCACTCTGGCGCGACCCGGCGGCGCTGCTGATCGGTGTGGGCATCGGTGTCGTCGCGCTGGCGCCCGCCGCGACCGGCTGGGTGGTGCGGGACCATCGTGACGCCGCCGAGGCCGCCCGGCTGCGCGCCGAACAGACCGCGCTGCTGGCCGAGATCGACCGGACGCAAGCCGTCACTGCCGAACGGGCGCGCATGGCGAGGGAGTTGCACGACATGGTCGCCAACCACCTCTCGGCGATCGCCATCCACTCCACGGCCGCGCTGTCGATCGACGATCCCCGGACCTCGCGGGACGCCCTGACCGTGATCCGGGAGAACAGCGTGGCGGGGCTGGCCGAGATGCGACGGCTCATCGGAATCCTGCGGGACAGCAGCGGCGATCTGGAACCGACCGCCACGCCCACCCTCGACGGCCTGAGCGCCCTGGTCGAGGGTGCCCGCACCAACGGCCTGGCCGTCCGCCTCGACGCCGACCACGGTCCCATGCCCGAGCCGGTCGGGCTGGCCGCCTACCGGATCGTGCAGGAGTCGCTGACGAACGCGCTCAAGCACGCGGCGCCGGGGGCCGTGCGGGTACGTCTGCGGCAGGCCGAAGACACCCTGCACGTCCAGGTCACCAGCCCCTACCTGCCCGGCGACGCCCCGCGCGCCCCCGGCTCGGGCTCCGGGCTCGCCGGGATGCGGGAGCGCGTGGCGCTGCTCGGCGGTGACTTCACGGCCGGGCCCGTTGCCGGCCTGTGGAGCGTTCGCGCCACGCTTCCCCTCACCGGAACCGAAGGAGATGCCCTGTGATCCGTGTCCTGGTCGCCGAGGACCAGTCCGCCGTGCGCGCCGGACTGGTCCTGATCCTGCGCAGTGCGCCCGACATCGAGGTGGTGGGCGAGGCGGAGGACGGTGTGCGGGCCGTCGAGCTGGTGCGCGAGCTGAGGCCGGACCTGGTGCTGATGGATGTTCAGATGCCGCGTCTGGACGGGGTGTCGGCGACCCGGCAGATCGTCGCGGAGCGGCTCGCGGACGTGCTCGTGCTGACCACCTTCGACCTGGACGAGTACGTGTTCGGGGCGCTGCGGGCCGGCGCGTCCGGGTTCCTGCTGAAACACACCGACGCCCGGGGGCTGCTGGAGGCCGTGCGGACGGTGGCGGGCGGGGAGGGAATCGTCGCGCCGGCCGTGACCCGGCGGCTGCTCGCCGAGTTCGCCGCGACGCCACGGCGGGAGGAGAGAGCCGACCCGGCCGTCCTCGACAGCCTCACCCGGCGGGAGCGCGAGGTCCTGTCCTGCGTCGGGGAAGGACTGTCCAACGCGGAGATCGCCGAGCGGCTGGAGATGGCGGAGGGCACGGTCAAGTCGCACGTCAGCCGCCTGCTGGGCAAGCTGGAGCTGCGCAGTCGCGTCCAAGCGGCCGTTCTGGCGCAGGAGTTGGGGATCTAGAGGGAGCGACAGGCGAGCAGGGAAATTGGTCCAGACCTATTGACCCGTGGTCCAGACCTTTCTACTCTCGCAGCACCGTGGGCGTGAAGGCTCAGTCATGCCCCTGTCACCCACCCCTACCGAGGGAGGCGCAGCATGCGCTTCAGACACAGAGCCGCGGCAGGGTTCGCGACCCTGTTGCTCCCCCTGGCCGGCCTCGTCGGTCTCGCGAGCCCCGCCCAGGCCGCGACCAACGCGACCGCGAGCTTCACCAAGACCAGCGACTGGGGTACCGGATTCGGCGGTCAGTGGACCGTCAAGAACACCGGTACCAGCAGCATCAGTTCCTGGACCGTCGAGTGGGACTTCCCCTCCGGTACGTCCGTCACCTCCGCCTGGGACGCGGACGTCACGAACTCCGGCACCCACTGGACCGCCAAGAACAAGTCCTACAACGGCACCATCGCCCCCGGCGCCTCCGTCTCCTTCGGCTTCAACGGCGCGGGCCCCGGCTCCCCGTCCAACTGCAAGCTGAACGGCGACAGCTGCGACGGCACGACCGTCCCCGGTGACGCGGCCCCCTCCGCCCCCGGCACCCCGACCGCCTCCGGCATCACCGACACCTCGGCGAAGCTCTCCTGGAGCGCGGCCACCGACGACAAGGGCGTCAAGAACTACGACGTGCTCCGCGACGGCAAGGTCGTCGGCACCGTCACGACGACGTCGTACACCGACACCGGCCTCACCGCCGGCACCGACTACTCCTACACCGTGCAGGCCCGCGACACCGCCGACCAGACCGGGCCGGTCAGCGGCGCGGCCAAGGTGCACACCACCGGCGGCGGAGGCACCACTCCCCCGCCGACCGGCGACAAGGTCAAGCTCGGCTACTTCACCGAGTGGGGCATCTACGGCCGCAACTACAACGTCAAGAACCTGGTGACGTCGGGCAGCGCGGCCAAGATCACGCACATCAACTACGCCTTCGGCAACGTGACCAACGGCCAGTGCGCCATCGGTGACTCCTACGCCGACTACGACAAGGCCTTCACCGCCGACCAGTCGGTGAGCGGCGTGGCCGACACCTGGGACCAGCCGCTGCGCGGCAACTTCAACCAGCTGCGCGAGCTGAAGGCCAAGTACCCGAACCTGAAGGTGCTGTGGTCCTTCGGCGGATGGACCTGGTCCGGCGGCTTCGCGCAGGCGGCGGCCAACCCGACCGCCTTCGCCCAGTCCTGCTACAACCTGGTGAAGGACCCGCGCTGGGCCGATGTCTTCGACGGCATCGACATCGACTGGGAGTACCCGAACGCCTGCGGCCTGTCCTGCGACACCAGCGGGGCCGCCGCCTTCAAGAACGTGATGGCCGCGCTGCGCGCCAAGTTCGGCTCCTCCGCCCTGGTCACCGCGGCGGTCACGGCCGACGGCTCCTCCGGCGGCAAGATCGAGTCCGCGGACTACGCCGGCGCCTCCCAGTACGTCGACTGGTACAACGTGATGACGTACGACTTCTTCGGCGCCTGGGACGCGCAGGGCCCGACCGCCCCGCACTCCCCGCTCACCTCGTACTCCGGCATCCCGAAGGCGGGCTTCACCACCGCCGACGCGATGGCCAAGTACAAGGCGATCGGCGTCCCCGCGAGCAAGCTGCTCATCGGCATCGGCTTCTACGGCCGCGGCTGGACCGGCGTCACCCAGGACGCCCCGGGCGGCACGGCCACGGGTCCGGCGGCCGGCACCTACGAGCAGGGCATCGAGGACTACAAGGTGCTCAAGTCGTCCTGCCCGGCCACCGGCACCGTCGCCGGCACGGCGTACGCCCACTGCGGCAGCAACTGGTGGTCGTACGACACCCCCGCCACCATCGCCTCCAAGATGAGCTGGGCGAAGTCGCAGGGACTGGGCGGTGCGTTCTTCTGGGAGTTCAGCGGCGACACCGGCAACGGTGAGCTGGTGAACGCCATCAGCAGCAACCTGTAGTACCTGTACGTGTCCTAAGCGACGTTGACGCGCTGACCGGGCGGGGCTGCCTCCAGCCACGCGAGGAATCCGGTCAGCGCGTCTTCGCTCATCGCGAGTTCGAGGCGGGTGCCCCGATGGGTACAGGCGAGGACCACCGCGTCGGAGAGCAGCGCCAGCTCCTCCTCGCCCTCGGGCAGCCGGCGTCCGGCCACCTCGATGGCGGCACGCTCCAGCGTGCGGCGCGGACGGAAGGCGTAGGAGAAGACCCGGTACCACTCGATGCGGTCGCCGTTGTAGCGGGCGACCCCGTAGGACCAGCCCTTGCCGCCGGTGTCCGGTTTCTCGGGCAGGTCCCAGCGCAGCGAACAGTCGAAGGTGCCGCCGGAACGCTGGATCAGTCTGCGGCGCAGCCCGAACAGGAACAGTCCCACCACCACGAGCGCGACCACGATCCCGCACACAGTCAGAGCGAGGACCATCGGCACCGACCTCCTCGTCTCCTAGGTAGGGGAACTGCTTCTGTCGTTGAGTAATGAAACTGGAAAAACACCCACATCTGCCTCAGCCGCGACCGGCACCGGATTGCTCCGGGCCGGCCGCGGCTGAGTGACGTCAACGTACCGCGCGACTGGGTCAGCGGGCCGTCGCAGCACGCAGGCGGACATCCGCGCGACGCTCGGCGGCGGCATCGCCCTCCGCCTTCGCGCGCTCCAGCTCCCGCTCCGTGCGCTGGACATCGATCTCGTCCGACAGCTCGGCGATCTCGGCCAGCAGGGACAGCTTGTCGTCCGCGAACGAGATGAAACCGCCGTGCACCGCGGCGACGACCGTTCCACCTTCACTCGTACGGATGGTCACCGGGCCCGACTCCAGCACACCGAGCAGCGGCTGGTGACCGGGCATGACGCCGATGTCGCCGGACGTGGTGCGCGCGACGACCAGGGTGGCCTCACCGGACCAGACCTGGCGGTCGGCGGCGACCAGCTCGACGTGCAGCTCAGCAGCCAAGGGTGGCTCCTCGGGTCACCACCCGGCAGGGGTGCCGGGTGTTGGGGTCAATTCTAAGGGGCGTGAGTGAGGGGGCGGGACGCGCCCGCCCCCTCAGACGAACTCAGGGAGTTCAGGAGACGCCGAGCTCCTTGGCGTTGGCCTTGAGGTCCTCAATGCCACCGCACATGAAGAACGCCTGCTCGGGGAAGTGGTCGTACTCACCGTCGCAGATCGCGTTGAACGCGGCGATCGACTCGTCCAGCGGCACGTCCGAGCCGTCCACGCCGGTGAACTGCTTGGCGACGTGGGTGTTCTGGGACAGGAAGCGCTCCACGCGACGGGCACGGTGGACGACGAGCTTGTCCTCCTCGCCCAGCTCGTCGATACCGAGGATCGCGATGATGTCCTGCAGGTCCTTGTACTTCTGCAGGATGTTCTTCACGCGCATGGCCGCGTTGTAGTGGTCCGCGGCGATGTACCGCGGGTCCAGGATGCGGGACGTCGAGTCCAGCGGGTCCACGGCCGGGTAGATGCCCTTCTCCGAGATCGGACGGGACAGAACCGTCGTCGCGTCGAGGTGGGCGAAGGTGGTGGCCGGGGCCGGGTCGGTCAGGTCGTCCGCGGGGACGTAGATCGCCTGCATCGAGGTGATCGAGTGACCACGGGTCGAGGTGATGCGCTCCTGGAGGAGACCCATCTCGTCGGCCAGGTTCGGCTGGTAGCCCACCGCGGAGGGCATACGGCCGAGCAGGGTCGACACCTCGGAACCGGCCTGCGTGAAGCGGAAGATGTTGTCGATGAAGAACAGCACGTCCTGCTTCTGGACGTCACGGAAGTACTCGGCCATGGTCAGGCCGGCCAGCGCGACGCGCAGACGGGTGCCCGGGGGCTCGTCCATCTGGCCGAAGACCAGCGCGGTCTTGTCGATGACGCCCGAGTCGGACATCTCCTCGATGAGGTCGTTGCCCTCACGGGTGCGCTCACCGACACCGGCGAACACGGAGACACCGTCGTGGTTGTTGGCGACGCGGTAGATCATCTCCTGGATGAGCACCGTCTTGCCGACGCCGGCACCACCGAACAGACCGATCTTGCCGCCCTTGACGTACGGGGTCAGCAGGTCGATGACCTTGACACCGGTCTCGAACATCTCGGTCTTCGACTCGAGCTCGTCGAAGTTCGGCGCCTTGCGGTGGATGCCCCAGCGCTCGCCCTCGTACTGCTCGTCGACGTTCAGCACCTCACCGAGGGTGTTGAACACCTTGCCCTTGGTGAAGTCGCCGACGGGCACCGTGATGGAGTTGCCGGTGTCCGTCACCGGGGCCTGGCGGACCAGGCCGTCGGTGGGCTGCATGGAGATGGTGCGGACCAGGCCGTCACCCAGGTGCTGGGCGACCTCCAGGGTCAGCGTCTTCTTCTCGCCCTCGTTCGCCGGGTCGGAGACCTCGACGTGCAGGGCGTTGTAGATCTCCGGCATCGCGTCGACGGGGAACTCCACGTCGACGACCGGGCCGATGACCCGGGCGACGCGGCCCGTAGCCGTCGCGGTCTCAACAGTGGTGGTCATTATCGGTCACTCCCCGCGGTCGCGTCGGCCAGGGCGCTCGCGCCACCGACGATCTCGCTGATTTCCTGGGTGATTTCGGCCTGGCGGGCCGCGTTGGCAAGACGGGAGAGCGTGTTGATCAGCTCGCCCGCGTTGTCGGTGGCCGACTTCATCGCGCGCCGCGTGGCGGCGTGCTTCGAAGCGGCCGACTGGAGCAGCGCGTTGTAGATCCGGCTCTCCACGTACCGCGGCAGCAGGGCGTCGAGGACGTCCTCCGCCGAGGGCTCGAAGTCGTACAGCGGGAGGATCTCGCCCTTGGGGTGAGCCTCCTCGGCGACCTCTTCGAGGCGCAGCGGCAGCAGCCGGGCGTCCAGCGCCGTCTGCGTCATCATCGAGACGAACTCGGTGAAGACGATGTGGAGTTCGTCCACACCACCCTCGGCCGTGTCCTTCTCGATCGCCTCGATCAGGGGCGCCGCGACCTTCTTGGCGTCCGCGTACGACGGCTCGTCGGTGAAGCCCGTCCACGACTCCGCGATCACGCGCTCACGGAAGTTGTAGTGGGCGACACCACGCCGGCCGACGATGTACGTGTCGACCTGCTTGCCCTCGCGCTCCAGGCGCTCGGTCAGCTGCTCCGCCGCCTTGATGGCGTTGGAGTTGAAGGCGCCGGCCAGACCGCGGTCGCTCGTGAGGAGCAGGACCGCGGCACGGGTCGGGTTCTCCGCCTCCGTGGTGAGCGGGTGCTTGGTGTTCGAACCCGTACCGACCGCCGTGACCGCGCGGGTGAGCTCCTGCGCGTACGGCGTGGAGGCCGCCACCTTGCGCTGCGCCTTGACGACGCGCGAGGCGGCGATCATCTCCATCGCCTTGGTGATCTTCTTGGTCGCGCTGACGGATCGGATGCGACGCTTGTAGACCCGGAGCTGGGCTCCCATGAGTCAGGTCCCTTCCTTACGTCACTTGGCGGCAGCGGCAGGAACGTCCTCGCCGAGCAGCTTGCCGTCGCTCGTCTCGAACTGCTTCTTGAACTCCGCCACGGCGTCGTCGATCGCCTGGATCGTGTCGTTCGACATCTTCGCGCCCTCCTTGATGGAGGTCATCAGGCCCTGGTGCTTCCGGTGCAGGAAGTCGATCAGTTCCTTCTCGAAGCGGCGGATGTCGGCGACCGGGACGTCGTCCATACGGCCGTTGGTGCCGGCCCAGACGGAGACGACCTGGTCCTCGGTGGCCATCGGCTGGTACTGGTTCTGCTTCAGCAGCTCGACCATGCGCGAACCGCGCTCCAGCTGGGCCTTCGAGGCCGCGTCCAGGTCGGAACCGAAGGCGGCGAACGCCTCCAGCTCACGGAACTGGGCGAGGTCGACACGGAGGCGGCCGGAGACCTGGCGCATCGCCTTGTGCTGCGCGGAACCACCGACTCGGGAGACGGAGATGCCGACGTTCAGCGCGGGGCGCTGACCGGCGTTGAACAGGTCCGACTCCAGGAAGCACTGGCCGTCGGTGATGGAGATGACGTTGGTCGGGATGAACGCCGAGACGTCGTTGGCCTTGGTCTCGACGATCGGCAGACCGGTCATCGAACCGGCACCCATGTCGTCGGAGAGCTTGGCGCAGCGCTCCAGCAGGCGGGAGTGCAGGTAGAAGACGTCACCCGGGTAGGCCTCACGGCCCGGCGGACGGCGCAGCAGCAGCGACACGGCGCGGTAGGCGTCGGCCTGCTTCGACAGGTCGTCGAAGATGATGAGGACGTGCTTGCCCTCGTACATCCACTGCTGACCGATGGCCGAACCGGTGTACGGCGCCAGGTACTTGAAGCCGGCCGGGTCGGACGCCGGGGCGGCGACGATGGTCGTGTACTCCAGCGCGCCGTTCTCCTCCAGCGCACGGCGCACGCCGGCGATGGTGGAGCCCTTCTGGCCGATGGCGACGTAGATGCAGCGGACCTGCTTCTTCGGGTCGCCCGAGCGCCAGTTGTCACGCTGGTTGATGATCGTGTCGACGGCCAGGGCGGTCTTGCCGGTCTGACGGTCACCGATGATCAGCTGACGCTGACCACGGCCGATCGGCGTCATCGCGTCGACGGCCTTGTAGCCGGTCTCCATCGGCTCGTGCACCGACTTGCGCTGCATGACCGTGGGTGCCTGCAGCTCCAGCGCACGGCGGCCGGACGTCTCGATCTCGCCGAGGCCGTCGATCGGGTTGCCGAGCGGGTCGACGACACGGCCGAGGTAGCCCTCGCCGACCGCGACGGAGAGGACCTCGCCGGTACGGGTGACCGGCTGACCCTCCTCGATGCCGCTGAACTCACCGAGGACGATGGCACCGATCTCGCGCTCCTCGAGGTTGAGGGCGAGGCCGAGGGTGCCGTCCTCGAACTTCAGCAGTTCGTTGGCCATGGCCGAGGGAAGACCCTCGACCTTCGCGATGCCGTCGCCGGCAAGGGTGACCGTACCGACCTCCTCGCGCGAGGCCGCGTCCGGCTTGTACGACTGGACGAAGTTCTCCAGCGCGTCCCGGATCTCCTCCGGCCGGATCGTGAGCTCCGCCATCTGGGTTCCCTGCTCTCCTTGTTGGGCCCGAAGTTTCACTTTGGGGGTCTGGGGGCGACCCCCAGGATTCTTCTGCACGGCCCAACCAGGGCCGTCGTGAGTACTACTGCTGTTCTCGAATACCGAGCGTCGCTCAGCTCGCCATGCGGCGGGCGGCCTCGTCCAGCCGGTCCGCGAGGGAGCCGTTGATGACCTCGTCACCGACCTGCACCCGGATCCCGCCGATCACGTCGGGGTCCACGTCCAGGTTGAGGTGCATCCGGCGGCCGTAGAGCTTCGCCAGGGCGTCGCCCAGGCGCTGCTTCTGCGGGTCGCTCAGCGGCACCGCGGAGGTGACGATCGCCACCAGCCGGTCCCGGCGCTCGGCGGCGAGCTTGGACAGGGACTCCAGTCCCGCTTCCAGGCTACGTCCCCGCGGCGCGGTCACGAGGCGCGCGACCAGACGCTCGGTGGCGGGCTTGGCGCGGCCGCCCAGCAGCCGGTGCAGCAGCTCGGTCTTGGCCTGGCCGCCGGCGGTGCGGTCGGTCAGCGCGGCGCGCAGCTCGGTGCTCGAGGAGACGATCCGGCCGAACCGGAACAGCTCGTCCTCGACCTCGTCGAGGGTGCCCCGCTTCTCGGCGGCGGTGAGGTCGGCGATGTCGGCCAGCTGCTCCAGCGCGTCGACCAGGTCGCGCGGCTGGGACCAGCGGGCGCGGGCCATCCCGGACACCAGGTCGGCGGTCGGGCCGTTGACCTGGCCACCGATCAGACGCTGGACCAGCTGCGCCTTGGCCTCCCCGGGCTGCGCCGGGTCGGTGAGAACCCGGCGCAGGCCGGCCTCGCGGTCGAGCAGCGCGGTGACGGCCGCCAGCTCGTCGGCGAGCGATGCGGCGTCGGCGGACGTGGTGTCCGTCAGCGCGTCGAGACGCTCCCGTGCGGCTGCCAGGGCCTCGCGGCTCGCTCCGTTCATCGCGTGGCCTCGGCCTTCTCCTCGAGCTCGTCGAGGAAGCGGTCGATCACACGGCTCTGGCGGGCGTGGTCCTCGAGGGACTCGCCGACGAGCTTGCCGGCCAGGTCGGTGGCGAGCTTGCCGACGTCCTGACGCAGCGAGGACGCGGCGGCCTTGCGGTCGGCGTCGATCTGCGAGTGACCGGCGGCGACGATCTCCTCGCGCTGCCGCTGGCCCTCGGCCCGCATCTCGGCGATGAGCGCGGCACCCTGCTCCTGCGCCTCCTGGCGCAGGCGCGCGGCCTCGTGCCGGGCCTCGGCGAGCTGAGCCTTGTACTGCTCAAGGACGCTCTGGGCCTCGACCTTCATGGCCTCGGCCTCTTCGATACCGCCTTCGATCGCCCCGCGGCGCTCCTCCAGAACCTTGTTGATGTTCGGAAGCAGCTTCTTCCAGAAGAAGAAGAACACGATGGCGAAGGCGATGAAGCCGATGAGCAGCTCGGGACCAGCGGGGACGAGCGGGTTCTGCTCCGTCTCCGTGGCCGCCAGCTGTGCCAGGTTGGCGATCACATCAGTGCCTTTCGTCGATTCGTGTCAGGTAAGGGCTGATTACTTACCGAACACGAACGGCATAACGATGCCGATGAGGGCGAGCGCCTCACAGAAGGCGAAGCCCAGGATCTGGTTGGCGCGGATCAGACCGGCGGCCTCGGGCTGGCGGGCCAGGGCCTGGGTGCCGTTACCGAAGATGTAGCCGACGCCGATGCCGGGGCCGATCGCAGCGAGGCCGTAGCCGATCGAGCCGACGGAGCCGTGGACACCAGCGGTAGCGGCGAGGGTCTCAAGAGCGGACATGCCGGTTCTTCCTTCTCTTTACTGGACCGGTGGGGGTTGGCCACCGGACGTCTGGGATTGGCGGGGGTGGTACGACTCAGTGGTGCTCGGCGAGAGCGCCCTGAACGTAGGAGCAGGCCAGCAGGACGAAGACGTACGCCTGGACGGCCTGGACGAAGAGCTCGAAGAGGATCATGGCGATCGTCATCACGAAGGAGACGCCAGCGCCGACGATCAGCCAGCTGTTCAGCAGGTACCAGGAGGCGACGGTGAACATGACCAGCATCAGGTGGCCGGCGAACATGTTGGCGAAGAGTCGCACCGCGTGCGTGAACGGGCGGACCAGCAGGTTCGAGAAGAACTCGATGACCATGACCAGCGGCAGAACGGCGCCGAGCGACTTGTCGTAGCCCGTGACGTTCTTGAAGAAGCCGATGAAACCGTGCTTCTTGAAGGTCAGCACGACCCAGGTGATGTAGACGATCGCGGCGAGCACGGCCGGGAAGGCGATGACCGAGGACACCGGGAACTGGGCCAGCGGGATCACGGACCAGACGTTCATGATCCAGACGAAGAAGAACAGCGAGACCATGAGCGGGACGTACTTCTCGCCCTCGCGCTTGCCGAGGGTCTCGTACACGATGCCGCGGCGCACGAAGTCGTAGCCGGCCTCGCCGACCATCTGCAGCTTGCCGGGGACGACCTTGGCCTTGCCGAAGGCGGCCCAGAAGAAGGCGACGATCAGCACGGTGGTGACGAGCGCGAGCAGCATCACCTTGTTGAACTCGAAGCCCCCGACCGTGGCGAGCGGCTTGAACAGGAAGGAGTTCAGGCCCGGGGCCGGGAAGCCGCACCCGTTGTCGGACATGACCCGACAACTCCAGTCAAAGGCGAGCTGGGTCTGGTCAGCACTCACCACGGGCTCCTTCGGCGTGACGCATGGGTACGGCAACCTCGTTGTGTCGGCGCGGCGCACGGCCGCGGATCGGCACCGGACTGGTGTTACGGATGTGGGGGCGGCTGAGGGGCATCGAGCCTCGCGATTGAGCAGGCGTCAGCTCAGATGCCCGCGCCCGCGATGCCGCAGTTGGCACCGGACGATAGCAGGAGATCTCACAAGCCTTTATCCCGCCCCTACCCCTCACGACTTCCGCCCTGTCTTCTCGGGCTTCTCGCTCTTCTCGGAGTCCGGATCGATGTAGAAGATCTTGGCCTTCATGTGCGCGCGAGCCTGCGCGGCCATCCACACCACGGTCGCGACGACGAGCGACACGGCGAACGTCTTCGGGTTGAAGAGAGAGGTGTCCTTGAAAACAGCGAGGAAGATCAGGAGGAGCAGCAACTGGGCGACGTACAGCATCAGCCCCATCGCCTGAAACAGCTGCGGGAGCGTTTTTGCCGTCCACTGCAGCACGTAGAGGCCGATTCCCATGAACAGGATGGCCAGCACCGTGCCGACAGCCGCGCCGAGCGCACCCCGACCCCCCGCGACCGCGGCGCTCACGGCGACGGCGATCACGCCTGCAGCCGCTGTGGGTACAGCTGTCTGCAGAAGGTTCCGGGCGTCATTGGACGGCATGGCGGCAACTCCGCTTTCACAGGGGGCAGGGTGTCGTCATGGACGAGCGTAGTCCCGGGCTGAGTGATCGAGACCTCACACCGTTGGACCGTCGTACTGCGGTCCTTCGGCTCTATCCGGGTTCTCGTGAACCGTATCACAAACTATTTGATGAGGTCTTTACCTGGTAGGTGTGCTTGCTGTCACACATGAGAGTGACAGTGCGCGTCTGTGCAAAAACCGCGCCCACTTGTCTGATATTGGGGTGCTTTCTTCCCCCACGAGTTGGCAATGCTCTAGTCAGATTCTTACCTTGTGGGGGTCAGCCCCGGTCAAGGAAACGCGAACGAGCGCCGAGCGCCGTCGCCCCGTTGACGCCCGGGGCACCGGCCGGGACGGGGGCCCGCTCCTCAAGTGCCTCGGCGGCCGGGCACTCCCGCACGCCGGCGTCCGCGGTCTCCGGTTCGACCGCCGCACCGCGCCGCCTGCGGTACCGGGGCGGCACGAAGTGCTGCGCCCAGACCGGTACGCGCGGCGTGAAGCGCGGGAGCAGCAGCAGGACCAGGCCGACCGCGCTGAGGAAGACGACGCCCAGCACGATCCACATGGACGCCGAGTTGACCGAGTAGGCCAGCGCACCGAACGCGATCAGGGCCGACCAGAAGTACATGATCAGCACGGCCCGGCTGTGCGAGTGGCCGATCTCCAGCAGGCGGTGGTGCAGGTGCCCGCGGTCGGCGGCGAACGGGGACTGGCCGCGCCAGGTACGGCGGACGATCGCCAGCACCAGGTCGGCGGCCGGCACCGCGATGATCGTCAGGGGCAGCAGCAGCGGGATGTAGACCGGCACCGTCTGGTGCACGGCCGCCTTCTCCGAGCCCGTGAACAGCGCGAGCGCGTCCGGGTCGAGCTGGCCGGTGATCGAGATCGCGCCCGCGGCGAGGACCAGGCCGATCAGCATCGAGCCCGAGTCGCCCATGAAGATCCGCGCGGGATGCATGTTGTGCGGCAGGAAGCCCAGGCACATGCCCATCAGGATCGCCGCGAACAGGGTGCCGGGCGCGGCGGCCTCGATGCCGTACGAGTACCAGATCCGGTAGGCGTAGAGGAAGAACGCGCCGGCCGCGATGCACACCATGCCGGCCGCGAGGCCGTCCAGGCCGTCGACGAAGTTCACCGCGTTGATCGTGATGACGACGAGCGCCACCGTCAGCAGCGTGCCCTGCCACTGCGTCAGCGCCACGTTGCCGACGCCGGGGATGGGCAGCCACAGGATCGTCAGCCCCTGCATGACCATGACGCCCGCGGCGATCATCTGGCCGCCCAGCTTGATCAGCGCGTCGATCTCGAACTTGTCGTCCAGGACGCCGATCAGCCAGATCAGGGCGGCGCCGGAGAGCAGCGCCCGCGGCTCGTTCGACTTCTCGAAGACCTCGTTGAGGTTGGTCAGGTGGTCCGCGACCAGCAGGCCCGCGCACAGCCCGAAGAACATGGCGATACCGCCGAGGCGCGGAGTCGGTTCCCGGTGCACGTCACGTGCCCGGATCTCCGGCATCGCCCCGGCCACGATCGCGAACTTCCGCACCGGCCCCGTCAGCAGGTACGTCACCGCGGCCGTGATGCAGAGCGTCAGCAGGTATTCACGCACGGGCTTCCCCACAGGTCTCGCTGGCCATCACAGCCCCACACCCTAGCGATGCACGCATATGGATGGGGACTTCCGGGTAGCGACGATGGTTGCACGCGTGGCTGTGGGCCATGGCGCACATCGGGGTGTACGGTCCACCGCCTACCCCGGTTCAGCCTGGATACGGCGGAAAATCACCGACCAGTGCGCGCACCTCCTCCCGTGCCGCGGCCGGCTCCCGCACGCCGCGCAGCACGCCCGCCAGCAGTGCCGCGATCCGCACCATCTCCGGCTCGCCCATGCCCTGCGTGGTCACCGCGGCCGTCCCCAGGCGCAGCCCGCGGCCGTCCCCGTGCGGCAGCGCGCAGCAGTCCAGCACCAGGCCCGCCGCGAGGAGCCGGCCGCGCGCGGTGCGGCCCTCCACGCCGAGCGGGGCCGGGTCGGCGGTGATCAGGTGGGTGTCGGTGCCGCCGGTGGTGACGGCGAGGCCCTCGGCGGCCAGGTGACCGGCGAGCACCCGCGCGTTGGCGACCACCTGATGGGCGTACGCGGCGAACGCCGGTGTCGCCGCCTCGCCGAACGCGACGGCCTTGGCGGCGATGGTGTGCATCTGGGCGCCGCCCTGCGTGAAGGGGAACACCGCCCGGTCGACGCGCTCGGCCAGCTCGTCACCGCACAGGATCATCCCGCCGCGCGGGCCGCGCAGCACCTTGTGGGTGGTCGCGCACACGATGTCCGCCCACGGCACCGGGTTCGGCGCCGCTCCCCCGGCGACCAGCCCGATGGGGTGCGCGGCGTCGGCGATCAGATACGCCCCGACCTCGTCGGCGACCTCA
The DNA here is from genome assembly GCF_044593395.1 of Streptomyces sp. NPDC052301. Lineage (NCBI taxonomy): Bacteria > Bacillati > Actinomycetota > Actinomycetes > Kitasatosporales > Streptomycetaceae > Streptomyces > Streptomyces sp. NPDC052301. The sequence continues at coordinate 371,349 of NZ_JBIUBE010000008.1, read as the reverse complement.
CGGAAGAAGGCGTAGTCGATGTGCCGTGGATAGGCGATCGAACCGCACACGATCGCCTTCGGCCGGTGGTTGCGGGCCAGGTGCCGCACCTGGTCGTGATCGATGAGCCCGGTCTCCGCGTCCACCCCGTACCCCACGAAGTCGAACCAGCGGCCGGAGAAGTTCGCGGGCGAGCCGTGGGTGAGGTGGCCGCCGTAGGGCAGGCCGAGGGCGAGGACGGTGTCGCCGGGGCGCAGCAGGGCGGCGTAGGCGGCCAGGACGGCCGAGGAACCCGAGTGGGACTGCACGTTGGCGTGTGCGGCGCCGAACAGCTCCTTGGCGCGGTCGATCGCCGCGCGTTCGGCGACGTCGACGATCTCGCAGCCGCCGTGGTGCCGGGCGCCCGGATAGCCCTCGGCGTACTTGTTCGCGAGCGGCGAGCCGAGGGCGGCCAGCACGGCCGGCGAGCAGAAGTTCTCGGCGGCGATCAGCTGCAGCGTCGTGGACTGCCGGTCCAGCTCCCCGAGCAGGATCTCGGCCATCGCCGGGTCCTGCCGCCGCAGGACGTCGGTCTCGAGGGTGTGGGTGACCGACATGGCGGGCTCCCGGACGGTCGGTGGTGACGTAGGTCCAATGTAGGCCGGGGCCGCACCGGACGCGCGACCGCTGCGCCCACTTGTGCACCATATGGGCCTTCTGTTCTTTACCGGCCCTCTGCGCCTTACGCCCGGGTGTTCACACCGGTCAGCGCCGTCACCACCGGGTCCAGCGCCTGATGTATCTCGTCCCCGATCGACCGGAAGAACGTCAGCGGCGCCCCGTACGGGTCGTACACCTCGTCCGCCTCCGCCGTGGGCGCGAGCAGCCACCCGCGGAGAGCCGCCGCGGCGCGCACCAGCGCACGGGCCCGCGTGACCACACCGTCCTCCAGGGGCGGCAGCGTGGCGGGGTCTATGGCACGGACCAGGCGGGTGAACTCCTTCAGTGTGAAGGTGCGCAGGCCCGCCGAGTGCCCCATCGAGATCACCTGCGCCCGATGGTCCCGCGTCGCCGTCAGCACGAGGTCGGCCCGGATCACGTGCTCGTCGAGCAGTTCCCGGCCGAAGAAGCCGGAGGCGTCCGCGCCGAACTCGCCCAGCACGGTCTCCGCGTTGGCCTCCATGGGCGCGCCCTCGTGACCCCAGGTGCCCGCGCTCTCCACGATCAGCCCGCCGCCGAGCACGCCGAGGCGCTCCGCGACGAAATGCCGGGTCAGCCGCTCGGTGATGGGTGAGCGGCACACGTTGCCGGTGCTGACGTGGAGGATGCGGAAGGTGTCGCGCGGAAATCCGAAGGTGGTCGTCTCCTCCGTGACACGCTCCCCGATGCCTATGCCACGCCCCGCCTCAGGGGCCGTCAATTCGCCACCTCGAGGTCGGGTACGACCTTGCGCAGCTCCTCCGGGGAGATCGCGCCCTCGCGCAGCAGAACCGGCACCTCACGGCTGACGTCGACGATGGACGACGGCACGTTGCCCGGGGTGGGGCCGCCGTCGAGGTAGACGGAGACGGAGTCGGCGAGCATCTCCTGGGCGGCGTCGCAGTTCTCCGGCGCCGGGTGGCCGGTGAGGTTGGCGGAGGACACGGCCATCGGGCCGACCTCGGTGAGCAGCTCGATCGCGACCGGGTGCAGCGGCATCCGGACGGCCACCGTGCCCCGGGTGTCGCCGAGGTCCCACTGCAGCGACGGCTGGTGCTTGGCGACGATCGTCAGGGCGCCCGGCCAGAAGGCGTCGACGAGCTCCCAGGCCAGCTCGGAGAAGTCCGTGACCAGGCCGTGCAGCGTGTTCGGGGAGCCGATGAGGACAGGGGTGGGCATGTTGCGGCCCCGGCCCTTGGCGGCGAGCAGGTCGGCGACGGCCTCGGAGGAGAACGCGTCGGCGCCGATGCCGTACACCGTGTCGGTCGGCAGCACCACCAGCTCGCCCCGGCGGACGGCGGACGCGGCCTCGCGCAGACCCGTCACACGGTCGGTCGCGTCATTGGTGTCGTATCGCCGTGCCATGTCTAACGGGCCTCCTCGTACACGTACTGCGGGGATGAAGTCTCGGGGGTGGTCACGGCAGCGCCTTGCGGGCGGTCGCGAACCGGGGGCGGTTGTTGAGGTCGGGGTGGTCGGCCGCGTCGGCCCAGCCCCGCTCCTCGGTGAAGATCCACGGCACCTGGCCGCCCTGGGTGTCGGCGTGCTCGATCACGACGACCCCGCCGGGGCGCAGCAGACGGTGTGCGGTGCGCTCGATGCCCCGGATCAGGTCGAGGCCGTCCTCACCGGAGAACAGCGCCAGTTCGGGGTCGTAGTCGCGGGCCTCGGGGGCGACGTACTCCCACTCGGTCAGCGGGATGTACGGCGGGTTGGAGATGACCAGGTCGACCTGCCCGTCGAGGTCCGGGAAGGCGGTCAGGGCGTCGCCCTGACGCAGGTCGACCCTGGACCCGGCCATGTTCTTGCGGGTCCACACCAGGGCCTCCTCGGACAGCTCCACGGCGTGCACGCGCGAGCGCGGGACCTCCTGGGCGAGGGCGAGCGCGATCGCGCCGGAGCCGGTACACAGGTCGACGATGCACGGCTCGACCACGTCCATGGCGCGCACGGCGTCTATGGCCCAGCCGACCACGGACTCGGTCTCCGGCCGGGGCACGAAGACGCCCGGCCCGACCTGGAGCTCCAGGTAGCGGAAGTAGGCCCGCCCGGTGATGTGCTGCAGCGGCTCACGCTGCTCACGCCGGGCGATGACCTCCCAGTACCGGGCGTCGAAGTCCGCATCCTTCACGGAGTGCAGGGCGCCGCGCTTCACCCCGTGCACGAAGGCGGCCAGCTCCTCCGCGTCGGTGCGCGGCGAGGGCACGCCGGCGTCGGCCAGCCGCTGGGTGGCCTGGGCCACCTCCGCGAGCAGCAGGTTCACGCGAGTCCTCCGTGTCGTGCTCGTACTTCGTGCTCGTGAGTGCGTACGTGTCGTACGCGGCTCTCAGGCGGCCGCCAGCTTCGCCGCCGAGTCGGCGTCGACGCAGGCCTGGATCACCGCGTCGAGGTCGCCGTCCAGGACCTGGTCCAGGTTGTACGCCTTGAAGCCGACGCGGTGGTCGGAGATGCGGTTCTCCGGGAAGTTGTAGGTGCGGATCTTCTCGGAGCGGTCGACGGTGCGGACCTGGCTGCGGCGGGCGTCCGCGGCCTCCCGCTCCGCCTCCTCCTGAGCCGCCGCGAGCAGCCTGGAGCGCAGGATACGCATCGCCTGCTCCTTGTTCTGGAGCTGGCTCTTCTCGTTCTGGCAGGAGGCGACGACTCCGGTGGGAAGGTGCGTGATGCGCACGGCGGAGTCGGTGGTGTTCACGGACTGGCCGCCCGGGCCGGAGGACCGGTAGACGTCGATCCGCAGGTCGTTCGCGTTGATCTCGACGTCCACCTCCTCGGCCTCCGGGGTGACGAGCACACCGGCGGCGGAGGTGTGGATACGGCCCTGCGACTCGGTGGCCGGCACGCGCTGCACGCGGTGCACACCGCCCTCGTACTTCAGGCGCGCCCACACGCCCTGGCCCGGCTCGAGCTGCCCGCGGGCCTTCACCGCGACCTGCACGTCCTTGTAGCCGCCCAGCTCGGACTCGGTGGAGTCGATGATCTCGGTCTTCCAGCCGACGCGCTCGGCGTAGCGCAGGTACATGCGCAGCAGGTCGCCGGCGAACAGCGCGGACTCGTCGCCGCCCGCGCCCGCCTTGATCTCCAGAATGACGTCCTTGTCGTCACTCGGATCGCGCGGGACCAGCAGCAGGCGCAGCTTCTCGGTCAGCTCCTCGCGCTGCTTCTCCAGGTCCTTGACCTCGGCGGCGAAGTCGGGGTCGTCGGCGGCCAGCTCGCGCGCGGTGTCGATGTCGTCGCCGGTCTGCTTCCAGGAGCGGAACGTGGCGACGATCGGGGTCAGCTCGGCGTAGCGCTTGTTCAGCTTGCGCGCGTTCGCCTGGTCGGCGTGGACCGACGGGTCGGCGAGCTTCTGCTCCAGATCGGCGTGCTCGGCGACGAGTTCCTCGACGGCCTCGAACATCATTCGGCTCCTGTACTGCGATGAAGGGAAGGGCGGGCGACCAAAAACGCCGGTCCCGGCGCACGCCCGCGGTGGGCGTACGGCCGTGGACCGGCGAAATGGGGCTCGCTACTTCTTGGAGCCGGCAGCCTTGCCGAAGCGGGCCTCGAAGCGGGCCACACGGCCACCGGTGTCGAGGATCTTCTGCTTGCCCGTGTAGAACGGGTGGCACTCGGAGCAGACCTCGGCCCGGATGGTGCCGGACTCGATGGTGCTGCGGGTGGTGAACGACGCGCCGCAGGTGCAGCTGACCTGCGTCTCGACGTACGCGGGGTGGATGTCGCGCTTCAAGGTGTCTCCTAGGTTTCGGGAGGGCGCCGGGTCGCTGCCGCGGGGTGCGGGAACGTGAACCGGAGCCGACGTACCAGTCTGCCAGGACTGGGGCCATCCACCCAAACCGGGGGTGCGGTCGTTCTATTCCGCGGTCCCTCAGGGAGCGCTCACCACGCCCTTGGCCTCACCGGTCGCCGTGCCCTTCGTGGCCGACGCCGGGACCGGACGGTCGTTCTTCAGGGCGTCCCAGACCTGCTGCGCCTTGGACTTCTCCATCAGGACGCGGTTGGGATTCGACGGGTCGTACCGCACCGGCATGGTGACCATGCTCATGTGCTTCGCGCTGATGCCCTTGAGACCGTCCGCGAAGTCGATCAGGGAGTTCACCGAACCGATGTCGGAATCGGTGGTGACGGCCTTGGTGGCGGCGTCGGCGAGGTTGTACAGCTTCTTCGGGCTGCTGAGCACGCCGACGTGCTTGACCTGATCGATCAGCGCCTTGACGAAGGCCTGCTGGAGCTGGATGCGGCCCAGGTCGGAGCCGTCGCCGACACCGTGCCGGGTGCGGACCAGGCCGAGGGCCTGCTGCCCGTTCAGCGTGTGGGTGCCGGCCTCGAGGGTGAGATGGCTCTGCGGGTCGTCGATGTTCTTGGACGTGGTGACCGGGACGCCGCCGAGGTCGTCGATGAGCTTCTGGAAGCCCGCGAAGTCGACCTCGAGGTAGTGGTCCATGCGGATGCCGGTGAGGGACTCGACGGTCTTGACCGCGCAGGCCGCGCCGCCCGTGGAGTAGGCCTCGTTGAACATCACGCCGGTCTGCGCCGGGTGCGCGGTGCCCTTGGTGTCGGTGCAGGCGGGGCGGTCGATCAGGGTGTCCCGCGGGATGGAGACCACACTGGCCTTCTTGTGGCCCTCGTAGACGTGGACGATCATCGCGGTGTCGGAGCGGGCGCTGCCGTCGTCGGTGCCGCCGCCGAGCTTCCTGTTGCCGCCGGAGCGGGTGTCCGAGCCGAGGACCAGGATGTTCTCGGAGCCGTTGTCGACCTTCGAGGGCCGGTCGTTGCCGAGGGCCTGGTTGATGTCGATGCTCTTGAGGTTGCCGTTGAGCTTGAAGTAGACGTACCCGGCGCCGACGCCTCCCAGCACCACCACGCCCGCCGCCGTCCAGGCCGTGGCGAGCAGCGCCTTGCGGCTCGTACTGCGGGCCTTGCGGCGGCGCCCCCTGCCGCCGCGGCCGGTACCGGTCGCGTGCGGCTCGGATATCGCGGGCTCCGGCGTGCTCTGGGCGGACACAACGCTCCTAGGTCTCGTCGTCGGTCGGTTACCCCCTGCTTTCAGGGTCAGGCGCGGTCCTCACCGCTCCATCGTCACTCCATCGGGTCAGACGGAGAAACTCGGCACAGGGTTGCACAACGCAACGTGCCCACCGCGTGCTGCGGTGGGCACTGCGAGTAGTCGGTCACGCAGAAATGACCGCTGCTCACCTGCGTTTTCAGCCCCAGATGTCGTACGCCTGGAAACCGGTGCCGACCGAGACCCTTGTGGCAAAGATCTCGCTTGTGGCCTTTCCGGTGCCCTTGTACAGGTACAGGGTGCCGCCGGGGGTGCGGGCCAGGAAGTCGGCCTTGCCGTCGCCGCTCACGTCACCGACCGCATCGAAGGCGTTGTAGCCGGTCCAGCCGCTGCGCACCTTGATCCGCGCGGAGAAGGCGCCGGTGCCGGACTTCCCGGTGCCCTTGTACAGGTACAGGTCGTCGCTGCCGGACCTGCGGGCGAGCAGGTCGGCCTTGCCGTCCCCGGTGAAGTCGCCGTGTGCGCGCAGGCTGTTGTACTGGTTCCACCCTGTGCCGACCTGCGTCCGCGAGCCGAAGGTGCCGTTGCCCTTGCCCGGGTAGATCCACAAGGTGCCGCCGGAGTCGACGGACAGGATGTCGGGCACGTAGTCACCGGTGACATCGCCCGGGGCGACGATCCGGGTGCGCGTCTTCCAGCCGGTGAAGATCTTCGTGTCGGTCCAGGAGCCGCCGGTCCGCGTGCTGTTCAGCACGAAGTGCTCCCAGTACACGTCACCGGTGGAGCTGACCCGGTAGACCAGGTCCTGGAAGCCGTCCCGGTTCAGGTCGGTCTGCAGGACGACGTTGACGCCGCCCCAGTCGCCCCAGGAGACCCGGGAGCCGAAGGAGCTGCCGCCGGAGTCCTTCTCGTAGCCGGTCTTCGTGGAGGAGGCCCGCACGAACAGGTCGGCCTTGTTGTCGGCCTTGCTGTTGAACAGGCTCAGGTTGGTGTCGTCGAGCTGCGGGTAGACCGCGCCGACGTACGTGGTGACCTTGCTGAAGACGCTGTAGGCACCCTTCTCCACGCAGTCCTGCACGCCCCAGGAGACCACGCCGGCGATACGGCCGTTCACCACGAGCGGGCCGCCGGAGTCGCCGTTGCAGGCGGAGGTGGTGCCGCTGTCGCTGCCGGTGGCGGGGTTGCCCGCGCACACCATGTGGCCCTTGACGTAGTCGCTGCCGTAGTAGCCCGCGCAGGTGCTGTCCGACTGCAGGGGCAGCGTGGCCGTCTTCAGCGTCTGCGAGATGTTGTCGTTGGTGGAGCTGGTGCGGCCCCAGCCGTAGAGCTTGGCGCTGGTGCCGGAGGCGTAGGAGGCGGTGTCGCCGGAGGTGACCATGCGGATCGGCGTGGCCTTGACCGGGGCGGCCAGGGTGAGCACGGCGATGTCGTTGTCGATCGTCCTCGGGTTGTACGACGGGTTGTTCCACTGGCGCGAGACGGCGGTGGCCTGGCCGCCGTGCAGGTCCGTGGCGCCGGTCGAGTCGGTGGTGGGCAGCTGGTCGGTGCCGGTGACGACGGCGCCGTAGGCCTTCCAGTTGTAGCTCGTGCCGTCCTCGCCCTTCACGCAGTGCGCCGCGGTGAGGATCTTCGTCGGCGAGATGACCGAGCCGCCGCAGAAGAAGCTGTCGCTGCCGTTGTCGTACCAGAGCTGGGCCATCCAGGGCGCCGAGGAGATGGTGGTCTCGTTGCCACCGATGATCTTCGGCGAGACGGCGGAGGGGCTGCTGGACTTCGTCGGCGCGGAGTCTCCGGCGGCGTCCGCGATGCGCTTCTCCAGCGTGGCCTGGGAAGGCTGGCTGACGACGGGCTGCGCGGTGGGCTTCGGCTGCGCGGTGGCCGCACCGGCGGACGTCGTCACGAGCGCGGCGGCGACGGCCGCGGCGACACCGGCGGCGGCGAGGGGCAGGCCGACGCGTATCCGGCGTCTGTGCCGCCCGGGCAGGGGCTTGGGCAAGGGTGGTCCCCCTGGGAGAGATGAGAAGGAGGGGACGCGTGGTGCGTCCCACTCCCCTCAGCGCCAAAAGGCCGCCCCCCGTCACTTTCGTGACGGGGGGCGGCCCTGGCTTCCTTGACCTCAGTCTCCGTTGCCCGGAGTCGGCGTCGTCTTCTGAATCTGCATCAGGAACTCGACGTTCGACTTGGTCTGCTTCATCTTGTCCAGCAGCAGCTCGATCGCCTGCTGCTGGTCCAGTGCGTGCAGCACCCGGCGGAGCTTCCAGACGACGGCCAGCTCCTCGTTGCCGAGCAGGATCTCTTCCTTACGGGTACCGGACGCGTCCACGTCCACCGCCGGGAAGATGCGCTTGTCGGCGAGCTTGCGGTCGAGCTTGAGCTCCATGTTGCCCGTGCCCTTGAACTCCTCGAAGATCACCTCGTCCATGCGGGACCCGGTGTCCACGAGAGCCGTGGCCAGGATGGTCAGCGAACCGCCGTCCTCGATGTTGCGCGCCGCACCGAAGAACCGCTTCGGCGGGTACAGCGCGGTCGAGTCGACACCACCGGACAGGATGCGGCCGGAGGCCGGCGCCGCCAGGTTGTAGGCGCGGCCCAGACGCGTGATGGAGTCCAGCAGGACGACCACGTCGTGGCCCAGCTCGACGAGCCGCTTGGCGCGCTCGATGGCCAGCTCGGCGACCGTGGTGTGGTCCTCGGCCGGGCGGTCGAAGGTCGAGGAGATGACCTCGCCCTTGACCGACCGCTGCATGTCGGTGACCTCTTCCGGACGCTCGTCGACGAGGACGACCATCAGGTGGCACTCGGGGTTGTTGTGCGTGATCGCGTTGGCGATCGCCTGCATGATCATGGTCTTGCCGGTCTTCGGCGGGGCCACGATCAGACCACGCTGGCCCTTGCCGATCGGCGAGACCAGGTCGATGATGCGGGTGGTGAGCACGCCCGGGTCCGTCTCCAGGCGGAGGCGGTCCTGCGGGTAGAGCGGGGTCAGCTTGTTGAACTCCGGGCGGCCACGGCCGTGTTCGGGCGCCATGCCGTTGACGGAGTCGAGGCGGACCAGCGCGTTGAACTTCTCGCGGCGCTCGCCCTCCTTCGGCTGACGGACGGCACCGGTGATGTGGTCACCCTTGCGCAGGCCGTTCTTGCGGACCTGGGCGAGGGAGACGTACACGTCGTTCGGGCCCGGCAGGTAGCCGGAGGTCCGGATGAAGGCGTAGTTGTCGAGGATGTCCAGGATGCCCGCGACGGGGATCAGGACGTCGTCCTCGGCCAGCTGCGGCTCGGCGGCGATGTCGTCACGGCCACGGCGGCCACGGCGGTCGCGGTAGCGGCCGCGACGGCCACGACGGCCGCCCTCGAAGTCGTCGTCGTCCTGCGGGCCGGCGTTGCGGTCCTGACGGCCGCCGCCCTGCTGCTGGCCCTGCTGCTGGCGGTCCTGACGGCCGCCGCCCTGCTGGTCGTCGCCCTTGCCGCGGCGGTCACGGTCACGGTCACGGCCGCGCTCGCGGCGGTCGCGGCGGCCACGGCCCTCGCCGTCACCGGCGTCGCCCCGGGCGTCGCCCTGCTGCTGCGGCTGCTGGGCGGACTGGGCCGGGGTCTCGGCCTTCGGCTCGCTCTTCGCCTCGGCGGCGACGGTCTCGGCGCCGCCCGCGGAGGGGCTGCCGGCCTCGGCGGTGGCACGGCGGCGACGGCGCTCGGTCGGGGCGTCGTCGGAGGCCGGCTGGCCGGGGATCTCGATCTGCTGCTGGGCCACGGCCTTCTCGGCGGGAGCCTCGGACTTCGCCGCCGTCTTCTTCTCTGCGGCGTCATCGCCGGTGCGGGCCTTGGAGGTGGCCCGGCGCTTCGGCTTGGTCTCGGTGGCGTCCCCGGCGGGGGACGACGCTGCCTTGGGGGCGGCGCCCCCTGTGGCCTGCGCCTCCTTGATGACCTCGATCAGCTGGCTCTTGCGCATCCGCGCGGTGCCCCTGATGCCGAGGCCCGAGGCGACCTGCTGCAGCTCGGCCAGCACCATGCCCTCGAGGCCGGTACCGCGGCGCCGCCGGGAGCCGGCACCGGTGGCAGGCGCGGAGGCGTCCGTGGCGGGCGCGGCAGCGGTCTCCTCGACACGTGCGCCCATCAGATCGGTGGTGTCGCTCACGAAGGGTCCTTCCCTGGAGCGGACGTCGGCCTGTCTGGCTCGGCGACCGGTTGTGCTGTCCGGCTACGGTTCTTGTCTTCGGTGAACCGTGCCGGGGCGGTGGTCCGCCAAAGCGGCGGAAGAGATGTGCGGTGATGGCGCTTCCGCGAGCCGTGGCACCCAGTGTCACTTGGCGTGGTAGCACCTGTTCCGAAGCGTGCCCGGCGGCCCGCTCAATGCCCGCGTACGACGTACTGCCCAGGTACGGCGCAAGGGACACGGAGTGGCGCGGGAGGCTCCCGGAAGAATGTCTGTCCCGGACTGGGACACGAGGCACCTCGCCATGGTGGGGTCGGGTGCAGACTTGAGGTTAACACTACCGGATCCAACAAACATTCCCCCTCTCCAAATCCGGCAACCGTGTGTCAGGTCGCAAGCGGCAGCACGCTCGCTCCCTGCACGTCGAGGTCCAGCCGGTTGGCGGCCCAGCCCTCACCTGCGAGGTGAGAGACCTTGTCGGCGCTGTCGGCGTCGGCCAGGGCCATGACGGTGGGCCCGGCACCGGAGATCACGGCCGGGATCCCGTCGGCGCGCAGCCGCTCCACCAGTGCGGCGCTCTCCGGCATGGCCGGGGCGCGGTACTCCTGGTGCAGGCGGTCCTCGGTGGCGGGCAGCAGCAACTCGGGGCGCCGGGTGAGGGCCTCGACGAGCAGGGCTGCACGGCCCGCGTTGGTGGCGGCGTCGACGTGCGGCACGGTGCGCGGCAGCAGGCCGCGGGCGGTCTCGGTCAGGACCGGCTTCCCGGGCACGAAAACCACCGGAACGATGGAATCGTCCGGCTCCATCCTGATGGCCCGGGCGGCGCCGGCCTCCATCCAGGAGAGGGTGAAGCCGCCGAGCAGACAGGCGGCCACGTTGTCCGGGTGGCCCTCGATCTCGGTGGCCAGCTCCAGCAGCGCGGCGTCGTCGAGGCGGGCCTCGCCGCCTATGGTCACGGCGCGGGCGGCGACGATGCCGGCGCAGATGGCGGCGGAGGAGGAGCCGAGGCCGCGGCCGTGCGGGATGCGGTTGGCGCAGACGATCTCCAGGCCGCGGGGCTGCCCGCCCAGCAGGTCGAAGGCGGTGCGCAGGGAGCGGACCAGAAGGTGGCTCTCGTCACGCGGCAGGGTCTCGCTGCCCTCGCCCGCGATGTCGATGTGCAGCCCGGAGTCGGCCACCCGGACGACGACGTCGTCGTACAGCCCCAGCGCGAGACCCAGGGCGTCGAAGCCCGGGCCGAGATTGGCGCTGGTGGCGGGAACGCGCACCCGGACGGCGGCGGCGCGGAACGCTGGACCGGCCATCGCTCGTTGACTCTCCTTGAGCTGCGTGATTGTCGAAGACATTCGATACGTACGGGGAGACCCTCGGCCGCGCAGACGGCGCGGCGTCGCCCTTGATGCGCGGGCATATGCAGGGCGGGTTGGGTACAGCCTATCGAAGGAAGGTTCTGTGGCGACATAGGGCGCACAGGAGGCGCACGATGCGTGTCGTAAGCCCCCTGTGCACCCCTTGCGGGGATTACCCGGTCAGGCCAGCCCGAGGCGCTCGGCCGCGGTGGCCGCGTCGACCGGGACGGTGACCGGCTGCGGGGCGCCGGCGACGGCCCAGTCGGGGTCCTTCAGGCCGTTGCCGGTGACGGTGCACACGATGCGCTGGCCCGGGTCGACCTTGCCCTGCTCGGCGGCCTTGAGCAGACCGGCCACGGACGCCGCGGAGGCGGGCTCCACGAAGACACCCTCCTGCGCGGCCAACAGCCGGTACGCGCGCAGGATCTCACGGTCCGTCACCTCGTCGATGGCGCCGCCCGATTCGTCGCGCGCGGCGAGGGCGTACTGCCAGGAGGCGGGGTTGCCGATGCGGATCGCGGTGGCGATGGTCGAGGGGTCCTTGACGATCTCGCCGCGCACGATCGGGGCGCTGCCCGAGGCCTGGAAGCCCCACATGCGCGGGGTCCTCGTGGAGATGCCGTCGGCGGCGTACTCCTTGTAGCCCTTCCAGTAGGCGGTGATGTTGCCCGCGTTGCCGACCGGGAGGACGTGGATGTCGGGCGCGTCGCCGAGCATGTCCACGATCTCGAAGGCGGCCGTCTTCTGGCCCTCGATCCGCACCGGGTTCACCGAATTGACCAGCGCCACCGGGTAGTTCTCGCTCAGCGCCCGGGCGAGCGTGAGGCAGTCGTCGAAGTTGCCGTCGACCTGGAGGATCTTCGCGCCGTGCACGAGGGCCTGGCCCATCTTGCCGAGAGCGATCTTGCCCTGCGGCACGAGCACGGCGGAGACCATGCCGGCCCGGACGCCGTACGCCGCGGCGCTGGCAGAGGTGTTGCCGGTGGAGGCGCAGATGACGGCCTTCGCCCCCTCCTCCTTCGCCTTGCTGATGGCCATGGTCATGCCGCGGTCCTTGAAGGACCCCGTCGGGTTCGCGCCCTCGACCTTGAGGTGGACCTCGCAGCCGGTGCGCTCGGAGAGCACCTGCGCGGGCACGAGGGGCGTGCCGCCCTCACGGAGCGTCACGACCGGCGTGGTGTCGGAAACCGGCAGCCTGTCCCGGTACTCCTCGATGATTCCGCGCCACTGGTGAGTCATTGCTGGTTACTCTCCTTCAACCCGCATGATGCTGGCGACACCCCGCACGGTGTCGAGCTTGCGCAGTGCCTCGACGGTCCCGGTGAGGGAGGCGTCGGAGGCCCGGTGGGTGACGACGACGAGGGAGGCCTCGCCGTCCTTGCCCTGCTGACGGACGGTGTCGATGGACACCCCGTGCTCGGCGAACACGGTCGCCACCTGGGCGAGCACACCCGGCTTGTCCGCGACGTCGAGGCTGATGTGGTACCGCGTGACGACGTCGCCCATCGGGGAGACGGTCAGCGCGGCGTAGGCGGACTCGCCGGGTCCGGTCGAGCCGCCCAGACGGTTGCGACAGACGGCCACGATGTCGCCGAGGACGGCGGAGGCGGTCGGGGAGCCGCCGGCGCCGGGGCCGTAGAACATCAGCTGCCCGGCCGCGTCGGACTCCACGAAGACGGCGTTGTACGCGCCGCGCACGGAGGCGAGCGGGTGGGTCAGCGGAATCATCGCGGGGTGCACGCGCGCGGTGACGGACGCACCGTCCTTGGCGCGCTCGCAGATGGCGAGCAGCTTGATGGTGCAGCCCATCTCCTTCGCCGAGCGGAAGTCGGCGGAGGTGACCTCGGTCATGCCCTCGCGGTAGACGTCGTCGAGGCGCACGCGCGTGTGGAAGGCGATCCCGGCGAGGATGGCGGCCTTGGCGGCGGCGTCGAACCCCTCGACGTCAGCGGTCGGGTCGGCTTCCGCGTACCCGAGCGCGGTGGCCTCGTCGAGCGCCTCCTGGTAGCCGGCGCCCGTGGAGTCCATCTTGTCGAGGATGAAGTTGGTCGTCCCGTTGACGATGCCCAGCACCCGGTTGACCTTGTCCCCGGCGAGGGACTCGCGCAGCGGCCGGATCAGCGGGATGGCACCGGCGACGGCGGCCTCGTAGTAGAGGTCCTTGCCGTGCTCCCCGGCCGCGGCGTGCAGCGCGGCGCCGTCCTGCGCGAGCAGCGCCTTGTTGGCGGACACGACCGACGCCCCGTGCTCGAAGGCGGTGGTGATGAGGGTCCGGGCGGGCTCGATGCCCCCGATGACCTCGACCACGACGTCGATGTCGCCGCGTTTGACGAGGGCGGTGGCGTCGGTGGTGACGAGGCTCGGGTCGATGCCCTCACGCACCTTGCCCGGCCGCCGGACCGCGACCCCCGCGAGCTCCACGGGCGCCCCGATCCGGGCGGCGAGGTCGTCGGCGTGCGTCGTCATGATGCGCGCCACCTCTGAGCCGACCACTCCACAGCCCAGCAGCGCCACCTTCAGCGGACGCGTACGCATCATCCGACCTCGTTTCCTCATACCGTCTACGGTTGAACCAGTCTCACTCACCGGACGGGAGTTTCTACCCTTCGTCCGGATCGTGAGACGTCTATTTCATTTTGCCGGGACCGGAAGACCGAAGATCTTCCCGTCCCTTTTGTTCCCGCCGTGGAGGTCATCCGACGTCGAGACGCAGGAGGTCCTCCTCCGTCTCGCGCCGAACGATGACCCGGGCCTCGCCGTCCTTCACGGCGACGACGGGCGGCCGGAGCACATGGTTGTAGTTGCTGGCCATGGACCGGCAGTACGCCCCCGTGGCCGGGACGGCGATCAGGTCGCCCGGCGCCAGGTCGGCCGGCAGGAACGCGTCCTTGACCACGATGTCCCCGCTCTCGCAGTGCTTGCCGACGACGCGGACGAGCATGGCCTCGGCGTCACTCGTCCGGGAGACCAGGGAGACGCTGTACTCGGCGTCGTACAGGGCCGTCCGGATGTTGTCGGACATGCCGCCGTCGACGGAGACGTACGTCCGCAGCCCGTCCAGCGGCTTGACGGTGCCGACCTCGTACAGGGTGAAGGCGGTCGGCCCGACGATCGCGCGCCCCGGCTCGACGGAGATCCGCGGCGTCCGCAGCCGCGCGGACTCGCACTCCCGCGTGACGATCTCGTGGAGCGCCTTGGCGATCTCGTGCGGCTCCCGCGGATCGTCGTCACTCGTGTACGCGATCCCGAGCCCGCCCCCGAGGTCGATCTCGGGCAGCTCGACCCCGTGCTCGTCCCGGATGTCCTTGAGCAGCCCGACGACGCGGTGGGCGGCGACCTCGAACCCCGACATGTCGAAGATCTGCGACCCGATGTGCGAATGGATCCCGATCAGCTCCAGCCCGTCGAGCTGCAGCGCCCGCCGCACGGCCTCGGCGGCCTGCCCGCCGGCCAGCGGAATCCCGAACTTCTGGTCCTCATGGGCGGTGGCGATGAACTCGTGCGTGTGCGCCTCGACGCCGACGGTGATCCGGATCTGCACCTTCTGCCGCTTGCCGAGCGACTGCGCGACATGGGCGACCCGCACGATCTCCTGGAACGAGTCGAGCACGATCCGCCCGACACCGCTCTCGACGGCCCGGGTGATCTCCGCCACCGACTTGTTGTTGCCGTGGAAGGCGATGCGCTCGGCGGGCATCCCGGCGGACAGAGCGGTGGCCAGCTCGCCCCCGGAGCACACGTCCAGATTCAGCCCCTCTTCGTCGAGCCACCTCACGACGGCACGCGAGAGGAACGCCTTCCCCGCGTAGAAGACGTCCGCGTCGGCGCCGAAGGCGGTGCGCCAGGCCCGCGCGCGGGCGCGGAAGTCGGCCTCGTCGAGGACGTAGGCCGGGGTCCCGTACTCCTCGGCGATCGCCTTCACGTCGAGGCCGCCGACGGTCACGACCCCGTCGTCGTTCCGGCTGACGGTCTGGGCCCACACCCTGGCGTCGAGGGCGTTGAGGTCGGTGGGCGGCGCGGAGTAGTGCCCCTCGGGCAGGACGTCGGCGTGACGGGGCCCGGCGGGATGGGCGGAACG
Organism: Streptomyces sp. NPDC052301; assembly: GCF_044593395.1. Lineage (NCBI taxonomy): Bacteria > Bacillati > Actinomycetota > Actinomycetes > Kitasatosporales > Streptomycetaceae > Streptomyces > Streptomyces sp. NPDC052301. The sequence continues at coordinate 356,116 of NZ_JBIUBE010000008.1, read as the reverse complement.
GCTCATGACGTGACTCTCAGACTCTCTGTCTCTCCGGGGCGCATCTGCTCTGGGTGCCCTCAGAGATGTTCGGGTGCGTCGATGCCGAGCAGGGACAGGCCACCGGCCAGCACCGTCCCGGCGGCTTCGGCAAGAGCCAGCCGGGCACGGTGGGCGGCCGAGGGTTTCTCCTCGCCGCGGGGCAGCACGGAAGGCAGCAGGGGCAGCACGGCATCGGCAACGGTGACGAGATGCCGGGCAAGCCGGTCCGGGGCACGGTGGGTGGCGGCCGCGGCGAGGATACGGGGGTGGTCGGCCAGGGGGGCGAGGAGGGCGCGGGGCCGGCTGGGGGCGGGGTGCGCCGCCAGGGGAGCGAGCCGCCGGGCCTCGACGGGGTCGGGCTGCGGGCCGGGGTCGACGGGGTCGGCGGTGACGCTCGGTGGGCCGGGGTCAGCGGACTCGGCGGACCCGACGGACCCGACGGACCCGACGGACCCGACGGACTCGACGGACTCGACGGACTCGACGGCGAAACCCAGCGGACCGGGCTCGGCGGCGAAACCCAGCCGGGCGGCGTTGCGACTGACGGACCGGATGCGGGCGTGGGCGTACCGGACCCGGAACAGCGGATTGCCCTCCCGCTGCACCAGATGGTCGGCGGTGATCCGGGGCCGGTCGTGCGGCGCGGGATGGAGCAGGGCCCACCGGGCGGCGTCGGGCCCGAGCGGGGCGGGGTCCTCGGCCGCGGGCACCGGCCGCAGATTGACCGGCTCACCGTGCTCGACGGTGGCGCGCCCGCCCTGCGTGGCGACGATCCGTACGACGGCGTCCGCGACGACCTCGGCCCGGACCTCGTACGGCACCCGGAGCGCGACGACCTGCCCGGCGAGGGCGTCACCGTGCCCGTACTCGGCGCCGCGGGCGCGGATCTCCCGGACGAGCCCGGTGACGGGGTCGGCCTGCGCGTCGAGACTGATGTTGAGGAACCCGGGCCCGGTGACGACGACGTCTCCGATGCCCTCGGCTTCGGCGAGACGGCTCCGCAGAATCTCGGCGACCTTGAGCGGCGGCACCCCGGCCGGCCGGGCGAGCTGCAGGGCGACGGTGGTGGCGTAGTCGCCGCACCCCCCGGGCCCCGGCTCCTTCACCACGACCCGCTCGGGCACGCTCACACTCAGCTCCCCTTCATCGACAGCACGACGCACCGCGCGCAGCACGGTGCGGGAGAGCTCGACGGGGGTCACGGGACAAGCGTAGGGGAGGAGGGGGGTGGGCAGGCGAGGTGGTTTCGGCTTGTGGGACGGGCGGGGCCGGGCTGTGGTCCGAGCCGGGACCGCCGACGCGGAGACGGACCCCTCCACGGACCGGGGCCGGCGCCTCCACGGACCGGGGCCGGCGCCTCCACGGACCGGGACCGGCACCTCCACGGACCGGGACCGGCACCTCCACGGACCGGGGCCGGCGCCTCCACGGACCGGGGCCGGCACCTCCACGGACCGGGGCCGGCACCTCCACGGACCGGGGCCGGCACCTCCACGGACCGGGGCCGGCACCTCCACGGACCGGAGACGGCGCCTCCACGGACCGGAGACGGCGCCTCCACGGACGGGGGCCGACGCCTCCACGGACCGGAGACGGCGCCTCCACGGACGGGGGCCGGCGCCTCACGCGGTGACGGCACGACGACGTGCCGCCGTCACAGGACGGACGGACCTACCCACCGAAGGAGATGATCCCACCCGAGACACCGTCGGCGACCTCATCAGCGACGGGATCGTCATCCCCGTCACCCTCACCGCCCGGCTCACCCCCGGACTCGCCACGCGCGCTCTGCCCGGGCTCTCTTCCCTCTCCCCCGCGCGCCTCCCCGCCTCGCGCCTCCACCTCGCGGCCTTCTCCCCCATGCTGCCCCGACCCGTTCCCGCGCTCGATCAAGTGCTTGACGAGCTGGACGAGTTCGGCGGGTTCGAAGGGCTTGGCGAGGAAGGCGTCGACGCCGACGTCGAGGCCGGTCTCGACCTCGAACTGCGTGCACGCGCTGATGATGGCGAGGGGCAGATGGTGCGTACGGGGGTCGGCGCGGAGCCGCGCGGCGGTACGCAGCCCGTCGAGCCGCGGCATGACCACGTCGAGCGTCACGACGTCGGGCCGCACCTGATGCACGACATCCAGACACTCGGCACCATCGGCCGCGGTCACGACCTCTAGCCCTTCCAGCTCGAGGTTGACCCTGATCAACTGCCGGATGACCTTGTTGTCGTCCACAACAAGCACCCGGCCCGAAGCGCCTGGCACAAGTCGAGAGTAGGTCCGGACCGGCCACCGCGTCCGGGTTTTCCCCACTTCCACCCCCTACAGGGGACCCACCCCACCCGACCCGGGGAAACGGATTCCTGATCACCCCGCCGGACCTGCTAGTGTTCTACCCGTCGCCAGGGAGCGCAGAGCCCCCAACCGACACGCCCCCGTAGCTCAGGGGATAGAGCAACGGCCTCCGGAGCCGTGTGCGCAGGTTCGAATCCTGCCGGGGGCACCTCGAAGAAGGTGCCCAAAGACCCCGCCACCAGCGAGAACGCTGAGGACGGGGTCTTCGCGTATGTGCAGCCGTATGCGGCCCGGAGCGGCCGTATGCCGGGGTCTGTGGACGAGGCGTGGACGGGATCTTGGGGCATCGTCGCAGGTGACGAGGCTCGCTCGGGTCGAGCGGAGGATCGGCGACGGGCCGGACCTCAGCCATCGTCCCGCAAGGATCACGGAGCTCGACACCGCCGCGGAGCCCTTGAGCGCCTGCTCGCCGCAAAACGCGGCCGCCGGCTCAATGTGGCCAGCAGTGCAAAACACGCCGACCGCGAAGGGGCTCCAGAAGACATCGTCGGCCGTAGCGTCCGGCGTATTGGGACATGACAAGTCGAGCCCCCGGATCTCGGAGGACCCGGGGGCTCAAATCGTTCTCCAGGGGCGCTGCTTACTTCTTGCTGCTACACGCCCAGTCTCGGAGCCTCTCAATCATGCGAAGTACGTCTGCTCGACGACCGGCGCCCAGAAACGGCCAACAAACCCACGTTGGCGTCATGGCAACGATGACGAGCACCAGGGCAACCTGGCCGACGAACCTCACAAGGGAGGGGCCACTGAACATACTGAAGAACAACGACACGAGTTGCCACATAGGGTCCAAGGCGGAGCGCAACCTCTCTTCGAAGCGGCCCAGATGTTTCCGAGCCTGAAGCTTGGATGCGTCGACCCAATTGGCTATTGACCCGACTCATCCGGAAATGTTGATTTCCATAAACTCCACCTCTCTAGATGAGCGAACAGCGATAGTGCCCCATTGGGACCCGCTCGCCAACTCGATGCCGTCTACACCGTACCAACACATCTTGTTCACTGGGAAGTTACTCGGCGGACGAGGCAGCTGACGGCTAGTGAGGGTTGATCCGAGGTCTCACGCTCTAGGACTCGAGAGCCGACTGCTCGCCGCCGGCCTGAAGGCCGCGATCCCTTGCGCTGGCAGCACTACTGGAGACAGACCCACCGGCTGCGAACAGGCCTTTCTGACCGTCGAACTGAGCACTCCTAGAGCAGCCGTCTGTCGGGGCTTGTACGCTCAGCCGCGTGCACTACGGGGTTGCCCACGGGCGCCCATGAAGGCCACCAGCATCCCGCTGAGGCCACCAACTCAGGCCCGAGTCCAGGCCTGGCGATGGCGGGCGACGCTGTACACCTGCTCAACCTGCTCGGCCGTCAGCACGCCTGAAAGCGGCGCCAGGGCCGCTACTTGGCGCTCCTGGTACACCCGCACGCTGAGCTGCGTGGCGGCCACCTTCAGCTCGGTGACGCCAACAAAGACGAGCACCGGCTCCACCGGTACAGGAAAGTCGCAATAGTGCTCAAGCACTCGGACTACTCGCTTCGCTTCTGCTCGACTCTTCCGTGCGTAGGGCGCCGGCTTCCCATGATCGACTTTCACGGAATCGTCTCCGACCCACACGGCGCGCTTGTGGTGGTGCTTCGTATTGATGCTGAACACCCCACCAGGCCCTATCAGCAAGTGATCGATGTCCACGTTGTTGGTCAAGGGGATGGAGTGCAGGACACGCCAGCCGTGGCGCCCTAAGCGGTTCAGCTCGGCCCCCACTCGCCGCTCCCCCGCCAACCCCAGTCGCCAGGAGTCCCACTCCGTGGGTCGCCGAAGGAGCCGCGAGACGACTCGCTCCATCAGCCCCATGCCAGACTCATCTAGCTTCTTGTGCAGCGCCGCCCCCGGAGAGTTGGAGGCCAGGTCGTCGCCCGGCGTCAGAGGCGGCAGCACCGGACGCGCTTCAGTGTCGGGCGTCCTGTCTGGCGGGACTGTCTCGCTGAGGTTCTGTAAGTGCTGTGTCAGCTGGGCGATCACGTCGTCGCGATACTCGGCCCGCAAGACCGTGATGTCCCCCGTCCTGACGTCCGCCCAACCGACCGCGGTGCCATCCGTGAGGTTGGCGTACAGGCGATCATGTCCATACCGCTTCCAGCGGGTGACGTGCAGCTCCACAAGACCCCCCTGTGCTCTCGCAGCGACGTTGGCGCCATGGCAGCAGCAAGAGAGGCGAGGCCACAAGACCGCAGGGCGAGCGACGCGGGGCAGCTCGCCCTTTCTGGTGGGAGCATCGCCGCAGCTAGGGCATGCAACGAGGGAGGCCCCAGGCAGCATGCCTAGGGCCTCGGTGTTGGGTACAGGTTGTCTCACTCGTACTCGCGGAGCAGATCCTCGATGCGCCGGTTGGCGACGTCCTGCCGTCCGTCAAGGCACTTCGCATAGCGGGTCAGCAGGACCTCAACGCTGTTGCCGGCGCGCTCGGCGACTTCGGTGGGATCCACTCCGGCATTCAGCCACGTCGACAGCGCCGAGTGCCGGAGGTCGTACGGCCTACTCGCGAGCGGCGAGGCCGCGACGGCCGGCGGAAGCGCCAGAACCCGGGCCTCTTGCCACACCCTGTAGTACGTCGAGGACGGGACGACCGAGCCCTTCTCGCTGAAGAAGAGCCGCCCGTCTTCCGCCGTGCCGAACGTGGCCAGGTGATCGCGCAGGACAGCGACGAGCTGGGGCGGAATAGGCACACGCCGAACATCCTCGGCAGGCCGGTTCTTGAGCCCTCGGTCGTCATGGGTCTCCCCCGAGTCGGTCCACCGCTTGCCGACCGACGGACGAGTCCGGTGGAGCAGCGCCGTTCCCCAGCCTTGCCCGGGGAGAACGAGATCCGTCTCCACCAGGCCGACCGCCTCAGCAGGGCGCAGACCACCGAAGTACATCGCCGCGAACAACCCGACGAGGCGCCGGCCGCGAGCACGCCGGTAGCCGCCCACGTAGCTCACTGCCGCCAGGAGATTCCGAGCCTGCTCGGGGTTCGCGACAACGCGCGGATCGACCTGGTTCGAGACCTTGGGCTTCTGCCAGCGGACAGCCGTGATCGGGTTCTCACGCAGCTCCCCCAGATCGACCGCGTAGTTGGCAGCGTTGACGAGGGCCCGCCGCTTTCGCCGTACGGTCTCAGCAGCTGCCGCGGTCCCGTCGAGCTTGAGCTTCAGCCCGTCGAGCACCGCACGGGCCGTTGCAGGTTCAGCGAGATCCGCCAGCGGCCGGGACGCCTTCCCCACCCAGTGAAGAACGTCCTGGACGTCATCCGGGACTTCTCGATCGTTCGGACCCGGCAGCACGAAGGCCCAATTGCGTAACGCCCTGCGGATCTCCTCGTCGGACGGCCGTCCAGCGCGCTCCATAAGTAGTTCCATAGTCACGCTCGTCAGAGATTCGTTGATCCCATATCGCGTATTCGGTGCAGCATGGGGCCACTTCATCACCAGGTACTTGAGCGCAAAGGCGTACCACGACAGAGGGGACTTCTTCTGCTCCATCGAGGCCGGGAGACCGGTCTCCGTATCGAACTCTTCGCCGCCCCGCATGGCACTCATGAGCTTCGCTCGGTAGTGATCAGCTAGCGCCTTGGTACGGAATGAGTCCGAGAAGACGTTCCCCGCGACAGACCAGCGGACGCCGTACGAGGGTGTCTTGGTGTCCCGCTTGCGCACGCCCCAGACCTTGACGTCGAGAGACTTCACGCAGCCGCCTCCAATTCCCGGAGCCACGAGGCGAAATCGCTGCGCCAGATACGAAGCTCACCGTTGGGGAGCTTGAACGCGGCCGGCCCCTCCCCCAACTCGCGCCAGCGATAGAACGTCCGGCGAGAAACGCCGCCCAGCTCGTCCAAGACCTGGCGCACAGTCATCAGCTCGTCGCGACGGGCTTCCATGTCGGCTCTCCTTCCGTTCCGGGAGCAGGTTCGAGGGATGCGGCGAGCCAGGCTTCGGCGCGGGACAGGCCGGTACCGGCGAAGACCCAGTGAGCGAGGACGAGCGTGGTCTCGCCGTCCTGCGGGACTGGTGGAGCCGCTTGCGCCCGGCGCCAGTCGGCGCGCGCGTCACGGAGTGCACCGAGGGTGGTGGAGTAGCGCCGGGACTTGGTGGAGAAATGGCCGCGGAAGCCGAGCATGTGTGCCCAGGCCCGCAGGCGGAGGTCGGCCAGATCGGGCCGCGCGCCGAGGGTCCAGGCCGTACGGATGAGGCGTCGGGCGTGGTCCGTGATTCGGGCTTGGGCCAGCTCGGCGAGGAACCTGAGCGGCCGGTCCAGGGTGCCGGTCGCCGTCTCGGCGCCCTTGGTGGCGTACTTCGCGATGTACGCCGCTACGGCCCGCTCCGTCAGCTCCTGGCCGTCGTCGAAGTCGGCGGAACGGATGGGGCGGACGTCGAGCTGACGGCCGAAGACGAACGCGTGCGACCGGCCGTCGATCCTCGGTCCGTCGATGTGTGCAGCAGAGGCCGCCGCACGGATGGCGTCAGTCAGCAGCTCGCTGGTAGCCCAGGCCGGCGGGGCCGTGTCGCCGCCCTCCGGACCGTCGAGGCGGATGACCGCATGGAAATGGACGGCTCCCCGCTTCTGGTACTCCGCGACCTTGGCGAACGAGATGCGCGCATGATGACGGAAGGCGCGTTGAGTGAGCCCGGCCCGCCTGGCGACCTCGCGGCGGAGGTAGATCGAGAAGCGCTGCCACAGGGCCCCGGCGTGCGCGTTCCAGAGCACGGCCGCTTCGTAGTCGTAGGTGTCGTGGTCGAGCGGCGAACCCAGGGCCGGGTCCGTCTCGGCATGCCGGATGCCGCAGCGGCAGTCCCGCCCACCGGAGGGGCGGTTGTGGACCGGGCCGAAGCTGGGGGCGGTGAAGGTGGCGAAGACCCGTGGGTGAGTTCCGACCTGTTCCGGCGTGCCCTTGCCGCCGCGGAGTCCGGCAGTGATCAGGTGATAGGTGTCGCGGCGGTAGGTTTCGGCACAGGCCGCGCAGCGGGTCATGCGGCGGTTGTTGCAGCGGACGAGGAGCTGGCCGGCGGGGAGCGAGCCGGAGTCGAGGTGATGCAGGACTCGGCCGATCTCGCCAGTGGTCGGATTGACCTCGTATTCGGTGCGGTGGCCGTCGAGGCGTACGGGGTTGGTGCAGCCACCCAGTCCGGAGAGTTGGCGGCCCAGCTCGGGCATGGTGCCGAGCGAGGCCAGCATGGAGAGTTCCGCCAGCGGTGGCGGAGTCTGCCGGGTGATGATGGGAGTTCCTTTCGGCTGTTTCTGCGGTCGGGAAGGGACGGCCCCGGGGCGACGGGATGCTTGGCGGCGTTGCTGCCGCCCCGGAGGCCGGTCAGTGCTTGTGCGCGTTGGCGACGAGAGAGCGCAGGACCACGGCGGCGATGGCCACGGACACGGCGGAGATCGCGACCGCGGCCAGGAGCGCGGTCAGCACGATGCCGACGACGACCACGGCGGCGACCGCGCCGACACCGATGCCCACGTACGGGGCCACGGGACGGCCGGCGGAGGGAGCCGGAGCCTGTACCTGCTGAGACGTGACCGTCGTGGTCGGCAGTGTCGGAATGTCGGGCAGCTTGGGGCGGAGCATGGCGGACCTCCATGTCACTTGTGGGTGCCGTTGACGACGCCGACCCCGGAACGGGTGCCGGACTCGATGGCAGGGGCGAGGAAGGTGTGGGAGAGCCAGAAGCCGAACAGGGCGATCACGACGGCGACCCAGAGGCGGACGCCGAGGAACTTGATCGCGGCCCAGGCGATGACGCCGAGGACGAAGACGAGCGGCAGTGAGACGGTCACGGGCTCTCCTCAGCGGACGGCGCAGCGGTGCGTGCGGGCGGCCAGCTCGGCGGCGGCGCGGCTGTCGTAGTCGGTTGAGAAGCCGCAGCGCGGAGCAGTGCAGGCGGCGGTGTGTTTCTCGCGACCGCGGCCGTCGTAGTACGTGGCGACTTGGACGGGGCCGATGCGGACGACCTTGCGGAAACGGCGGTTGGGCGGCATTAGCGGACCTCCTTGTCGGTACCGCCGGTGAAGTCGGTGACGTGCTCGGCAAGCCAGTGCAAGATCTCGTCGCCCTCGTAGCTGTCGGCGGTGAGGATCACCGGCTCGGCGATCAGGACGGCTTCGGTGAGGCGGTTCTGGCGGGTCAGCTCGGCGGCGCGTTGCAGCGCGCGGAGCGTGGACGGACGCATGAAGGGGAGTTCCTCCGGGTCAGGTGAGTTGAGATGCGATGGCTTCGGCCAGTGGCAGCGGGACGCCGAGCCGGGCGCGAAGAGTCGAGGTGTCGATGGCGGTACCGGTCCGTGCGCGGTGTTCGTCGGCGACCTTGCGGGCCAGGGCGACGAGGGCGGGCGGGACGGCAGCTGTCGAGGGCGGAGCCGGTACGGGTTCCGCAGCGGGCAGTTCGGGGGCCGAGGAAGCAGCCGGGACCGTGCTCTCGCCCTGGCCCGGTGTCTCTTCGGGCTTCGGGGAGCCGTGGACGAGCAGGGTGCCGCCGAGGAAGGCGACGGCCGGCCATCCGGCGACGAGGATGCGCAACCATGCCGGTACGACGGCCAGGTCGAGGAGTCCGGCCGTGGCGACGTTGGCGCCGAGCGACGCGGTCAGCGCGACGACGAACCAGCACCAGGCCGCCGCTTTCGTCCCGCCGGACCGGAGCCGTCGCCAGGCGGCGACCAGGAGCAGGTCAACGCTGATCGGGTAGGCCCAGGCCTTCCACCCGGCCTGTCCGGCAGCGGCAGCGAGGTCATGGAGATGGGCGAAGGACAGGGCACCGGCAATGACGGCCTGGACCAAGACCGCGTCAGCGCGTAGAGCGGACCGGGCCATCAGGGCGCCTTTCCGGAGTAGTCGCGGTCGTCGTCCTCGCAGAGGGGGCGCATGTCGGTTGCTCTCCCTTCTTCAGGCATGGCGGGGGTAGGGACCTGGCGCGGGACGGCCGCGCCGGCCGTGGAGTGGCGTGGGCTTCTCGGGACCGAATGAGGGGCGGTGGTCGGCCAGAGGCCGCTACGGGTGTGAGCGGGACCTACGGCCGGAAGGACGTCAGCGCAGGTACGTCAGGGACGAGTCGCGCCGACTTGCGGCATGCGGCCGCAGCATCGGCGAGAGACAGGTACGGGGTACGGATGCGGGACCAGCCGCCCGAGGTGTCTCCGGCGACAGCAAGGCCGGGGCTTTCTGCGGCGATGGCGCAGGCGGCGATGGGTGCCTCAGGGGCGATGTCGCCCAACGCCATCTTGGCGGAGGCTTCGTCATTGACTCGGTGGCAGACGCGCCCGGAGAGCTGCGCGCGGAGCATGGTCGCGCCCTTGCCCAACTCGGCGCCGAAACGCTGTCCGCACACCTCCAGATAGATTCCGGCAGCACGGCCGAGCTGGGCGAGGCGGATGAGCTGAGTGACCATCTCGTCCCGTCGTTCCTCCTCCTTCCGCGTGGCGACGAGGAAGAGTTCGGCCACCTCATCGATGAACAGGACTATGGGAGCGGGACGTTCGCTCTCGGGCAGACCCCAGACGTCCGAAGTGATCAGCTCATCCGGAGTGCCGGGCGCGATGCCCTGCCGCGCTTTGATCAGGTCGTAACGGTCCTCCATTTCCTTCACGAGCACAGGCAGCAGATCGGCCGCCTGCTCCGGGTCGGTTGCCAGAGCGGAGAGCCGAGAGGCGAACGGCGCCAGCTCGACCCCGCGCTTACAGTCGATGCCGACCAGGACCACGGGCTGAGCCGCCAACCCGGTGAGCAAGTTACGCAGGAACATGGACTTGCCCGACAGCGTGGCCCCGAGGACGAGCTCATGCGGTACAGCTCGGTAGTCGCGAAAGAAGGCTGTCGCGTCCTCCCGCAGAGCCACCGGCACCCGCAGAAACCCGCCTTCGATCCGGCGAGGCATCCGCACCTTCCGCAGGACGTCAAAGCCCACGAGCCGGAGTTCGACGACGCCGGGCTTGATGTCGCGGACGTACACGGCGTGGACGCCCCAGGCGTGCCGGAGCCGTTCAGCCGAGGCCGCGACGTCCGCCGGCTCCTGCCCCGGAGCCAGCCGCAGCCGAATCCGCAAACCGGTCGCAGTGGGCCGGATCAGGCCCCGGCGGGGCGGGACGGGCCGGATCTCACGTCGAGTGGTCGCCTTGAGGGCAAGCGCCCGCCACCGGGGTGGCTCAACCGTCAGACCGCACGCGTCCATGGTCGAGGAGTACGAAGCCACCAGCCGGGCTACCGAGACCGGCAACCTGACTGTGGACCAGTACGCCGCCGGATGAGCGTGCCGGACGTAGGCCGCACCGCCTATCGCGGCGAGCGACCCGCCCAGCTCGGACACCGTCACCAGCGTGGTCACGCCGATCAGCCCGCCTGAGCCATCGGGAAGGCGCCCGACGTGACGGCGGTGGCCCGGTAGGCGATGCCGTGCCGCTGCTGGCCGTTGAACACACTTTCCCAGGGCCGGGCCACCAGCCCCGGGAGTGCGACGGGAGCGCCGACGGTCAGGCCATCCGTCACGCCGCTCTCGGGGATGGTGACCTGGATCAGCGACGACTCGCCCTCGTCGATGTAGACGACGCCGACGGTCATCAGCGCCTCCCCCGTCAGGGCGTCCTTGGCGACCTCACCTGTCTGCCGGTCGCGCACCTTCGGCGCGGGGGATTCGGTCAGCAGGATCGTGGCGGACGAAGCGTCGATGCGGATCACACGCACAGAGAATCTCTCCTTCGAAGTCGATCAACCTGCCACCTGACAAGTTGACTTAGCAAGTTCGAAGCTAGGGATGCCAGGTTGACTTGTCAAGTGAGAACGGGGGCCAAGTAGCCCCCATCCGGGCTCAGTTCAAGCGATAGGTGTCTTCGAGTTCCTGCCGGTCCGCAGGAAGCAGCACGTCAGAGACCTGCAACGCCTGCCCCGAGGCATCACGGGCGATGACCAGGACGCTGAGGACGGGTACGCCCTCGGGGAGGTCGAGAAGGCCGGCCTCCCCCTCTTCGGGAAGTCGGGCCGAGACCCGTTCCGTCACGTGGTCGAAGCGGACCTTCTTCCGCGCCTCCACGTACTCACGGAGACTGCCGCCCAGGACGTCACTGCCCGCCAGCTCGGTGCCGTCGACCAGATCGGCGGGGAAGTAGGACGAGACCAACTCGACAGCTTCGCCGTCCTCTTCGATGAGGAAGCGACGCATGAGCACCTTGGCGCGCTTCGGCAGGCCGAGCACGGAAGCGACGCGGGCAGGAACAGGGACTTCGCCGACCTCCACGAGGCGACCCGGAGCGCGCGACTCGTCGCGCTCCAGCACGTCCCGCCCTCTGCGGTCCTTCCGTTCGGCGGCGGCCGGGCGGCCGCGCACGATCGTGCCGTAGCCCTGGCGAGACTCCAGCCAACCGTCCCGCTTCAGCAGCTCCAGCGCCCGAACGACGGTCGGGCGGGACATCCCGAAGGCCTGCACCAGCTGGTTCTCACTGGGGACCCGGGTGCCGGGCGGATACGTACCGTCCTCGATGCGACGCTGGATGGTCTGCGCGAGGCGTACGTACTTGGGTGCCTCCACCTCATACGCCATGAACGCCGCCCATCGAGATTGGCCAAGTCAACTGGTCAACCAGACTAGCGACACTCCCCGTGCCAGGACAGACAGGGTCGGGCATCTCTCACGACGGCCAGGCATCGGCCATCGTGAACGACACGACCGTCCCGCCGAAGCCACTCGGACCGGACCGCCATGAGTCGGCGATGGAGTCGACCAGAAGCAGACCACGTCCGTGGGCTTCGGTGGCGTCCGGCCGGCGCAGCCGCACGTGCGCCGGGAAACCCGGGTTGTGGACTTCGACCCGAAGCGAGGTCCCATCCCGGAACCACTCCACCCGGACGAGCCAGGGTTCATCCGACCGGCCGTAGAAGATGGCGTTGGTCACCAACTCCGAGATCATCAGCAGACAGTCGTCAACCGAACAGGCCGGGTCGTACGGGGCGATGAATTTCTTGAACCAGCGTCGCGCCCGGGGCACCGACTCGGGGGTCGGGTGCAAGGTCATCGCTCCGAGACGGGGCGAATCCGGGCATGGGTCACGGTCCAGCGTGTAGGCCATCCGTGCTCACTCCTTGCCGGTGCCGTCGCAGTCGAGGCACCGTCGCTTCGATGTGGCACGAGCACGGTCGTTGACGGTGGAGAGCGCCAGCGTCGTACGCGAGCTGACGCGCTTCCAACCCCGCCCCCGGCAACTCCGGCAAGCTAAGTGCGCGTCCTGTTCAGGCCGCCGACTCGTCACGCCGTGCCCCCTTCCAGTAAGTGGCCTTGGCCACTTACTGGATAGTGGCATTAGCCACTCGCGCCGTGCAAGCGGTTCGACGCAATCAGACCAAGCCTCAGGTGAGCGGGTAGCCCTGTTCGAACGCCCAGCGGTGAGGCGGGTACGTCGCTTCGGCGAACTCCAGGGGACGATCCTGCAGGTCGAAGACGACGTGATGGACGATCAGAACGGCGGATCCATGCTCCAGCTGGAGATCGGCCGCTTCATCGTCAGTCGCGGTGCGAGCGCACATGCGGTCTTCGGCGTAGCTACCTTGACGTCCCGTCATGTTCTCGACGTACATGAGGGTGCCCTCCTGGATCCGCTCAGGATCCATGAGCTTGGGCGCCTTCTGGCCGACCTCGGGAGCGAACCACGAGGTGGACAGCGTGATGGGGCCATCCTGGTTGTTCGTGACGCGCCGCCGGTGCACGGCCCGCCGGTCCTTGGTCAGCCCCAGGGCCTCAGCGACGTGGTCCGGCGCCTCAAGCCAGCCGGCTGACGTGATGACCGCGTACTCACCAGAGGTGTAGATCTTCCCGGTCTGACGAGCGCGCCCGTACAGCTCCCGTGCCCTCCGGTTGACCTCCAGGCTCCGGACGTACGTACCCGATCCCTGCCTCTTCTCGACCAGGCCCTGATGACTCAGCGCCTCCAACGAGCGGGCAGCGGTCGGCCTGGACACCTTCCAGTCCGCCGCGAGTTGCCGTTCCGAGGGGACTTCGTCCCCCGGTCGCAGGTCCCCTCGAAGGATCTGGTCACGGATGAAGTGTGCAATCTGGAGATACTTCGGCTGAGCCTCCTCGATCTGAGGCATGCTCCCTCCCTATTCAACTGGCTATGGCCTCTAGCCACTATAAGGTGAGTGGCCAACATTGAAACCCGTACGCTGATGACATGACGCGGTTGATCGTCGCAGCAGGAGGAGGTGGCGACGCAGTCGCCGCCGCAATGCTCAGCGCCGCCCTGTACGGCGACGAGGACCAGGCGGTGATCCTGACCTACGCATGGGATCGCCTCCTCATCGACCCAGTGCCGGGTCCACGGGGAGCCCGCGACTTCACCGGCCTCGCGCGGATCACCCCAGCAGTCTCGGCAGTGCCGGCCGACGCCCGCGCGATCGCTCCCGCAGGATCCACCCTCCCGCAACTCGCGGCGGAACTCCCGCACACCTTCGCTCTGCTCGACCCGCACCAAGGCGTGGAAGGCGTCACACGCCAACTGGAAGAGCTGATCACCCACTTCGAGCCGGAGTCGATTGATCTCCTGGACGTCGGCGGCGACATCCTTGCGCGAGGCGACGAGCCCACGCTGAAGAGCCCTCTCGCCGATGCCGTCACCTTGGCCGCCGCCTGCCAGGTGAACGCGTCGATTCGCCTGCTCGTCGCCGGTCCCGGCCTGGACGGCGAACTCTCCCCGGACGACCTCCGCCCGTTGCTCGGCCCTGTCGCTCACACTCTCACCGCCGACGACGTGGAGCGGATCAGCACGGTCCTGGAGTGGCACCCGTCCGAGGCAACCGCGATGCTCGCCGCCACGGCCCGAGGAGTACGGGGCACCTGCGAGGTCCGCGATGCCGGCCTCCCCGTGGCACTCACCGACGAGGGCCCCAGGGTCCACGAGGTCGACCTGGACGAAGCGGTGAACCGCAACAGCTTGGCCCGAGCCATCATGACAACCGCCCTCCTGGACGAGGTCGAGGCATACAGCCGTGAGATCTGCGGCTTCTCTGAGATCGACTACGAGCGCAACAAGGCCGCGTGGCTGAAGGACCAGCCGCCCTTGAAGCTCGACAGCGAAGCCGTGCTCCCGCGGCTCGACCAGTTCGAGGAGGAGGCCCGCCGCCGCGGAGTCACCCACACGACGTTCCGCCACATCACCGAGGCCCTGAACCTCAACGGCTCTCAGCGCCATGCTCTGCGCCAGCTGCTCATCGGCAGCCGGCCGGAGCAGTACGACGCGCCCCTATGGCGCATCACGGAAGTGCCCAGGCTCAGTTGAGTCTTGATGGATTCATGTCGGTTGATCCTTCTCGGTTCACAGTGCCTCGTATCGCATCGTTGGCCGGATAATCGACGTACCGCGCCGATTCCAGCGTTGAGCCGAGCTCACGCGAGACCGGTGAGGGGCGCGCTGGGTTGCCAGGAGACAGGCAGGACGACGTCGACGCCGTCACGGCGGGCCAGGGGCAGCAGCCTGCGCATGGTGGTGCCAAAGTCGTCGAACAGATAGGACATGGGACGCAGTGGCCGATCCAGGCCGAAGAAAAAGTCGTCCCAGTGCACCAAGATGACCCGCTTGGCCCCGGTCGCGACCACGACCTCGTCCCAGTAGGTGTGGAGGAACTCGGCGGACTGTTTGCCCAGCATGCCGACGCCCAGATAGATGACGTCGACATGGTGACCACGAAGCGCGCCGGGCTGGTAGTTGGCACTGGCTTGCAGTAGCACGCGGCCGCGGGGGTGAGTGACGAGCACGGAGTAGGCGGTGCCGGTCTTCCAGGCACCGGCGCGGGCCGGCGGCACCAAGGGCCGGTCAACGGTGCCTGGGTAGTGGTCGCCCGGGCTGTGCACGGAGTCCAGGAAGGTCAGCGTGAAGCTGCCATAGGTGACGGTGTCGCCATCGCCGACCACCCGCAAGGACGACTCGGGGACCCCCAGGCCGCGTCCGATGTTGGCGGTGGACTCTGACCCGACCAGTTCGGCGCCAGTCTCCAGCGCCCACACCGGTGCGTCGAGGGCGTGATCGTAGTGGGAATGCGCGCACATCACGGCGGCGAGGGTGTCGGCCTGCAGCCGCTCGATGGCGGCACGGACCAGCGAGCGGTCCGGGGCGATCTTGCCCACTCCCACTCTCAGCATCCTCGGGCGGGTGATGAACCCGTCGCTGAGCACCGAGGTCTGTCCGTCCGACAGCAGCACCGAGCTGGTGCCCAAGAAGTGAGCGATCAGCCCCTCACGGTGGGTTGCAGCGCGCTGCTGGTAAGCCAGGTAGGGCCGCAGACTCGGGCGACCGATCGGCACCTTCATACGAGCATCCTCGGCCCGCAGGGGCAGGAGAGCCAGCGCAGGACCTCGTGTGCCCTCTCACAACGGTCCATTCTGTGAAGCCCCGTCAAGCATCTACCGGGATCGGACAGCATCACGACGAAGCCTGAGTAACAACTTTCTCTACGGGTTCAAGTGCCCGCGCGAGGCGCGGGCTGGCCCCAGGGTCCGGCCCCCCACACGCCTACGGCGCAGGGGGCCGGACCCTGGGGCCGCAGCATGCTACGGCCCCGAGTCGAGACCTGGACGGCAAGCCGCGGTCAGAACAGTGCCTCCGGCGGGGGATCGGCCGGCACCGGGATGGAGGGGGCGCCGGCGCCGACTGCAGGTCTGTCGTGGCGGCTGTTGGGGGCTCCCATCCCGCACACCGTCGACCCAGGCAGAGCCGAGCAGACGCGGCCCATGGCGTCCAGGTCGTTCGTACAGTGGCGCGCTCCACCTGGACGCCATGAACCACGCCCGCTCCACGGTGTGTGGGTCGACGGCGTACGGGATGGGAGCTGGGGAGAGTGGTGGGTGCAGGAAGTGCGCGCTCGCTAAGCCTGTGGATCAAGGGGCGCCAGATGGCCGCCAAGGGTCTCTCTGGCAGTCTCAATGAAGCGGCGTTGAGTATTGACCCGCTGGTCAGTGAAGGTTGTGAAACCGCCGCTGGTGACATAGAGCGGATGCTCGCCAGTGTTCCCGGCGATCTCTTCAAGGGTGTCGCACTCCTCAGCAACCGCAGCGGCGAATGCGCGAGCCGCTTCGGCAACAGCGGGGGGACCCTCTAGCAACACGGCTGGAAGAGCCTTCCACAGTTGACGCGTCAGCTCGACCATCTGCTCGATCTTTTCGGCGGTGATCGAAGGCCCGGGTTCGATCCAGATGAAGTCCATGTGCTGATCGACCTGCACTGCCAGATCGAGGAAGCGGACGTACACGTCCCGGCGAACCTCTCGCTGCCGGGTGGCGCGCTGCTCGGCGCGTTCTTCGCGAGCTTGCTGTGCCTGTTCCCTTGCTTGCCGTCCAGTGCCCCAGAAGGCGAACCCGCCCGTCACCGCGCCAGCCGACAGCGTGGATACGGCCGTGATCAAAGCGACAGCTACCGTGTCATTCACGGTCGTCAGTGTGCCGTGCCACTCTCGTGCCAGAACGGACGGGGACTCACGGGGAACCGCGGTACACAGTGGTGAGTTCCGACGGGCTCTGCCCGAGCTAGGAAATCCGCAGGTCACACCCATGATCGCCCAACCTCGCTCCTAAAGCGGGGATCGGCTTTGGGCTACGTTCTTACATCCGTCGCTCGCTGGAAGAAACGCCACGGTGGTGCGCTCTGCGCTGGCAAGATGGGGCAATGGTTCGCAGGCCGTACCCCACGTACCGTGATCAGACGTATCCCGCGACAGCAGCAGTATGGAGGGCCCTACGAGAGCTCCGTCCAGAGCCGCCAGGGTATGCGGGTAAAGGCCCGCGCCAGAAGCTGTTCAGCGCAGCACTGGAGCAGTCGGAGCAACTCTTCACCGCAGCTGCCTCGGTTGGGCCGGCTTCCAGGCCCCTCGTACTCTTCTACGGTCTGAGCCAGGCCGGAAGGGCCATCGCAGCGTGTGCACCCGTCCCCGCCGACAAATGCCGTCTGAACGGCCACGGAATCGTCGCCGCCCAGATGGACCAGTCAGACCTAGGCTCGGTCACCGTCAAAGACAAAGGCGCAGCGGGAACGCAGTCGTTCACTCAAATTGCCGCGATGCTCGGATCACGATCACTGCCTGAAGAAGCCCGTCTGGCGGACGTGTGGGCGTCGATCTTGGAAGTGAGTCTCTGGCCGTTGCAATCGACAACGCGTCCGCAACTCTCAGTCATTAGAGAGACGCATCAGGTAGATGCGAACACCTTGCAGGCGATGGTGTCCGGCTTGCCTGGAAACCTTCAAGACCACGCGAGCCCGCAGGACCGTGAGCAGGCCGTACGTGAGTGGCTCGCCGACTATCCGTCGTTGGCGGGGTACCGCTTCCGGTCGATTGGCGCCATCCCTGACAGCAGGCCGGATAGCTGGGATCCGATGCAAGGCACTATCGGCTGCCGCCTGGTGTGGGACGTGGTAGGCGGAGAGGAGATCGCCAAGCGTAGGTTCGAGGACATCGCGCCATGGAAGGGGCGCAGCCTCTCAGACTCCACCCGAGTGATCCACGCGCGATTCGGCGGTGACGACCGCGTGCTCCACCCTCTGTTGGCCTGGTGGGCGGTGCTCTACGCGCTATCGATGCTTGCTCGTTACCAACCAGGCCAATGGACTGCACAGATCGACGTGAACCGCAGCAAGGATGCTGTAGCGATCGAGTACCTCTTGGACAGCGCCCTTGCCGCGGTGCCTGAGTTGATCCTCGCCGCGATCGACGAGGTGACGGCCTAGTTCCGAGCCCCCGGATAGTGGCCCACGCTGAGTGTCCAACTGCGTGACAACGCCGACGGACGGCGACGGACAAGTGCGGACGCCTGCGGACCATCGGCGCAGGTGAGAGACGCAGCAGCCCAAGGCAGCACCCCCACCCCAGTTACTTCGGGACAAAGAGGTCATCGCCTAAAGCCCTGGATGCGCGGCAGATGGGCGCTGCGGTGGGGTGGAGGAACTCAAGGCCGAGCTCGGGCGCCGGGTGAACGCCGCGCTTACCCAAGCACGGTGGTGTAGGCCGCCCTACCTAGCGCAGCGATTCGCTGGTCACTGCTCGGGCGGCGTAGACAATGGGCCAGCACACGATGGGGGCGCCCGCACCTCTTTCCGGACGCACCGCTCTGGTTCCAATCCTGTTCAGCCTGAACCTCGTTGCGGCGTAACCTCAACACATGACGTCCACCATCACGGACATCCAGACTGTGCCCTTGGACACGAGCCTCAAGTGCAGTGTGCACACCGAAGGCAGCGAGAACTGCAGCGATTGGGTCTACGCGATCGTGACGTACGACGACGCGAGGTCTACGGGAAACAGGTGGAACGTTTGCCGGAGATGGCACGACACCAACCCTGACGCGGTTGCCTGGCGCCGAGCGAGGGAGGGCGAGGCACGGTCAGTGGCCGTAAACGCATCTGCTGCCGCATCTGGATCAGTAGTGATCACGGGTGACGTCGGCCATATCACCATGAATCGCCTCAATCCTGAGGGCCTTAAAAAGGAATCCAGTCTTGCGGCGCAGCGGCAGAAGTTCCACTTCGACTTCCTGAACCACACGCTGAAGCAGGCCGAGTGGACGTTCCGGTTGAGCGTGTGGTTCATGACGGGCGGCGCGCTGGTGATCCTGGCCGGTGCGGTCTTGGCACTGGTCCATGCCGGGAACCCGGATATCAGCTACCTGCCGCTCGTCACGAGCCTGACCGGCGCGCTGATCACGGTCGGCGGCGGCGCGCTGGCGCTGCACTCGAAGCGCACGATGGCTAATCTCACCAAGGCGGCCGAGGACAACGAAAGCAAGATCGACATTGATCACAAGCTTGAAGTGGCCACGACGTTCATCGACCGTGTCAGAGACTCGGAGGCAAAGGATCGCCTCAACTCAGCAGCCGCTTTGAAGGCGCTGGGCATGGAGGCTCAGCCCGAGATTATGGTCAACCGGTTGCTTCCCGAGCAGGCCAAGGAGATCGAGCCTGGCGACTCCGCCCGTTGAGCAGCACCAGGCCACGGGCGGCGAATATCCCGTGGTCTGTCGTGTGCAAAGTCAGCATGACTGAGGCTGGTCGGGGCGCAGCGAGGCACACGCTTGCCTGATCGATCAGCGCACCGACCGTCGTGGCTGACTTTCGTTGGCTAAGGTCCAGAGGCGTCTCATCTAAGGTGCCGGCCGTCAGCCGTGCGCGGCGGAGCTGGGCCGTCCCTGGGCCGTCTGAGGCCGATCGACAGTGGCCAAAGACGACCAACGACGGCCACTAAGCGCACGGGCCCACCGCCCCTCACCAGCAAAGACCCAGCTCCCCAAGATCCCCGACAAGACCCAGGGCAAGAAGACAAGTCTTGACTCGCCCATCGAGACTCCGCCAACCGCAAGTTCAGTGGACCACTGCGACAGGTCACAGCCTGCTAATTCCGCGCCTCCTTTCCCCAACTTCGACAAGCACATCAGCAATAGTGAAGTTTTCTAGAAGGGTTGAACGCAAAACAGACAAGGAGGATCGGATTTCTTCCAGTTGCCTACGCGGTTGCCGCTCATCAAGGTACCGCACCACGATTGCATGCACATCTCGCCCCCAGGAATCATGAGGTAGCGCATTCTCCCGCCACCGGTGTTCAGCTTCCCGTAGGAGCCTATCCACAGCCCAGAGGTTTTGCGATACTCTCCGCGCCTGCCCCTCTCGGAGAGGCGGGATTCTGGATGCCCATGCATCAATCTCCGCTTGGGAAGGGCCGAGTGGTAGATCACCCACATACATGATTGTGAACAACGTGTCGAGAGCACCTTGCTTAACTCCAAGCAAGGGAACTAGTCGGTTGTACGCCTCGGGTTCAATGATCTGCACCACGGCAGATCTACTGTCCAGGAGGAGACGGACATAGAGGAGATCGTCCCGTTGCCGCTCAACCAGATGCCTTACTCGCCTGGGATATTCTGGACCTCCGCCTTCAGTTCCATCATTCGCGTAGCGGTCTATGGAAGCCGCATAATTCTCCAGGTGTTGAATGATGTCCTCGGCAGTGACCATCAGTTGGTTTATCTGCGCGCAGAGCAGAAATAACTCGACGCCCAACTGCCGTCGGCGCTTGTCCTCACGCATTCCCCTAATGCCAGGAAAGCCGTTAACTAAGGCATCGATCAGGGTTTTAATAATTTCAATCATACGACTATCCTCCATCAGATCTTCCTGTCGAGGAAGTAGCTTCGGGAAAAATGTCCGGCTGCGACAGGACCACCCTTGAGCCGTGCGAGGCCGGCCATCGTCACGGGCTCGCCAACGCGGGTTGCTCTGGTCGACGGTACAAGCCCGTAGCGTGGCTGAGACCAGTGGGAGTGCCCCGAGGCACACCTGTGCGTGATCGGTCGGCGCACCCGCCATCGTGGCTGACTGTCGTCGGCTGAGGTTCGTGCCACTGCCGTGCCAGATGCAGGGGGCAGCCACGGTGAACGAGCGTGTCTCACGGTCGAGTTCTCGGCAAGCTGACCATGTATCAAGCTGCAGGTCAGCGGCCCCGCTCCCCCGCCTCTCTCCTAAAGCGGTGTTACCAGCGGACCGTGGCCCGTCCGCTGTGCGGATGCGGCGCTAAGGGGCTGCCGTACTACAAGAGCCACTTGGTGTACCGGGCCTGGCAGTCCGATCTGCACAACTGCCCGCGCTGCCAATCCGCCACCATCGATGCTGGTCATGACCTTGCTGTCCCCCGCCGTCGAGGTAGACGGAAGACCTCAGTCCTCGTACTGAAGGTAGGACTAACCTCCGTTGGTGCGGCTGCGGTGGTAAAGGGTTCCGCCCCCGCACACCCGCGCAGGTATGTGCGAGGCGAAAGCGGCGAAGTGACGTCGTGGCGTTCCGTCAGCCGGTGTTAGAGCTTCTTAAATGATCCAGCGATCCCCAACTCCTCGAGTCGCACTCGAACGTTTTCGGCTGCCTCAGGTTGCATCACAACTTGGAATGTGCCTTGCAGGTAAGTGACCTGCCTTTCGTCTAGGGCCATATAAAAGGCCTTGAATAGCGCGGCGAAGCCGTCAGCACCGTGACTGCTGGCCAACAAGTTGGCGGTAAACGAGAAAGCGACCTGCTGCTCCGCTGCGGGAGACGTCTCGTCACCCGAAAAACTCGGACCCGTTGCATTGGGCTTTGAGTCGCTGCGTGGGGCAGGGACGGGCCTCTCCATCGTGGAGGCGTCGTCGGTGAATGTGATGTTCGCGCACTCGTCTGAGTGACTCCCCTCGCCGCACTTGGCGCAGGTCTGAGGTTGGGGTTTCGCCAACCTCAGACTAGCGCTGGCAAGGTTTACTTGGCCTGGGGCCGTCATTGCGACTTCCGTGCCTGCGCCGTCAACGACGCTCACTAGGCCCTCGCTCACGGCGTCGTATATGACCTGCTGAAGGTCTCGATCTCCGCCGTAGAGCAAGGGGAGGCGCGGTGCGCTGTAGAACGCGGCCCGGATGTCGGAAAGCGTCTTTCCGTAGTCTTGATCACGAAGGTTGTACAGCAAAGCCCTCTGAGTGAACTCTCCGACGTCGAAAACCTTGTCGCGGGCGGCAAGAGCCTTCCAGACAGCGGTGCCGTTTAGGGCGGTGAAGTTGTCGTCTTCTCCGGTGAACTCGTCGAGATACCTATCGCCGTCCGGGTCGGGCTGCGCCAGGAAGACGACGTGCTGGTAGGCACGCTTGAGAGCTTTCTCCAGCTGATCCCGCGCGGTGGTGAATTCCTTGGTCCCGATCAATTTGAGCTCATTGTCGTTCTTTATCTCGGGGGCATCCAGCGCCTTCTGCCTGGCCAGGTACTCCACCGCTAGCCCGCGGACCAGGCTGCGGCGCTGGGTGTTGACAACGGCGTAGACCGCGCTGCTGGCCCACTGCACGGGAAGCTGCTGGGCTCCCTGCCCGAGTCCCATCGCAACGGTCAGGGCGTCGATCGTGGGTTTCTCCATGCCGTTGCGCAGGCTGAACTGCGCCGGGTCGAGGACGATGAGCCGGCTGGTGTACGCGGTATCGAGACCACTTGTGGCCAGGACGTCGGTCGCGATGCGTTCGGGGTCGGCTGGGACGAACTTCACTTCGCGGAACGGGCTGCCGCTGGCTCCAGTCCTGGCCAGCTCCTGTGCGAACTCGGCGATGACGTGGTCCCGCTCGTCTTCGGTGATGGTCCGGCGAAGGCTGCTGACGATCATCCGGTGGCTGAGCCGGGTGGACAGGAAGTAGCGGGCCGGCTTGTTATTGCCCTGCCCGCGGACGATATCCAGAGCGGTCATGCCGCCTGCCGGGTTGACCAGTTCCTCGACGACACTGTCGGCGTCGGTGATCGTGTAGTTGGTGTCAGGGACGCTGGTGGCGGCCTTGACCTCGGGCGCGCTGGCGCCGCGACCGCGCCCGGGACGCAGCGTGCCGACAATGCTGGCGAGGAAGATGAAGGTGCCCGCGCGTTCAGCCGCGCGCGGATTGGCCTGAAGCCACGGGGCAGGCGGCCGCTCAAGGTCCTGCTGGCGGGCCGTCCCTGACGAGCTGTCCTGGTTGACGACCTCCATTTCCGCCAGGCTCCGGTAGTTCGCGATGGTGCGATCGTCCTCTACCAGGCCGCTGCCCAGGAGGGCTTCCCTGACAGCACTGTCCGAGAGGGGAAGGTCTCCGGGGCCGATGAGCGCCGGCACCCAGTCGCCTGCCTTGCCACGCTGCTGCAGGGCGTACACCGTGGCGGCGAAGATCCGTATGGTCGACCGGACGCGCTGGAATCCGGTGACCTTGCTCCACTCCTCCTTCGCCAGGCTCATGAGCATGGGGTGGAACGGATAGCAGGTGGCGACCTCGGCCTGCCAGCGACGCCGCCAGCTGGCACTGATGGGGTCCCAGACGTGCTTGCTCCAGCCACTGTCGTCAAGAACAGGCTCATAGAGGGCGGCCGTCGCGGCCAGGATCTCGGCGACGGGCTCGGAATCGAACAACCGTCGCCTGAGGATATCGGCAAAGTCACCGACCTCGCTGACCGTGGCTGGCAGTCCGTTGCGCTCGAGTTGGCTATTGAGGTCGTCGCGGCGTTCCTTGGCTGCCGCCGACAGGGCAGTCTTGTCCGCGTCGGAGGCGATCATCACGACGAGCATGGCCACGTGGGGGACATCGTTGACGACGTCGAGAAGCGCCCGCAGGAAGCCCATGTCCTGGGCTGCCAGCTCCGGTTTGTTCGTGCCGCCGAGTCCGTTGCCGATGTAGTCGAGTACTTCATCAATGATGATCAGGACCGGCCGATTCACCGCCCGGATGGCCTCACCGATTTTGTGTTTGTCGCTCCAGTACGGACGATAGCGCTGGTAGAGCGCGTAGTCCTTGGAGAACAAGCGCCACAGGAACCGCTCGTAGAGGTTCACCGCGGGGCCGTCGAGCTCCTCCACCCCGGCGCCAGCAGTCATGTTGTCGCACGGCAGGACGACCACGTGCGGTCGGCTGAGGTCGTGGGGGAGGCCGCGTCCCATTTTCGCGCGCGCCCGCTCGGCTACCTTGTGGCCGAGTTCCGTGGCCAGCAGGGCCTCGGGATGCGCTGCCAGGTGGAAGGCGCCGATGCAGGCGTGTGACTTGCCACCGCCCATGCCCTGGTAGAGCCGGGTGACAGCACGGGCCTTGAGATAGTCGTCACCGCCTCCGATACGGATGGCTATCTCGGTGAGGAGATCGGTCAGTCGCTCGGTGGGGTGGGTGATGTCTCCGTAGTAGGTGGGGTCGGCATACGGCGGCCGGTTCGTGCCGGTGCCGTGGACCGTCCGAAACAGCGACATCTGCACGTCGTCGATCTGGCCGGAGGCGTTGAGGATTTCCTGGCGGATCCGCAGCGCCTTCCACCACGGCGTCACGCTCGTTGTCACTACTGCTCTCCTGGGCTGTGGGGCTATGGGGTCCGGTGAGGTGCTCGGCATCAGATCAGCCGCAGTTGGTTGTCTTGCTCCTGCTGGTGGCGGGTGTTGGTGACTGCTTCGGCGGCGCTGACGATTCCGGTCCGCGCGCGCAGGACACGAGCGAACGCGATGGAGTCCGGGTCATTGCTGGGGAGCCGGTCCGCGAGGTACTGGATTGCTGACCAGAGGTAGGTGTCGTCGGCCACCAGTTCCGAGGCCGCAAGCACTTGGCCCATGGCGTCCAGGCCACCATCCGAAACAGCTGCGAGCGCCAGGGCGACATCAATGACAGCTGAGTTCCCGTCGATCTTGCTCGTGTACTCGCGTGACGTGATGAAGCGGACACCCTTCTCGTCGTCGCCCACCAGGTCGCGTACCGAGGTCAGATCGAGCGACGAGGCGAGGGCCTGCCACCGCAGTTCGGACTTCGCCTGGACTTGACGGCTGTAGAGCCGGGCCCACCACAGCGCGAACCGGGTGCGGGCGTCGAAGGTTTCCAGCGGCTGGTGATTGATTTCGACAGCCATGGCTTCCTGGACGGCGGCTCGGGCCAGGGGAAGGAACGTGTAAATGTCAACAGGTTCGCCCTTGGCGTCGAGGACCTCGCTGTAACGGCCTACGACCTCCATGGCCGGCCCAGCTGCGGCCATCAGCATGTCCGCTGGTGCCAGTCCCCAGCGCTCCCAATCGGGGTAGCGACGCTTGATCTCCGCCTTGATCTCAGCTTCGACAGCGCCCTTGCGCCCCGACGGCCTGTCGGCGGGAGCGGGTCGGCATGCCATGGTGAGCGTGGTCTCGATGTTGGCTTTGCCCTGCTGCCCGCCAGGCTCGGTGTTAGCCGGCCACGAGCCGGTCATGACCAGTCCGGCGCGTTCGATCGCCTGCAGCAGCCGCTGCCATACTTCCGGCTCGCCGTGGCCAAAGACGATGGTGACCACGCCGTCGTCCCGGACGGCCTGCCGCATCTGCGCAAACGCCTCGGCGATGAGGGCGTCGTAGTGCTCACGAGTGCGATGCTCGTCCGGGGCTTCGCCGCGCACCCGCTTGACGATAATCTCCTTGTTCTTGTCCTGGCAGCCGTGCGGGTCTGCTGTGATCACCAGCTCGGGCCAGGTGTTGTGCAGGCATCGCTTGAGCCACGCGTAGAAAAGATCGGAGGCGTCCGCGTAGGCGATCATCTGGTCGTACGGCGGGTCGGTGACGACCGCGGTGAATGCCTTGGGAGGGTAAGGCAGATCCGTGGCAGTGCCCCGCTGCACGGACGCCGGCGCGCCACGCAAATCGGAGAACAGGTTACGACACGCGCCCAGCACATTGTCCGAGATCGACCTCCACGTCCCGGGCCCGTCACCGATGCCGGCCTCGAAGAAGTCGGGGGAGAACGTGATCGACCCCTCGTTGACGAACAGATCCCCAACACGGGCTCCGCCCGAAGTCTGGAACCGAGCACCGCGCGTCGAGCGCCGCAGCTTCTTCACCACGACAGCGGTCGCGTACCCGGTCAGGGTCCGTACATACTCGCGTGACAGCCCCGCTGCGGTGAGCTCATCACCGACCTCGTTGATGACACGCGCCAGCCGCACGTACGAGAGGGTCTGGCGGTCGACCATGAAGTCCCCGTAGGTCTTCGCCCCGTAGATGCTCGGCCCGATGATGTTGTTGTTGCCCGGTGCGATGCCCTCGTCCGGCACCGCTGGCAGGAAGGGACTGAACGCCGGCTCGGCTTGCAGCGTCCGGCCAGCGGCTACCACGGCTTGCCGTTCCTCAGCCGTGGGCTGACGAAACGTCTTCCGGCTCTTGGAATCGATGTCGGCGGCCAGGACCAAGGTGTCGCGGCCCTGCCCCTCCTGCAGCAGCCTGCGGTGCACAGCCAGCGGATGGACGTGGCTGCAGAACACGCAGATCGCGCTCTTACCCGCGACCTTCTTGCCGTTCACCACGGCGTTGGTCAGCGTCGGCGCCCGGGTCGCCTTCCCCGGCGTCACGATTGGCTCCCACGCCCCCGAGGACCGGTCCGCGTCGATGCGGAACGACACCGCCTCCCTACTGCCGCGCGCCGGCATCAACTCGAAGGAGCCGATGAGCGGGAACCGCGAACCGCACTCCTGGCAGGGGATCTCGACCGCCCAGAGATACCCCCACGGCAGCTCGCCGCCGTGCCGCGGGTAGAAGTCACCCATCGCGGCCGCATGCCGCGCCTGGATCTCCGCGAACAGGACCTCGAGGTCGCAGAGCAGCCGGTCCGTGCGGGAGGCCAGGAATTGGCCGGTCTCCCCGAACGGAAGCTCAGGCTCCTCGCTCCAGTCCACGAACGGAGCCGAGGTGAGCAGATGGCTGGCCAGCACCGCCACTGGGCTGTAGTCGACAGCGGACGCTTGAACCCCCAGACGCGCCGATTCCAGCGGGATCATGCCCCGCCCTGAGAAAGGGTCGAGCGTGGCCGCGCCGCCGGGATTGGCCTTGGCGATCTCGTCGTGCAGATCGGACCAAGCCGCATAGCGCCCGGTCATGGCGTCGCGGACGAGGTCCTGTAGCCGATTCTGCTCCGCGACATCCTCGGGCCACGGCAACAGCGAGCAGATCGTGGCCGCCTTAGCTTGAGCGGTGGGCCGCTTGGCGAACCACATGAACAGGGATATCTCGCTATTCCCCGAGCCCCAGCCCTTGTCGCTGTTAGCCGACACCTCGGCACTGGGAAACCATCGTTCGATCATTCTGCTCATGCGTTGCTCCCCGGTGCGTTCTTGAGGCTACTGCCGGGAACGCGGAATATCGCGTGCCCCGTCATGTCGTTGGCGAAGAGGAGGGCCGGGTCCTCATAGGCGCCGAAGAAGCGGCCCGTGCCATCGGCGCACTGGTCGATGACGTAGAGCCAGTACTCCTTGCGGTGCTGGGTCGCGATCAGCACTTCATTGCCGGTCATCTGGATGCCGTCGCTGGCCGCGCTGCCGAGGACGCCCTTGACCTCGATGTGGCGGACTTGGCTGTTGCGGCGGGCTTCCAGGTCGTAGCCCCGCCCCTCGGTGTGGACGTCCTCGACAATCCATCCGTCGTCTTTGAGGAGCTGCTGGACGTGCCGCATGGAGACCACCTCGGCATCCATCTCTGCTTGGATGCCGGCGTCCGCGGCGGCGAGCACACGGATCCGGCCGATCAGCGCCGGGGCGGTCAGATGCACATCGGCGAGCTTCTCCAGCTCATCCAACCGCCGGGCGGTCTGGGCCTGCAGCCGGCGCCGCAGTTCGATGCGGGTGGACCGGTCGTCGATGTCCTCCGTCAGACTGAGAGGCAGATTAGTCAGATCCCGGCGAGCCTGGGCGAACCAGTCCGAACGCACCTTCCGGTGCTCCCCGACCGTGACGCCTGCCACCTCACGGGCCATGTCAAGAGCGCGGCCCTCCCGAGCGGGATGGGGTGCGGTGCCTGGCTGCTCGGTCGGGACGAGGTTGGCCAGGGTCTCCCACCGCACCGGGCGGGCGCTGCCGCTGTCGTCAACCTTGATCAGGGTCGCCCATATGCTGGCACGCTTCCCGTCACTCTCGGTCATGGTCGCCTTGTACGCGTAAAGGTCGTACGGAGTCAGGCTGGTGGGGTCGGCCGCAGCGCCAGACTGATACAGGTCCTCCGCCAGGGCCTGCTCCGCCATGGCGATCAGGTCGGCGAAGCCCGGCTCGCCGGGACCCAGCGTGATCGTGTCGCCGACATCGATGATCTCGGATGCCTCCCGCAGGGCGTCCCCGCTAGTGGCGATGTGCACCTCACAGGAGGCGCTGAGCGTGGCCGGGAAGACAGCCCCGCCCTCAAGGGACAGACGCCGGAATCCGGCGCCGGCCGCGGTCGGCGCCGACTGCAGCACACGGGCATCCGCCAACCGGTCGAGGTACGCCTCGACGATCGCCGGGTTGATCCGCGCGAACAAATCGCGCTGCAGCAGCGTCAACGCCGCCACGGCGTCCACCTGGCTGGCCAGACGGCGCTCGTTGTCCCGAACCTGGCGGGCCGCCCGGCTGAGCTCCTGCGCCTTCACGGCCCTGGCCGCGTCGAGCGCCTGCTGCTTCCTCACCTCATCGTTGCCATACAGATCGGACAGCCACTTGTCGTAATCCACGCCCGTGAGCTCTGCGACGGCCGACAGGCTGTCGAACATCTGGCCGCGCAACTCATTCGCTGCCGTGACGAAGTTGTCCAGCAGCCGCAGCAGTGTCCCGCCCTCACGCGTATCCGTGGCAACCAGGTTGTAGAGGTGAACGTCACGCAGCTGACCGACGCGGTGGATGCGCCCCATCCGCTGCTCCAGGCGCACAAGGGACCATGGAATGTCGTAGTTGACCAGCACGTGCGCGGCCTGCAGGTCGATGCCTTCATTGCCGGCGTCGGTGGTGATGATGACCTGGAACTCGCCGCGCATAAACGCCCGGCGCACCGTGTCGCGTTCCGCCTTGCTCTGCCGCCCCGAGTAGAGCCTGGCGGTGAATCCCTCCGCCTCGAGCCGCCGGGCGATCCACTCGGCGGAGTCCGCGTACTCGGTGAACACGACGGCCTGCTCACCATTGCCGGGCAGGATCCCGTGCCGGGCAAGGCAGTCCTCGATGAGTCGTTGCCACTTCGACGGCCTCCAGGAGGCGTCGCCGACTGTGGCATCGAGTTGGTCCACAAGGCTGCGGATCGCCGCGCGCTCGGCCCTGGTGGAGGCCGAGCCCGTATGGATGACCCTGGCCTCGTCAACCTCCGTCTCGTCGCCCTGGCCTTCCCTCTCTGCGATCAGAGCGGCCTCGGCCTCACTCATGGCACCCATGTGCTCATGGCGGCGGCGCAGCGTCTCGGCGAGCGCGTACAGGCTCGAGGCGGCTCGCTTGCCGTACACCATGCGGGCGAGCGGCTGCGCGGTCGGCGGGAAGTACCGATCGACCATCTCCAAGGCAGCCTGGTAAAAGCCGTACTCGGTCTGCGACAGCGGGACACTGTGGTTGTGGGCGGTCCGGCCCTTGAACAAGCGAGTCCGGCCGTCGAAGTCGACGAGGTCTTCCTTCATGCGCCGGAGGAAGTGGATCGGTCCTGGGCGCAGCGCACGGAGCTCCACACTGGGGTCGTCACCCGGGTCGGGGTAGATCGCCGGGTCGACCAGATGCAGCAGGTGCCGGAAAAGCCACTCTTTGCCACGGTGCGGGGTCGCTGTCATCAGTAGGGCCCGCGGAGTGTTCATGGCCAGCAGTCGGCCGACCTGATGGAACCCGGCCGCCGTCGGGGTTAACCGGTGAGCTTCGTCGAAGACCACCAGATCCCAGCCAGCCCTGTCCGGGCGTATGGCGTCCTGCACAGCCGGGTTGACCGCGGCTAACTCCAAAGACACCACCCACAGATCGTGGGAGTTCAGCGCGTTCTCGCGCACCGTGGCCGAAGTCAGCTGCCGCAGCCCCCCGCCCAGCAGCCGCTCAAAGTCGTCCACCCACTTCGTGGCCAGATTGGCCGGGCACACGATGATGGCACGCTTGACCAGACCCAGACGCTGCATCTCCCGGACATACAGTCCCGCCATGATCGTCTTGCCGGTGCCGGGCTCGTCAGCCAGCAGAAACCGCAGCAAGGGTTGCGGCAGCATCGCACCGTAAACGGCCGTGGTCTGATGCGCGTACGGCTTCAGGGGTGTAGCTGCCATCGCGCTGGACTCGGCGTTGGTGGCGGCGGCATGCATCCACTGCGTCCACATGGCTGCCAGCACTCGGGCGGAGTTAGCTCGCCCATCGCTCACCAGCGGTCGTACGGTCTCGGTGTCCCCAACCACCAGGTTCACTTCGTGCCGACGGTCTTCATCATCGACAAGGATGAGATCCCACGTACCCGGTCGGTCTCCTGGCAGGGCGAACCGAATCGTGGCGAACTCGGGAACCCCTTCTGCGTGGACTCTCACTCGCTGACCGCGTTCGAAAGCGCCCTCTTCCTGAGGCGGCATGTTCATACGCGCCTCCAACAGCTGGTTGTCATCCAGCCGAACGGCATGCCCATCAGCCATCCCACCGTGCGCGGACGTGACACCCCTAGCCCCCCCAAGGCTCACGGTCCCCCAACCGGACGCCATCTAACTGATCGACAAAGTGGCAGTACAACTACTACACGCGACCGCCACATGTCAGCCCCGCCGAGGGACTGGTGTCCTCACGTCACGGCGGGATGCTGCCCGGGATAATGGTGTGCAGCAAAGCTTGAGGTGAGGCGCGCCTAGTGCCCGACCCCTACGGGGGTGGGGACTCCATTGCGCGTTCCCGCCCCAGGGAACCCGCTGTCGTGGCGGTGCGCCGAGCAAGCGAGCGTGGACCATCCGTGGACGAGCCCTGCTCGTCCAATCTCGCAGGAAGCGCTGACCAGACACTTAATCCGGGATCGAAGCGCCCTCCGGAGTCGTCTGGCA
Source organism: Streptomyces sp. NPDC052301 (assembly GCF_044593395.1). NCBI lineage: Bacteria > Bacillati > Actinomycetota > Actinomycetes > Kitasatosporales > Streptomycetaceae > Streptomyces > Streptomyces sp. NPDC052301. The sequence continues at coordinate 325,502 of NZ_JBIUBE010000008.1, read as the reverse complement.
CTATTTGAGAATGCGTGTTGGGAACGAACGGCGAGAGATCAACGGCAACGAACCGTCGGGCCCCGAGATTCTGAGTTGCCTGCCCTGCTGGGCCGAGACCTTGACGGTAGAAGCGGCACTAGCGGTAAGTGTGATGAGTTGTGACAGCTCCTCCCGGGTGATTCCCGTGACCACCTCGTTCCCGCATACAAGAACCGCGAAAACTAGGGGCGCCGCTTCGGAAATGATTCTCTTCTTGTCTTCTCCTGAGAACGTGAAGAAGTAGTCTCCAGGCCCCTTGCCGTCGTTGTACTTTATGAACAAGTGACGATCATGGTTCACCACGTAGTGGCCGTACTTCACGCTCGCGCGATTGAGTGCTGTGAACATCTCCGAGTCGGCGATCGCGACAAGCGCCGCACCATGCATGAAATCCTTGTGATCAATCACTTTTCCCCCTTCGACCCATCGATGACGATAGCCGGAAGCTTGGCTACCGAGATTGTCATAGCGTATTGATCATCTGATCACCGAGCCTGAGGTTAGGAAAACCTTCTGCATGCAGTTCCTTCCGGCCAACATATGCTTCGGCAAGGCTAGTTGTGGCAGTGATGGACGTCAGCTGCTGGAGCGCCTGTTGCTCTCCGCCTGCTGCGCTGCCAGTCGGCGCAGGACAGCGCGGTCAGTCGGAGGGACGGATCCCAGCAGGTCCATGAACCATGGTGCGATCCACGACGAGTCCCGGTGAAGCCACTCGCCTGGTGAAAGGGCGATACCGGAGACCCAGCCGCTGGAGGGCGGCTCGCTGCTTCTCGCGGCCGCAGCAATGGCTACTGACGGCTCCGTTTCTCCCACAGCCCGGCGCCCGAGCTGAGCTGTCACACCGATCAGCCACCACTGGAACAACCGGCGGGCCGGCGACGCCGACTCCACAGACTCACGCAGGGTCGACGAGGCGAGTCCCACTGAATTGAGCGCATCAAGAGCCAGCCCCTCCGGGGGGTCCAGGAGTTGCGCTGTTTCCTCCGTGATCACCAGCGGTGTGTCCGGCACCTTAACCTCGAATGCCTCTGACACACGCTCGATCTCCGCGTACGTGTCCGCGGCGAGCTTTGCGTCGAAAAACTCCCTGATCCCGCCAAAGAAGTGCGGTGGCGTCTCGATCCTCAGGTCTGCCTGAGCCCTTCGCCTCAGCTCGTCGACAAGGCTTGGCCACGGACGGGAGCTGCTCGCGCCTGAGCGCTGCTCATACCAGTCCTCCTTAGTGTCATTCGACACGAACAGTACGCAGCGCCCGCTGGGCGGCAGTTGTCGGACATGCTCGATCAGCTCCTCCCAGAGGAGGAAGTCGCCAGCGGACTTCAGCGGCGTATCCTTGTCGGAGTCGGAGAATCCGGGCGGAATCTTGTTCGGGAACCTGAAAGCCGTCGCTTCCTCCAGACGCTTACGCAGCACATCATCGTCCGGCTGCTCGCCGACGCCTTCCCCGTAAAGCTTCGCAATCCGCGGAAGGATGGGGTCTTCCGCGTCGGAGGAGTTCAGGGCTAAGCCATGATCGGCTTTGAGCATGTCCAAGTGGCATTTGAACTCGTGCCGGTACACGTCCAAGTGGGCATCGACGTCGGCATCCGCGACCAGGGCGTCCAGCCCCGCTATCTCCTGCTGGGCTCGGGCGTACTTATCGAGCTGGGCGCACACGACGTCCTTAGCCTCGACAATCGCTTTGCGGGCCGCCATGAGCTTCTTGTTGACCTCTGTGGCCGCGCTGGTGAGGGCCCTTTTGCGGGACTCCAGTGTGCTGCGACGACCGCGGACGAACTCAAGTCCGACCTGGTAGGGCATCCATAGCCGTCCTGCGGTCTGCTCCAGCGCCGACAGGACCTCTTCTCTAGAAGTTTCGGTGTACTCGTACAGGCTCAGCAGAACATTCGTGTCCAGCACAATGACGCCGTCTTTGAAGAAAACGCTACGCTCCGCGTCCTCAGCCGACGGCCCGGGCTGGAGCCAGGCCGCGAACCGCTGCAACAACACCGGTTCGCCCATATTCCCCGCCGGCTCAGTCATGCCCCTCCCTTAGTCGATCACCTTGACACAAGCAACTGCCAGTCGACGGACGTGTATGCAGGCCTCTACACGCCGTCGAAGTCGGCGAGCATGGCTGACACCCGCGCCGGGGCTTTGTCGAGGAGGAAATCGTCAACGAAAACCACGTCGGGAACGCCTCCGCTGTCGGCTGCGGCGGCGTCGCGTACGGTGCTGATGCGGGGGGATGACAACGTGGCGTCGGCCGCCTCAAACGGGCCCTTGGCAGCAACCCAGACCCGCTCCTCGAAGAGGACAGCAGGACCGGTGCCCCCCAGGTCGTCCACGAACACGGCATCACCGGGCGGGAAGTCGGACGCCCAGTTCCGCAACAGTCCCACAGCCCGGCGGCCCCGCTGGCTGCTGGCGGCGCCCGCGCCTTGGAGGATGCCTAGGAGCTCACCGGCCAGCCGCCAGTCCAGGAGGCTGTGGTACGCCATGTTCGTGTAGTCACGCAGACACTGGTAGCACGAGCCGCGGCAGTCGCGGCCGTGCGCGCCATCCGCGAAGTCGGCCAGCATCCTGTTGGCAGTCGCCATGAGCTGCTCGAAGACCTCCCGTTCGGCAAGGTGCGTGCAGTAGCCGGCGCCGTTGTCCAGGGTGTCGGAAAGGAAGGCAAAGGTGCGCGCCTTGCTGCTCCCGGAGCCTGCACCGTGGATGCCAGATGCGATCTCGTTGGGCTGCACCTGCAGGAGCGAGCCCGCAGCCGTGCGCAGCAGGGCCGCCAGCGAGTACCAGGCCGCCCGCCTGCCTGAGCGGTCGTCGGGGAAGCCGGTACTCTGCGGCACGGAGGTGAGATTCAGGCGCAGGCCAAGCGCCGGGATCTCGCCTGCCTGGGGACCGAGCAGGAACAGGTCCGTGTGCTGGGTAGCGCCGATGGCGGTGGCAAGCGGTTCCCCGTCGGGAGCGATGTCCTTCGCCAGCCAGGGGAACAGCTCAGCCGCCCCGGTCTCCAGGTAGGCGCCGGACCAACGCGCGGTCGGGCTTACTTTCGCGAAGTGGAACAGTCGGCCGCCGTTGTCGTTGACCGCGTACCGCTCGCCCTTGCCGGCGTGGACCACCATGCCCGGCGCCGCGATCTTCTGCGGTGCGCCGTACTCAAGGTCTGCGGCGGTGCGGGGCGCGAGGGACCTAGCCCTCCATGCGAAGTTGCCGTCGAAGTCGCGGGCCTTGCCGCCGGAGTAGAAGCCGGCCGGTTCGCGCAGTCCGATCTCACGGTAGGAGCCGTCGGCCGTTCCGCAGGCGCGGCAAGGCTGCGGCGGGGCGTCCTCCTGTTCCGGCAGCTCCTGCACGTCCTTGGCGAGGTGACCGCAGGCGCGGCAGATTCCGATGAGGACGGGCTGCCCCAGCGGCTCGTCCACGGCTCGGGGGAATCGTCCGGTCGGCTCGAACGCGACGGCTCCGACCGCCGTATGGACCTGTCCGTCCTTGACTGTCTCGGCGCCGGGGGCGAACTGCGAGATCGCGATGTCCAGCGACCGGTCGACCACTCCGCTCGGCGGCCAGGGGTAGGAGTCGGAGGGGCGCTTGGTGTACAGGTAGCGGGCTGAGGTGGGGAATCCGAACATCGGCAGCAGGCCGGCCTCCGCCAGCCGCTGGCTGAGTTCGTGGTGGCCGTGGGTCTGGTCGGCGATCTGGGTGACGCGGGTGACGAGCTCCTGGGCTACCCAGGCCGCCGCCTGCGCCGGGGGCCAATTGCTGCGAGTGCGGTCAGCAAGGGCTTCGGAGAGGCTGCGGACCTCGGCGTCGTGGGACTTGATCCATACGCTGATCGCTTCGCTGACGGCGGGCCAGTCCGCGGTGCGGCCGAACTGGCCGTGGACGTTGCGGGTGGGGTCCGGCCCTGCGTCGTCCCCAGCCGCGCCCTGCACCGCGCCGAAGGCCCTGCGCAGCACCTCGGCAGTGAGGACCCGCTGGTAGATGTCCTTCATGTCGGTGGACAGGTACGGCGGCGGGGTCGGGTCGTTGGTGATGCGCTGGGGGTCTTGGAAGTAGTGCTCATCGTGGCTGCGGCCGCGGCACACAGTGAGCGCGAGCGCGACCGGCGAGGTGCGCCGTCCTGCCCGTCCGACGCGCTGCTGGTAGTTGAACCGAGTTGGCGGCATGTTCGCCATTAGGACCGCAGACAGCGGGCCGATGTCGACTCCTGCTTCCATAGTGGTGGTGACGGAGAGGACATCGAGGGTGTCAGGGAGCTCGTGCTCCTTGCCGTCGAGGAAGATCCCCTGGAAGCGGGCCTGGCGGGCCTGGGCGTCCAGGCGGTCGGTCTGACCGGTGAGTTCAGCGGCGTTGAGGCGGAAATTGCCGAACTGCCTGCGCGCCATCCAAGCGTAGTAGTCGGCGTCTGTGCCGTCGAAGGGCTTGGGCGCGGCGGGAAGGGGCCGCCGGCACTTCGTACAGATTCCGATGCCGGGGTGGAGGTGTCGGCGGCGGCAGACGGAGCAGGTCCAGGACACGGCTCGGCCGTGGCGCAGGGCGACGTGCTCGGGCTGGATGACGTACTTCTTGACTGCCTCCCCCCAGATCCGCTCGACGGTCTTGCGGAGGTCGTCCGGGTCCTGCCCCAGGTGGTCGGCTGCGCTGGCCCAGAAGTCCCGCAGCTTCTTGGGCGGTTCGTCAGCCGGGCTGCGCAGACCTGCGAAACGGCGCATGTGGCCGAGGACCCGCAGGCTGGCCCGGGCCAGTGCGGCGTCGGAGACCCGCTCGGCTTCGAGTGCTGCTTGGTCGGTGGCGAGGGTGAGCCAGCCCAGGCCCAGGGACTCGAAGTCACGTCCGGCGCTGCCGAACAGCCCGTTGAGCAGCTCGCTGGTGAGGGCTTCGCGGATGTCCTGGCGCAGCTGCTCCTGCCGTTCGCTCAGGGCCAAGCTGGATTCATCGCGCACCTTGCCGCCGGGGGGCTCGGGCCACCGATACAGCGAGGTCCAGGGCTGCGGCTGGGCGCCTTTCTGGTAGCTGGTCTGCCGCAGGGACGCCTTCGGGCCGCCGGGGTTGATACCGCACTGGACCAGGCGTTCGGCGACGGCGGCGCCGTGACTGTCGAGGCTGGGCACGCGGCTGAGGCGGCTGTAGAGCGCGGCCTCTTCTTCCGGGTCGGGGAGGTCGTCGTCGAGACTGTCAAGGTCGGATACCTGGGGCTTCTGGAGCGTTTCCCAGGTGTCGAAGGTCTCCGGGTCGCGGGCGCGCAGCCGGGAGCGTGCGGCCTTGGCTGTCTCCTTGTCCACAGGGTGGTCGGGGGACTTGCGGTAGAAGCCCGATACGGCTGCGAGGTCAGTGACCGGATCGCCCTGACCTTCGACCTCTTCAGCGAGCAGCAGGCGCAGAAGGTCCTGGTAGTGGCGCAGCCCCAGGCCCGCGGACAGCTTCGCCGCGTCCTGCCTACTGTCGGAAAAGACCACCGCCTGCCGGTTCGGCAGCAGAGAGAGGATCCCGGTGGTCAGCACCTGGTTGACCTTCTCAAAACCGGTGCGCATAGACCTGACTGGTGTGCGCATGCGGCGCGGGTCGCTCAGGCTGAGGCGCTCGCTGCCGACCTGCTTGAGTTCCCAGTCGTCGCCGCAGTTGGGGCACTGGGTCGGAGCCGCGGGGAGGTCTTCCGCCTTGAGTCGGGGCCGTCCCTTCTTCGGCTGCGGCACGCTGGTGTGGAAGGACCAGCCGGTGTGGTCGCGCTGGTTGCGGAGGATGCCGGTGCGCGGGTCGTACTGGCTGCGCTTGAACTCGAAGTCGGCGCTCAGCGTGCCCTTGTCCGAGTTGGCGTCCCACTCCAGCTTCTCCAGCGCCGGGTCTTCCTTGCGCGGCCAGTAGACGATGTAGTTGGCCGCGCTCGGCCCGAGGGCTGCAGCGTCAGGCAGTGAGTCGAGGTCAGGCAGGTCCGCGAGCAGGCCGGCTTCGAAGGGGAGCCCCTTGGCGGCGTTACGGAAGGCCGATGTCGGCGCGTAGCCGCCGAGGAATACATCTCCGCAGTTCTGGCAGTAGAGGAGTTCAAGGACGCGTGCGTCGCAGCTGCAGCGCGGCGTGGGTCGCGAATACAGCTTGCCGACGGTCCTCTCCATGCCTTCCGGACGCGGGGCGTCGGGGCACTGCGGGTCTGAGCAGGCCCAGACGCCAGGGATGTTGCGGAAGAAGAGGTGTCCGCGCAGCTTGGGGGCCTGGGGGTCGGCTGAGCGACGCAGCGCGGTGAGGACTCCGCGCAGCGCCTTCTCCTGTATGGGGGTGCCGGAGGCAGGAAAGAGGCGGGCGGCGACGGCTGTATCGAAGTCGGCGATGAGCCGGTCGCCGTCGCGAAGTGCGTTGACCAGCGCGTCACCGGCACCGGTGTCTGCCAGGAGCTGGTCAGCCTGGGCGGGTTCGGGATCGCCTAGGGCGGCGTAGGCGTCGGCGTGCTGGGAGATGTCGGTGCGGGTGTGCGTCGGCAGCACGAGCTGGCCGCCGAGGACCTCGAACCGGTTGCGGTCGACGCCGAAGAACTCCTGCAGGAAGTCCAGGTCGCGCGGCGCTTCGAGGGAGGCGGACGCGGCCAGGATGCGGAACTTGTCGGGCCTGCGGTCCAGGCCGAGGCGGTGGCGCAGGTTGCGCAGGAGGTAGGCGATCTCTGTGCCTGCGGTGCCGCGGTACATGTGGAGCTCGTCGACAACCAGGGTAAAGCGGGCGTCGGGCACCTCCTGCAGCCAGCGGCGCGTCTTGTCAAAGATCTGCGACTCGCGCGAGCGCATCAGCATGACGTTGAGCATGCTGTAGTTCGTGATCATGATGTCGGGCGGAGCCTGAATCATGTCCCAACGGCAGCGCATCTCCGCGCCGTCCAGCCGTGGAATGAAGTAGCGACCGTCGCCGGGTGCCTTCTGCGCCTGGCGGGAGCGCTCCTCGGTGGCGGCGAACTCCTTGCGCAGCGTCTTGACGCCGGCCGACGAGCCGATCTCGCCTGGAACGGGGGTTGCCCCGGTGTAACGGCCGAAGTAGAAGCGGTGGCCGGGGCGCGACCGGGCAAGCCACGCCCTAACGTCGTCGCTGTCCAGCGCCCTGCGCAGGCGCATCATCTGGTCGTCGACGAGGGCGTTCATGGGGTAGAGGACCAAGGCGCGTACCGCTGCGTGGCGACCGACCTCGCTTGCCCGCTGCGGCTGGTAGACGCCGTCGGGAGAGGCCCACCAGCGGTTCGACGGCAGCGAGGCGGTCGGCCAGGCGGCGGACTCGCGGACGAGGTCGGCCAGGATGGGCAGCATGAACGACTCCGTCTTGCCCGAGCCCGTGCCGGCCGTAACCACGACGTCGCGCCCGTCCCTCACAGCGGCGGCCAAGGCCCGGTGCTGGTGCTCGTACAGGGAGGGGACGTCCTGCAGCAGCCCGAGCTGCGCCAGTTCCGCGAGGTCGGGGTGGGCTCCTGCTGCCTTCACGGACTCCGCAATGCCCGCATCCATCTGGACGTAGCGCGGGCGGACCTCCAGCAGAGGGCGCCGCCAGGCTCCGCCGTTTTCATCGAAAAGGTCCTGGCGCTCGCGCACGAGGTGCTCGTCAGCGAGCCCGAACGGCGTATTGTAGTAGCGGAAGAGCGCATCCTTCAAGTGCTCGAACGAACCGAGGATGTCCACGTCCCGGGTGGTGCGGCCGGGCTGCTGCGCAGCGGTATCACTCATCGTCGTTCTCCCCCAGGTGCTGTCCGAGCGATTGTGCGATCTTGATGGCTATGGCGTGGGGCACGTTGTCGTAGGCAAGGTTCTCGGCTTGGGTGTTGATGCGGGGCGCGAGGCCGCAGCACATCACCGCGACGCGCCGGTGCAGGTCGGGCAGGGGATATCCCCAGTCGACGAAGAGGGTCCCGAACCGCTCGCGCCCGCAGTCCTTCTCGGGCAGCCAGCGCAGCACGTCCGCTGCCCGGCTCTGGTTCTCCAGCGCCAGGTAGACGCCCTGTTCGTGGCCGGTTTCGTACCACTGGCCGTCGCGCTGGACCTGACATACGCGCTTGCTGTCGCGCCGCTTGAGCCGGTACAGGCCTTCGCCCTGGGGCCGCGGGACAAGCCGATATCCACCGCGTTCGAGGTCGTACTGCTCCAGCGGTTTGCCGAACTCCGGTGCGGAGGTGGGCGCTCCAGGACTCAAGGGCGGAAGCAGCGCAGCTCCTTGGAGCGCGAAGCACGGTGTGTACGACACGCCGAGCTCGGCCGCCCAGCCTACGAGCCCTGCTTCGTCGTCGAACTGGACGATGAGGGAGGGGGGCAAAGGGATGTCCCTGGGCGGGCGGGCGCTGGGCACCCGGAACAGCTCCAGCAAGCCGTCCTGCCCGGCCTGCGCTACGCGCGCGTCAAACGCAGCCGTCCGGCCCCCGGTAAGTACCGCCAGCCCCCGCGCCTGGGGCAAGCGGGTCAGGACCGGCGGGGCTGCGCACCAGCGTCGGTTGCGCCAGTCAATGTCCATGTAGGCCAGGGAGACGGCGTCGCGCAGCCAGCGGCCCGGGGCTCCCGGTTCGATGTCCGGACAGTGCTTGGATGCCAGCCACCACATCCCCTGCTTGAGGTCGGACAGGCTGCCGGCGCCCTGTTCGCTCAACCATCGCAGCAGCAGGCCTCCTGTATCGGTCATCAGGCTTCCCGCCTTCCGCTGATTTCTGCCGCTGCTGCCACGTAGTCGAGCCAGGCGGGGTCCTGCAGGCGCTGGGCGGCGCTGAGGACGGCGTACGCCCAGGCGTAGTCGTCAGGCGCCGGAGCGGGCGCGGGTATGTCTTCTGCCTCTGCCAGCGCCCTGACCGACCAGCGGGACGCTGTCCGGTAGACCAGCCAGACGTAGCCGCCCGGTACTTCAATCTCAAGGCAGGGGCCGAGCGCCTGTGGGGGCAGGCGGGAGGCCATCCAAGCGGGGACCGACTGCTGCTTGGCCCGGCGCACTCCGCCGTGAGGATCGAGCAGCACGGCTTCCAGGACGGTGGAGCGCAGCAGTTCAGTCCGCGGGGGGCGGATACTACGTGGCGCCTTTGCACCGCAGATGGCGGTTTCGGAGCCTGCTGCGTCGCTCAGCTCGGGCCGGGCGGTGCCGTCGCAGAGGTACCCGAGTGTCCCGGTGCCGGGTGGCAGTCCCTCGTGCAGCCCGTCGTGCAGTGTGAAGACCTGGCTGCTGTGCGCCGTACCCACACGGTGCTCTCCCTCTTCGAGGGGGATCATGCAGAGGGGGAAAGGCACCCGCGGGTCGGCGCGCAGCTTCTCGGTGCGGCCGTCGAGGACGACTTCTACCCGGCCGTCGGGAGAGTCGCTGGCCGGCAGCAGAAGATCGGGAGCACCGCCGCGGAGGAAATGGCCCGCTACTCCGGCACCCACCCGGTACTCGGGTGCGATGCGCAGGCCACCCGACAGCGCAGCGCGGTGCCGGATCTGGGGCTCAAGGACGTGCGCATGGTCTCCGCCCCGGTCGAGGGTGCGGGCGAAGGCCAGTCCGTTGACGGCGCGCACGCCCTTGATCAGCTTCCACCCCGGCACCGGCGCCGACGCTTCGCGGACGGTGCGGCCGCCGAGGGCATCGACCATGGAGCGCACTGCGCGGACCGCCGAGTCAGCGGCCAGGATCCAGTGCTGCTCGCCGGGCTCGAAGTACTCAGTACTCACCCACTCGCCCAGATGCGGGTGCAACCGCAGTAGCACCACCTCCTGCGGCGCCCACTCAAGGACCAGGTCGTCGCCCTCGAGGTGCAGGCCGTCTCCCAGTTGCTGCCAGGAGGGATGCAGCGACTCCAGCCCCTCGTAGACGTCCCCGTACGCCTTGTGCAGCGTGAACGTACGTCCGCCTGGCACAGCGACGCGGGTCTCCTCGATCCCATCGCAGGCCTCGGCGAGCCATTCCAGGCGCCTGCCTCGGTCCGCGACTACGAGCCTCAGCCCCATGGCGCGGCGCCGGTGCTCGCGCTCCGGCTCGTGGAGGGTGCCGTCCCAGTCATCGGCGAGCCTCTTGACCAGGCTGGCGATCAGGGTTTCGCCCGTGTCCGGGGCGCTGGCGAGCTCCTCCATAAGGCGGGGTGACAGGCGCCGGTCTCGGCCTGCCGTCCACACGCGCAGGCGCCGCAGCAGCTCGCGGCCGGAGACCTCGTCAGGGTTGTGTGGCCGCAAGCGGGTGGCGGCGAAGAACCGGGTGAGGACCTGCCGGTCCGAGCCGCGCACCAGCGCCTGTGAGATGGGGAAGCCGATCTTCCAGTAGTGCTCGTCGGTGCTGACCGTGCTGGTGCCGTAAAGGCCACCCGTCTCCTCAAGCCAGGTGTCGAGCTCCTCCCACATCACTGCGACGTCCTGGAAGGCATGCTCGAGCTTGTTCGCCCGGGAGCTGGAGGGCCGCTCGCCGAACAGCTGGATCCACCGCCCGTAGAAGTTGGACTTCAGCATGCCGTCAGAGGACGCCATGCGGGTAGCCGCCAGCACGGACAGGGCCAGCACCGGCAGGCTCGGCGGCGGGACGGCACTCCCGTGCTGCTCCCATATCTCGCACTCGCGCTGAATGCGGCTGAACAGTGGTCTGTCCGGCTCGCTCCAGTTGAGTTCACCGGCGACAGCCTGGGCGAGGCCCGTTCCTATGCGCTCGGCCAGCTCCCGTTCGACCTCGGCGTCGACGTACAGGACGGTGCTCCGCAGCGCATTGCCCGCACCGAAGAACTCTGCAGAGAGCACCTCGTGCCACTGCTTGTACTCAGACGTCATCTAACCTTTCCAGCTTCCCCACCCAAAGCCGCGTGCCCATCTACGGCTGCGGACACGCGCGCTCACACCCCGATACCCCGGCCCACTCCGCCACGGCGGATGCCCCTGCCATCCGTCCAGCCCAACCACGCTACTCAGGAAGCTCCCCACGTGACAGGCATATGCGCCTGTTCGTCACCCCTGCCTCGTGGGTCCCTGCCCGCCTTGCCCCGCCGGAGGCCCTTTCCCGCATCCAGGCGGTACCCCCATGCGGCAGTCGAACTGCCAGACAGAGCATGGGCGTTCATCTCCGTAGCAGCCTGCCTTAGCTGGCCTAGGTCAGAAGCGTGGTACGCACCGAAGGCAGCACTGACCAGAGGCTCCTGACGCGTACGTTCCGGCAACTACGGTCGAGGTGCAGTAACACCCCCGCCGCGCGGTGCGAAAAGAGGGCTTCCGACGTCGACTGACTGCCTATCAGCCGACTGGCATGACGCCAGAGGATCCCCACAACAGCCTCCCCTCAGCCCCAACGGGCACGGAGCGCTAAGGAACCGGCTCCGGACGCAGAATATCCATGGTTCCTACACGAAATGACACGCGTGCTGAAATCGTGATATTGCCTGGCAGGCAAGAGAGTCGGCCGCGCATCATTCCGTGCTCCCTGCAGGCCGCGTGCCAACTCTGGGAACGCGTGCTTCTGCTTGCCAGTCCGCCCGGTGCACACAGCCGCTGGCGCAGCCAGCACGGCCGGGACGTACTCGCCGATGCGAGTGCGCTGCCCTGCTGGACGCTCAGACCCAGCAGACACCGCAGGTCGGCAAGAGCTGCAGTGGAAGCGCGCTCCGTGCTACTGACCCCGGCAACCCTTCTCGCTCCGCTGGGTACTTACAGACTGCCCATGGACTACTTGTGGACGGAGCTTGCGCCATCCATCATCCAAAGGCCCGTGACCTGCGTGAACGCCGGAGCCTGCAACGGCCTCCGGAGCCGTGTGCGCAGGTTCGAATCCTGCCGGGGGCACCTCGAAGAAGGTGCCTAAAGACCCCGCCACCAGTGAGAACGCTGAGGACGGGGCCTTCGCGCATGTGCAGGCGTATGCCACTCGAAGCGGCCGTATGCCGGGGTCTGTGGACTATTCGTGGACAGGAACTGAGCCCGTCTGCCCAGGTCACAGGGGCTATTTTGGAACGGACGCCGCCCGGCGTGCCGGTCCCGCTCCAGCTCCGCGGCGCCGAATACGCTGCGGCTGGCTGCCACCCAGGGACGACTCTTCACGTCGGTCCGGACGGTACAGCCGACGCATGCAGGAAGGGGTGTGGCATGAGGTCTCCAGGCGTACACCTGCGCGAGATCACCGACGACAACCGGGATGCCGTTCGTGCCCTCCGCGTCCGACGCGACCAGAAGCGGTTCGTCGCCTCCGTGTCCAAGTCGCTCAAGCAGGCGGCACAGCACCCGGAGGCCAATCCCTGGTACCGCGGGGTGTACATCGGCGACGAGCCAGTCGGCTTCGTGATGCTGTCGTGGAAGCCGCCGGCTGGTCCTTACGAAGGGCGGCACTTCATCTGGCGCCTCCTCGTCGACAAGCGGCACCAGAGGCGAGGGATCGGCCGAGAGACTCTCACGCAGATCGCCGCCCTGGTTCGTGCTGACGGGGCCACCGAGCTACTGACCAGCTACGATCCCGGCGATGGCGAACCGTGGCCCTTCTACCAGAAGTTCGGATTCGAGCCCACCGGGGAGATCGACGACGGCGAGATCGTTCTGCGTCTCGTCTTCCCCGCCGAGTGAACTCATACAGGAAACCGCAGACAGTTTTCCGGTGGTCACCTGACTAGGAATTTGGTGGGCTTCGGAAGTCTGCCAGTGACCGACGCCCTGCGACCGGGACACGACGAAGCCCCCGGCCAGCTCGCGGACCAGGGGCTAATGGCTATGTGCCTCGTCACTCGTATTCGCGCAGCAGCTCTTCGATCTTGCGGTTGGCGATTTCCTGCCGTCCATCAATGCACTTGGCGTAGCGGCTCAGCAGCACCTCAACACTGTTGCCCGCGCGTTCGGCTACCTCGGTCGGATCCACCCCGGAGTTGAGCACATTGGCTCCCGCCCTCTCGTTACTCATCGGTGCTCGCGGCACACATCCGACGCACTCCCCCACCAAGGGCTGCAGTCACCTGCCGATGGCCCCGGTGGCGGCACTACCAGTCGGCAGCCACTGAGCCACCGCACTGAGCACCCGCACTGCGCGCCCGGCATGCTCACCTCAACATCCGCTCAACTTTGCCCACGGCATACCCACTGATCCCTAAGCTCCGTACTCGACCAAACCGAACGTTTCTTTGCACAACTGGGGGATAAGTGCGCCCACTTGCAGGTTCGGTGGTTTTCGCGAGTGCGGTGGTTCTGGGGGTTGCGACCCCGGCCCTGGCAGCAGACCCGTCGCCCGCGCCGACCACTACCGTTGCGGCACCTCAGGACGGCGATGACGCCAGTGACGGCCTGCTCCACACCGCTCCGCCGGCCACTCCGGAGGAGTCTTTGACCGACGCCCCGACAGACCCGGCGCTCGATGTCGAACCCGACCTCCCTGGCGGTGACTGCAAGCCGGGTCAGAAATGCCCCGCAGCAGGCGACTGCGACGAGAGCAAGTGGTTCAAGCCCGCTTCCCTGGGAGGCCAGTACCACAAGGGAATCGGCCCGAGTCAGTCGAACTACAACGGCAGTCGTGAGAAGGAGGACATGGACTTCACCGCCGAGGTCTCCGGGACTGTCGGCGTCTCCTACTCCGGTGAAATCACCACGAAGATCAGTGACGTGGTGACCGAAGTGAATATGAAGTTCGGTGCCTCGATATCGATGTCGATGACGGCCAAGCTCGGCAACACGGTGCACGTGAGGGACGTTCCTCCGCACAGGACCGTGCACGCCCAGTACGGCGTGTGGCGCAGGAAGTTCACCGGCACTGCCTACTGGCAGCATCACACCTGCTACCTGACGAAGAACAAGGTGACCGGCTACGGCCCCCTGCATGTGGGGTGGTACACGTGGGACAGCTGAACACAGCCATCCCGGTGAAACGACTGGGGATGGTCAGCGCCGTGGCCGTACTCGCGCTGACCGGGTGCACCGACACGACGTCGGACGGGCACCGGGCAACTCCCAGCACACCACCGGCCAGGACAGCTACGCCCGGCACACCGACGGCCAGTCCTTCGGCGACCGCGGACCCTCGCACTCCGCCTCAGCTCCCCGAGGCGGAGAAGGAGTTCGTCCGAGCAGGTGGAAGGACCGGACCGCACACGTTCCCCACGATCCCCCAGATCCACCAGGGCACCCTGGAAGTCGGGGTGATCTGTTCAGGTTCCGGAACCATCGACGTCAACGTCGGCTCGATCGTGAGCTACACCGTCGTCTGCGCGAACGGCGATCCCGGGCAGCTGAACGAAGTCGGCCTCAGGCACATCCACAAGAACGTCGCCGTATCGGTCACGACCAGGACGAGTGGAAAATGGGGACTCTCGATCGGATGGACGAAGGACATCGCCTCCTCCAGTTGAGCCCATGTGCGGCAGCGGCCCGTCGGCTGAGCCGGCGGCTGTCACCGTCGTCCACCCCACCGCCCCGATCGAGATCATGGATCGTTGGACCGAGGGCTGGTCGACGGACCGGTTGATCGATGACGCCGACGTGATCGAGGGCGTCCCTTTCATGCGGCTCGGCGACATCCTGCGGTGGAAGATCGCTGCCGGCAGGCCGAAGGACCGAGCCGATGTCGGAGCCGTCCGCCGTCTGTACCCTGTCCGGGCGGGTGAGGCCGAGCCGCAGTCCCCGCCTTCTCCGTCCGCTGCGCAGGCGTAGCGGCATCGCCCGGGATCAGCCGAGCAGGTGGTTGGACCCCGCGCGGCCCGCCGCTCCGGAACGGGCGGGCCGGCGCCTCGGGAGGCGCCGTCGCGGGGCACACGGAACCTACGCCGCAGGGGGCCAGAAGGGAAGACCCCTTTTGTGTGGTGGTCTGGACGACCGTTTTCTGCCGCCCTGCCCCCTACCCCCTACCCCCTACCTCCTGCCCCTGCCCCCGGCTCGCCCTCACGCCGTCCGCTTGCGTGACGCCGTCTTCTTCGTCGCCGTCTTCTTCGCCGTGCGCTTCGAGGTCGATGTCGAGGCCGAAGCCGTCGCCTTCTTCGTGCCCTCCGCCGTCTTGGACGTCGACTTGCGGGCCGTCGTCGTCTTCTTGGCGGCAGCCGTCTTCTTCGCCGTGGACGTCGACTTCTTGGCGCCCGTCTCCTTCGGGGCCGCTCCACGGCGCGGGAGGGGTCTCACCTCGGCCTCAGCGGCCGGCTCCCCCCGGGATTCCCGCGCCGCCCGCACGCTGTTCTCCAGGGCCGCCATCAGGTCCAGGACCTTGCCGCCGGCCGCCGGGGCGGGGGCCGCCGGTGGTGCCTCGCCGGAGGCCTTGGCCGCGATGACCTCCTCCAGTGCCTCCCGGTACTCGTCGTGCAGGTCCTCCAGGTCCACCTCGCCGAGGGTGTCCATCAGGGCGTCCGCGAGGTCGAGTTCCTTGTCGCGGATGGTGACGGAGGTGTCCGGGGCGACACCTTCGGGGGCTCGGACCTCGTCCGGCCACAGCAGCCCGTGCATGGCGATGGCGTCGCCGACCACCCGCAGCATGCCGAGGCGTTCCCGGCCGCGCAGTGCGTACTTGGCGATGGCGACCTTGTTGCTGCGCTTGAGAGCCTCCCGGAGCAGGGTGTACGGCTTGGCCGCGGGGGCTCCGCTCGCCGCCAGGTAGTAGGCCGCGTCCATCTGGAGCGGGTCGATGCGGTCGGCCGGTACGAAGGCCACGATCTCGATGGTGCGGGTCGTCGGGATCGGCAGGTGGGAGAGGTCCTCGTCGGTGATCGGGATGATCGTTCCGTCCGCGTCCTCGTACGCCTTGCCGATCTCTCCCTGGGTGACCTCGCGTTCCTCCAGCTCGCACACCTTGCGGTAGCGGATGCGCCCGTTGTCCTCGGTGTGGATCTGGCGGAAGGAGATCGCGTGGCTCTCCGTGGCGTTCACCAGCTTGATCGGGATGCTGACGAGGCCGAAGGAGATGGCGCCGTTCCAAATCGATCGCACGTGCCGCACCCTTCCTTCCGGTTTGCTGTGTTAGGCGAGTGAATATGCCGGGTTTTCTGGGATTGTCATCCTATGACGCCAATCACAGAGGTGGAGGGGCGGCGGCTCCCGCTCAGCAACCTGGAGAAGGTGCTGTATCCGGAGACCGGCTTCACCAAGGGAGAGCTGCTGCACTACTACGCGACCACCGCAGGCGCCCTGCTGCCGCATCTGCGCGACCGTGCCGTGTCCTTCCTGCGCTATCCGGACGGCCCCGACGGGCAGCTGTTCTTCACCAAGAACGTGCCGCCGGGTACGCCCGAGTGGGTCATGACCGCCGGGGTTCCGCGGTCGTCGGCGGACAGCCCGGCCCGGATGGTGGTGGTGCAGGATCTGCCGAGTCTGGTCTGGGCGGCGAACCTCGTCACCGAGTTCCACACCCATCAGTGGCTGGTGCAGTCACCGGACGAGGCCGACCGGCTGGTCTTCGACCTGGACCCGGGCGCGCCCGCGACCGTCGTCCACTGCTGCCAGGTCGCCCTGTGGCTGCGCGAGCGGCTCGCGGCGGACGGGATCGAGGCGTACCCGAAGACGGCCGGGTCGAAGGGGCTGCATCTGCTCGCGGCCGTGCGCGGGAGTTCCCCGGAGCGGACGAGCGAGTACGCGAAGGCGCTCGCCGTCGAGGCCGAGCGGGCCATGCCCCGGCTGGTGGTGCACCGGATGACGAAGAGCCTGCGGCCGGGGAAGGTGTTCGTCGACTGGAGCCAGAACGCGGCCCGCAAGACCACGGCCACGCCGTACACGGTGCGCGCCCGCCGGGTACCGCTGGTGTCCGCGCCGGTGACGTGGGAGGAGGTCGCGGACTGCCGGGACCCCGGGCAGCTGGCGTTCGAGGCGCTGGACATCGCGGCGCGGCTGCAGGACCACGGTGATCTGCTGGCGCCGCTGCTGGATCCGGGGGCGGCCGCCCCCTTGCCCTGATGAAGCGCCTGGCAAGGGGCCGCCTACACCCTCCCCCACGTCCCCCGGTCCCGTGCCATCCCGTGCAGCGCCTCCACGTCGGCCGGCTTCAGGACCCCGCCCAGCCGTGCCAGGCCCGCCAGCTCCGTGTCCCGCAGGATCCGTAGCCCCCGGGGCTGGAGGCTCACCGTCACCTCGGCCGGGCCGGCCAGGGCCAGGACCGGACGGACCTCGGCGGTGAGGGCGTAGGAGGCGCGGTCGGCGTCGGCGCGCAGGCGGCGCAGCAGGCGCTCGGGGTCGCGGCGGCCCACGGTGACCATGGGGTCGGCGACCACGACCTTGGCCTTGCGGGCGTACAGGGCGTGTACGGCGAACAGGCCGCCGGGGCCGATCAGCAGGTGGTGGATGCGGTCGCCGCCGGGGAGCGGGATCGAGTGCAGGGTGTGCCAGCCCGCGCCCTCGAGGCCGTCCAGGGCCGCGCCGACGGTCTGCTCGGCGGTCAGGGCGCGCCGGCGCGGATCGGGACGGAGCCGGTGGGCGGGGCCGGGGTCACGGTCGAGGGCGACGAGCAGGGCCTCGCCGGGGCGGTTGGGGGCGAGGTCGTCGTCCGGGTGGAGGGTCAGCCGGGCCAGTTCGGCGGGGGTCGGGACCGGGGGTGGGCCCACGGTCACGGGGCCGGTCAGGAAGGGTTTCAAGGCCTGGAGGATCTCGTCCCTGACGTCCTCGCCGAGCAGGTTGACCCGGCCCGTCTCTCGGTCGTACCAGGCGACATTGCTTCCGTCCGGTCGGCAGACGTACAGCCGCTCCCGACCGTGCCGGTAGGCCGGCACCACGCGCAGTCCGCTCATGCGCCATCACCCCTCGACCATGGGAACAGGCAGGGTGCTCCTGGGGCAAGACCGGTTACCTTGGATGACGGCCGGGTGTGGGGGAGTTGGGGAGGCGCCGTTGCGGAACCGCGCAGAGCAGCCCGAGGCACCGGCTGCGGAGAGCCCGTGGAGCGAGATCGTGTCCGGTCTGTGGCTGGGCGGGCACGAGTTCCGGGAGCGTTCTTCGGGGCGGGTGCGGTTCGTCGTCGTGCGCGACGAGTTCGATCTGGTGCAGTCACTGGTGCGGCGGCCCGGGCACGGGCCCGATCCGGGTGTGGAGCACCATGTGTGGCCGGTCCCGGACGGCCCGCTGGACGGGACGCAGCTCGCCGGGGTGATGCGCCTGGCGCGCGCGGTGAACGAGGCGCTGGACGCCGGCCGCCGGGTGCTGGTGCGCGGCGACCGCGGGTACAACCGTGCGGGGCTGGTCGTCGCGCAGGCCCTCGTGCAGCGGGGGCGCGGCGTGGAGGAGGCGGTCCGGCTGATTCGCGCCCGGCGATCGGCGTGGGCGCTGCACAACGAGCTGTTCGTGGAGTATCTGCGGGCGGGCCTGTCCACCGTGCGGCTGCTGGAGGAGCTGGCCGAGTAGCCTCTCTCCCAGCACCCGCCGCCAGGTGCACGAACAGGACCTCTCCGGACCTCCGCAGGAGCACCGTGCCAGCCCGTCGCCCCGTGCGCACCCGCCGCCTCGTGCGCGCCGCCCTCGCCGTGGCGGTCGTCGCCCTGCTGTCGGCGACGGCGACCGCCTGCGGGG
Organism: Streptomyces sp. NPDC052301; assembly: GCF_044593395.1. NCBI lineage: Bacteria > Bacillati > Actinomycetota > Actinomycetes > Kitasatosporales > Streptomycetaceae > Streptomyces > Streptomyces sp. NPDC052301. The sequence goes on along the minus strand of NZ_JBIUBE010000008.1, from coordinate 307,113 downwards.
ACCGGGGCGGGCTGCAGGGCGCCGGTCCGACCGCGACCGCCGTCAGCCCCGCCAAGCTCTGGCCCGACCTCCGGCCGGCGTCCAGCCCGGCCTTCCCCTACGACGTGGCGGCGCGGGAGACCGTGAAGGGGATCCCGGTCCCCGGTGACGACATCCGGCGGGTGGATCCGGTGGACGTCGTCGAGGCGGAGATCGCGGCGCATCCCGACGACTACGGGTCCAAGGGTGCCTATCACGCGACGGTGGACCGGCTGAAGGAGTGCCGGCCGGGCGGGGACCGTGCGCGCTGCCCGCTGCTGAAGCCGTACTACCGGGACCTCACCGGCGACGGCCGCAGCGACATGACGCTCGGCTTCCGGCTGTATCCGACCAACCAGACGGCGGTGCGGGTCTACACCGTGGAGAAGCACAAACTGGTGCAGGTGCTGGCCGACAACGACGCGATCATCGGGGTCGAGCTGGCCGGCCGGGCGCTGATCGAGCGCTCGCCGGCGGACATCTCGGGGTACGAGTACCGCACGACCTGGGTGTGGGACCCGCAGCAGCGCGCGATGGTGTTCTCCCGCGACGAGTTCCTGCACACCGGAAGCGGCCGGCACGGCAAGAAGCCCTCCGGCTCCGCGTCGCCCTCCCCCTCCATCGCCCCGGCCCCGGGCCCGTCCGGGTCCCCGTCTCCTTCCGTCTCCCCCTCCGCGAGCGTGGGATGAGGCTCGGGATGCCCCAGTGGGCGGGGACGCTCGCGGTGAAGGCGGCCGCGTTCATCACGGTGATGTGCTGTGCGCTGGCCGCGCTGCTCGGTGTCCTGGTGCATGTCTCGGTGACCAACCAGACCGTCGGCCAGGCCCGCGACCTCGCGCTGTCCCGGCTGGCGGACGCCACGCAGGCGTACGAGGCCGGGGACGCGCTGCTGCCGGGCGCCGGCGTGGATCCCGAGGGGCTGCCCTCGCCGCTGCGGTCGCTGGCGGCGGCCGGGCAGCGCGGCACGATGGTGTCCAGGCACCGGGGACGCCCGACCATGTGGGCGGCCGGCCCGGCGGCCGGGCACCGGGCGCTGGCCGTGGAGGTCGACTACTCGCAGCAGTCCCGCACGATCGCCGGGCTCGACAACTCGATCCTGTGGTCCTCGGGGGTCGCCATCGGGGTGACGGTGCTGCTCGGGGTGTTCGCCGTGACCCGGGTGACCCGGCGGCTGCACGGCACCGCGCGGGTGGCCCGGCGGATCACCGCCGGGGATCTGGACGCGCGGGTGGACGACCCCCGTACGAAGGATCCGACGCGCCCGCAGGACGAGGTGGCCGTGGTGGCCGCCGCCCTGGACACCATGGCGTCGTCGCTGCAGAGCAAGCTGCTGAGCGAGCAGCGGTTCACCGCGGACGTGGCGCACGAGCTGCGCACCCCGCTGACCGGGCTGCACGCGGCGGCCGAGCTGCTGCCGGCGGGCCGGCCGACGGAGCTGGTGCGGGACCGGGTGGCGGCGCTGCGCACGCTGACCGAGGACCTGCTGGAGATCTCCCGGCTGGACACCGGGCGGGAGCGGCTGGAGGTGGACAGCGAGGAGCTGGGGGCGCTGGTCCGGCGGGTGGTGCGGGCGTCGGGCACGGACACGGAGGTGCGGGTCGTCGCCGACGCGTGGGTGGAGACGGACCGGCGGCGGCTGGAGCGGGTGCTGGGGAATCTGGTGGCCAATGCGCACAAGCACGGGGGTCCGCCGGTGGTGCTGACCGTGGACGGGCCCGTGGTGACCGTGCGGGACCACGGGGCGGGGTATCCGGGGTACCTGGTCGCGCACGGCCCGCAGCGGTTCCGTACCGAGGGCGGGGCCAAGGGGCACGGGCTGGGGCTGACCATCGCGCTCGGGCAGGCGGAGGTGCTGGGCGCACGGCTGTCGTTCGCGAACGCGGTGGACGGCGGGGCGGTGGCCACGCTGCAGTTGCCGGTGTCCGAGTAGTGCCCGCCCCCGAGGGAGCAGCACAGAGCGCACCCGCGACCGACGCCCCCTAGTGTGGCCAACAGGCAGGTCCCTCCCCTTCCAGGCCCGCCCGTCCCCGGAGGCCCCCATGCCCCTGCGCCCCCTGTCGCCACCATCGGGCCGGCGCCGCGCCGGTGCTGACGCGACCGCCGCGCATCGCGCACAAGACGCCCCATTTGGGTAGGTTCCGGGCATGACGAAGCCCGGAACCACCCTGGCGGCGGCCAAGGCTCCCGCACCCGCCGTGCGACTCCCCCGGCGCCGTGGCATCGAACTCTCCCTGATCGTGCTGGCCGTGGGGCTGTCCGTGTACGGGTACTGCGCGGTGGGGCTGGCGCGGACCGGCACCGTCCCGCCCGGTGCCGCCGTGTACGGCGCCGGGCTCGGGGTGCTCGCCCTGTGCGCGCATCTCGCGGTCCGCATCCGGGCGCCGTACGCCGACCCGCTGCCGCTGCCGATCGCGGTACTGCTCAACGGGCTCGGTCTGGTGCTGATCTACCGGCTGGACCTGGACACCCCGGGCGACCGGGCGGCCCCGGCCCAACTGGTGTGGTCCACACTCGGGGTGGGCCTGTTCATCGTCGTCGTCCTGCTGCTGCGCGACCACCGGATGCTCCAGCGGTACTCCTACGTCTGCGTGGTCGCCGCGCTGGGACTGCTCGCGCTGCCGATCCTCTTCCCGGCGGTCAACGGGGCGCGCCTCTGGGTCCGTGTCTCCGGGTTCTCCATCCAGCCGGGCGAGTTCGCCAAGGTGCTGCTCGCGGTGTTCTTCGCCGCCTACCTCGCCGACAACCGCAACGCGCTCGCGTACGCGGGCCGCCGGGTGTGGCGGCTGCGGTTCCCGACCGGGCGGGTGCTCGGGCCGATCGTGACGATCTGGCTGCTGAGCGTCGGCGTGCTGGTCCTGGAGCGCGACCTCGGCACCTCGCTGCTGTTCTTCGGGCTGTTCGTGGTGCTGCTGTACGTGGCGACCGGCCGCACCGGCTGGATCGCGGTGGGCCTGCTACTGGCCGTGGCGGGGTCGTTCGCCGTCAGCCGGTTCGAGCCGCACGTGGGCGGCCGGATCGAGGACTGGCTGGATCCGTTCGGCACGATCGAGGCCGGGCTGGGGCCGAACCAGCTGTCCCAGTCGCTGTTCGCCTTCGCGGCCGGCGGGGTCCTCGGCACCGGGCTCGGGCTCGGGCACTCCACCCTGATCGGGTTCGCCACCAAGTCCGACTTCATCCTGGCCACGGCCGGCGAGGAGCTGGGCCTGGCGGGTCTCGGGGCGGTCTTCCTGCTGTACGCGCTGCTGGTGGAGCGCGGCTACCGGGCGGGCCTCGCCCTGCGCGAGCCGTTCGGGCGGCTGCTCGCGGTGGGGCTCGCCTCGATCGTGGCGCTGCAGGTGTTCGTGATCGCGGGCGGGGTCACCGGGCTGATCCCGCTGACCGGCATGGCGATGCCGTTCCTCGCCCAGGGCGGCTCCTCGGTGGTCACCAACTGGGCGATCGTGGCGCTGCTGATCCGGGTGAGCCACTCCGCGCGCCGGCACTACGACGGGCAGGAGGCCCCGTGACCGAGTACGGCGGTTTCCCCGAGGGCGGGCAGCCGATGACCCGGTACATCCGGCACGCCTGCGCGTTCTGCGTGCTGCTGCTCGTGGCGCTGCTGGTCAACGCCACCCGGGTGCAGATCGTGCAGTCCCACGTCTACTCCGACAACCCGGCCAACCGGCGTGCCACGATCGCCCGTTACGCACAGCCGCGCGGGAACATCCTGGTCGGCGGCCGGCCGGTCACCGGGTCCGTGGACACCGGAGAGCAGCTGCGCTACGAACGCGCCTACCGCGACGGCCCGTTGTACGCCCCGGTCACCGGCTTCGCCTCGCAGACGTACGGCACCACGTTCCTGGAGCACACCGAGGACGGGGTGCTCTCCGGCACCGACCCGCTGCTGGCGCCGCTCGCGCTGTGGAGCGACGTGACACGCCGGCCGAGTCCGGGCGGGGACGTCGTCACCACCCTGAACCGGCGGGCGCAGGAGGCGGCGTACCGGGGGCTGGCCGGGCGCAAGGGCGCGGTGGCGGCGATCGAGCCGGACACGGGCCGGATCCTGGCCCTGGTGTCGAGCCCGTCGTACGACCCGGCCGTGCTGTCCGGCAACGGGGAGGCGGTGGCCTCGGCCTGGTCGCGGCTCAACCACGACCCGGAGAAGCCGATGCTCAACCGGGCGGTGCGCCAGACCTATCCGCCGGGGTCGACGTTCAAGGTGGTCACCGCGGCGGCGGCGCTGGACTCGGGGGTGATCACGGACCTGGACGCGCGGACGCACTCCCCCGACCCCTACCGGCTGCCGGGCACCACCACCCGGCTGACCAACGAGAGCGACGGCTGCGCGGACGCCTCGCTGCGGGCGGCCTTCACCTGGTCGTGCAACACGGTGTTCGCCAAGCTGGGTGTGGACGTCGGGGTGAACGCCATGGGGGCCACGGCCCGGGCGTTCGGGTTCAACGACAGCGGGCTGCGCGTCCCGTTCGCCGTCGCGCCCAGTACCTTCGACACGCACGTGGACCGGGCGCAGCTGGCGCTGTCCTCGATCGGTCAGTACAACACCCGGGCCACCCCGCTGCAGATGGCGATGGTCGCGGCGGCCGTCGCCGACGGCGGGCAGCTGCGCTCGCCGTACCTGGTGGAGCAGACCACCCGGCGGGGCGGCGAGACGGTCGCCGGGAGCGGGACGCATCCCGTCCGGCAGGTGATGAACCCGGCGACGGCGAACCGGTTGCGGGAGCTGATGACCGACGTGGTCCGCAGGGGCACCGGCACCCGGGCGGCCATCCCCGGCGCGATCGTCGGCGGCAAGACCGGCACCGCCCAGCACGGGATCGGCAACACCGGGGTGCCGTACGCCTGGTTCGTCTCCTGGGGGCAGGCCGAGGACGCGCTGGAGCCGGGGGTGGCGGTCGCGGTGGTGGTGGAGGACGCGGCGGCGAACCGGGGCGAGATCAGCGGCGGCGGGGACGCGGCACCGATCGCCCGGGATGTGATGCGGGCGGTCCTCAAGCGGTGAGGGACGGGCCTCCCCCACGGCCCTGGGGGTGGCGGGGGAGGTTCGAGCGGTACGCGGAGGTACGGCAGCGGTCAGCCGATCGGCTTGACCGCCTCGGAGCGCACCTTGACGGTCTGCCGGGCGAGCGACTCGAGGTCGACGTCCGACGGGTTCTGCGACAGCAGCGGCGTGTTCACGACGGCGACGGTGGCGCCCGTGTTGCCGTCGGCCCAGGCGCACATGGGCAGGGTGATCTTCGTGCCCATCTGCTCCTGGGTGACCACCTCACAGGTGACGGTGACAGCGAGGTGGAAGTCCTTCGCCGGTACGGCGACCTTGGCGCCGTCGCTCTCGGCGGCGCCCTTCATCATGTTCCTGCGGGCCGCGTCGGCGTTCTTGAACCGGCCGTACATGCCGGACACCACCATGGTGCCCTTGGTCGCGTCGCCGCCCACGTCGTAGCTGCCGACCACGCCGTGGGTGTCCTTGGCGTCCCAGGCGCCGTCGGCCTCGCTCTCGATCTTCTTGCCCTCGGTGTCGGAGAGGTCCTTGGCGAGGTGGTACTTCCCGTCGACCAGGGTCTCGGGCAGGGTGAGCTTGCTCTTCGCCTCGGGGAAGCCGCTCTCCAGGCCGGCCCCGATCGCGCCGAGCGCGACCAGACCGCCCACGAGGAGCACGACGACACCGCCGACGATCCCCAGGATCAGCCCGACCCGCCGCTTCTTCGGCGGCGGGGCCATGGGCGGCGCACCCCAGGCGGGGTACGGCTGCTGGGGGTACGGCTGCTGCTGCGGGTAGGGGGAGCCGTAGGGGCCGGGGCCCGGAGGCTGCTGGCCGTACGGGGCCTGCGGCTGCGGGGACTGCTGGCCGTACGGGTTCTGCGGGGGCTGCTGGCCGTAGGGGGACTGCGGCTGCTGCGGCGGCGGAGGCATGGACACGCCAGCACGCTACTGCACGCGGGTGACAGGCAGGGCACCGCACCCGGTACCGGTTCGGTACCGGCGGCGCCCGCCCCGCGTCAGCTCTCCCCCTCCCCCGCCCCCGACTCGATGGCCGCCTCCACCTCGGCCACCCGCTCCCGCTCCTCGGTGGCGAAGCGCTCCGCGTCCAACTGCTCGGCCAGTTCCTCGTCCTGGGCCATCAGCAGGTCCAGGTTGGCGTCGCCCAGCTCCAGGACGCCCATGTCGACGTAGGCCTGCTGCAGCCGCTTGCCCCACAGACCGATGTCCTTGACGCAGGGCACGATCCGGCTGAACAGCAGCTTGCGGAACAGCTGGAGGAACTCCGACCGCTCGCTCAGCGCCTCCGCCTCGGCCTTGGGGATGCCGAAGTTCTCCAGCACCTCGACCCCGCGCAGCCGGTCGCGCATCAGATAGCAGCCCTCGATGACGAACTCCTCGCGCTCGCGCAGTTCGGCATCGGTGAGCTGCCTGTAGTAGTCGCGCAGCGCCATCCGGCCGAAGGCCACGTGCCGGGCCTCGTCCTGCATGACGTAGGTGAGGATCTGCTTGGGCAGCGGCTTGTTCGTGGTGTCCCGGATCATCCCGAAGGCGGCCAGCGCCAGGCCTTCGATGAGCACCTGCATGCCCAGGTACGGCATGTCCCAGCGGCTGTCGCGCAGGGTGTCCCCGAGGAGCGACTGCAGGTTGTCGTTGATCGGGTAGACGAGCCCGATCTTCTCGTGCAGGAAGCGGCCGTAGATCTCGGCGTGGCGGGCCTCGTCCATGGTCTGGGTCGCCGAGTAGAACTTGGCGTCCAGGTCGGGCACCGACTCCACGATCCGCGCCGCGCAGATCATCGCGCCCTGCTCGCCGTGCAGGAACTGGCTGAACTGCCAGGAGGCGTAGTGCCGGCGCAGCTCGCCCTTGTCCTTCTCGGTGAGCTTGTCCCAGTACCTGGTGCCGTACAGGGACATCGCCTCCTCGGGTGTGCCGAGCGCGTCGTACGGGTCGACCTCCAGGTCCCAGTCGATACGGGTCTGCCCGTCCCACTGCTTGTCCTTGCCCCGCTGGTACAGGGCGAGGAGACGGTCGCGGCCGTCGTCGTACTCCCAGCTGAACCGGGCGGCGCCGGTCGCGGGCACCTCCCAGGGGGAGTTCGACGGCGTGGTGGCGTACAGGTCATGGGTCGGCATACCTCGCAGGCTCACACGTAGACGCGGAGTCAACAAGTCATGCGCAAGGGATTGACGACCTTGCTGACAAGCAGTCTCATAAGAGGCGGACGACGTACCCCCGGGTAACGAGGTGAGGGAGCCATGACGACCCTGACGGAAGCGGACGCGCTGGACGGTCTGCGCGACGCGCTCGGCCTGCTCAAGGACCGGGAGCAGGTGGCCGAACGGCTGCTGGTCTCCTCCGCCAAGCACTCCTTCGACCCGGACAAGGAGCTGGACTGGGACGCGCCCTTCGAGGAGGGCAAGTGGTTCTGGCCGCCGGAGCTGGTGTCGCTGTACGACACGCCGATGTGGAAGCGGATGAGCGAGGAACAGCGGATCCTGCTCTCCCAGCACGAGGCGGCCGCGCTGGCCTCGCTCGGCATCTGGTTCGAGATCATCCTGATGCAGCTGCTCGTCCGGCACATCTACGACAAGGCGGCGACGAGCGCGCACGTCCGCTACGCGCTCACCGAGATCGAGGACGAGTGCCGGCACTCGAAGATGTTCGCGCGGCTGATCTCGCACGGCGGGACGCCCTGGTACCCGGTGAGCAGGGCGCACCAGAACCTCGGCCGCCTCTTCAAGACGATCTCCACGACCCCCGGCTCCTTCACCGCCACGCTTCTCGGCGAGGAGGTGCTGGACTGGATGCAGCGGCTGACCTTCCCGGACGAGCGGGTGCAGCCCCTCATCCGGGGCGTCACGCGCATCCACGTGGTCGAGGAGGCCCGGCACGTGCGGTACGCCCGCGAGGAACTGCGCCGCCAGATGGTCACCGCGCCGAAGTGGTCCCAGGAGTTCACCCGGGTCACCTCCGGCGAGTTCGCCCGGGTCTTCTCGGTCGCGTTCGTGAACCCCGAGGTCTACACGAACGTGGGGCTCGACAAGCGGGAGGCCATGGCGCAGGTGAAGGCGAGCGGACACCGGCGGGAGGTCATGCAGACGGGGGCGAGGCGGCTGACGGACTTCCTGGACGACATCGGCGTCCTGCGGGGCGTGGGCCGACGGCTGTGGAGGTCGTCGGGGCTGCTGGCCTGAGACGGGCCGCGGGTTCGTCGTGGCCGGTCGCGTTCGTCGTGGCCGGTCGCGCCCCCTCGAAGTGAGCCGCGCGGCCCTGCCCGAAGCAGCGCGGCGATTAGGCTGACGGGCATGACCCCGGCCGCCACCCCCGCCTACCGTCGCCTGAGCGTCGAGGAACGACGACGTCAGCTCCTCGACGCCGCGCTCTCCCTTTTCGCCCACCGCGCACCGGAGGACGTGTCCCTGGACGACGTGGCGGAGGCCGCCGGAGTCTCGCGGCCCCTGGTGTACCGGTACTTCCCCGGCGGCAAGCAGCAGCTGTACGAGGCGGCGCTGAGGTCGGCCGCCGACGAGCTGCGGCAGTGCTTCGACGAGCCCCGTGAGGGCCCGCTGCTGCCCCGCCTGTCCCGCGCCCTGAAGCGCTATCTGACCTTCGTGGACGAGCACGACACCGGCTTCAGCGCGCTGCTGCAGGGCGGCAGCGTGGTCGAGACGTCCAGGACGACCGCGACGGTGGACGGCGTGCGCCGGGCGGCGGCGGAGCACATCTACCACCACCTCGGTGTCCCCGATCCCGGCCCCCGGCTGCGCATGACCGTCCGCATGTGGATCACGGCCGTCGAGGCGGCCTCCCTGATCTGGCTCGACGAGGGCAAGGAGCCCCCGGTCGAGGAGCTGCGCGCCTGGCTGGTGGACCAGTTCGTGGCCGTCCTCACCGTCACCGCGGGCCGCGATCCGCAGACGGCCGAGCTCGTCGGCGCGCTCGCCGAGGATGGCTGAGACTGAGGCCGTGAAGAGTCAGGACACCCCCTTCGAGGGCGGCCCCATGGACGGCCGTGTACTGCCCGTCCTGTGCGGCCCCACCGGGCACCCCCCGAAGACGTACCGCATCCCCGTGCCGGACCCTGACGGCGGGCCGCCCACCGTGCTCGTCTACCACCGCGTGCCCCGCGGGTACAGCAAGAGGCTCGGGCTGATCCGGGGCTGGAAGTACCGGTACGACCCCGACGACCGGTCCGGCGGACGGCTCAGATGGCCCTGGTCGAAGCCGGACGTCCCGCCGTCCGGCAAGCCGGACGAAGCGAACGGGTGACAGCGTTGCGCCGAACCGCGCACGCCGAGCGCGCGCCCCACGCGGATACATCCGATTATCGCGGTGCGATAGGAGGCGAACAGCCCGTCCTCCCCGCACCCGAGGTGATGTCGTGTCAGGAACGTTCCTGCGCCTGGCTTGTACGGCGGCGGTGGCGGCCCAGACCGTCCTCGCACCGGTGCCCTGCGTGGCCGCACCGAACCCCCAGCGGCCCGTCTCCCAACTGCTGACTGACCTTCAGCAGCTGTACCGGCAGACCGAACAGGCCGCCGAGAGCTACAACGCGACGGCCGAGAAGCTCAAACGGCAGCGCGCCGAGGTGTCCCGGCTGGAGGGCGAGCTGACCCGCGCCCGCCTCGCCCTCCAGGCCGGCCGCACCGACGCCGGCCGGCTGGCCCGGCAGCAGTACCAGGGCAGCACCGAACTCGGCTCCTACGTCCGTGTGCTCCTCGCCCCCGACCCGCAGCACGCGCTGGACGAGGGGCACGTCATCGGCGAACTCGCGCGCGAGCGGGCCCGGACGGTGGACCGGCTGACCGCGGCGGAGAAGCGCCAGGACACCCTGGCCCGGGCGGCCCGCAAGGCCCTCGACACCCAGCTCACCCTCGCCGACCAGCAGCGCAGGCAGCGCGACGACGTCCAGGGCAGACTCGGCGACGTGGAGCGCCTGCTGGCCTCGCTCACCCCGGACCAGCTGGCCGCGATCGCCCGGCTGGAGCAGCAGGGCGTCACCGAGGCGCAGGAGAGGCTCACCACCGCCGGCCCCCTCTCCGACAACCGCCCCGCGTCGCCCGCGGGCACCCGGGCGGTCCGCTACGCCCTGGACCAGCTCGGCAAGCCGTACCGGTGGGGCGCCCAGGGCCCGAACGCCTACGACTGCTCGGGCCTGACCTCACAGGCGTGGTCCCACGCGGGCACGCCGATCCCCCGGACGAGCCAGGAGCAGTGGGCCCGGCTGAAGAAGGTCCCGCTGAACGGGCTCCGCCCGGGCGACCTGGTGATCTACTTCCCCGAGGCCACGCACGTGGCGATGTACGTGGGCGCGGGCAGGGTCGTCCAGGCACCGCGCCCCGGAGGCCGCGTCACGGTGTCCCCGCTGGCGTCCCTCCCGGTCCTCGGAGCCGTACGCCCGGACGCTCAGGCCCCGTGACCGAGGCACGGCAGGCGGACGCCTTCTCCGTTCCTGCGAGCCGGACACCGGTGCGGGGCCGTGGGCCGTCGGACGGGACGCTGCATGCCAAGGCCTACGCCCAGCCCTGACCGATCTGCTTCCCGGAATTGGCGGCCCACCCGGTGGAACCGTCAGGCGCATTGCTTCCGTCATGGCGCTCGTCCTGGTAGAAGAGCAGACGCCCGTCCTGGTGCACGCCATAGATGGTTCCGTTGCCACCGGAGGCAAGCTGGGCGAAACTCATGGATCTCTCCCCTCTCGGACCTTCCGATGCGAAGGCGGTTAAGGGCAGGGCAGGGGGTTTTTCTCAGGCGACGTCGACGGATCCATGGGTGCATCTGTCGCGTGGAGGGGCTGAACACCAGGAACGCCGACGGCCCCGGAGAGGCTGTCTCCGGGGCCGTCTCCGGGCCGTCCGAGGGTGACCACCGGCAACGACAGGTACCGATGGTCGAATTGCCGTCAGGAGCCCGTCAGGCTCCGGCGACCGAGGCCAGGTAGGCGGATGTCTTCTCCGGCTCGTAGAAGAAGTTCTCGAAGTCCGCCGGGTCGTTGAAGGCGTTGGCGAAACGGTTTGCCACCGGCTGGAGCTGGCCCGCCGCGCCGATGAGGTTCAGGATGTGCTCCGGCGGCGGGGCCAGCATCGCGTTCGTCCACTTGGTGACGTGCTGGGCGGTGGCCCAGTAGCGGTCGAAGGTGGCCTGCATCCACTCCTCGTCGAACGGCTTGTCACCGCGTTCCAGGATCGAGGCGAGGTAGGCGGCCGCGCACTTGGACGCGGAGTTGGAGCCCTGGCCGGTGATCGGGTCGTTGGCGACGACCACATCGGCCACGCCGAGCACCAGGCCGCCGGAGGGGAGGCGGCCGATGGGGTTGCGGACGGTCGGCGCGTACCGGCCGGCCAGCGTGCCGCCGGCGTCGGTCAGTTCGACCTTGGTGGCCCGCGCGTACTCCCACGGAGTGAACTTCTCCATGAGTTCCAGGGTCAGGGAGAGGTGCTCCGCCGGGTCCTTGACGCCGTTGAAGACGTCGAGCGGGCCGCCGGGTATGCCCTCCCAGAACAGGATGTCGGCGCGGCCGGACGTGGTGAACGTCGGCATGATGAACAGCTCGCCGACGCCGGGGACCAGGTTGCAGCGGACCGCATCGAACTCCGGGTGCTCCGGGCGCGGGCCGAGGCCGTGCACGTACGCCACCGCGAGGGCGCGCTGCGGCTCGCTGTAGGGGGAGCGCTCGGGGTCGCGGGCGAACATGGACACCAGCTCGCCCTTGCCGGCCGCGACCAGGACGAGGTCGTAGGCGCGGGAGAAGTAGTCGAGGTCACCGACGGCCGCGCCGTGGATGACCAGCTGGCCGCCGCGCTGGGCGAAGGTCTCCATCCAGCCGGCCATCTTCACCCGCTGGTCGACGGACTGGGCGTACCCGTCGAGCTTGCCCACCCAGTCGATGGCCCGCTGGGTGGGGCCCGGGTCGTGCGAGCCGGGGGCCGCCACGGACACGCCGAGCCCCTCGATCTTCGGGGCCTGGGACTCCCAGAAGTTCAGCTGCAGATCGCGTTCGTACTGCAGTGCCGTGTCGAACATGCACTGCGTCGACATGACCCGGCCGGAACGGATCTCGTCCGCGGTCCGGTTCGACATGAGGGTGACCTCGTAGCCGTGCGACTGCAGGCCGAGGGCGAGCTGGAGCCCGGACTGGCCGGCTCCTACGACGAGTATCTTCCGCATGCGGGTGGTGCTCCTCAGGACTACTCGGGGGTTTCGTCCAGCGCGTGGCCCACCAGGGCCAGGAGGGTCTCGATCACCGAGATCCGCCGCCGCGCGTCCATGATCATGACAGGCACGTGCGGGGGGATCGTCAGCGCCTCCCGCACGTCCTCCGGCTCGAACAGCTCACTGCCGTCGAAGTGGTTGACGGCCACCACGTACGGCAGTCCGCAGCTCTCGAAGTAGTCCAGCGCCGGGAAACAGTCCTTCAGCCGCCGGGTGTCGGCCAGCACGACGGCGCCGATCGCGCCGCGCACCAGGTCGTCCCACATGAACCAGAACCGCTGCTGGCCCGGCGTGCCGAACAGGTAGAGCACCAGGTCGTCGTCGAGCGTGATGCGGCCGAAGTCCATGGCCACGGTCGTGGTGAGCTTGCCGGGCGTGGCGGTGAGGTCGTCGGTCTCCTCGCTCGCCTCGGTCATCAACGCCTCGGTCTGCAGGGGCGTGATCTCCGAGACGGAGGTGACCAGCGTGGTCTTGCCGACGCCGAAGCCCCCGGCCACCACGATCTTCGTGGCGATGGGGGCCCGGGTGCGGTCCGTCTGCCAGGACTTCACGTCCTCGTCGGTGTCCTCAAAGACGACGGAGTCCACTCAGCACCCTTTCCAGCAGAGCGCGGTCCGGGCGGCCGGTGCCGTGACCGGTTCCGGTGCCGTACACACGGATCTTTCCCTGGTCCGCGAGGTCGCTCAGGAGGACGCGGACCACGCCGAGCGGCATCTTCAGCAGCGCGGCGATCTCGGCCACCGTGCGCATACGGCGGCACAGTTCGACGATGGCCCGCATTTCCGGCATGACCCGGGTGGTGAGGGAACCATTCGTCAGTTCCTTGCGCTCCTCGGGGGCTTCCAGAGCCGCGACGAACGTCTCCACGAGGAGGACGTGTCCGAAGCGGGTACGGCCGCCGGTGAGCGAGTAGGGACGGACGCGCGCGGGTTTGCGGTCGCCGCCGCGCACAGGAAGTTTCGATGTACCGCTCATCGGGCGCTCCCGGTCGACTGGGCTTCCAGTGACTGCCTCAGCTCCGAGCGCAGTTCGGGGGTGAGGACGTGGCCGGCGCGGCCGACGAACAGGGCCATGTGGTACGCCACCACGCTCATGTCGCACTCGGCGGAGCCATGCACGCCGAGCAGCGAGCCGTCGCTGATCGACATCACGAACAGGCTGCCCTCCTCCATCGCGACCATCGTGTGCTTGACCCCGCCGGAGTCCATCAGCTTGGCGGCGCCGACGGTGAGGCTGCCGATGCCGGAGACGATGGTGGCGAGGTCGGCGGAGGAGCCGCGGGGCCCGCTGCGCTGGGCCCCCCGGGCCTGGCGGGCCTCCTCCGTGTGGCCCGGGTCGGACGAGAGCAGCAGCAGGCCGTCGGAGGAGACCACGGCGACGGACTGGATGCCGGGCACTTCCTCGACCAGGTTGGTCAGCAGCCAGTGCAGGTTGCGGGCTTCACTGCTCAGTCCGTAGGTACTGGGCGCGGTCAACTGCTTGCCTCCTCGGCTGTGCCCCCCGTGGCTTCAGTGGTGTGTGCGGCGATCTCCGCCTCTACGTCCCGGTAGCCGGCCTGGGCTCCTTGGCGGAAGCCGCCGAGCCTGCGGCGCAGGGCGTCGGCGTCCACGCTCGCGGTGCGGCGGCGGGGTGCCGGGGCAGGTGCGGTGATCTTCGGTGTGCGCTTGGGGAGGCCCTTGCTGGTGACCGCCTCGGCCTCGTCCTCGGCGGCGGTCCCGTTCCCGGCCGGGTCGTCCGTGCGGCTCTCGTCGCCGGGTGCGGGTGGCCCCAGGGGGGCGTCCGCGCGGTCGGCGGCCACGGGCACGTGCGGCTGCGCCGGGTGCGTCGCCGGATTCCCCTCCGACGAGAGGTCCCCCTCCGAGGACAGGTCGGGGAGCAGCAGTTCCATCGTGGTCTCGGCGAGGGTCTCCGCCGGTGCCTTCGGGCGCGCCGGCTCCTCCTGGGCGGTCCGCTGTTCGGGGAGCTCCGCCCGTGCGTGCGTCTCCGCGGGTTCGGCGCTCGGGTCGGTCTGCCCGTGCGGCCGGTGATCCGTCATGTCCTCGGCCCGCGACTCGAGCGGCTGCGGATCGGCCGGCTGTGACTCGAGCGGCTGCGGTTCGGCCGGATCGCCGGCGGTCTTCTCCTCCGCCGCCCGGGCCGTCTTCTCCGCCAGCGCCACCAGCGGGTCGGGGTCCGCGGCACGGCCGTACAGGACGTTGGAGTTGACCTCGGCGTCGGCGCCGGGGAGGGAGAAGGTGCCGGTGCCGCTCATGGACGCGGTCTGCGGAGGCAGCCCGGCCGGCGGAGCCTCGGCGAGGAGCGGCGCGGGCAGCACCACGACCGCCGCGATGCCGCCCTGCTTCTGCTCGCGCAGTTGCACCCGGACACCGTGCCGCTGGGCGAGGCGCGCGACGACGTACAGGCCGAGTCCCAGGCCGTCCTCGCCCTCCTGCTCGTAGGGGGACTCGGGGTCGAAGTCGGCCAGGCGGGAGTTCAGCCGGTCCAGGCGGTCCGCCGCCATGCCGATGCCCTCGTCCTGGACCGAGAGCATGACCTCGCCGGACTCCAGGAGCCAGCCGGAGACCTCGATCGGGAGGTCCGGCGGGGAGAACGCGGTGGCGTTCTCCATCAGTTCGGCCAGCAGGTGGGAGAGGTCGTCGGCGGCGAAGCCCGCGACGTGCGCGTGCGGCGGGAGCGCGGCGATACGGACCCGCTCGTAGCGCTCGATCTCGCTGACCGCCGCGCGGACCACGTCGACCAGCGGGACCGGGCCGTGGCTCTGCTGGACGTGCTCGGTGCCGGCGAGGACCAGGAGGTTCTCGCTGTGCCGGCGCATGACCGTGGCGAAGTGGTCCAGCTTGAAGAGGGTGGCGAGGCGCTCGGGGTCCTGCTCGCGGTCCTCCAGGCCCTCGATGACCGCCAGCTGGCGTTCGACCAGGCCGAGCGTGCGCAGGGCGAGGTTGACGAACGTGCCGCCGATGCTGGTGCGCAGGCGACCCAACTGGGCTTCCGCCTCGGCCAGCTCGGCCCGCAGCGCCTCGCGGGCGTCGGCCATCTTCTGCCGCTGTCCGACCAGGTGCTTGCGGTCGGTCTCCAGGGTGCCGACGCGCTCGTGCAGGCCCACCGCGTGCGCGTGCAGGGCGTTGACCGAACGGACCACCTGGGCGAACTCGTCGTTGCGGCCGGTGAAGGCGATCGGCTCCTGGCCCGCGGGGTCCTCGGACTGCGCCAGGCGGGCCGAGCCGCGGCGCAGCACCGACAGCGGGCGGGTGAGGGTGCGGGCCATGGCCGTGGCGATGCCCACGGCCACCAGCATCAGCGCGCCGAGCACGGCGATGCGGATCTCCAGGGCCGTGACGTCGTCGTCCCGGAGCACCGCGAGGTCCTTGGTGCGGTGGTCGTAGAGGGCCGATTCCGCGCCGCGCATCAGGTCGACGCGGGCGGACAGGGCCGCGTCCAGCTTCTTGGTGCTGGTGGTCAGCTCGCTGTCGGCCAGCGTCGGCTGGTCGGTGAGCGTGGCCAGATACTTCTCGGCCGAGTTGACCTCGGGACCGGTGACCGTCGAGTCGTAGGAGTCCACGGACGCCTTCGGGGCCGTCTCGCGGAAGTCGGCGAGGGCCGAGTCGGCGCGCAGCCGGGCCTGCTGGGCGGCCGCGGTGAGCGCGTCGCGCTGTTTGCGGTCCGCCTCGCCGGTGGTGGAGGTCGTGGTGGGCAGGCCGGTGACGGGGTTGATCACCGTCCGGGTGGTGGACGGCACGTTCAGCGCGGCCAGCAGCAGGCCGCGGGCGGCGGCGGACTGCTGCACGGCGGAGTCCAGTTCGGCGAGCGCGTGCGCGCCGGAACCGGCCCTGGGCGGCATCCGGTCGGCCAGCTGCTCGGCCAGCCGGTGCAGCTCGGCGATGGTGGCCGAGTAGGCCTGGTGGGCCTGGAGCGCCGTGGACTTGCCGGTGAGGGCGGCGCGCCGGACGGCGGCGATGCCGTCGAGGTCGGCACGCAGGCTCGCCGGGGTGTCGGTGTTCGCGCGCAGGTCCTCGACCTGCCGGTCGACACGGGCGCTGCGGTCTTCGGCGGGCGCCTTGGACTTGGCCCGGCCGGCCGCGATGTAGGAGGTGACCTCGTCACGCTCGTCGGCGAGCGAGTGGGCGAGGGCAAGCGCGTCCTCGGTGCGGGTGGCCAGCGTCACCAGATCCTGGGAGTCACTGACGTCCTGGGAGGCGCTGAGCAGGGAGGGCGCCCCGGCCCCGGCGACGGCCGCGGCCACCACGGCGACGGCCACGATCAGCCGGGTGCGCACATGAGTGGGTCGGCCGGTGCCCACGGGGTTCTGCGGGTCGGTCCCCGCGGGGGCCGTCTGCCTGCCTGTGCGCCGAGGCCGCTTCATCTGCACCGGTGCTCGCATTCCTGAACTCGTCTACCCAAGGGCCCGGGTGGCGCCCCGTCATCTCGGTGCCAAGTGGTGCCTGCACCCGGTTCGTACGGTTCCCGACCCTCCCAGCGCCGGTGGGCAGGGGTCGTGCATCACCTGACCCGCCACCCGAAGGAGTGAACATCGGAGGGGAGTTGGCGGGCAAGTTCCCGTGGCGTGTGCGGGGCGCGTCCGCGGCGGGCCGGTTGGACGCGGCGCGGCAGCCTTTGACAGTATTCGCCACCACGCCTTCCCGGAGCGCCCCATTCCCGCCCAAACCAGGCGCCTGACCTGCGAGGTCGTAGTTGTTCGCCGACGGTTGCCAGCCTTTGGCGGAGCCTGTGAAGGCCTCGTGCAGACTGGCTGGATGCGAACTGATCTCGTTTCGGAACCCGGCGACGCGACCCGCCCCAACGAGGACTTCGCCGGTGTCGGACTACCCGCCTCCGGACAGGGAGGTTGCGTGATCGTCCTGGACGGGGTGACGCCACCCCGCGACGGGACGGGCTGTCTGCATTCCGTCCCCTGGTTCACCGCCCGGCTCGGCGGCGCGCTGACCGAACTGACCGTTTCCTACCGAGATCTGACGCTCCCGGAGATTCTTTCGCGGGCCCTCGCGCGCACTGCCGAGGCACACGCGGAGACCTGTGACCTTTCTCACCCGCGAACCCCTCAGGCAACCGTGGCACTGACCCGCTGGTCGGCCGACCTGGTCGAGTACCTGGTGCTCTCCGACTCGACGCTGCTGCTGCGGGGTCCGGACGGCACGGTCACCCCGGTGCTCGACGACCGGCTCGCCCGGCTCCCCCGCTCCGCCCTGGCCACCGACGCTCTGATCGACGCCCGCCTGCGCAACAAGGAGGGCGGCTTCTTCACCGCCGCCGCCGATCCCTCGGTCGCGGCCCGCGCGGTCACCGGCAGCCTGCCCCGGCGGGAGGTCCGCGCGCTGGCCGCGCTGACGGACGGGGCGGCCCGATGGACGGAGACGTTCCGCGAGGGCGACTGGACGGCCCTGTTCGACCTCGTCGCCAAGGAGGGCGCCCGGTCGCTGGTGGACCGGGTACGGGAGCTGGAGACGGCGGACCGCGAGACACGGGCGTTCCTGGGCCGGAGCAAGACGCACGACGACGCCACGGTGGTCCACGTGGAGCTGTGAGGGTCGGGCGGGCGGGGCACTGCGTCTCGGGACCGAGGGGGCCGTGACGATCGCGCCGACGGGCCACTGCGCCCAGGGGACCCACGGGAGCTGCGACAGTCCTGCCGGCGGGCCCGTGCCCCCACGGGCGGGCTCACGCGAGCCGTGACGGTCCGCCGACGGCCACTGCGCCACGAGACCCACGGCACCCCTGACCGTCACACCGGCGGGCCCCTGCCCCACGGGCCCGGACGAGCTGTGACGATCGCGCCGACGAGCCGCCGGCCCCCGGGTGGCCGTGCCGGCGGCCGGTCACTTCTCCATGACGCCGTTGAGCTGATGGAGCAGTCGGGCCAGTTCCGCCACCTCGGTGCGGTCCCAGTGGGCGAGTTGCCTGACGTAGCGGGCGCGGCGGGCCTCGCGGACCGTGCCGACGCGCCGGCGGCCCTCGTCGGTGAGGGTCACGAGCCAGGCACGGCCGTCGGCCGGGTCCGGTTCGCGGGTGATCAGGCCGAGTTCCTCCAGGGCCCGCAGCTGGCGGGACATGGTGGCCTTGCCGACGCCGATGTAGGCGGCGAGTTCCGTGGCCCGCTGGCCGCCCAGCTCGTCCAGCCTGATCAGCAGGCCGTACGCGGAGGACTCCAGGTCGGGATGGACCTCGCGGGCCATCTCGCCCTGGTTGGCGCGGGCACGCCGCAGCAGCACGGTCAACTCGCGCTCCAGCGCCAGGAATTCCTGGTCTGCACCACTGGGCGTCACTTGCCCGACGACGCTCTGCGCGTCGCCGTTTCCGTCCTCGTGCACGTCAGCACCCCTGCTCGGTTTCGCGGTCGTGAAAGTTTCCGTCAAAGTCCGTCATTGCCGCAGCTCTGCCAGTATTTCGCAGGCGTAGACCAACGGCGGAGTCCGGACCCCCTTCCCACGCCGTCATCTACGTGCATAGCTTCTTTATCAGGCAATCAATGGCATGCCCACGCCAGTCGGGACAGTTCTGCCCCACGGTCACCCCACGGCCACCCCCACGGTTCCCCCCACCTCTTCTCCGGAGGCACGTCATGCCCGTGCACAGACCCGGTTCCATCCGCCCGCGCGCCCTCACCGTCCTCGTCACGGCCCTGCTCGCGGCGCTCTCCCTCACGCTCCCGCTCACCTCCGCCCAGGCCGCGACCACGCCCAGCCGCGGCTCCGCCTCCATGGGCATGGGCGTCCTCGCCCACGACGGACAGCACGGCACGCCCAGCACCGGTGACGCCACCCAGACCGAGGGCGTGGACGTCGCCGGCTACCAGGGCAACGTCGCCTGGTCGACGCTGTGGACCAGCGGAGTGCGCTGGGCCTACACCAAAGCCACGGAAGGCACGTACTACACGAACCCGTACTTCGCCCAGCAGTACAACGGCTCGTACAACGTGGGCATGATCCGCGGCGCGTACCACTTCGCCACCCCGGACACCACCAGCGGCGCCACCCAGGCGAGCTACTTCGTCAGCCACGGCGGCGGCTGGTCCAGGGACGGCAAGACCCTGCCGGGGGCGCTCGACATCGAGTGGAACCCCTACGGCGCCGCCTGCTACGGCAAGACCACCAGCCAGATGGTCAGCTGGATCGCCGACTTCGTCACCACCTACAAGTCGCTCACCAGCCGCTACCCCGTGATCTACACGGCCACCAGCTGGTGGACCCAGTGCACCGGCAACTACGGCGGCTTCGCCGTGAACAACCCGCTGTGGATCGCCCGGTACGCCTCCGACCCGGGCACCCTGCCGGCGGGCTGGTCGTACTACACGATGTGGCAGTACACGTCCTCCGGCCCGACCGTCGGGGACCACGACAAGTTCAACGGCGCCCTGGACCGCGTACAGGCGCTGGCCAACGGCTGACCGCCGCACGCCTGTGACCCCTGCCCCGCCGGGCAGGGGTCACAGCCCCACGCACCGGCGCAGACACAGCGCTCCCGCCGGGCCCCGCCCTGCGCTGGTGCTCATAGCCGCCCCGGATCATGCTGGTCAGGAGAGCCTGCCGAGCAAGGGCGAGATGAGCGGCGATGGAGCGACAGTCCACGTACACGGCCACGGCCACCATCGATGAGCAGGGCATCCTCACCGGCTGGAGCGACGGCGCGCAGCGACTGCTCGGCTACGACTCCTCCGCCGTCGTCGGACGGCCCGCCGCCGCCCTGCTCGCCGCCGACGCCGCGGCCGTCCGCCGGATCCTGGCCGGCCGGCAGCGCTGGAACGGCACCCTCCCGCTGCGCCACCGGGACGGCCGGTCCCTGGAGCTGGGTGTGATCGCCCACCACCGGACCACGCGGACCGGGGCCGCGGACTGGCTCCTGGTGAGCGCCGTGACGGCCCGCGCCCAGCCGCCCCGCGGCGAGCCGCTGGAGGAGTGGACCTTCCTCCAGTCCCCCTTCCCGCTGGCGATCTTCGACGCCGAGCTGCGTCTGGTGCGCGCCAACCGCCGTATGGAACACGCCCTCGCCCTGCCCGAGGCGGCGATGCGCGGGCTGCGCGTCGTCCACATCGTGCCCGGACCGGCGAGCGAGGAGACCGACCGGTCGATGCGGCAGGCACTGGAGGCCGGCCGGCCGCAGGAGGTACGGGCCCGCCTCGGCCCGGACCTCGGCGGCACCGCCGTCCTCACCCCGCTGAAGGACGCCGACGGCCGGGTACGGGCCGTCTGTCTGTCCACGCAGCGCCCCGCCCAGGACACCACCGCCCGGCCTCGCCCGCCGGGCGAGGCCGGCTCGCCCGTCGGCACGGCCGCGGACCAGGCACGCGCCGCGCAGGAACTCGGCGAGGTCACGGTCCCCCGGCTCGCCGACGTCATGGCCGTCGACCTGCTCGACTCGCCCCGGACCGACACCGAGTCCGGCCGGCAGCGGGCTCCGCTCGTCCTGCGCCGGGCCGCCCTGCGCCCGGTCCCGGACAGCGCCGAACCGGTCCCCGGCAGCGCGGTGGGCGAGGCGGTCGTCTGCCCGCCGGACTCACCGCCCGCCCTGTGCCTGACGGCGGGCCGCCCGCTGCTGTACGACACCGCGGACCCGGGCATCTCCGCGTGGACGGAGCTCGACCCGTGTGCCGCCTGGCTGCGCGCCTTCGAGACACGCTCGCTGCTCGCGGTGCCGCTGCGCGCCCAGGGGGGCACGCTCGGAGTGGCCCTCTTCGGCCGGCACCGCGGCCGGGAGCCGTTCGGCCCGGAGGACCTGCGGCTCGCCGAGGAGTTCGCGGCCAAGGCCGCCGACGGCATCGACCAGGCCCGCGCCCCCACCCGTACCCGCACCACCACGACGGCCCTGCAGCAGGGCCTGCTCCCGCACACGCTGCCCGAGCAGGCGGCCCTGGAGGTGGCCACCCGCTATCTGCCCGCCGCGACCCGGGCCGGCGTGGGCGGCGACTGGTTCGACGTGATCCCACTGTCCGGGGCCCGGGTGGCCCTCGTCGTCGGGGACGTGGTCGGGCACGGCCTCCGCGCCTCGGCCACCATGGGCCGGCTGCGCACGGCGGTGCGCACCCTGGCCGACGTCGACCTGCCGGCCGACGAACTCCTCAGTCACCTCGACGACCTGGTCCTGCGGCTCGCCGCGGACGAGGGCAGCGCCGACCCGTCCGCCGAGGCCGCCGGAGGCATCGGCACCACCTGCCTCTACGCCGTCTACGACCCGGTCTCCCGGCACTGCACCCTGGCGCGGGCCGGGCATCCGCCGCCCGCCGTGGTCACCCCGGACGGGACGGTCCGCTTCCTCGACGTGCCCGCGGGCCCGCCGCTCGGCCTCGGTGGACTGCCCTTCGAGGCCGTCGAGACCGAACTGCCCGAGGGCAGTCTGCTCGCCCTGTACACCGACGGGCTGTTCGAGGCCCGCGAGCACGACATCGACGAGGCGCTGGACAAGATGTTCGCCGCGCTCGGCCACCCCGCCACCTCGCTCGACTCCGTGTGCGACCGCGTGCTCACCGAGCTGCTGAGCCACCGCCCCGACGACGACATCGCCCTGCTGGTGGCCCGCACCCGCGTGCTGCACCGGGACCGGGTCGCCGCCTGGGAGCTGGAGAACGAGCCCACCGTGGTCGCCCGCGCCCGCCACCTCGCCGCCGACCAGCTCACCGCCTGGGGCCTGGACGAGGCCGCCTTCACCACCGAGCTGATGGTCAGCGAGCTGGTCACCAACGCCATCCGCTACGGCCGCCCGCCCATCCGGCTCCGGCTGATCCACCAGGACAGCACCCTGATCTGCGAGGTCTACGACGCCAGCGGCAGCACCCCGCACATGCGGCGCGCCCGGATCTTCGACGAGGGCGGCCGGGGCCTGCTGCTGGTGGCCCAGCTCGCCGAGCGCTGGGGCACCCGGCACGACCGGATCGGCAAGACGGTGTGGGCGGAGCAGTCGGTCGCCGGGACCGGCGGGTGAGTCGGCCACCGGAAACCGGCGGGGAGCCGGCCGCCACCGGTTCCCCCACGGCCTCCCCGGCCGCCCGGACCCGTCGACCGGTCCCGTTGCCCACCCATGGCGAGGGCCCGGGTCTCCCTCACGGAACCCGGGCCCTCGCTCATCCGGCAGCGTCCGTCACGCCGCGACCGGAACCTCCGGCGTCACGCCGTCGGCGGCGGGCGCGAGCGCCAGCTCCAGGACCTGGCGGACGTCGGTCACGGTGTGGACGTCGAGCTTGTCCAGCACCTCGGCCGGGACGTCGTCCAGGTCGGGCTCGTTGCGCTTGGGGATGATCACGGTGGTCACCCCGGCGCGATGGGCGGCGAGCAGCTTCTGCTTCACGCCGCCGATGGGCAGCACCCGGCCGGTCAGCGAGACCTCTCCGGTCATCGCCACGTCCGTGCGGACCAGCCGCCCGGAGAGCAGCGAGGCCAGCGCGGTGGTCATGGTGATGCCCGCGCTCGGACCGTCCTTGGGGACGGCGCCCGCCGGGAAGTGGATGTGCACGCCCCGGTCCTTCAGGTCGGCGACCGGCAGCTCCAGTTCGGCGCCGTGGCTGCGCAGGAAGCTCAGCGCGATCTGCGCCGACTCCTTCATCACGTCGCCCAGCTGACCGGTCAGGTTCAGGCCCGCCGCGCCGGTCTCCGGGTCGGCGAGGGACGCCTCCACGAAGAGGACGTCGCCGCCGGCCCCGGTCACCGCGAGGCCGGTCGCGACACCGGGTACGGCCGTACGGCGTTCGGCCGGGTCCTGGGCGGACTCGGGCACGTGGTGCGGCCGTCCGATCAGACCGCGCAGGTCGCCGTCGGTGACGGTGAACGGCAGCTCCCGCTCGCCCAGTTCGTGCTGGGCCGCGACCTTGCGCAGCAGCCGCGCGAGGGACCGCTCCAGCGTGCGCACGCCCGCCTCGCGCGTGTACTCGCCGGCGAGCCTGCGCAGCGCGCCCTCGTCGATCGTGACCTCGTCCTTGTCCAGGCCGGCCCGCTCCAGCTGGCGCGGGAGCAGGTGGTCCCGGGCGATGACGACCTTCTCGTCCTCGGTGTAGCCGTCCAGGCGGACGATCTCCATACGGTCGGCGAGCGCCTCCGGAATGGCTTCCAGGACATTGGCGGTGGCGAGGAAGACCACGTCCGAGAGGTCGAGTTCGACCTCCAGGTAGTGGTCCCGGAAGGTGTGGTTCTGGGCGGGGTCGAGGACCTCCAGCAGGGCCGCGGCCGGGTCGCCGCGGAAGTCGGAGCCCACCTTGTCGATCTCGTCGAGGAGCACGACCGGGTTCATGGACCCGGCCTCCTTGATCGCGCGCACGATCCGGCCGGGCAGCGCGCCGACGTACGTACGGCGGTGACCGCGGACCTCGGCCTCGTCGCGGACGCCGCCGAGGGCGACCCGGACGAACCTACGGCCCATGGCGTGCGCGACGGACTCGCCCAGGCTGGTCTTTCCGACACCGGGCGGGCCCACCAGGGCGAGCACGGCACCGCCGCGCCGCCCGCCGATGACGCCCAGGCCGCGGTCGGTGCGCCGCTTGCGCACGGCCAGGTACTCGGTGATGCGCTCCTTCACGTCCTCCAGGCCCGCGTGCTCGGCGTCGAGGACGGCCTTGGCGCCCTGGATGTCGTAGGCGTCCTCGGTCCGCTCGTTCCACGGCATCTCCAGGACCGTGTCCAGCCAGGTGCGGATCCAGGAGCCCTCGGGCGACTGGTCGGAGGCCCGCTCCAGCTTGTCGACCTCCTTGAGCGCGGCCTCGCGGACCTTCTCGGGCAGGTCGGCGGCCTCCACGCGGGTGCGGTAGTCGTCGGACTCCTCGCCGTCCTGCTCGCCGTTCAGCTCGCGCAATTCCTTGCGGACCGCTTCGAGCTGACGCCGCAGCAGGAACTCCCGCTGCTGCTTGTCGACGCCCTCCTGGACGTCCTTGGCGATGGTCTCGGCCACTTCCTGCTCGGCGAGGTGGTCGCGGAGCGCTTGTGTGGCGAGCTTCAGACGGGCCACCGGGTCGGCGGTCTCCAGCAGTTCGACCTTCTGCTCGACGGTGAGGAACGGCGAGTAGCCGGAGTTGTCGGCGAGCGCGGAGACGCCGTCGATGGCCTGGACGCGGTCCACGACCTGCCAGGCGCCCCGCTTCTTCAGCCAGGTGGTGGCGAGCGCCTTGTACTCCTTGACGAGGTCCGCGACGTGGCCCGGCAGCGGGTCGGGCACGCTCTCGTCGATCCGGGCGCCCTCGACCCAGAGCGCGGCGCCCGGTCCGGTGGTGCCGGCGCCGATGCGGACCCGGCTCCGGCCGCGGATCAGAGCCCCGGGGTCGCCGTCGGCCAGCCGGCCGACCTGCTCGACCGTGCCCAGGACGCCGGTCTTGGCGTACGTCCCGTCGACGCGTGGCACCAGCAGCACCTTGGGCTTGCCGGGCGCCGACCGGGCGGCGGCCTGGGCGGCCTCCACCGCGGCCCGCACCTCGGCGTCGCTCAGGTCCAGCGGGACCACCATGCCGGGCAGCACGACCTCGTCGTCGAGCGGCAGCACGGGCAGGACGAGCGTGAACGCCGTGGACTCAGCAGCCATGATCTCCCCTTAGGCAGTCAACTTGAGCTATGCCGACTCAATGCTTGGCGATCGACGAATGTTCCCAGCGCCGTGTTCGCTGTGAGCGATCATCGGTCGGCACTGACGTCCGTGCAGGTGAGGAGCGTTGTCAGTGGGGGCTGTCAGCATGGCCGGTGGATGGGCACGCGAGTGGACCGACCGCACGGGGAGGACGCATGGGCACCTGGGGGACGGGCCCCTTCGACAACGACACGGCGGCGGACTGGTGCAACGACCTGGACGACGCCGCGCCGGCCGGGCGGGCGGGCATCGTGCGCGGCACGCTCGCCCGAGTGGCCGCCGGTGAGGGGTATCTGGAGGCGCCGGAGGCCGACGAGGCCGTGGCGGCGGCCGCGTTGGTCGCCGCGCAGTGTCCGGGCGGCGAACCGCCGGAGCCGTCCTACGGGCCCGAGCAGCCGCTGCCCGATCTCACGGGCCTGCGCCCGCTGGCCCTGGAGGCACTGGACCGGGTCATGAGCGAGCCCTCCGAGCTGCTGGAGCTGTGGGCGGGGTCCGACGGCGCCTCCTGGCGCGCGGGCGTGGAGCGGATGCGGCGGACACTTCTCCCCCGGCCGCCGGGGGAACAGCTCAGCCTGCGCTGACCGCCGCACGCGCCCGGGGAGCCGCCGCACCCGTCCGCTGCCAGCGCCGGACCAGGGGCCAGCAGGCGACGCCGATCGTCAGGGCGATCAGATGGCCCCAGTTGGTCATCGGGTCCTGGAAGGCGGCCAGGTCGTCCAGGAGCATGCCGGTGACCAGCGTGAGCAGGGGCCAGCGCAGCCAGGGGGCGAGGAGTCCGGCCAGGGCGCCGGTGCTGGCGGCCACGCCGAAGCTGATGCCGTAGTCGAGGCGGTGCAGCGAGCTGACCGGGAGGTGGCCGAACAGGACGGCGAGGCCCACCGGGACCTCGGTGGCGAGCGTGGCCAGGACGTGCCCGGTCAGGAACACGCAAGCCGCCCGTGCCCCGCCTGTCCGCCGCTCCAGTCCGGTGAGCACCAGCACGAACGCGACGGCGTACGGCGAGACGATCCCGCCCGCGACCCACAGCGCGCTCGCCGGCAGCACCAGCGCCGGCGCGCGCAGCAGATGGGCCACGTCGGTGCTGGAGGCCTGGTGGAGGCTGTGCACCAGGCCGGGGTCGGCCAGGGACGCGAACAGGGAGGTGACGGCCAGGACGGCCGCGTAGGCGAAGGTGAAGGGGGTGCCGGCGGGTGTCGGCAGGAGGTGTCGGAGCCACGGGCGGGATGCGGCGGAAGGCGCCTGGACCGGTGCGGACCCGGGGGCCTCGATGCCGCGCTGGCGCGGCATGCCGTCCAGCAGGCCGGCGAGCTCCTGAGCCGGGACGGCGGGGGCGCCGTCGGGAAGGGGCGTGCCCGCGAGGGGCGGGGACGCGGCCGTCGCGGGGCCCGTCGCGGTCCGTTCCACGGTGAGGCGCTCCTTCCGTCGCGCCCCACCCTTCGTCCTCGAGGGCCCCGTGTCTATGACCGACGCCACGCGAGAGCGGTTTCACAGCAACCTCCTACGTCGCGACTGCGTCAGGGGTGGGCGCCGCCGGGCGCACGGGTGTCCCACGAACGAGTGCATCGCGCCCCGGCCATCGGCGCGTCGGCGACCCGTCAGCGGTAATTGCCGTGTAAGCCAAGCCCCGTTCGAGCAGGATGGGTGCATGACTGCCGCGTACGACTCTCCTGTGGTCCTGGACCGGCGCGACGGCCCGTACGGCGAAGTGGTGCTGCGCAGACACGGTTCACTGCTGCAGATCATCGCCAACGGCTGCTTCCTGATGGACACCTCCGACGGCCGTTCCGAGCGGCTTCTGGTCGACGCCGCGTACGACGCGCTGGACGGGCGGCCGGATCCGAAGGTGCTGATCGGCGGGCTGGGGGTGGGGTTCTCACTGGCGCACGCGGCGACCGACGCGCGCTGGGGCCGGATCACCGTCGTGGAGCGGGAACCCGCCGTCGTCGACTGGCACCGCCGCGGACCGCTGGCGGAGCTGACCGCGGACGCCCTCGCCGACGCCCGCACCGAGATCGTCCAGACCGACCTGGTGCGGTACGTCAATGAGACATCGGACACGTTCGACGCCCTGTGTCTCGACATCGACAACGGTCCCGGCTGGACCGTCACCGAGGACAACGACAGCCTCTACTCACCCACCGGACTCGCCTCCTGTGCAAGGGTGTTGAGACCGGGCGGAGTGCTGGCGGTGTGGTCTGCGACGCCGTCTCCGGAATTTGAAGGAAGCTTGCGGAATGCCGGGTTCCAGCAGGTGCGTACCGAAGAGGTGCCCGTTGCCCGGGGCGTTCCGGACGCCGTGCACCTCGCCGTCCGCCCTGGATAGCGACAGCGCGGTCAGTCCCCGTAGGGTGCTCCTCTGACGCGGATCATTCAAGCGTCAATCGCAGACATGGGATCACCCCACGGGTTCCGGAAAGCAACAAGCAGGGGCGGGCGATGGAGCAGACACACACCTCCCAGAGCGGCGCGGCGACGACCACCCAGGGCGCACAGCGCCGGGTGCTGGTCGTCGAGGACGACCCCACGATCGTCGACGCCATCGCGGCCCGGCTGCGCGCCGAGGGATTTCTCGTGCAAACCGCGTCGGACGGCCCGGCGGCCGTCGACACGGCCGAGGCCTGGCAGCCCGACCTGCTGATCCTCGACATCATGCTGCCGGGCTTCGACGGCCTGGAGGTCTGCCGGCGCGTGCAGGCCCAGCGGCCGGTGCCGGTGCTGATGCTGACCGCACGGGACGACGAGACGGACATGCTGGTCGGACTCGGGGTCGGCGCGGACGACTACATGACCAAGCCGTTCTCGATGCGGGAGCTGGCGGCACGCGTGCACGTGCTGCTGCGCCGGGTGGAACGGGCGGCCATCGCCGCGACCACGCCCCGCTCCGGCATCCTGCGGCTCGGCGAGCTGGAGATCGACCACGCACAGCGCCGGGTCCGGGTGAAGTCGGAGGACGTCCACCTGACGCCCACCGAGTTCGACCTGCTGGTGTGCCTGGCGAACACCCCGCGCGCGGTGCTCTCCCGGGAGCAGCTGCTGGCGGAGGTGTGGGACTGGGCGGACGCCTCCGGCACCCGCACGGTCGACAGCCACATCAAGGCGCTGCGCCGGAAGATCGGCGCCGAGCGGATCCGTACGGTGCACGGCGTCGGATACGCGCTGGAGACGCCGACACCATGAGCAGTGACGGGCGCCAGGCCGCACGGAGGAGCCCCGGGCTCCCCGGACACTCCGGAGCCTTCAAGGCCTCCGTGGGGGACCCCTGGGGCGGCGTACGCCCGTTCTCGATCAAGACCAAGCTGGGTGCGCTGGTCGTCATCGCGGTGCTGATCACCACCGGACTGTCGATCGTCGCGGTGCACACCAAGACGGAGCTGCGCTTCATCACGGTCTTCTCGATGATCGCCACCCTGCTCATCACGCAGTTCGTGGCGCACTCGCTCACCATGCCGCTGGACGAGATGAACACGGTGGCCCGGTCCATCTCGCAGGGCGACTACACGCGCCGGGTCCGTGAGAGCCGCCGGGACGAGCTGGGCGATCTGGCCCAGACGATCAACGTCATGGCGGACGAGCTGGAGGCGCAGGACAGCCAGCGCAAGGAGCTGGTGGCGAACGTCTCGCACGAGCTGCGCACCCCCATCGCCGGGCTGCGCGCGGTGCTGGAGAACATCGTCGACGGGGTCACCGAGGCCGACCCGGAGACCATGCGGACCGCCCTGAAGCAGACCGAGCGGCTCGGCCGGCTGGTGGAGACCCTGCTGGACCTCTCCCGGCTCGACAACGGCGTCGTACCGCTGAAGATGCGCCGGTTCGAGGTGTGGCCGTACCTGTCGGGCGTGCTGAAGGAGGCCAACATGGTCGCCTCCGCGCGCGCGGGCATCGCCTCCGGCTCCGGCAGCCACACCCGTACGGACGTCCATCTGCACCTGGACGTCTCCCCGCCGGAGCTGACCGCGCACGCGGATCCGGAGCGGATCCACCAGGTCGTCGCGAACCTGATCGACAACGCGGTCAAGCACAGCCCGGCGCACGGCCGGGTGACCGTGAAGGCGCGCCGCGGGCCGCAGCCGGAGTCGCTGGAGCTGGAGGTCCTGGACGAGGGCCCGGGCATCCCGCGTTCGGAGTGGCACCGGGTGTTCGAGCGGTTCAACCGGGGCGCGGCGACCCGGCCGCACGGCCCGGGCAGCGACGGCGGTACGGGGCTCGGGCTCGCGATCGCCCGGTGGGCGGTGGATCTGCACGGCGGCCGGATCGGTGTGGCCGAATCCGAGCGGGGCTGCCGGATCATCGTCACTCTTCCGGGACTGCCTTCCACGTCAGGTTGACGTAGGGTTCGAATCGGAAGCCCAAGATCCACGAGCGTCCGCGCCGTTCCGCGCAGCTGGACACGTGTGATCAGCAGCAGGCCCGCGCCGCCCGTCGCACGTGGGTGCGACGGGCCCCGGTCGGCACACCCTCCCGTATCCGGAACCACGCTTGTTTCCCGCCATATCAAGCCCTGAAACAAGATTTCTGATGTGACTTACGCGACGATGAACGGGCCCGACCTGACCTTCCCGGTCTTGGAGGCGTAGCCTTTATTCCCGCTGTCCATCACCTTGTGAAGCGGAAGAGGGCGGTTGCCGCCGTGTCGCCACAGTCCCCCAGTAACTCGAGCATCTCGACCGACGACCAAGCCGGGAAGAACCCCGCTGCCGCGTTCGGTCCGAACGAGTGGCTCGTCGACGAGATCTATCAGCAGTACCTCCAGGACCCGAATTCGGTAGACCGTGCCTGGTGGGACTTCTTCGCCGATTACAAGCCGGGAGCTCCTGCCACCCCGGCTCCGGCGGGTACTGCGGCCGCGGGGGCCGCAGAGACCACCTCCCCGGCCCCTCAGGCCCAGGCCGCGCCCGCGCCGGCTCCCGCAGCCCCGGCGGCCCCGAAGCCCGCCGCGGCCCCCGCTCCGGCTCCCGCTCCCGCGGCGAAGGCCGCGGCCCCGACCCCGGCCAAGCCGGCGCAACCCGCACAGGCGCCCGCTCAGCCGGCGGCGAAGGCCGCCCCCGCGAAGGAAGCCCCCGAGGGCCCCGAGCTGATCACGCTGCGCGGCCCGGCCGCCGCCGTCGCCAAGAACATGAACGCCTCGCTGGAGCTGCCGACCGCCACCTCGGTCCGCGCCGTCCCGGTGAAGCTGCTGTTCGACAACCGCATCGTCATCAACAACCACCTCAAGCGCGCCCGCGGCGGGAAGATCTCCTTCACGCACATCATCGGGTACGCGATGGTGCAGGCCATCAAGGCCATGCCGTCGATGAACTGGTCCTTCGGCGAGAAGGACGGCAAGCCGACCCTGATCAAGCCGGCGCACGTCAACCTCGGCCTGGCCATCGACCTGGTCAAGCCGAACGGTGACCGCCAGCTCGTCGTCGCCGCCATCAAGAAGGCCGAGACGCTGAACTTCTTCGAGTTCTGGCAGGCCTACGAGGACATCGTCCGCCGCGCCCGCGAGGGCAAGCTGACGATGGACGACTTCACCGGTGTCACGGTCTCCCTGACCAACCCCGGCGGCCTCGGCACCGTCCACTCGGTCCCGCGTCTGATGCCCGGCCAGTCCGTGATCATGGGCGTCGGCTCCATGGACTACCCGGCCGAGTTCCAGGGCACCAGCCAGGACACCCTGAACAAGCTCGGTGTCTCGAAGGTCATGACGCTCACGTCGACCTACGACCACCGCGTCATCCAGGGCGCCGCCTCCGGCGAGTTCCTGCGCCAGGTCGCGAACCTGCTGCTGGGCGAGAGCGGCTTCTACGACGACGTCTTCGAGGCGCTGCGCATCCCCTACGAGCCGGTCCGCTGGCTCAAGGACATCGACGCCAGCCACGACGACGACGTCACCAAGGCCGCCCGCGTCTTCGAGCTGATCCACTCCTACCGGGTCCGCGGCCACGTCATGGCCGACACCGACCCGCTGGAGTACCGCCAGCGCAAGCACCCCGACCTGGACATCGTCGAGCACGGCCTCACCCTGTGGGACCTGGAGCGCGAGTTCGCCGTCGGCGGCTTCGCCGGCAAGTCGATGATGAAGCTGCGCGACATCCTCGGCGTGCTGCGCGACTCGTACTGCCGCACCACCGGCATCGAGTTCATGCACATCCAGGAC
Organism: Streptomyces sp. NPDC052301; assembly: GCF_044593395.1. Taxonomy (NCBI): domain Bacteria; kingdom Bacillati; phylum Actinomycetota; class Actinomycetes; order Kitasatosporales; family Streptomycetaceae; genus Streptomyces; species Streptomyces sp. NPDC052301. The sequence goes on along the minus strand of NZ_JBIUBE010000008.1, from coordinate 276,218 downwards.
CCCAAGCAGCGCAAGTGGATCCAGGACCGGGTCGAGCGCGGCCACTCCAAGCCGGAGCGCGAGGAGCAGCTGCGCATCCTGCGCCGCCTCAACGCGGCGGAGGCCTTCGAGACCTTCCTGCAGACCAAGTACGTCGGCCAGAAGCGCTTCTCGCTGGAGGGCGGCGAGTCCGTCATCCCGCTGCTCGACGCGGTGATCGACTCCGCGGCCGAGTCCCGCCTGGACGAGGTCGTCATCGGCATGGCCCACCGCGGCCGCCTGAACGTGCTCGCCAACATCGTCGGCAAGTCGTACGCGCAGATCTTCCGCGAGTTCGAGGGCAACCTCGACCCGAAGTCGATGCACGGCTCCGGCGACGTGAAGTACCACCTGGGCGCCGAGGGCACCTTCACCGGCCTGGACGGCGAGCAGATCAAGGTCTCCCTGGTCGCGAACCCCTCCCACCTGGAGGCCGTCGACCCGGTCCTCGAGGGCGTCTCGCGCGCCAAGCAGGACATCATCAACAAGGGCGGCACGGACTTCACCGTCCTGCCGGTGGCGATCCACGGCGACGCGGCCTTCGCGGGCCAGGGCGTGGTGGCCGAGACCCTGAACATGTCGCAGCTGCGCGGCTACCGCACCGGCGGCACGGTCCACATCGTCATCAACAACCAGGTCGGCTTCACGGCGGCCCCCGAGTCCTCGCGTTCGTCGATGTACGCGACGGACGTGGCCCGCATGATCGAGGCCCCGATCTTCCACGTGAACGGCGACGACCCGGAGGCCGTGGTCCGCGTCGCGCGACTGGCCTTCGAGTTCCGCCAGGCGTTCAACAAGGACGTGGTGATCGACCTCATCTGCTACCGCCGCCGCGGTCACAACGAGTCGGACAACCCGGCCTTCACCCAGCCGCTGATGTACGACCTGATCGACAAGAAGCGCTCGGTGCGCAAGCTCTACACCGAGTCCCTGATCGGTCGCGGCGACATCACCCTGGAAGAGGCCGAGCAGGCCCTGCAGGACTACCAGGGCCAGCTGGAGAAGGTCTTCACCGAGGTCCGCGAGGCCACCTCGCAGCCGGCCGCCGGTGACGCCCAGGCCCCGCAGGACGGCTTCCCGGTCGCGGTCCCGACCGCGATCTCGGCCGAGGTCGTGAAGCGGATCGCCGAGTCCCAGGTCAACGTCCCGGACCACATCACCGTCCACCCGCGTCTGCAGCCGCAGCTGCAGCGCCGTGCGGCGATGGTCGAGGACGGCACGATCGACTGGGGCATGGGCGAGACCCTCGCCGTCGGCTCGCTGCTGCTGGAGGGCACCCCGGTCCGTCTCGCGGGCCAGGACTCCCAGCGCGGCACCTTCGGCCAGCGCCACGCGGTGCTGATCGACCGGGAGACCGGCGAGGAGTACACCCCGCTGCAGTACCTCTCCGAGGACCAGGCGCGGCTCAACGTCTACAACTCCCTGCTCTCCGAGTACGCGGCGATGGGCTTCGAGTACGGCTACTCGCTGGCCCGCCCCGACGCGCTCGTGATGTGGGAGGCGCAGTTCGGTGACTTCGTCAACGGCGCGCAGACGGTCGTCGACGAGTTCATCTCCTCGGCCGAGCAGAAGTGGGGCCAGACCTCCGGCGTCACCCTGCTGCTGCCGCACGGCTACGAGGGCCAGGGCCCGGACCACTCGTCCGCGCGTCCCGAGCGGTTCCTCCAGCTGTGCGCGCAGAACAACATGACGGTCGCGATGCCGACGCTCCCGTCGAACTACTTCCACCTCCTGCGGTGGCAGGTGCACAACCCGCACCACAAGCCGCTGATCGTCTTCACCCCGAAGTCGATGCTGCGCCTGAAGGCGGCGGCCTCGAAGGCGGAGGAGTTCACGACGGGCGAGTTCCGCCCGGTCATCGGCGACAGCACGGTCGACCCGGCCGCCGTCCGCAAGGTCGTCTTCTGCGCGGGCAAGGTCTACTACGACCTGGAGGCCGAGCGGCAGAAGCGCGGTGTCACGGACACGGCGATCATCCGCCTCGAGCGTCTGTACCCGCTGCCGGGTGCGGAGGTCCAGGCGGAGGTCAACAAGTACCCGAACGCCGAGAAGTACCTGTGGGCGCAGGAGGAGCCGGCGAACCAGGGTGCGTGGCCGTTCATCGCGCTCAACCTGATCGACCACCTGGACCTGGCGGTCGGCGCGGACATCCCGGCCGGCGAGCGGCTGCGGCGCATCTCGCGCCCGCACGGCTCGTCCCCGGCGGTGGGTTCGGCCAAGCGCCACCAGGCCGAGCAGGAGCAGCTGGTGCGTGAGGTGTTCGAGGCGTAGGCCTCCGGCGGTCCCGCCGACGCGAAGGGCCCGGCACCGAGTTCCCACTCGGTGCCGGGCCCTTCGCCTACCTGCTCATTCGTCGTCCTCGTCATCGAGGCGGGCGAGCCAGGTGGCCAGCCGCTCGACGGGCACCTCGAAGTCCGGATTCAGATCCACGAACGTGCGCAGCTGCTCGGCAAGCCACTCGAAGGTGACCTCTTCCTCGCCACGCCGCTTCTCCAACTCCTCGATACCACGGTCGGTGAAGTACATGGGGTTGCGTCTCCTGCGTATGCATCCAGGCCGATGATGGCTTCCCCACCAGCCTATGCAACGCGCCGCCCCCGCGGTCACGGCACCGGGGCGCTCCGTCCTGCCCGCGCGGCACCGGCTCCAGACACCGGCACCAGAGCCCAGGCACCAGGCACCAGGCACCAGGCACCGGCACGGTGGGCCGGCACAGGTCGACGAGAACGGCCCTTCACCCTCAAGGGACCTTGACTTACCCCGGCCACGATATATCGTGTTGTGACAGGACGCGATATGGCGTGTCCGCCGCGCCCGCACCGAGGAGGCCCCCGATGTCCGAGTGGTCCGTCACCGAGCCCCGCAGGCTCACCTTCGACACCCCCGTGCACGACCTCCATGTCCGCATCGTCAACGGCACCGTCAACGTGGTGGGTACGGACGACCCCACTCCCCGCCTGGAGATCTCCGACATCGAGGGTCCACCCCTCGTGATCACCCACGAGTCCGGCACCCTCACCGTCGCCTACGAGGACCTTCCCTGGAAGGGCTTCCTCAAGTGGCTCGACCGCAAGGGCTGGCGCCGCAGCGCCGTCGTCTCCCTGGCCGTCCCCGCCGACACCCGCGTGGAGGTGGGCGTGGTCGGCGCCACCGCGGTCGTCTCCGGCATCCGCGGCCCCGCCGTGGTCAAGGGAGTGACCGGCGACACCACCCTGGTCGGCATCTCGGGCCCGGTCCGCGCGGACACAGTCTCCGGAAACGTGGAGGCCCAGGCGGTCACGGGCGACCTGCGGTTCAACTCGGTCTCGGGCGACCTGACCGTGGTCGACGGCTCCGGCCCCTCCGTCCGCGCCGACTCCGTCAGCGGCTCCATGATCGTCGACCTGGACCCGGACGGTCCCACGGAGGTCGGCCTCACCAGCGTCTCCGGCGAGATCGCCATCCGCCTGCCGCACCCGGGGGACGCCGAGGTGGAGGCGAACACGGCGAGCGGCACGATCTCCAACGCCTTCGACGGACTGCGCGTGCACGGCCAGTGGGGCGCCCACAAGATCACCGGCCGTCTGGGCGCGGGCACCGGCAGACTCCGGGCCACCACGGTCTCCGGTTCGATCGCCCTGCTGCGCCGCCCGCCCCGGGAGGACGAGGAGCACCCGGCGACCGGACAGGAGACCACCTCGGGGGACAATTCCGTCTCCGGCAAGGGCTCCGACGCCACCAGCGCCCCGGCCGACGGCACGACCGACAAGAAGGTGCTCTGACATGCCTCCCGTCTTCGCCCACGGCCGCCTCCGCCTGTACCTGCTCAAGCTGCTCGACGAGGCCCCGCGTCACGGCTACGAGGTGATCAGACTCCTCGAGGAGCGCTTCCAGGGGCTGTACGCGCCCTCGGCGGGCACGGTCTACCCCCGCCTGGCCAAGCTGGAGGCCGAGGGCCTGGTGACGCACACCACCGAGGGCGGGCGCAAGGTGTACGCCATCACGGAGGCCGGCCGGGCCGAACTGGCCGACCGCAGCGGCGAGCTGGCCGACCTGGAGCTGGAGATCCGGGAGTCGGTCGCGGAACTGGCCGCCGAGATCAGGGCCGACGTGCGCGGCGCGGCCGGCGATCTGCGCCGTGAGATGCGTGCGGCCGCCTCCGAGGCCCGCCGGGGCGCGAAGACCGGCCGGGGTGCGCCGGGCGCTGGGGAGTACGGCGATCTGAGCGACAAGGAGGCCTGGCAGGCCGCCAAGGAGGAGATGCGCCGGGTCAAGCAGGAGTGGAAGGAGCAGGCGCGGCGGGCCAAGGACGAGAGCCGCCGGGCCCGCGAGGAGGCCCAGCGGGCCCGGCGGCAGGCCCAGGAGGCGCAGGCACGGGCGCGGGCCCAGGCGCAGGAGGAGATGCAGCGCATCGCCCGGCGGGTCCAGGACCGCGTCCAGGACCACTTCACCCGCGGCGACTGGCCGACCGGCGTCCGCGAGGGTCTGACCGAGATGGCCAAGGAGTTCGGCGAGTTCGGCAAGGACTGGGCCTTCGGCCGCACTCCCGCGGCGGAGCCGACGGCACCGCAGTACTCCTCCACCCCGGAGGACTTCCCGGCCGCGTACGAACCCTCCTGGTCCCACGAGGAGCCCACCGGCGACCCGGCCCGCGACCTGGACCGCCTCCTGGACCGCTTCCGCGACGACATCCGCGACGCGGCCCGCGACCGCGGAGTCACCCCGGACCAGCTCCGGGAGGCCCGCCACCACCTGTCGACCGCGGCGGCCCGCATCGGCGCACTGCTCCGTACGCACCAGGGGTAGGCCGGAAGGCGGCAGGGCGGAAAGGCCGGGCGGAAAGGCCGGGCGGAAAGGCCGGGCGGAAAGGCCGGGCGGAAGGCGCCAGGACGTCGTACGCCGGGACGGCGACAGGCCGGCGGGCAGGCGCCGGCCCTCAGCCCGCCTTCGCCTCGCCGCCGCCGTACAGCACCCGGATCAGCGACTCGTGTGTCACACCGTGGTCGGCCAGTGTCTCGGCCGGGGCCCCGGGCAGGACGGTGAGTGCCAGCAACAGGTGCTCGTCGCCGATGTGCCGGTCGCGGTGGGCCAGGGCGATGCGCAGGGACCTCTCCAGTACGTCCTTCGCACCCCGGCTGAAGCGCGGCCGGCGCCCCGACCACCACCGCCCGTCGCTCCGGTCGCCGGACATCGCTCCGACGCCGTGCACCTCCTCCACCCGGGCCACGATCTCGGACACGTCGATCCCCAGCCCCGCCAGCGCGTCCGCGTCGGCCCGGGTGAGCCCCGCACGCCGGCGCGCCTCGCCCAGGGCCTGCCGTACCGCCTGCCGGCGCTCCCCGAGCCCCAGGGCCGCCAGCGCGAAGGACGCGCGGCTGCCCTCGCGGTCGAGGAGGGCGAGCAGCAGATGCTCGGCGTCGACGGCCTGCGCCCCCGCGCCTTCCGCCTGCGCGAACGCCCCCTCGACCACGGCCCGGGCATCCTTCGTGAACCGCTCGAACATCAACGCCTCCCGTACTTCTTGTGCACGGCCTGCCTGCTGACACCGAGCTCCGCCGCGATCTCCTGCCACGACCAGCCCTGATTGCGCGCACTGCGCACCTGTACCGCCTCCAGCTGCTCCAGCAGCCTGCGCAGTGCGGCGACGGCCCGCAGTCCCACCCGCGGGTCGCGATCGCCGGCACGCTCGGCGAGATCGGTTGCCTCCGTCATGGTGTCAACATAGGTTGACATACTCTCTTGTGTCAACCTTCATTGACATCACGGACAGGAAAAAGGCGGGTCCGGTCACCGGACCCGCCCTCAGCGGTCCATTCCTGACATCACCTCAGGAGTTGGTCAGCACGATCTTCCCGAACTGCTCGCCCGACGCGAGCCGTTCGAAGCCCTCGCGGGCCCGGTCCAGCGGCAGCTCCTCGTCGATGACGGGCCGTACGCCGGTCGCGGCGCAGAAGGACAGCAGGTCCTCCAGCTCGTCCTTGGTGCCCATGGTCGAGCCGACGACCTTCAGCTCCAGGAAGAAGATCCGGGTCAGCTCGGCGTGCGAGGGCCGGTCCCCGCTGGTGGCGCCGGAGATGACGACGGTCCCGCCGGGCCGCAGCGACTTCACCGAGTGGGACCAGGTGGCGGCACCGACGGTCTCGATCACGGCGTCCACCCGCTGCGGCAGCCGGGCCCCCGGCTCCACCGCCTCGACGGCACCCAGCTCCAGCGCCCGCTTGCGCTTGGCCTCGTCCCGGCTGGTGGCGAAGACACGGAGCCCTGCCGCCTTGCCGAGCACGATCGCGGCCGTGGCGACCCCGCCGCCCGCGCCCTGCACGAGGACCGAGTCCCCGGGTCGTACCCCGGCGTTGGTGAAGAGCATCCGGTACGCCGTCAGCCATGCCGTGGGCAGGCAGGCGGCCTCGGCGAAGGACAGCTCCTTGGGCTTGGGCAGGATGTTCCAGGTCGGCACGGCGACCTGCTCGGCGAAGGTGCCCTGGTAGCGCTCGGTGAGGATGGAGCGCGGCTCGTCCGGTCCGACACCGTGGCCGGTCTGGCCGATGACGGAGTGCAGGACGACCTCGTTGCCGTCCTCGTCGATCCCGGCGGCGTCGCAGCCGAGGATCATCGGCAGCCGGTCCTCCGGGAGGCCGACGCCCCGCAGGGACCAGAGGTCGTGATGGTTGAGGGAGGCGGCGCGCACGGTGACGGTGCTCCAGCCGGGGCGGGCCTCGGGAGCCGGACGCTCCCCCAACTCGAGGCCGCTGAGCGGCTGGTCACGGTCGATGCGGGCGGCGTAGGCAGCGAACATGCAGCCGACGATAGGTGCACTGATCAGCCGACGGAACGGCGCGGGTCTGTGACACATGCCCTCTTGCGCAGGGGCACCCGTCCAGCGCAGCCCGGCAGGCGAAAGGAGCGGCAAAGGAAAAGGGCCCCGCCCGGACGGACGGGGCCCCTTCCGCGCGACGTCAGCGACGCGCGACACCCTCGGCGCGAGCAGCCGCGGCCACCGCGGCCGTGACGGCGGGAGCGACCCGCTCGTCGAACGGCGAAGGAATCACGTAGTCGGCGGCGAGGTCGTCACCGACCACCGCGGCCAGCGCCTCGGCGGCGGCGATCTTCATGCCCTCGGTGATCCGGGTCGCCCGCACCTGCAGCGCGCCCGCGAAGATGCCCGGGAAGGCCAGCACGTTGTTGATCTGGTTCGGGAAGTCCGACCGCCCGGTCGCGACGACCGCCGCGTACTTGTGGGCGACGTCCGGGTGCACCTCGGGGTTCGGGTTGGCCATGGCGAACACGAAGGCGCCCTCGGCCATGGAGGCCACGGCCTCCTCCGACACCGTACCGCCGGAGACGCCGATGAAGACGTCGGCGCCCGCGAGGGCGTCCTCCAGCGAGCCGGTGATGCCGGCCTTGTTGGTGAACCCGGCCAGCTCGCGCTTGACCGGCGTCAGGTCCTCCCGCCCGGCCGAGACGACGCCCTTGCGGTCCGCCACGGCCACGTCCCCGATGCCGGCCTCGATCAGCATCTTGGCGATGGCGACACCGGCCGCGCCGGCGCCCGAGATGACGGCCCGCAGCTGCCCGATCTCACGCCCGCTGAGGCGGGCCGCGTTCCGGAGCGCCGCGAGCGTCACGACGGCCGTGCCGTGCTGGTCGTCGTGGAAGACCGGAATGTCGAGGGCCTCCTGCAGCCGGCGCTCGATCTCGAAGCACCGGGGCGCCGAGATGTCCTCCAGGTTCACTCCGCCGAAGGACGGGGCCAGCCGGACGACGGTCTCGACGATCTCGTCCACGCCGGTGCAGTCGAGCGCGATCGGAACCGCGTCGACCCCGCCGAACTGCTTGAACAGGATCGCTTTGCCCTCCATCACGGGGAGGGAGGCCTGGGGACCGATGTCCCCGAGTCCGAGCACGGCCGTACCGTCGGTCACGACGGCGACCACCGAGGACTTCCACGTGTAGTCGTTGACCAGCTCCGGCTGCTCCGCGATCGCGGTGCACACGCGCGCGACGCCGGGCGTGTACGCGAGGGAAAGGTCGTCCTTGTCGCGGACCGGCACGGTGGCCTGCACGGCCATCTTGCCGCCGCGGTGCAGCGCGAACGCCGGATCGAAGGAATCGAGGGGCTCCGCCCCGCCGTCCTGGTCCGTATTGCTGTCGCTGCGAGGATTGACGATCTCCGCTGCCACTTTGTTTTACCCCTTAGGTATGCATGGTTTGAGGGTCGACCACTCCTGGTGAGGGGTGGGCGGGCACCGCGCACGGCCCGATTGCGGATACGTACGGGTCATACGCGACGGGCGCGCCGCACACGCGCCCTGAGCCCCGGATGAGGGGTGTAAAGAACCTTCTTACCGGACGGACGGTGCCCGCGACGAGTCCAATAGGTGCAAGGTCACATCACGGGACCGGAATGCCACGGGCGCATGACATGCGTCTGACAGGACGGCAACGTGCGTCGGCAAGGGTCTTGCGTGGTGGGAAAGGCCACGGCTCCGTTCGACCACATCCTGAGACGGGGCGAAGATTTTCCGGCTCCAGGAGGGGATTCCCGCAGATGGTGCGGGGCCAACTGCCGCAGATGCACCGCGCTGACGGGGTTCGGGGGTCACCCGTTATCCGATTTTGACACAGCGACCCACCTGAACGGCGTAGTCCGAATGGCAAGATGCGGTAAACCCACGAGGTCGCGACACCCGAAGGTGTGTGTCTGAGTCGACCCATCGGCCCTCTTCCCATCCGCCGGAGGAACCACGATGACCGCAAGCTCCACCCGTCGTACGACCGCCGCGCGCTCCCGTCTGGCCGCGGCCGGTGCGATAGCGGTCGCAGGCGCCCTGCTGCTCACCGGCTGCGGTGACCAGACCAACAGCGGCAAGGGCGACTCCTCCGCGTCCGGCAAGGCCGCCACTGCTCCCCTGTTCTCGAAGCTGCCGAAGGCGATCCAGGACAAGGGCGTCATCCAGGTCGGCACCAACGCCGAATACGCGCCGATGGAGTACCAGGAGGGCGGCGACATCGTCGGCGTGGACCCCGACATCGCCGCAGCGCTGGGCAAGAAGCTGGGCGTGACGTTCAAGTTCACCTCCGGCTCCTTCGACGGCCTGATCACCTCGCTGAACTCCGGTCGCTACGACGTGGCGATCTCCTCCATAACGGACACCAAGGCGCGCCAGCAGGGCCTGGACGACAAGGGCAAGAAGCTCGGACCGGGTGTCGACTTCGTCGACTACTTCACGGCCGGCACCGCGGTGTACGTGCAGAAGGGCAACCCGAAGAAGATCGGCTCGATCGCGGACCTCTGCGGCCGGACCGCGGCCGTGCAGCACGGCACCACGTACGAGCAGCTGCTGCAGAAGCAGTCCAAGGCCTGTACGGACGGCGGCAAGAAGAAGATCACGATCGAGTCGTTCGACAACGACACCGAGGCCCAGACCCGCGTGAAGTCGGGCGGCGCGGTGGCCGGCGTCAACGACTACCCGGTCGCGGTCGACCTGGCCCGCAAGGCCGACGGGGGCAAGGCCTTCGAGGTCGTCGGCGAGCAGGTCGACGCCGGCCCCTTCGGCATCGCCGTGAACAAGGACAACAAGCAGCTCACCAGCGCCCTGCAGGCCGCCGTCGGCGCGATCATCGAGGACGGCACGTACAAGAAGATCCTCGAGAAGTGGGGCGCTCAGAGCGGCGCCATCGACAAGGCCGCCGTCAACGGCGGCAAGTGACTGCCGAGAACGCTGAAAGGCAGTCACGGTGACTGACAATCTCGACAAGACGCCGGCCGACGCGACGCCGTCGGCCACCGTCTCCAAGGAGCCCGGCGGCCACCCGGCGCCCCCGGAGACGATCAAGGCGATTCCGGTCCGCCACTGGGGCCGCTACGTCAGCGCGGTCGTGGTCCTGGCCCTGGTCGCGCTGCTGATCAACGCCTTCGCCACGGCCGACAAGATCCAGTGGCACGCGGTCGGCGACAAGCTGTTCGACTCCACGGTGCTCGCGGGCGCCGGCCGGACCTTGCTGATCAGCGTGCTCGCGATGATCCTGGGCGTGGTCCTCGGCATCGTGCTGGCCGTGATGCGGCTGTCGAAGAACCCGGTGACGAGCTGGGTGGCCTGGGTCTACATCTGGTTCTTCCGCGGCACGCCGGTCTACGTCCAGCTGCTGCTCTGGTTCAACCTGGCGCTCATCTTCCCCGTCCTGAACCTCGGTCCGATCTACAAGGACGAGATGACGGACGTGATGACGCCGTTCATGTGCGCCCTGCTGGGCCTGGGCCTCAACGAGGCCGCGTACATGGCCGAGATCTGCCGTGCCGGACTGCTGGCCGTCGACGACGGCCAGACCGAGGCCGCGCACGCGCTCGGCATGAGCCACGCCAAGACGCTGCGCCGGATCGTCATCCCCCAGGCCATGCGGGTGATCGTGCCGCCGACCGGCAACGAGTTCATCAACATGCTGAAGACGTCGTCGCTGGTCTACGCGGTCACGTACCCCGAGCTGCTGCGCGCCACCTCGACGATCGGCTCCACGTCGTACGCCGTGATGGAGATGCTGTTCGTCGCCTCCATCTGGTACCTGGTGATGACCAGTGTGTTCAGCGTCTTCCAGTACTACCTGGAACGCCGCTTCGCCCGCGGCTCGTCCCGCAGCCTGCCGCCCACCCCGTGGCAGAAGGTCAGGGCCAATCTGCTCAACCTCGGCGGCAACAGGAGCGTGCGATGAACGCCATGGTGAAGGCCGAGGGCGTGCACAAGTCCTTCGGCCAGGTCGAAGTGCTCAAGGGCATCGACCTGGAGGTGAAGCCGGGCGAGGTCTTCTGCCTCATCGGCCCCTCCGGTTCCGGCAAGTCGACCTTCCTGCGGTGCATCAACCACCTGGAGAAGATCAACGCGGGCCGGCTGTACGTCGACGGCGAGCTGGTCGGTTACCGCCAGCAGGGCGACAAGCTGTACGAGCTGCGCGACCGCGAGGTCGCCCTGAAGCGCCGGGACATCGGCATGGTCTTCCAGCGCTTCAACCTGTTCCCGCACATGACGGCCGTCGAGAACGTCATGGAGGCGCCGGTCCAGGTGAAGGGCGTGCCCAGGACTCAGGCCCGGGAGCGGGCGATGCAGCTGCTGGAGCGCGTGGGCCTGGCCGACCGGGCCGGGCACTATCCCTCGCAGCTCTCCGGCGGCCAGCAGCAGCGCGTGGCGATCGCCCGGGCGCTCGCGATGGACCCGAAGCTGATGCTGTTCGACGAGCCGACCTCGGCACTGGACCCGGAGCTGGTCGGTGACGTCCTGGACGTCATGCGGGACCTCGCCGAGTCGGGCATGACCATGGTCGTCGTCACCCACGAGATGGGCTTCGCCCGCGAGGTGGGCGACAGCCTGGTCTTCATGGACGAGGGCGTGGTGGTCGAGTCGGGCCATCCGCGGGAGGTCCTGACGAACCCCCAGCACGAGCGGACGCAGTCGTTCCTGTCCAAGGTGCTGTGACGCTCCGCGTCCAAGGTGCTGTGACGCCCCGCCGGGTCGGCGGGCGGTGACGGAACAGGGGCGGTACGAGTACTCGTACCGCCCCTTTCGTCGTACGGCGGCCTACTTCAGGGCGAGGAGCAGCGTGTCCGACGGCGAGCACCACACCGGCCTGGCCTCGTCGAAGCCCTGCGCCAGCAGAGTGCGCGCGTGCCAGGCCGGCGGCGGCGTGTCCCCGTCGGCATGCTCGCCGTAGATCTCGAAGCGGCGCGCGGTGGGCTCGGCGAGGACCGGGTCCTGCGCCGCCAGCTGCCACCACTCGGCCCAGTCCAGGGCGCCCTCCTTCTTGGCCTGATCCATGCGCACGTGCCGCTGACTCCGCTCCGCCGCGTTGATCCGCGGCGTGGTCTCGTCGATCATGTGATCCGCGTTCATGAAGACACCGCCGTCGCGGACCAGCCCCGCGACCTGACCGTAGAGGGCCGCGAGGGGTTCGCTGTGCAGCCAGTGCAGGGCCGTGGCGGTCAGGACGGCGTCGTAGGAGTCGTACGGCAGTCTCGCCGGCCACTCGGGGTCCTTGAGGTCGGCGGCGACGAACGAGACCCGGCCGTCGCCCTCGAAGGTGCCGCGTGCGATGGCGAGCAGGGCCGGGTCGAGGTCGACGCCGGTGCTGGTGGCCTCGGGGAACCGGGTGAGCAGCCGGGCGGTGATGCTGCCGGTGCCGCACGCGAGGTCGAGCACGCGTGGAGCGGTACCGACGAGCGCCTCGACCAGGTCGAGCATGATTCTGAAGCGATCCTCGCGGTCCGGCATGTACCACTCCTGTTGGCGGTCCCAGCTCCGCTGCCAGGCCGCCCAGTCGGTTCCGGTGCTCGTGGCCATGGAACCCTCTCTCCCTCCGGAGCGCGTAATACCCTGGATGCACGACCGGCTGTTACCCCGACCGCAGACTCGACCATAAAGCGCCCTCGTAAGGACAACAAGTGGAACTGGCCTATTACTCGGATTACGCCGTCCGTCTCGTCAACAGCGAGGAGCCGGCCCGGGGCAAGGACTCCCTGACCTCGGTCGAGGCCGTCCGCGACCTCTTCGGCGGCAACGCGTCGGCGGCCCGCCGTGCCACCGACGCCGACGTCACCCGCTTCCGGTCGGTACGGTCAAGGCTGCGCTCGGTCTTCGAGGCCGCCGACCAGGGCGACGAGACGCTCGCCGTGGACCTGCTGAACTCGCTGCTGCTGGAGTTCCCGGTGAGCCCGCAGATCTCCGGGCACGACTTCCGGGACGAGGACGGCCGCCCGCTGTGGCACATGCACCTGGCCGATCACCCGTCCAACGCCACCGCCGGGTACGCGGCGATCGCGGCGATGGGTCTCGCCTTCCACCTGACCGAGTACGGCGTGGACCGCCTCGGCGTCTGCGAGGCGACCCCCTGCCGCAACGCCTACCTGGACACCTCCACCAACCGCTCCCGGCGCTACTGCTCCGACCGCTGCGCCACCCGCGCCAACGTGGCCGCCTACCGGGCCCGCAAGCGCCTGGAGGCCGACCGGTCCGGCAGCAGCGGCCTGGCGGCCGAGAACGCCCAGCGCACCAGCGCCAGCGGCGAGCGCTGACCGGCCCGCAACGGCCGGTACCGGAACCAGGCCCGGCCCAGGATCAACTCCTCCGGTACGACCCCGTAGTCGGTGCTGTCCCCGCCCGCGTAGGGGTTGTCCCCGAGCACCCACCAGCCGCCGTCACGCCGCTCCACCGCCCGCTTGACGACCAGCAGGTCCTGCTGGAACGGATGACGCAGGACCACGACGTCACCGGCCCGGACCACGCCCCCGTAGCGCACCACCAGCTGGTCCCCGTGCCGGAGGGTGGGCACCATGGACGGCCCCGTCACCTCGGCCAGCCCGAACGGCGCAGCGGCCCTCCCCCGCTCGGTCTCCTGCGACAGCTCCGGCATCCCCGGCACCTCCCCGGTCCGTTCCTCCACCAGTCTCAGTCTCACCCTGGACTTTTGTCCTAAGCCCTAGGGGGCACTCACGAAAACCGGTCCCTCAGGGAGTAATGTCGCACCTGAGAAGACGATCACGAGGAAGGAATGCTCCATGCTTTCCCGCCTGTTTGCCCCCAAGGTCAAGGTCAGCGCCCACTGCGACCTGCCCTGCGGCGTGTACGACCCGGCCCAGGCCCGCATCGAGGCGGAGTCGGTGAAGGCCGTCCAGGAGAAGATGGCCGCCAACGACGACCCCCACTTCCAGGCGCGCGCCACTGTCATCAAGGAGCAGCGCGCGGAGCTCGCGAAGCACCACGTCTCCGTCCTCTGGAGCGACTACTTCAAGCCCCCGCACTTCGAGAAGTACCCGGAGCTGCACCAGCTGGTCAACGACACCCTGAAGGCCCTCTCGGCCGCCAAGGCGTCCACCGACCCGGCGACGGGCCAGAAGGCGCTGGACTACATCGCCCAGATCGACAAGATCTTCTGGGAGACCAAGAAGGCCTGAGGCCCTCTCCTCCCCTGAAAGGGGCCCGACCGGTTCTCCGGTCGGGCCCCTTGCCTGTACCGGCGGCCTGTCAGTGGAACTGCGGCACGATCAGGAAGATCCCGTACGCCACCACCGCCGCGCAGGCCAGGAAGCACAGCGCCGCCTGGGTCCGGCCCAGGGCGGACGTGTCCGAGCGGGTGGGGCCCGGACGGGCGAGGCCCAGGACGCCGAGGGTGAAGACGACGACCACGGCGACGGTGACACCGAGGCTGACGGCGGCAACCCGGCCGAGGGCGGACCAGTCCACGTGCATGAAGGGCTCCCGGAGTTCAGGCGGCCGTACCGACGTGGGTCGGGGCCGGGGTGCGGAGGGTGACCTCGTGATGGTCGTTGACGTTGTCGGCACCCACCGGGTTGCGGCGGGCCGCGGCGAAGACGGCCGCGGCGAGGGCCAGGGCCACCAGGGCGATGACGACCGTGCCGACGTTCCCGCCGTGCTTGACCACGCTCGCGGCGAGGCCGCCGGCCAGGGCGGCGGCGGGCAGGGTGATCAGCCAGGCCAGGACCATCCGGCCGGCCACGCCCCAGCGGACCTCCGCGAGCCGCCGGCCGAGGCCCGCGCCGAGGATGCTGCCGGAGGCGACCTGGGTGGTGGACAGGGCGAAGCCCAGGTGGGCGGAGGTGAGGATCACGGTCGTGGAGGCCGTCTCGGCGGCGAACCCCTGCGGTGACCGGATCTCCGCCAGCCCCTTGCCCATGGTGCGGATGATCCGCCAGCCGCCCAGGTAGGTGCCCAGGCCGATGGCGAGACCGGCCGTGCCGACGACCCAGACCGGCGGGCCCGCGTCAGGGCCGAGCGCACCCGCCGTGATCAGGGTCAGCGTGATCACGCCCATGGTCTTCTGCGCGTCGTTCGTGCCGTGCGCGAGGGAGACCAGGGAGGCGGAGGCGATCTGGCCGAGGCGGAATCCCTTCGTCACCGACTCCTGACGGGCCCGGGCGGAGAGCTTGTAGGCGAGGTAGGTGGCGGCCAGGGCGGCCGCACCGGCCACCACCGGGGAGGCCACGGCCGGGATCAGCACCTTCTCGACCACCTTGTCGAAGTGCACGCCGCCCGCGCCCGCACCGACCCGGACCGCACCGATCAGACCGCCGAACAGGGCGTGGGAGGAGCTGGAGGGAAGCCCCGCCAGCCAGGTCACCAGGTTCCACAGGATCGCCCCGACCAGCCCGGCGAAGATCATTCCGGGGCTGACGAGGGTCTCGTCCACGATGCCGCCGGAGATCGTCCTGGCCACCTCGGTGGAGAGGAACGCGCCGGCGATATTGAGGACGCCGCTGACCAGGACGGCGGTTCTCGGCTTCAGCGCGCCGGTGGCGATGGAGGTGGCCATCGCGTTCGCGGTGTCGTGGAAGCCGTTCGTGAAGTCGAACGCCAGTGCCGTGACGATGACGACCGCCACGAGGAACGTGATGTGGTCCATCCCTCAAGGCAAGCAAGGGCAGGCCAATACCAGGACAACTGGAAGCAAACGCTCCGTCGAAATCGGGGAAGTCTGGTGTGAGGTTCTGTGCGAACTCGTTCTGTCCGCGCGATCGTTCAGCGGGCGACCTTACGACGGGGCGTTCAACCTCGGCCGGTCCTCGCGGACAGCCGTCTGTGCCAAGCTGAAGGGCATGACCCTGGAGGACCTCAGACGACTGCGCCGGGTGCGCGACCGTATGGACCGCGAGTACGCCGAGCCGCTCGACATGGCCGCACTGGCCCGCGACGCCCTGATGTCCCCCGGTCACTTCCAGCGCAGCTTCCGCAAGGCCTTCGGGGAGACGCCGTACAGCTACCTGATGACCCGGCGGATCGAGCGGGCCAAGGCGCTGCTGCGCCGGGGCGACCTCAGCGTGACCGACGTGTGCCTCGCCGTCGGCTGTACCTCGCTGGGCTCCTTCAGCTCCCGGTTCACCGAGCTGGTCGGCGAGACACCGAGCGCCTACCGGGCCCGCGACCACCAGGAGAGCGCGGTGATCCCGTCCTGCGTGGCCCGTACCTTCACCCGCCCGCGCCGACGGCCCTACTGAGCCCGCACCGGGTCCCCCGCGTCCCGACTCCCGCGCATGGCGGCCCGAAGAGGCCTAGCGTGACGTCATGGACGTGAAACTCAAGCAGTGCTTCATCGCCGTGGACGACCACGACAAGGCCCTCGCCTTCTACTGTGACGTGCTCGGCCTGGAGGTCCGTAACGACGTCGGCTTCGAGAACATGCGCTGGGTGACCCTGGGCTCGCCGCTCCAGCCGGACGTCGAGATCGTGCTGGAGCCGCCGGGCGCCAACCCGGACGCCTCCCCCGCCGACCGGCAGGCGCTCGCCGAGCTGCTCGCCAAGGGCATGCTGCGCGGGGTGATCTTCACCACCGAGGACTGCGACGCGCTGTACGAGCGGGTGCGGGAGTCCGGAGCCGATGTGCTGCAGGAGCCGACGGACCAGCCGTACGGGGTGCGCGACTGCGCCTTCCGGGACCCGGCGGGCAACCAGCTCCGCTTCCTGCAGCGGCCGGCGGGATGAACCACTCCCGCGGGCCGGCGGACCGGCACCTGCACTCCCCTTCGTGATCATCCGCTGGACCTACGCCTCGTCGACCGCCCCACCCCCCGCCTGCCCGGGGCACGCGCCTTCCGGACGGCCGTCACCGGCGCCCGGCTCTCCGAACCGCGCGGCGAGCCGGGCGAGTTCGCGACCCTGCTGCCCGAGGGCACGGACGCCTGCGGGAAGCTCCAGGGCGTCGCCGACGGGGACGGCGGTGCCACCTCGACCTCTGCGCCGAGGACGTCCGGGAGCTGGTCGGCACGGCCCCGTGGCCTCGGCGCCGACGTCGTGGCGGACCACGGCGCGTGGGCCGTGCGGCGCTCACCGGCCGGGCAGTTGTTCTGCGCCGTGCCGCGGCACGGGGAGTCGGTGCGGCCGCCGTCGTGGCGGGCAGTGGGCTGGACCGGGTGTGTCTCGACATCCCGCCGTCCGTGTACGCCACCGAGTCGGCCTTCCGGGCCCGGCTCACCGGCCGGCAGGAACGCACCGGCTCCCGGCCGGACTTCGTCACGCTCGCGCCATCGGCGGGCCTGCCCGTCCGGATCCTGCTCCAGCGGCTCGACGACGAGCGTCCCGTCGCCGCCCGCCTGGATCCGGGCTGCGCGGACATCGCCGCGGTCCGTGCCCCGGCACGAGCGGCAGGGGGGAGTCCTCCTCCGGCAGGGCGCCCACTGGGCGGTGATGCGTGACCCGGCCGGCGGCACGCACTGCCTCATCGGGCGGGATCCGGAGACGGGTGGCCTGCCGGCCGGCGGTCAGCGGTCCGGTCGCGCGTAGGCGCACACGAGCAGGGTGGCGCGGGGCTCCGGGGCCGAACCGGTGGGAGACGCCGAGGCCGCCCCGGTCCGAGGCTCCGGCGGACAGCCCTGCCGGTCCCCGTCCGTGCCCTCGTCACTCAGCGGCCTCCCGTCCGCCGGGGGTGCGGAGCCGTTCCCGTTCTCCCAGACGTACGGCCCGGCCGGCCGGGTCTCGGCCCGCAGCCACAGGGTGAGTCCGCCCCCGACGGCGACGGCCACCGCCCACACCGTCACCGCCCACCGCCACCACCGACGCGCGCCCCCCGCCCGCATCACCCCCAGGGCTCCACGTCGACCACGGCCTCGGCCGGCACCGGCCCGTACACGTGCGGGAACTCCTCGCCGCCCGGTTCCGCCGACTCGTACTTCACCGGCACGCCCACCAGGGCCGGGTCGACGACCAGCACCACCAGTTCGTCCGGGCCGTCGTAGTCGCCGTACAGGAACGCGGCGATGCGCGGGAGCTGCTCCCGGGTGGAGAAGTGGATGAAGCCCTCCTCCTGGAGGGTGCGGCCCCGGGTCGACACCTCGTAGGCGCCACGCCCGCGGGCCGCCTCCCACAGGGAGCGCTCGGTGATGTGGAAGATGCGGGGCAGTTTCGGCATGGGCCCACGCTATCGGCCCGGCGATCCGGCCGGTTGCCGAAATACCCGCGTGCGTCAGCGGTGTGGAGCGGTGTCGGTGGACGCCGGCGCCGTGGAGCGCGTGTGAGGGCGGGCCCCGCACATTGTGGGGATGTGCGGGGCCCGCCTGGCCGGAGCCCCGATGGCCGCGCGGGGTCAGGAACCGCACGGGGTCGGGGCTCCGGGGCCTGTCCGGCGGGCGGCAGCGCTCAGCTGCTGCGCCGGGTCACGAACTCGGCGAGGGCCAGCAGACCCCCCGCCGTCTCCGGGTCGGGGACCGCGCGGCTCAGCTCCTGTACGGCGCGGGCCATCCGGTCGGCCGCCTCTGCCTGCGCCCAGTCCCGGCCGCCCGCCCGCTCCACGGCCAGCGCCGTGCGCGCGATGCCCTCGGCGTCCCCGGCGACGTACGGCTTCCCGTACAGCGCGGCGAGTTCGGCCGCCGCCGGGGTGCCGGAGCCGAGCGCCGCCACCACCGGCAGGGACTTCTTGCGGGCCGCGAGGTCCGCGCCGGCCGGCTTGCCGGTGTGCCGCGGGTCGCCCCATATCCCGATGACGTCGTCGATCAGCTGGAAGGCGAGCCCGGCCTGACGGCCGAAGCCGTCCAGCGCGTCCACCTCCTCCGCACCGGCGCCCGCGTACAGCGCGCCGAGCGCGCAGGCACAGCCCAGCAGGGCGCCGGTCTTCGCCTCGGCCATGGCGAGCACCTCGTCGAGGGTGACCTCGTCAGGGGCGCGGTCCTCGAGGTCGGTGTCGGTGTGCTGGCCGGCGCACAGCTCCACGACACAGTCCGCGAGCCGTACCGCGGCCGGGACGGAGGCCGGGTGCGGGTCCTCGGCCAGCAGCCGCAGGGCGAGCGCCTGGAGGGCGTCCCCGCCGAGGATCGCGTCGGCGTCGCCGAACACGGTCCAGGCCGTCGGACGGTGCCGGCGGGAGGTGTCCCGGTCCATCACGTCGTCGTGCAACAGCGTGAAGTTGTGGACCAGTTCGACCGCCGCCGCGGCCCGGACGGCCGCCGCCCGGGCCGCCGGGCCGCCGAGCGCGTCGGCCGCGGCGAGGACGAGCGCGGGCCTTATCGCCTTGCCGGCGGCGCCGCCCGCCGGGCTGCCGTCCGCGTGCTGCCAGCCGAAGTGGTAGAGCGCGATCCGGCGCATGGAGCCGGGCAGCGATTCGACGGCCGCGCGCAGCTCCGGGTCGACCAGGGCGCGGGTGCGTCCCAGCAGCGCCGCCGCCTCCTGCCCGTCGAGCGGGCCCGCGGCCGCGTCACCGCCCCGCTCCCGCCGCTCCCCCACCGTGCCGGGCCGCGGTACGCATGGGGCACGCTGTCCGGTCTGCGCCATGAACTCGGCCATGTCTCCCCCCTCGCCGTGTCCGCGGACGCCGGCGGCACCGGCCCGGACGGACGCGTGTTCCGAGGGTTTACCCCTGCCGGCGGGCGGGGACACGGCGGCGACGTGCGGAAACGTCACCTCCACCGGCCGATCTCGACGTTCTCCAGCACCCCCAGCGCGTCGGGCACCAGGACGGCCGCCGAGTAGTAGGCCGTCACGAGGTACTTGATGACGGCCTGTTCGTTGATGCCCATGAACCGGACGGACAGGCTCGGCTCGATCTCGTCGGGGACACCGGACTGCCTGAGACCGATGACGCCCTGCTCCGACTCGCCGGTACGCATCGCGATGATCGAGGTCGTACGGGCGTCGCTGACCGGGATCTTGTTGCACGGGTAGATCGGCACCCCGCGCCAGGTGGGGATGCGGTTGCCCGCGATCTCGACGGTCTCCGGGACCAGTCCGCGCTTGTTCAGCTCGCGTCCGAACGCGGCGATCGCGCGCGGGTGGGCGAGGAACAGCTTGGTGCCGCGGCGGCGGCTGAGCAGCTCGTCCATGTCGTCGGGGCTGGGCACGCCGTCGTGCGGTTGGAGCCGCTGGTCGTACTCGCAGTTGTGGAGCAGGCCGAACTCGCGATTGTTGACCAGCTCGTGCTCCTGGCGCTCCTTCAACGCCTCGACGGTGAGCCGGAGCTGCTGCTCGGTCTGGTTCATCGGCTGGTTGTACAGGTCGGCCACGCGCGTGTGGATGCGCAGCACGGTCTGGGCGATGCTGAGTTCGTACTCGCGCGGCCGGGACTCGTAGTCGACGAAGGTGTGCGGGATGTCGGGCTCGCCGGAGTGACCGGCCGCCAGCGCGACCTCCTTCTCGCCGTACTTGTTGGTCCGCTGCTCGGGGATCGAGCGCACCTGCTCGAGGTGGGCACGCAGCGAGTCGGAGCGCTCCGCGACCTGCTCGAAGTCGTTGCGGCTGAGGATGAGGACCGTGGTCGCGGTGCCCGCGCGGACGGTGTATTCCCAGATGGCGTCCGGGTCCAGCAGGGCCTGGTCACCGAAGTAGGCGCCGTCGGCGAGGACTCCGAGGACGGCGTCGTCGCCGTAGGGGCCGGTACCGACCTTCTCGACCCGGCCGTGGGCGAGCAGGTACACCTGGTTGGCCTGGTTGCCGAAGTCGGCGATCACCTCGCCGGGCGCGAAGTCGTGCTGGCGGCAGCGGCGGGCCAGCTCCGTCAGCACCTCGTCGTCCTCGTACGAGCGCAGGGCCGGCAACTCGCCGAGCTCGGCCGGGATGACCTCGACCTGGTTCCCGGTCTTCACGAAGGTGATGCGGCCGTCGCCGACGGCGTAGGTCAGCCGCCTGTTGACCCGGTACGTGCCGCCCTGGACGTCCACCCAGGGAAGCGTACGCAGCAGCCAGCGGGAGCTGATCTCCTGCATCTGCGGAACGGACTTGGTGGTCGTGGCCAGATTCCGCGCGGCCGCCGTGCCGAGGGACTGCTGCGGCTTGCCCTGTTCCGTGCGGACCTCGTCGCCTACCGACATAGAGAAACGTCCTCCCATGTTGCCCGATGCCGTATCGCACCGGCACCGGTCTCACCCACGAGGCTTCCATCACGCAACGTGGTCACGCCATTACCCGAAAGAGCGGGAATGGATCATCGGATTACTGGGCACGAAGAGGGATCTCGCCCCTGTGCCCGCAGGCCTGCGACCTGCGCGATCTGTCCGGATCGGCTCGCACGGCGTGCGAACGAGATGGTCCGGGACGTCCGTTTTCGGTAAAAGCGAGCAGGACGAAACGGTCGCTCTCGGCGGCCGACGGGCACGACACGAAGGAGGCGGCATGGCCCCACCCATGTCCGCGAGCGGATTTCTGGACGCGCTGCGGGCGGAGGGTCTCGCGGTCGTCGAGGTCGGCGACTGGCGGAACCACAACCGCAATCACAAGGGCCCGTGGGGGCCCGTCCACGGCGTGATGATCCATCACACGGTGACCTCCGGCAGCGCGCACACGGTGCAGCTCTGCCGGGACGGTCACACGGCGCTGCCCGGCCCGCTGTGCCACGGTGTGATCACCAAGGACGGCTCGGTTCACCTGGTCGGCTACGGCCGCGCCAACCACGCGGGGCTCGGGGACGACGAGGTGCTGCGTGCGGTGATCGCGGAGCAGGGGCTGCCGTCCGACAACGAGGCGAACACCGACGGCAACCGGCACTTCTACGGCTTCGAGTGCGAGAACCTGGGCGACGGCGAGGACCCCTGGCCGGCGGCCCAGTTGGACGCGATCGTACGGGCCGCCGCCGGTGTGTGCCGGGCGCACGGCTGGTCCGGGAGGTCGGTCATCGGCCACCTGGAGTGGCAGCCGGGGAAGGTGGATCCGAGGGGGTTCGGCATGGACCGGCTGCGGGAGCGGGTCGCGGAGCGGCTGAAGGGGTAGCGCGGCCGGGGCCGCGGACCGGCCCCCGGGTACGGGTGCGTGGGGGCTGGTCGTGCGGTCCGCCTTCGAGGCGCTGCCACCCGCCTCCGCCCGTTCCTTCCTCCGCAGGCCCCCCTCTCCGCCCGGGCCCCGCCTCCACCCGGTCCGGGCGCAGCGCGACAATGACGGCGTGACCAGCCCCGAGCAGCTCCTCCCGCGCCTCCCCTCCCCCCTCCAGGAGGTGCGGGACGACCGTTTCGCCCGGCGCGGGCTCCGTCTGCTGCTCAAGCGGGACGATCTGATCCACCCGGAGCTGATCGGCAACAAGTGGCGCAAGCTGGTGCCGAACATCGAGGCGGCGGCGGGCCGGCCGCTGGTCACGTTCGGCGGGGCCTGGTCCAACCACCTGCGGGCCACCGCTGCCGCGGGCCGCCTGCTCGGGCTGCCGACCACCGGCGTGGTCCGCGGCGAGGAGCTGGCCGACCGCCCGCTCAACCCGTCCCTGGCCCGGTGCGCGGCCGACGGCATGCGCCTGCACTTCGTCGACAGATCGGCGTACCGCCGCAAGGCCGAGCCGGACACCCTGGCCGCGATCCTGCGCGCGGCCGGCGCCGAGGAGGCGTATGTCGTCCCCGAGGGCGGCAGCAACGCCGAGGCGGTCCACGGCTGCCGGGCCCTCGGCGGGGAGCTGCGCGGCCTCGTGGACGTGGCGGCGGTCGCCTGCGGCACCGGCGGCACCCTCGCGGGGCTGGCGGCCGGACTGGGGCCCGGGCAGCGCGCGCTCGGCGTACCGGTGCTCAGGGGCGGCTTCCTGGAGGCCGACGTACAGGCCCTGCAGGAACGTGCCTTCGGTGCCCGCGCCGGCACCTGGTCCCTCGACGACCGCTTCCACTGCGGCGGTTACGCCCGTACGACACCGGAACTCAAGGCGTTCGCACAGGATTTCGAGGACCGTCATGGGCTGCCCGTCGAACGTCTCTATGTCGCCAAGATGCTGTACGCCCTCGCCACCCTGGCGGCGGAGGACGCCTTCGCACGGGGAACGGCCGTGGCCGCCGTGATCACAGGCGCGCCTTTCACCGGGTGACGGCCGGCCGTGCCCGGCGCCCACCCTGGCTGATGTGCCCGGCTCGAGGGACCGGACCGGACCGGTCGGCCCTGACCGGCGACTACGCCGTCTCCCGGTAGGCCGCCGCCTCCTCCAGGTCCAGGCGCCGCAGCAGGGCGCGCAGCATCTCGTCGTCGATGTAGCGCAGGTCGCGGAGTCTGACGAACACCTCGCGTTCGGCGCTGATCATCTCCCGGGACAGCCGGCGGTAGGTGTCGTCCACGGACTCGCCGGTGACCGGGTTGGTCTGGCCGAGGCGTTCCCACACGGCGTTGCGGCGGCGCTCCAGGACCTGGCGCAGCCGGTCGGCGAGCGGCGGCGGCAGGGCGTTGCGCTCGTCGGAGAGGAGGTCGTCCAGGCGGCTCTCGGCGGCCCGGGAGGCCTGCGCCTGGGCGTTGGCCTCGGCGAGCGTCTCGGCCTGCCGGTCGCGGCTCGGGAAGCGCAGCAGACGGATCAGCGGGGGCAGTGTCACGCCCTGCACCACCAGGGTGCCGATGACCGTGGTGAAGGTCAGGAAGAGGATCAGGTTGCGCGGGCCGGCGCTCATGGTCGCCGGGATGGCGAAGGCGATGGCCAGGGAGACCACCCCGCGCATGCCGGCCCACGCGGTGACCATGGCGCCCCGCCACGTCGGGTTCTCCTCGCGCTCCCTGATGCGGCTGGACAGCAGCCGGGGCACGAAGGCCGCCGGATACACCCAGACGAACCGGGTCGCGACGACGACGAGGAAGACGGCCACCGCGTACCAGGCCGCGGTGGAGCCCTCGTACTCGCCGAGCCGCTTGAGGACGACCGGCAGCTGCAGGCCGATCAGGGCGAACACCGCGGACTCCAGGATGAAGGCGACCATCTTCCACACCGCCTCCTCCTGCAGGCGGGTGGCGAAGTCGACCTCCCACGCGCGGTGCCCGAGATAGAGGGCCACGACCACGACCGCGAGGACCCCGGAGGCGTGTGCCTGCTCGGCGACCCCGTAGGCGACGAACGGGATCAGCAGCGAGAGGGTGTTCTGCAGCAGCGGCTCGGTCAGGTGCGTGCGCAGCCAGTGCAACGGGGCCATGAGGACGAGGCCGATGCCCACGCCGCCGACCGCGGCGAGCAGGAACTCGCTGATCCCGCCCGCCCAGGTGGCGCCCGCACCGACGGCCGCGCCGAGCGCCACTTTGTAGGCGGTGATCGCGGTGGCGTCGTTCAGCAGGGACTCGCCCTGCAGGATCGTGGTGATCCGGGAGGGCAGGCCGACCCGGCGCGCGACCGCGGTCGCCGCCACCGCGTCCGGCGGTGCCACCACCGCGCCCAGCACCAGCGCGGCGGGCAGCGGCAGCCCGGGGATCAGCAGATAGGCGGCCCAGCCGACGACGACGGTCGCGAAGAGCACGTACCCCACCGACAGCAGCGCCACCGGCCGCAGCTGCGCCCGGAGATCGAGATAGGAACTGTCGGACGCGGAGGTGTACAGCAGCGGGGGCAGCAGCAGCGGCAGTACGACCTCCGGATCCAGGGTGTACGACGGCACCCCGGGGAGGTAGGACACCGCCAGGCCGACGGCGACCAGCAGCAGGGGCGCCGGCGCGGGGGTGCGCCGGGCCGCCGCGGCGACCGCCGCGCTGCCCGCCACCAGCAACAACAGCGGCATCACGTCCATGGTTCTCGCCCACCCTTGTTTTCCGCGCGGCCACCCGCACACCCGTCGTAATCTGGCAATCATGAAACAGTGCACGCACGCCGACGCGCTGCCGCAGCCGGAGCCGGAGCCGCTCGACAAGACCTGCCCCGAGTGCCGGCGCGACGGCACCCACCCGGTGCAGCTGCGGCTGTGTCTCACCTGTGGGCACGTCGGCTGCTGCGACTCCTCGCCGGGCAGGCACGCCACGGAGCATCATGCGCAGACCGGGCACCCGGTGATGCGGACCTTCGAGCCCGGCGAGGACTGGCGGTGGTGCTTCGTGGACCACGTGCTCGTCTGATCGTGTTCCCGCTCGGGCAGGTTCTCGTGTGACACTGCATGCGGAGCGGCCGCACGACGGTTCGAGCGTCTGACGTCTGGGTACGTCAACCCGGCGCGCGCTCTTCCCATTTGGGCGCGCGAACCCCCTAGACACGGAGCGTATCCGCAGCTTTACTGTGAGTGACGCCAGGGGGTCGGGGTCCCGGGGACAGAAACGTTCGGAGCGCGATAGCGTCACCGCGGAACCACGTACGCGTTAGCCCGGGGGGCGACCCTCGGCCCCGTAAAGCTTGTACCACCATGGAGGTGAGGGTGTCCCAGATCGCAGGCGAGCCCACGGCGAATCAGGACTTCGTGGAAGTCCGGCTGCCGGCTGCGGGTGCCTACCTGTCGGTGCTGCGGACGGCCACGGCCGGTCTGGCGGCCCGCTTGGACTTCACCCTGGACGAGATCGAGGACCTGCGCATCGCCGTGGACGAGGCCTGCGCGATCCTGCTCCAGCAGGCCGTTCCCGGCTCCGTGCTCAGCTGTGTCTTCCGGCTCGTCGACGACTCGCTGGAGGTCACGGTCTCGGCACCGACCACGGACGGTCACGCGCCCTCGCGGGACACCTTCGCGTGGACCGTGCTGTCGGCCCTCGCAGGCAAGGTCTCGTCCGCCGTCGACGAGGACAAGACGGTGTCGATCAGCCTCTACAAACAGCGCGGCGCGGGCCCCGGCCCGGCGTGAGGAACGGGGACGGTCCGGTGCGGGACGAAGAGCGCGGCACACGGGAGCTGCCCGCCGGGGACGGGAGTGCCCCCTGGGCGAGCACGGCCGAGACCCCCGGGGAGAGCCCTCTGGGCGGTTCCCGGCGCATGGCGGACGGCATCGACGGCATCCCCGAACAGGCCAGGCCACACCCGGAGGACCACTCCGCGCCGGCCGGTGGTGACGATGCCGCACAGGCCGCGCCGCCGGAGGGACAGGGCGGGACCTCCTCCGCCGTCCGTACGGGGGCGAGGGCTCGGGGAAGGGCTACGGGCGGGACGATGAGCGAGCACGAGCGATATGCGGAGGACGAGGCGCCGGGCACGGAGGCCGTGCAGGCCGTACCGCACGACCCTCAGGACCGCAGCGGCGCGCGGGCGATGTTCGTCGAGCTGCGCAAGCTGAACGCGGGCAGCGCGGAGTACGCCGAGCTGCGCAACCAGCTGGTCCGTATGCATCTCCCGCTCGTGGAGCACCTGGCCCGCCGATTCCGCAACCGCGGCGAGCCGCTGGACGACCTCACCCAGGTCGCGACGATCGGACTCATCAAGTCCGTCGACCGGTTCGATCCGGAGCGCGGTGTGGAGTTCTCCACATACGCCACCCCCACCGTGGTCGGCGAGATCAAGCGGCACTTCCGCGACAAGGGCTGGGCGGTGCGCGTGCCGCGCCGGCTGCAGGAGCTGCGACTGGCACTGACCACGGCGACGGCCGAGCTGTCCCAGCTGCACGGCCGCTCCCCGACGGTGCACGAGCTGGCGGAGAAGCTCGCCATCTCCGAGGAGGAGGTCCTGGAGGGCCTGGAGTCGGCGAACGCCTACTCCACGCTGTCCCTGGACGTCCCCGACACCGACGACGAGTCCCCGGCGGTGGCCGACACCCTCGGCGCGGAGGACGAGGCGCTGGAGGGCGTGGAGTACCGCGAGTCCCTCAAGCCGCTGCTGGAGGACCTCCCGCCGCGGGAGAAGCGGATCCTGCTGCTGCGCTTCTTCGGGAACATGACCCAGTCGCAGATCGCGCAGGAGGTCGGCATCTCGCAGATGCACGTCTCCCGGCTGCTGGCCCGCACCCTGGCCCAGCTGCGGGAGAAGCTGCTCGTGGAGGAGTGAGCCTATTCGCTCCGGCCCGGTCCCTTGATGCCGAGGGCCCGGGTCGTCTCCGCGTTGACGAGGAGCACCAGCGCGGTCACGGCGACCACCGCGAGCGCGATGCCGGCCGGGATGGCGACGCTGTCGGCCTTGAGCAGGTTGTAGGCCACCGGAAGCGCCATGATCTGCGTGATCACCGCGGGGCCGCGGCTCCAGCCGCGCCGCAGCAGCAGTCCACGCGCGGCGAGCAGGGGCAGCAGCGCGAGCACGGCCAGGGTGATCCCGAGCGTCACCGCCTGCTGCCGGTCGTCCGGGGCACCGGTGATCCCGCGGACGAGCACCCACAGGCCGCCGGCCAGCAGCGCGGCCCCTTCCAGCGCGGCCAGCACGGCGGCGTACGTCAGCCGGCGGGGGCGGGGTTCCTGGGCGGGGTTCTGCTCACTGCTCACCCCAGAAGGGTAGCGGGGTGGGTGCGGCCGTCCCGAAGGGGCGCGGGAAAGGCGCCGCACACCGCCCGCACCACGTGTTCATGTTCACGCCCCTTCCTCTTACCTGTTCCCTACCTCGCTATGGGCCGGGTACCCCCCAGTAGGTACGCTGCCATCCATGCGTGCACTTCTCGTGGTCAATCCGGCGGCAACCACCACAAGCGCACGCAGGCGTGACGTGCTGATCCACGCGCTGGCGAGCGAGATGAAGCTGGAGGCGGTCACCACCGAGTACCGCGGCCACGCGCGCGACCTCGGCCGGCAGGCGGCGGACAGCGACGACATCGACCTGGTGGTGGCCCTCGGCGGCGACGGCACGGTCAACGAGGTCGTCAACGGCCTGTTGCACGCCGGCCCCGCGCCGGAGCGGCTGCCCGGCCTCGCCGTCGTCCCCGGCGGCTCCACCAACGTCTTCGCCCGCGCCCTGGGCCTGCCGAACGATCCCGTCGAGGCCACCGGTGCCCTGCTGGACGCACTGCGCGAGGGCAGCGAGCGGATCGTCGGCCTCGGGCTGACCTCGGGCACGCCCGGCACCGAGGACGAGGCGGTCCCGGACCGCTGGTTCACCTTCAACGCGGGGCTCGGCTTCGACGCGGGGGTGGTCGGCCGGGTCGAGCAGCAGCGCGAGCGCGGCAAGAAGTCGACGCACGCGCTGTACGTGCGCCAGGTGGTCCGGCAGTTCCTCGGCGAGCCGAACCGCCGGCACGGCGCGATCACGCTGGAGCGGCCCGGCGAGGACCCGATCGACGATCTTGTGGTGGCCATAGTCTCGAACACGTCCCCTTGGACGTATCTCGGCAATCGCCCCATGTACACGTCGCCTAAGGCCTCGTTCGATACAGGGATCGACGTGCTCGGTCTCAGCCGTCTGTCCACGGCCTCGGTTGCCCGGTATGGCACCCAGTTGCTCACTTCGTCCCCCGAGCGCGGACCCCATGGCAAGCACGCCGTCTCCCTGCACGACCTGGACCAGTTCACCTTGCATTCGAAGGTCCCTCTGCCCCTTCAGATGGACGGTGACCACCTGGGACTGCGTACAAGCGTGACGTTCACAGGCGTACGCCGCGCACTGCGTGTGATTGTGTGAGCGGAACGGGCGAAAGTCCTTTCACTCGAACGTTTAGGCCAGGATCCACCCCATGGAAGTACGGCTGTGACCCAGTCGACACCGAGGAATCAAAAAAAACTTTCCGGAAGGGGTTGTATCCGCCGCTGAGGTTTGCGAGTCTCTACGTGGCGATCGGGACGGCCCGCAACACCGGCCTCCACTGATCACCGGAACCCCTCTTCAACCAAGGACCACGCCGGGGAAGACTCGGCGGTCGGCCCTTCACTTGTTGAGGGATTCGTGAAAGCGTTCACATTCACAAGCAACTTGCACGTAATACCAAGGAGAGGTAGCAGCCATGGACTGGCGTCACAACGCCGTTTGCCGCGAGGAAGACCCCGAGCTCTTCTTCCCCATCGGCAACACCGGTCCTGCGCTGCTGCAGATCGAGGAAGCCAAGGCCGTCTGCCGTCGCTGCCCGGTGATCGAGCAGTGTCTGCAGTGGGCGCTCGAGTCCGGTCAGGACTCCGGCGTCTGGGGTGGTCTCAGCGAGGACGAGCGTCGCGCGATGAAGCGCCGTGCCGCCCGCAACCGGGCCCGTCAGGCCTCCGCCTGACATACCCACCCCTGCTGACAGCCTGAGCTTGGCGGCGCGTACACCGCGTACGCATCTCCCGCCCCCGAGCCGCAGCGCGCAGTATCCCCCGATGCGCTTAGCGATTTAAGCAGAGCAGCAACGAGCACGAGCCTCGGACCGATGGCGGTCCGAGGCTTTTTGCTGTGCCGGGGTCTCTTCGCGTCGACGGGAGTCGCGGGAGCGGCTCACTTCTGCGCGCGCACCGGAATGTCCAGGATCACGCGGGTCCCCCGCTCCGGCGCCGGCACCATGTCGAACGAACCGCCCAACTCGCCCTCCACCAGCGTCCGTACGATCTGCAGGCCCAGGTTGCCCGAGCGGTGCGGGTCGAAGCCCTCGGGCAGGCCCATGCCGTCGTCCTGGACGGTGACCAGGAGGCGGGCCTCCTTCGTGGTGCCGCCACGGACCGCGGAGACCTCGACCGTGCCGGTGTCGCCCTGCCGGAAGCCGTGCTCGAGGGCGTTCTGCAGTACTTCGGTGAGGACCATCGACAGCGGGGTGGCGACCTCGGCGTCGAGTATGCCGAACCGTCCGGTGCGCCGACCGGTCACCTTGCCCGGCGAGATCTCGGCGACCATCGCCAGCACCCGGTCGGCGATGTCGTCGAACTCCACCCGCTCGTCCAGGTTCTGCGAAAGCGTCTCGTGCACGATGGCGATCGAGCCGACCCGGCGCACGGCCTCCTCCAAGGCCTCGCGGCCGCGCTCGGAGTCGATGCGGCGGGCCTGGAGGCGGAGCAGGGCGGCGACCGTCTGGAGGTTGTTCTTCACCCGGTGGTGGATCTCCCGGATGGTGGCGTCCTTGGTGATCAACTCGCGCTCGCGGCGCCGCAGTTCGGTCACGTCCCGGCACAGCACCAGGGAACCGATGCGGGTGCCCTTGGGCTTGAGCGGGATGGTCCGGAACTGGATGACCCCGTCGTTGGCCTCGATCTCGAACTCGCGCGGCGCCCAGCCGCTGGCCACCTTGGCGAGCGCCTCGTCCACCGGGCCCCGGGTGGGGGCGAGTTCGGCGGTGGTCTGCCCGAGGTGCTGGCCGACCAGGTCGGCGGCGAGGCCGAGGCGATGGTAGGCGGACAGGGCGTTCGGGGAGGCGTACTGCACGATGCCGTCCGCATCCACCCGGATCAGACCGTCGCCGGCGCGCGGCGAGGCATCCATGTCGACCTGCTGGTCGGGAAAGGGGAACGATCCTGCTGCGATCATCTGCGCGAGGTCGGAGGCGCTCTGGAGATAGGTCAGCTCCAGGCGGCTCGGGGTGCGCACGGTGAGCAGGTTGGTGTTGCGGGCGATCACGCCGAGGACGCGGCCCTCGCGCCGCACGGGAATGGACTCGACCCGTACGGGGACCTCTTCGCGCCACTCCGGGTCGCCCTCGCGCACGATCCGGCCCTCGTCGAGCGCCGCGTCCAGCATGGGCCGCCGGCCGCGCGGGACCAGGTGGCCGACCATGTCGTCCTGGTAAGAGGTGGGGCCGGTGTTGGGCCGCATCTGGGCGACCGAGACGTACCGGGTGCCGTCCCGGGTGGGGACCCACAGAACCAGGTCGGCGAAGGAGAGGTCGGAGAGCAGCTGCCACTCCGAGACCAGCAGGTGGAGCCACTCGAGGTCGGAGTCGTCGAGAGCGGTGTGCTGGCGGACCAGTTCGTTCATGGAGGGCACGTGTGCGAGGGTACCCGCGGCCCGCGGATGGCCGGAAAACACCCGCGGGCCGCGGCGCCTGGAAGGGACCCTCAACCCTCCCGGCACCGCAGCCCGGAGCATCATCGGCCGTGGGGTGTGCGGTCCCGGTCGGCCGAAGGTCGAGGAGCCGGGGCAGTCAGGGCAGAGAGCACCGGTTCCTCGGTCCGCCCTCCTGTGCGGGGAAGGCGGAGGCTTGTGTCTGCAGTTCTCGTTCTCTTCGATTGTGGACTAGACCACGTAGGCATGTCCATGGTGCTTACCGCGAGGCCGCGGCCCCGGTTTGACGGGCCTTGTCCCTGGCGCGGACGTGCGCCGACGAAGCAGTGGCACCCGATGCCACGAAGCCTAGCCCGCCCGGGTCAGTCGTGGGGCCAGATGGACATGGCAATTTCCGCGACCGCCTCCAGTTCCTCCCGGCTCGCTCCGTCGCGGGCCTGCTGGGACATGCCCTGGATCATCGCGCCGGTGTGCCGGGCGAGGGCGGCGGCGTCGGTGCCGGCGGGGAGCAGGCCGGCCGCGACGTCCGCCCGGATGCGCGCGGCGAGGGCGGTGATGTTGGCGTTGCGCTGGTCGCGCAGCAGCTCCTCCACCTCGGGGCTGGTGCAGTTGGTGGCGGCGTGCACCACCAGGCAGCCGTAGGGGTGGGCGGGGTCGGTGTACTCGGCGGCGGCCTCGCGCAGCGTCCGCCGGACGGCCGCGCGGGCGGTGGGTTCCTCGGCGAGGGCGCGGTCGGTGAAGGCGCCGTGCGTGGCGCCGTAGACCCGGACGACCTCTTCGAACAGGGTCCGCTTGTCCCCGAAGGCCGCGTACAGGCTGGGGGCCCCGATGCCCATGATCCGGGTGAGGTCGGAGACCGAGGTGGCCTCGTAGCCACGCTCCCAGAAGGCCATGAGCGCCTTCTCCAGGGCGGTGGCCCGGTCGAAGGAGCGCGGCCGGCCGCGTGTCCTGGCCGTCCCGGCCTGCGCTGTCGTGTCCTGCGCTTGCACCATGGAGTGAATTTTATAGCGCCCCCTAGGAAAATGTCGCCGGGTCGGGTTACGGTTTTTCTGTAGCGACCGCTAGACAATGCGAAGGGGTGGCAGTCATGGGCGTGCTCACAGGGAGGACGGCGCTCGTCACGGGGGCGAGCCGGGGCATCGGGCGCGGGATCGCGGAGCGACTGGGACGCGACGGGGCGCGGGTGGCGGTGCATTACGGCAGGGACGAGGCCGCGGCGAAGGAGACGGTCGCGGCGATCGGGGCGGCCGGCGGCTCGGCGTTCGCGATCGGGGTGGAGCTCGGAGTGCCGGGCGACGCGGAGCGGCTGTGGGAGGAGTTCGACCGGCACGCGGACGGGCTCGACATCCTCGTGCACAACGCCGGCATCGGCACCGCCCCGCCCTTCGCGGAGATCGAGGAGGAGGAGTACGACCGGCTCTTCGCGGTGAACGTGAAGGCACCCTTCGTCCTCACCCGGCTCGGGGTGCGACGGCTGCGGGACGGCGGGCGGGTGGTGAACATATCGTCGGGGCTGGCCCGGACCGCCGCGATGCCCCAGCTCATGGCCTACTCGATGACCAAGGCGGCGCTGGACGTCTTCACCCGGGACCTGTCCAAGGTGCTCGGCCCCCGCGGAATCACGGTGAACTCCGTGGCGCCCGGCATCGTGGACACCGACGTCAACGCCGCATGGCTGCGCGCGAGCGACGAGGCATGGCGTGGCGCGGCCGCCTATTCGGCGCTGGGGCGCGTGGGGACGCCGGCGGACATCGCGGACGTGGTGGCCTTCCTGGTTTCGGACGACGGCCGCTGGGTCACCGGACACTGGCTGGACGCGACGGGAGGCTCCCTCGACTGAGGAGCGGCCCCTCTCCCGACCCTGCGCCCGCGAAGCCGATTCTGTTAGATTGGTCTAAACCACATAGACGCCCAGAGCCCCCTTCAGAACGGCAGGCCCAGCGTGGAAGTTGTCATCGTTCCGGATGCCGCGGCGGGCGGCGAGCTGATCGCCGAGGCCATGGCCCAGCTGCTGCGACGCAAGCCCGAGGCCCTGCTCGGTGTGGCCACCGGTTCCACCCCGCTGCCCATCTACCAGGCGCTGACCGCCAAGGTGCGCTCCGGTGCCGTGGACGCCTCGCGAGCCCGGATAGCGCAGCTCGACGAGTACGTGGGACTGCCCGCCGACCACCCCGAGTCCTACCGGTCGGTGCTGCGCCGGGAGGTGCTGGAGCCGCTCGGCATCGGCATGGACGCGTTCCTCGGCCCGGACGGCACGGCCGAGGACATCCAGACGGCGTGCGAGGCGTACGACCGTGCGCTCGCCGAGGCCGGCGGGGTGGACCTCCAGCTGCTGGGGATCGGGACCGACGGGCACATCGGGTTCAACGAGCCGTGCTCCTCGCTCGCCTCGCGCACCCGGATCAAGACCCTGACCGAGCAGACCCGCGTCGACAACGCCCGCTTCTTCGACGGCGACATCGAGCAGGTCCCGCACCACGTCATCACCCAGGGCATCGGCACCATCCTGGAGGCGCGGCACCTGGTGCTGCTGGCGACCGGCGAGGGCAAGGCGGACGCGGTCGC
Organism: Streptomyces sp. NPDC052301; assembly: GCF_044593395.1. NCBI lineage: Bacteria > Bacillati > Actinomycetota > Actinomycetes > Kitasatosporales > Streptomycetaceae > Streptomyces > Streptomyces sp. NPDC052301. The sequence continues at coordinate 243,251 of NZ_JBIUBE010000008.1, read as the reverse complement.
CGCGACCGTCGAGGGACCGGTCGCGGCGGTCTGCCCGGCCTCCGCGCTCCAGCTCCACCCGCACGCCACGGTCGTCGTCGACGAGGCGGCGGCGTCCAAGCTGAAGCTCGCCGACTACTTCCGGCACACCTATGCCCACAAGCCCGCGTGGCAGGGCATCTAGCCGCGCCGGGGAGGGCTGTGGACTAGACCAACACCGGGGACAACGGTATATAGGGGAGATCACGGAGCGTGCGGGTGGACTCCGACACACGAAGCCGTGCCACGATGTGAGCCGTGGCCGATACCAGTCGGTCGCTTTCGGCATCCGGAGCCGGGAAGGCAGAGCATGAGCACCGACGTCAGCAGTGCGGAGAACGAGGCCGGCACGACCGTCCGTACCGCGCGCGTGCCGAAGTACTACCGCTTGAAGAAGCACCTGCTCGACATGACGGAGACACAGGCGCCCGGCACGCCGGTCCCGCCCGAGCGCACCCTGGCAGCCGAATTCGACACCTCCCGCACGACCGTCCGCCAGGCCCTGCAGGAGCTGGTGGTGGAGGGCCGGCTGGAGCGGATCCAGGGCAAGGGCACGTTCGTCGCCAAGCCCAAGGTCTCCCAGGCGCTGCAGCTCACCTCCTACACCGAGGACATGCGCGCCCAGGGCCTGGAGCCGACCTCGCAGCTGCTGGACATCGGCTACATCACCGCCGACGACCGGCTCGCCGGGCTGCTCGACATCACCGCCGGCGGCCGGGTGCTGCGCATCGAGCGGCTGCGCATGGCCAACGGCGAGCCGATGGCGATCGAGACGACCCATCTCTCCGCCAAGCGCTTCCCGGCCCTGCGCAGATCACTGGTGAAGTACACGTCCCTCTACACCGCGCTCGCCGAGGTCTACGACGTCCACCTCGCCGAGGCCGAGGAGACCATCGAGACCTCCCTCGCCACCCCGCGCGAGGCGGGCCTGCTCGGCACCGACGTCGGCCTGCCGATGCTGATGCTCTCCCGGCACTCGCTCGACCACGAGGGCAAGCCGGTGGAGTGGGTGCGGTCCGTGTACCGGGGCGATCGGTACAAGTTCGTGGCGAGGCTCAAGCGCCCGGTGGAGTAGGCGGCCCGGACGTTCGCTGAATCGATATACCGATATACGGACGAGGTCTTCCGCTTTCGCGACACCGTCACCTAGATTGCCTGCGCATTACACAGGTGATCGCTGAGGGGACGGAGCCGTGGCATGTCCGAAGCACCAGAAGTGAGACCACCGGTGGTGACACCGGTCCGCGTGATCATCGGTCTGTGTCTCGTCGCGCCCTTCGTGGCGATGCTGTGGGTGGGCTCGTACGCGAAGACGGACCCCGCGTTCATCGGGATCCCGTTCTTCTACTGGTACCAGATGCTCTGGGTACTGATCTCCACCGCGCTCACCATGACCGCGTACAAGCTGTGGCAGCACGACCAGCGCGCCCGCGCCTCCCGGAAAGGCGGTGAGGTGAAGTGAAGGACGGCGTCAACGGCGTCGCGCTCGGCGTCTTCATCTTCTTCTTCCTGGCCGTCACGGTCATGGGCTTCCTCGCCGCACGCTGGCGCAGGGCCGAGAACGAGCACTCCCTTGACGAATGGGGCCTGGGCGGACGGTCGTTCGGCACCTGGATCACGTGGTTCCTGCTCGGCGGCGACCTGTACACGGCGTACACCTTCGTCGCCGTGCCGGCGGCGATCTACGCGGCGGGCGCGTCCGGCTTCTTCGCGGTGCCCTACACGATCCTGGTGTACCCGCTGATCTTCACGTTCCTGCCCCGGCTGTGGTCGGTCTCGCACCGCCACGGATACGTGACGACCTCCGACTTCGTGCGCGGGCGGTTCGGCTCGAAGGGGCTGTCGCTGGCGGTGGCCCTCACCGGCATCCTCGCGACGATGCCGTACATCGCCCTCCAACTCGTCGGCATCCAGGCGGTGCTGGACGTGATGGGCGTCGGCGGCGGCGAGAACACCAACTGGTTCGTGAAGGACCTCCCGCTGCTGATCGCCTTCGGCGTGCTGGCGGCCTACACGTACTCCTCCGGCCTGCGGGCCCCCGCGCTGATCGCGTTCGTGAAGGACGCGCTGATCTACATCGTCATCGCGGTGGCGATCATCTACATCCCGATCAAGCTGGGCGGCTTCGACGACGTCTTCGCCAAGGCGGGGCAGGCGTTCAGCCAGGTCAACCCGGCCACCGGCAAGCCGCGCGGCGCGCTCGCGCCACCGGAGGCGGGCCAGTGGACGTACGCCACACTGGCGTTGGGCTCGGCGCTGGCCCTGTTCATGTACCCGCACTCGATCACCGCGACCCTGTCCTCCAAGAGTCGTGAGGTGATCCGCCGCAACACCACGATCCTGCCGCTGTACTCCCTGATGCTCGGCCTGCTGGCCCTGCTGGGCTTCATGGCGATCGCGGCGGGCGTGAAGGTCACCAACGGACAGCTGGCGATCCCGCAGCTGTTCGAGGACATGTTCCCGGACTGGTTCGCGGGCGTGGCCTTCGCCGCCATCGGCATCGGCGCGCTGGTCCCGGCGGCGATCATGTCCATCGCGGCGGCGAACCTGTTCACCCGCAACATCTACAAGGACTTCATCAGGCCGGACGCCACGCCCAAGCAGGAGGCTCAGGTCTCCAAGGTCGTGTCGCTGCTGGTGAAGGTCGGCGCCCTGGTCTTCGTCCTCACCATGGACAAGACGGTCGCGATCAACTTCCAGCTGTTGGGCGGCATCTGGATCCTGCAGACCTTCCCGGCCCTGGTCGGCGGCCTGTTCACCCGCTGGTTCCACCGCTGGGCGCTGCTCGCCGGCTGGGCGGTCGGCATGGTGTACGGCACGGTCGCCGCGTACGGCGTCGCCTCGCCGACGCAGAAGCACTTCGGCGGCTCGGCGAAGGACATCCCGGGCATCGGCGAGATCGGCTACATCGGCCTCACGGCGTTCGTGCTGAACGTCGTCGTGACCGTGGTCCTCACCTTCGTCCTGAAGGCCGTCAAGGCTCCCGAGGGCGTCGACGAGACCAGGCCGGGCGACTACACGGCGGACGCCGGAGACCCGGGGGTCGAGGTGGAGCTTCCGCCCGCGACCGCGGGCGCCGGTCACTAGACAACCGTCGCGTCACGGGCCGTCGGAGCGAAATCCGGCGGCCCGTCGCCGTACCCCTGCGGCAGACTCGGTGCCATGGACATCGTCATCCGGCGGGCCGCCCCCGGCGACTACGGCACCCTCGGCGAGATCACCGCCCAGGCCTACCTCCAGGACGGCCTCCTCGACTTCGGGGAGAGCGACGCTTACCTCGATGAACTGAGGGCCGTAGCCGAGCGGGCGGCCGCCGCGGACGTCCTCGTGGCCGTCCACGACGGCACCCTGCTCGGCGGGGTCACCTTCGTGCCGTCCGGCGGCCCCATGGCCGACGTGGCCGGCCCCCAAGAGGCCGAGATCCGCATGCTCGCCGTCGACCGTGCCGCCCGCGGCCGGGGTGCCGGCGAGGCCCTCGTACGGGCGTGCCTGGACCGCGCACGGGCCGTCGACGGCTGCCGGGCCGTCGTGCTGTCGACCCAGCGGACCATGCACACCGCCCACCGCATCTACGCACGCCTCGGTTTCGTTCGCACTCCCGAGCGGGACTGGAATCCCCTGCCGCACCTGGACGACATCACCCTCCTCACCTACAAGTTGACGCTCTGAGACCGTCGCGACACAACATCTGGGGGTGACACGACAGCCCGGCACTAGATGTATGCTCATGCTCGCTGTCGCCGCAGGGGAATCCGGTGCGAATCCGGAACTGTCCCGCAACGGTGTACTTGCGTGTATCCGCACGCCTGTCCAGTCCGAGGACCTGCCCACAGCGCACCCGGCCGTCCGGTCCGGGTGCTCCGATACGTCCGGGCCTCGTGGAGTGGGCCGGTGGACGCGGCGCCGTGTGCGCTCGTGGCTGCCCGCTGCCCTCCGCAAGGCCCCGTGCCGAGCGAGGGAGAGCCCCACGTGACCATCGCGCCAGCAGACCCGGCTTCAGCCACCGGCCTGGAGTCCGACGGTCCCGGTGCCGCGCTGCTGCGGACCCTGACCGAGCTGACCGCCGACCTGCCCGACGCCGACCCCGGCCGGGTCGCCGCCGCCGCGCTGCGCGGCCGGTCCGCCCGGGCCGACGAGGCGGAGTTGCGCGAGCTGGCCACGGAGGCCGCCGCCGGCCTCATCTCCGAGGACCCCGCCTACTCGCGGCTGGCCGCCCGGCTGCTCACCCTCACCATCCGGGACGAGGCCGCCTCGCAGGGCGTCACGTCCTTCACCGGGTCCGTCGCCGTGGGGCACCGGGAGGGCCTGATCGCCGACCGCACCGCCGCGTTCGTGCGGCTGCACGCCGAGCGGCTCGACGGCCTGATCGACCGGGCCGCCGACGACCGCTTCGGCTACTTCGGCCTGCGCACGCTGCACAGCCGTTACCTGCTGCGGCACCCGATCACCCGCAAGGTCATCGAGACGCCACAGCACTTCATGCTGCGGGTGGCGAGCGGTCTCGCCGAGGACGACACGGCCAGGGCGGTCGACGAAGTGGCCGCGCTCTACGGGCTCATGAGCCGGCTCGACTACCTGCCCTCCTCCCCCACGCTGTTCAACTCCGGCACGCGGCACCCGCAGATGTCGTCCTGCTACCTCCTCGACTCCCCGCTGGACGAGCTGGACTCCATCTACGACCGCTACCACCAGGTGGCCCGGCTGTCGAAGCACGCCGGCGGCATCGGACTGTCGTACTCCCGGATCCGCAGCCGCGGTTCGCTGATCCGCGGCACCAACGGGCACTCCAACGGCATCGTGCCGTTCCTGAAGACCCTGGACGCCTCGGTGGCCGCCGTGAACCAGGGCGGCCGGCGCAAGGGCGCGGCCGCGGTGTACCTGGAGACCTGGCACTCCGACATCGAGGAGTTCCTGGAGCTGCGCGACAACACCGGTGAGGACGCCCGCCGTACGCACAACCTGAACCTCGCGCACTGGATCCCGGACGAGTTCATGCGCCGGGTCGACGCCGACGGGCCGTGGTCGCTGTTCTCCCCGGCGGACGTGCCGGAGCTGGTGGACCTGTGGGGCGAGGAGTTCGACGCCGCCTACCGGGAGGCGGAGCGCAACGGGCTCGCGAAGAAGACGCTTCCTGCCCGTGAGCTGTACGGCCGGATGATGCGCACCCTCGCGCAGACCGGCAACGGCTGGATGACCTTCAAGGACGCCGCCAACCGGACGGCGAACCAGACGGCGACCCCCGGCCATGTCGTCCACTCCTCCAATCTCTGCACGGAGATCCTGGAGGTCACCGACGACGGTGAGACGGCGGTCTGCAACCTGGGCTCCGTCAACCTGGGCGCCTTCGTCGACACGGCGACCGGTGACATCGACTGGCAGCGGCTGGACGAGACGGTCCGCACCGCCGTCACCTTCCTCGACCGGGTCGTGGACATCAACTTCTACCCGACCGAGCAGGCGGGACGGTCGAACGCCAAGTGGCGGCCCGTCGGCCTCGGTGCGATGGGCCTGCAGGACGTCTTCTTCAAGCTGCGCCTGCCCTTCGACTCGCCGGAGGCCAGGGCCCTGTCCACGCGGATCGCCGAGCGGATCATGCTCGCGGCGTACGAGGCGTCCGCCGACCTGGCCGAGCGCAACGGCCCGCTGCCGGCCTGGGAGAAGACCCGCACGGCCCGGGGCGTGCTGCACCCCGACCACTACGACGCCGAGCTGGCCTGGCCGGAGCGGTGGACGGCGCTGCGGAGCCGGATCGCGTCCGTCGGCCTGCGCAACTCGCTGCTCCTCGCCATCGCCCCGACCGCGACGATCGCCTCCATCGCGGGCGTGTACGAGTGCATCGAGCCGCAGGTGTCGAACCTGTTCAAGCGCGAGACGCTGTCCGGTGAGTTCCTCCAGGTCAACTCCTACCTGGTGCAGGACCTGAAGAACCTGGGGGTGTGGGACGCGCGCACCCGTGAGGCGCTGCGCGACTCGAGCGGTTCGGTGCAGGACTTCGCGTGGATCCCCGAGGACGTGCGGAAGCTGTACCGCACGGCGTGGGAGATCCCGCAGCGCGGTCTGATCGACATGGCCGCCGCCCGTACCCCGTTCCTGGACCAGGCCCAGTCCCTGAACCTGTTCCTGGAGACGCCGACGATCGGCAAGCTCTCCTCGATGTACGCGTACGCCTGGAAGTCCGGACTGAAGACGACGTACTACCTGCGTTCCCGTCCGGCGACGCGCATCGCCCGCGCCGCCCGGGCCACCGTCCCCGTGCAGGCCACCCCGGATCCCGAAGCGGTCGCCTGCTCTCTTGAGAACCCCGAGTCCTGCGAGGCCTGCCAGTGATGACCGCCCGAAACCAGAACCTGCTCGACCCGGGCTTCGAACTCACCCTCCGCCCGATGCGCTACCCGGACTTCTACGAGCGCTACCGGGACGCGATCAAGAACACCTGGACCGTGGAGGAGGTCGACCTCCACTCGGACGTCGCCGACCTCGCGAAGCTGACGCCCGAGGAGCAGCACCTCATCGGCCGTCTGGTGGCCTTCTTCGCCACGGGTGACTCGATCGTGGCGAACAACCTGGTGCTGACGCTGTACAAGCACATCAACTCCCCGGAGGCGCGCCTCTACCTGTCGCGCCAGCTGTTCGAGGAGGCCGTGCACGTCCAGTTCTACCTGACGCTGCTGGACACCTACCTCCCCGACCCGGACGACCGGGCGGCGGCCTTCGCGGCCGTCGAGAACATCCCCTCCATCCGCGAGAAGGCACAGTTCTGCTTCAAGTGGATGGACTCGGTCGAGCGGTTGGACCGCCTGGAGACGAAGGCCGACCGTCGTCGCTTCCTGCTCAACCTGATCTGCTTCGCCGCGTGCATCGAGGGCCTGTTCTTCTACGGCGCCTTCGCGTACGTCTACTGGTTCCGCAGCCGGGGTCTGCTGCACGGTCTCGCCACGGGCACCAACTGGGTGTTCCGCGACGAGACGATGCACATGTCGTTCGCCTTCGACGTGGTCGACACCGTCCGCAAGGAGGAGCCGGAGCTGTTCGACGACGAGCTCCGGCAGCAGGTCACCGACATGCTGGAGGAGGCCGTCGAGGCCGAGCTGCAGTTCGCGCGCGACCTGTGCGGCGACGGGCTGCCGGGCATGAACACCGAGTCGATGCGGCAGTACCTGGAGTGCGTCGCCGACCAGCGCCTCACCCGCCTCGGCTTCGCCCCGGTCTACGGCTCCGAGAACCCCTTCTCCTTCATGGAGCTGCAGGGCGTACAGGAACTGACGAACTTCTTCGAACGCCGCCCGTCGGCGTACCAGGTCGCGGTGGAGGGCACCGTCGACCTGGACGAGGACTTCTGATTCCCCGGCACCACCCACTGCGCCCGGCCGTCACCGGGCGTAGTGGGTGGTGCCCCGACGGCTGCGGGACCGGTCCGGACCCCGGGACGCCCGTTCCCGCTGGGCCCTCCTGATCTGGCGGTCGATGATCCTGTCGTGGACGACGCCGATCACCGCGGGGAGGACCAGGAGACCCAGGATCCCGATCACGGCGATCATTCCGAGCAGTCCTTCTGTCTGTGCGGTAGTCATAGACACCACTGTCGCGCCGGACGCTGCTTACCGTGAGTGGCAGGACTGCCGTACACCTTCAAATTACTGCCACTGTCGAGGCACACTGGCAGCATGCTGCAGAACGTGGTCGCCGTGCTCCTGGACGGCGTGAACCCCTTCGAGCTGGCCGTCGTCTGCGAGGTCTTCGGCACCGACCGCAGCGACGAGGGCCTGCCGGTGTACGACTTCGCGGTCGCCTCGGCCGAGGGACCGGTACTGCGCGCCAACGCGGGGTTCACCCTGCAGGTCGAGCACGGCCTGGAGCGTCTGGAGTCGGCCGACCTGATCGCCGTGCCGGCCGGGTACCGCTACGACGCGCGCGCGTTCCCGCCCGAGCTGCTCGACGCCCTGCGCCGCGGTGTGGACCGCGGCGCCCGGGTGCTCAGCGTCTGCTCGGGCGTGTTCGTGCTCGCCGCGGCCGGACTGCTGGACGGCCGGCGCTGCGCCGTGCACTGGCACCACGCGGAGGAGCTGGCCCGCCGGCACCCGCGGCTCGACGTGGAGCCGGACGTGCTGTACGTGGACGAGGACCCGGTGATCACCTCCGCCGGCACCGCCGCCGGCATCGACGCCTGTCTGCATCTCGTGCGCAAGGAGCAGGGGCCGGAGGTGGCCAACAAGATCGCCCGGCGGATGGTGGTGCCGCCGCACCGGGACGGCGGGCAGGCCCAGTACATCGAGCGGCCGCTGCCGAAGGCCCCGTGCGACACCGTCGGCGAGGTACTGGCGTGGATGGAGGCGCACCTCGACCAGGAGGTGACCGTCGAACAGCTCGCCGCCCGCGCCCGCATGGCGCCGCGCACCTTCGCCCGCCGCTTCCAGCAGGAGACCGGCACCACTCCCTACCGGTGGCTCCTGCGCCAACGGGTGCTGCGCGCCCAGGAGTTGCTGGAGGGGACGGACGAGACGATGGACGCGATCGCCTGGCGCACCGGCTTCGGGACGGCGGCGGCGCTGCGGCACCAGTTCGTCCGGGCGCTCGGGACGACCCCGAACGCCTACCGGCGCGCGTTCCGGGGCCCGAAGGCCGCCTGAGCGCGCGCCGGTATCAGGAGTCCCACCAGGGTCGTCCTACCAGGGCATCGGCCTCAGCCGCAGGTCGTGCGGGCGCAGGGTGATGCCCACGCGGGTGGTGTCGTTCGAGCTGGGTACCTGCTCGAAGCGGTACCTCGCCGAGATCGCCGCGGTGATCAGGGACAGCTGGGTCATCGAGAAGTGGTCGCTGGGGCACTTCCGGTTACCCGTGCTGAACGGGCTCATCGCGTGCTTCGGCACCTCCTTGGCCCGCTCCGGCAGCCAGCGGTAGGGGTCGAAGTCGAGGTGGTGGTCGTAGGAGCGGGCGTCGCGCTGGATCGCATAGGGGCTGTAGACGATGTCCGCCCCCGCCGGAATGCGATAGCCGCCGAGCGCGGTGTCGGTCACCGCCCGCCGCGTCAAAATCCATACGGCGGGCCTCAGTCGCATGGCCTCGACGACGACATTGTTGGTGTGCGTGAGTGAGCGAACGTGCGCGAATCCGACAGGTTCACCACCCGTCACGGATTCGACCTCGGTCCGTACCTTCTCCGCGTGTTCCGGGTGTTCCGCCAGGACCTGGAGGAGCCACATGATCGTGGACGCGACAGTTTCGCTGCCGGGGGTGAGTATCGCGACGACCTGGTCGTGGATCTCCTGTTCGCCGATGGGCTCACCATTGTCGTCCTTCGCCTCCAGCAATGCCGTAAGCAAATCGTCCGGCTTTTGACCAGATGCCCGCCGCTCGGCGATGATCTCGTCGACCAGGAGATGCAAATCGGCCAGTGCCCGGTTGAATTCCCGGTTGGCCGGGAACGGCAGCCGGTACAGCGGCCCGAGCGGGATCACCATCCGCCGGTACATACCGCGGAAGACGGTGGCGAGGTCGACGCTGAGCCGCTCGGCGCGCTCGTCCATGTAGTCGCCGCGCAACAGGCAGCGGGCGGCGATGCGGACGGCGACCCGGAAGGACTCGGAGGTGCAGTCGATGGTCTGTCCGGGCTGCCAGCGCTCGGTCAGCGCGTGCGCCTCCTCCTCCATCACCGGGCCGTAGTTCGGTATCGCGTCCAGCCGGAACGCGGGCTGGATGGTGCGCCGCTGACGGCGGTGCCGGGGACCGTTGGCGGTGGCCACGCCCTCCTTGCCGAGCAGCCCTTCCAGGGACTCCCAGAGCGGGCCGTCGATCTTGAAGTCCGGGCTGAGGGCTAGCGCGCCGGTGAGCTCCGGCGTGGTGACGGCGTACACCGTCTTGGGGCCGAGCCTGAGGCGTACGACGTCGCCGTGGTCGCGCAGCCGCGCCATGAAGGCGAGCGGGTCACGGACCAGTTTCAGGCCGTGCCCGAGGCCCGGTACGGCGCCGCCGGCCAGGGGCGGCTCCCGGAGCTCCGTCACCTCGGGGGTCAGGGGTTTCACGGACTCGACGGTCATTTCTCACCTGCCGCTTCGTTGTTGACGTACGGGGGCGTGGACCGGTCGTCCCAGCTGTCGACCATGTACCTGCCGGACTCGTGGTGGAACCAGTAGACGGAGCTGAACCAGTTGCGCATATTGCCGACGCAGGCCCGGACGGCGGCGCTCAATTCCTTGCCGCGGACCGTACCGTCGTCGAGGTCGTCGGCGAATCGGAGCGCGTCGCGCTCGGCCTCGAGGAATTCGGTGATGCATTCCTCGACCCGCCGCCTGACTTCGTCGACCGCTTCCTCGAGTGTCAGCCCCTCATGGGTGATGAGACTGATTCCGAGATTGTGTACCTCGTCGCCCGCGATTTCCTTCGGCAGCGAGCACAGATCGTTGTACCAGGCGGCGAATTCCTGACTCAGCAGTGCGGCCCGCCGATAGACGGGTTTTTTCCGCACCGCGTCCGGCAGTTCACAGCCGGCGCTCGGCTCGAGCAGGTCCGTCCATATCCAGTGCGCGAAGGTCCGGCGGCGCAGGGCGAGGTATTCTTCGACGCCGGGCACATATCCTTCGGTGCGGTTGCGGAACTCGCGGTCGTAGGCCTCGATCACCGCGTGGAAGTGCCGGGCGAACCGCTGGTTCCAGGTGCCCGGCAGGAAGCCGTACAGCCGCAGCACGCTGTCGGCGAAACTCGCGACCAGCGGGTCCGGGTGGTGCAGATGATGCCTCGGAGCATCGAGCGCCGCGTGCAGGCGGTGCCTGAGGCGGCGCCAGTCGCCGGGCCGGCCGTGGACGATGTCGCGGTCGTGGCGGTCGTCCCAGACGAAGAACCACGCGCTGTAGTCGGCCACGGCCTGCAGGACCTCGTCCGGCGCGCCCATGTAGTAGCCCGCCATGAGGTCGGTGTAGCACAGTCCATCGGCATATTCCTGGACCTTGTCCGCGGGCATCAGCCGCTTTTCGAGCAGCCAGCGCCGTGTGTTCTCCTGGAGCCGCGGCCAATACGGATGCAGTTGCCGGGGAAAGGCGGACTCGATCACCGGCAGTGCCAGTGAGGGTGGTACTGCGACCGCCTTCGGCGTCGCCGTGGTGCTGTGTGGGAAAGCTTGCACAGAACAAACCCCTCTCAGCCGCCAGGAGCGCACACCCCTGCGTTGTGCCGGGCGTGCGCCGTTGCGTATCCCGCACATCCATTCAGCACCACAACTGACCGCAATGGGAACGGATTTGCTTCACTCACTACCCGAGGTGCCGAGAATCCCCCCTCGTGTGACTGATTAAGGATCACAAGCACCGCGGAGGGGATCGGTTGCACGACGCACGGACGAACGATCCCGAACACGACGAAGGCGCCCGGGCCGGGGACGATCCCGGGCGGGCGCCTCAAGAGCCCTGAGGCTGCTAGTCGTTGGCGACCACGGGGTAGCGTGGCTCGTTCTCGGCCATCTGCCGCAGCGCGTCCTTGCGGTCCCGCTTCGACAGCCGGTCGATGTACAGGTAGCCGTAGAGGTGGTCGGTCTCGTGCTGCAAACACCGTGCGAAGTAGCCGGTGCCGCGCACCTTGATCGGGTTGCCCTTCTCGTCCTGGCCGGTCACCTCGGCGTAGTCGGGGCGCGCGAGCGGGGCGTACGCCGTCGGCACCGACAGGCAGCCCTCGTTGCTGTCGTCGAGCCGGCGCCTGTCGGCGGGCAGCTCCACCAGCTTCGGGTTGCACACCACGCCGGTGTGCCGCACGCCCTCGTCGTCCGGGCAGTCGTAGACGAAGACCTTCAGGTCCACGCCGATCTGGTTGGCGGCCAGACCCACGCCCTCCGCGGTGCGCTGGCTGGCGAACATGTCGGCGACCAGCTGCTGGAGCTCCTCGCCGAACTCGGTGACGTCCTTGCACTCCTTGTGCAGCACCGGGTTGCCGACGACCGTGATCGGTCGCGAGGTGCCACGCTCGCGCCAGGCGGTCTCCCGCTCCTCGCAGTCCTCCGTGTCGACGACGTACCCCTCGTCGTCGACGGGGAGCACGCCCGCGTGCTGCTGATCGGTGTCCTGCTGGGCCATGACCGACGTACGCCTTCCTGCAAGCCTGGAAAATTCTGCGAGTACAGCCTAAAGGCGGCAGGTCACCGTCTGCTCAGCAAACCTCTTCCAGATCCCGCCAGTCCCGGGAGTCGGGACTGTCCGCGACCCAGCCGTCGAGCAGGCCACGCACCAGCGAGGCCGGCGCGGCCACCCCGCACTCCCGCTCCGGCACCCACAGCTGCCCGTCGGTACGGTGCCCGAGCGGCCCGGGATGCCCCGGCTCGCTGTGGTCGTGCGGGTCCAGATGCACGCCCTCGCCCTCGTCGGACGGCATGCGCGACTCGGAGCACATCCGGCACAGCAGCCGCACCGAGGACGACCAGTCCTCCGCCGCGAACCCCGCGTCGGCGGCCAGCTGCTCCAACGCGTCCCGGTCCGCCTCCGTGGCCGCCTCCAGCAGCACCACCCAGGTGGGGACGGGGGACGGCGCCCACAGCTCGATCTCGTCGAAGACCGGGTAGGCGTGCCCGGCGGACGTGGTGCGCTCGCCGTGCGGGACGCCGTCGTGCAGCACGACCTCGCCCCAGCGCCGCCCGGACGACGGCAGCGGGATGGACAGCACCTCGATGCGCGCCGGGTCCAGCCGGCGGCCCCACACGACCTCGGCCTCCCCCTCCGGGGACAGCCGTACGGCTGCGCTGCCCAGCTCCATGCCGAGCGGCTCCCCGGAGACGGCGGCGCCACCGGGCACCTTCAGCCCGTAGGCCTGCCAGGCGCGGCGGGCCAGCGGCCAGTCCTGCAGGGCGGTGGCGGCGATGCCGACGTTCCACCAGTCGGGCGCCCCGGTCTCACGGTCCAGCAGGGCGACCGCCCGGAGCCCGGCCGCGCGGGCCTGCTCCCAGTCGTGCCGGAACTTGTGCAGCAGGGCGAGGTTGAACCAGGATTCCGACATCCAGGGCTCGAGGTCGGCGGCGCGTGTCAACAGTTCGCCCGCGTCCTCGTACCGGCCGTCGCCGATGAGCGTGAACGCGCGGTCCGTGGCCTGCCGCCAGGAGGCGGAGGGCCGGTGCCGTCCCTTGCCGAAGATCCTCACGATTCCCGCCTGCCAGTTCCAGTTCCGCTCAGTGGGCTGGCTCTGCCCCCGGACACCCTCTCCCTCGCATCCAACCACGTACGGCGGGAAAGGCGCTCATTACCCATGGGTTACCCAGCCGGGGGCGGGGTCAGACAGTGCCGTCCGTCTCCCGTCCCCTCCACCGGCGCGGTCTCCCGCCCCTCCCGGGGCTGGGCCAGCACCCGGGCGAGCGACTCCACGACCTCGGGAGCGTAGTCGCCGGCCGCGCCCAGGCGCAGCTCCTCCAGCGCCCGCAGGGGCCCGTCGGGCCCGCCGTCCCGGGTCCTCTCCTCGTAGGCGTTCACGACCCTCACGATGCGGGCGGCGACGGGCTGCTCCGGGTAGGGGTCGGCCTGCCGCTCCACGACGACGGCGACCGCCGCGTCCACCCCTGTCTGCCGGACCACGGCCCCGCCGAGCAGGGCGATACGCCGCTGTTCCGCCTCCGGCAGCCCGGCGGTCGCGCCGGCCGGCACCGGGTCGACCAGGCTGAGCTGGCCGATGTCGTGCATGAGGGCCGCGTACTCCAGCACGCTCAGCTCGGGCCCGGACAGGCCCAGGTCGCGGCCCACGGCCACGCTCAGCGCGGCGACCCGGCGGGCGTGCCCGGCGGGGGTGTAGCCGGCGACCTCGGTGGCGCGGGCGAGGGAGGCGATGGTCTGCCGGTAGGTGGCCCGGACGGCCGCGTACCGGCGCAGGGAGAGCTGGGTGAGCAGCAGCGGCAGGCAGAACACGGGCAGGGCCCACAGCCCGGCGACGGCGACCCCGAGCGCCATCACCGCGCCGGTCGCGCAGACGGCGGAGCCGATGCCGAGCAGTCCGCGCAGCTCCTCGCGCAGGCGCGGGCCGAACGGCCAGCGGGTGCGGAAGTGGGCGAGGGCGGCGGCGAGGACGGCGTCGCAGAGGGCGGTGAGGCCGAGCAGGGTGATGAGGAGGAGGGCGTAGGCCGGTCCGTTCCAGGAGGTGAACACGCCCCTGCTGTAGAGGGGTTGGAAGCAGACGGCGGCGAAGCCGACGGTGAGGACGCGGCGCGCCAGATGGTCGAGGGTGGGGCTCTTGCCGCACCAGATGTGCGGGACGCCGCCGAGCAGGGAGGCGGCGAGGACGACCGTGACGACCTGGGTGGCGCCGTGTCCGCTCGGCTGCCCCGCGTCCGCTCCGAGCAGGGCGTACGACAGGGAACCGGCGGTGCCGAGGGGTGCGGCCTGCCGTGCCCGGGCGCCGGTCCACCGGGTCAGCTCGCCGACGGTTATGAGCACCCCGAAGGCGAGCGCGACGCCCCGGTCCGCCATGCCCGTCCACAGGATGTCCCCGAGACAGACGGCGGCGGTGAGGGCGGCGGAGCCGTGGATGAGGCGCAGCGCGCTCATCGGGGGGCTCCGGAGCGGCTGGGGACCGGTGCCCGGGGCGCGCTGCCGCACGCCGGCTCGTCGGCGGTGACCGTGGGGTGCCAGCCGTACCGGTCGAGGGCGCGGGCGAGCGCGGTGACCATACGGGGGTCGAACTGGGCCCCGGCGCAGCGCTCCAGCTCGGTGACGGCCGCCTCGACCGGCCGGGCCCTGCTGTAGGAGCGGGTGGAGGTCATCGCGTCGAAGGCGTCGGCGACGGCGACGACCCGGGCGGACTCGGGGATCTGGGTGCCGACCAGGCCGTACGGGTAGCCGCTGCCGTCGAGCCGTTCGTGGTGGTGCAGGATCGCGGCGCGGGCCTCGTCGAGGAAGGAGATCCCGCGGACCATCTCGTGACCGTACTCGGGATGCAGCTCGATGATCCGCCGTTCCTCGGGGGTGAGCGGACCGTCCTTGCGCAGCAGCCGGGTGGGGACGCCGAGCTTGCCGACGTCGTGCAGGATGCCGGCGAAGCGGAGCACCTCGACGCGGTCGTCGTCCATGCCGAGTTCGCGGGCGATCAGCACGGAGGCCTGGCCGACGCGTTCGCTGTGGCCGCGGGTGTAGCCGTCCTTGATGTCGACGGCCTGCACGAGGGCGCGGATGGTGGCCTGGTGGGCGGCGCGTTCCCGGTGGTACTGGGCGAAGATCCAGCACGAGACGCACATCGGCAGCAGGACGAGCAGCGCGGCCACGGGGCCGTACCGGCTGCGCCACAGCACGGCCATCATCAGCCCGGCGAGTCCGTGCACCGCGACCGGCGCGAGCGAGCGGGACAGCAGTCCGCGCCAGGCCCGGCGCAGGGGGACGTGCTCGGCGAGGGCGAGGATGCCACCGTCGAGGACGGTGAGCACCAGGCAGAAGGCGAGCACGGCCGCCCCGGCGGGCAGCAGGGCGTAGGGGAAGTCGGAGCCGACGACGGCGGCCCGGCCGCCGAGCGTCCAGTGCACCTCGGCGGCGCCCCACACGGCGAGCGCGGGCCGCGCGGCCCGCCACACGCGCCGTGGCGCCGCGGGCCTTCGCTCGACGGGGGTGAGCAGCGCGGCGGGCAGCGGGACGAGAGCGGCGGCCGACGGGGGGAGCAGGAAAGCACCGGCGAGCAGGACGGGGTAGAAGGTGCCGCCGAAGCGGCGGCGCACCACGTGCTCGCAGCCGGCGTAGACCGTGGCGAGCAGGAGGATCGCCCACCAGGGGGTGCGGATCGCCGGCAGCCGCAGCAGACAGCTCACGGTGAGCAGGCCGGCACCAGCCACCCAGCCGCGTGCCCTCGCCGGTAACGCCTCCATCGCGCGCCCCTCCCCGACCGTGCCGGTTGCAGGCTCGGAGCCTAGGGCGGACTACGGGGCTTACGTGGGTTATGACCTGAGGATTAGCACGTTCGGGTGACGGCCGGGGCCGACGGTGCTCAGCCCTCCTGGGCGGTCGCCGTCACGTCGTGCTCCGGCACGGTCTGGCCGGAGCGGATCAGGTCGATCCGCCCCATGACCTTGGCGCGCAGGTCGGCGGGGACGTCGTCATGGCCGCAGCACCGCTTGACCAGCTTCTTCACGGCCTGCTCCAGGCCGTACTTCTCCAGGCACGGCGAGCATTCCTCGAAGTGGTGCTGGAACTTGTCGCGATCGACGTCCGGCATCTCACTGTCGAGGAACTCGTACAGATGGTCGAGGACCTCACTGCAGTCCGTCTCGTGCGGGTCTCCGCAGCTCATGAGCCCGAACCTTTCGCTTCGTTCGACTCTCCGGCGCCCGCCGGGACCAGCCCGCGCTCACGCGCGTAGTCCTCCAGCATGCCGCGCAGTTGACGGCGGCCCCGGTGCAGCCGGGACATCACCGTACCGATGGGTGTCCCCATGATGTCCGCGATCTCCTTGTAGGCAAAGCCCTCGACATCCGCCAGGTAGACGGCGATGCGGAACTCCTCGGGGATCGCCTGCAGCGCTTCCTTCACGTCCGAGTCGGGCAGGTGGTCGAGCGCCTGCGACTCGGCGGAGCGCAGACCCGTCGACATGTGCGACTCGGCGCGGGCGAGCTGCCAGTCCTCGATCTCCTCCGCGGCGGAGCGCTGCGGCTCCCGCTGCTTCTTGCGGTAGGAGTTGATGAAGGTGTTGGTGAGGATCCGGTACAGCCACGCCTTCAGGTTGGTGCCCTCACGGAACTGGTGGAAGGACGCGTACGCCTTGGCATACGTCTCCTGCACCAGGTCCTCGGCGTCGGCCGGGTTGCGCGTCATGCGCAGCGCGGCCGAGTACATCTGGTCGAGGAACTCGAGTGCGTCCCGCTCGAAGCGCGCGGTGCGCTCCGCGCCGGACTCGTCGCTCGCGCCCGCGCTGACGCCCTGGCCCTCGGGCAGCTCCGCCTGGCCGTTGTCGGTCCCTGCGTCGGTACCGGTGACCGGACCCACCTCCTCAAGATCGCGGGCAGGACCGAGACCGATCCCACTCGTTTCGGAGGATAGAACACGACCCGTGCCTGCCGCCCCTCGAATAGGAGCGGCCTTGGCCGCGTGCAGCACCGACCAGTCCAGGTCGAGGCGGCTGCTGCGGCTCGGGCAGATGGTCGGACCCATGCGGCGGACTTCCTTCCCCACGACGTCGGTGCCGAGGCCTCAGCACTTCTGTCCGCCTCAACAGCGGTCCGCCGCCCCGCATTCCCGCCTCACGCGAGTGACGCGGCCCACTCCACGACGCCCTCGGTGACGATCTCCAGCGCCCGCTCCTGGGTGATCTCCGCGCGCTTGGGGACGGCGAAGCCGTGATCGCCGTACGGCACCTCGACGAGCCGGTAGGAGCCCTCGGGGAACTCCTCCGGCCTTCCGAAGGGGTCGTTGCCGCCCTGGACGACCAGCGTGCGCACCCCGGCGCCCAGCAGCTCCTCCGCGCGGGACTTCTCCGGCCTGCCCGGCGGGTGCAGCGGGAAGCTCAGCGCGAGCACGGCGTGCGCGCCCAGCTCGGCCGCGGTACGGCAGGCGACCCGGGCGCCCGCGCTGCGGCCGGCGGAGATCACCGGCAGGCCCGGCCCGGCCAGCGCGGGCCAGACCCCGCGCCATCCCGTGTCCAGCGTCCTCGGCGCGGGCGCGACCTTCTTCCCGGCCACCCGCCAGGGCTGCTCGACCAGCGCGACGGTCACGCCGTGCGCGGGCAGCGTCCGGGCGAGCGCCTGGAGGTCCCGGGCCTCGATCCCGCCGCCCGCGCCATGGCCGGCGGCGAGGACGAGCCGCGCCTTCCGCCCCGGGTGCCAGGTGATGCGGGCGTCTCCCGCGTACGTGCTGATGATCTCGGTCGTCACGGTCGTCACGCTAGAAGAGTGTGCCCTCTTCCGGCGCCTCCAGTTCCTTCAGCAGCTCCGGGCCGTTGTTGCGGACGTTGCTGACCGCCGTGGAGACCGGGTAGGCGCGCATCAGGCCGGTCGGGGGCGGGGCGAGCAGGTCGCGCAGCTGGTCCGGGTCGGTGCGCGCGGGGTCGAGCCAGGCGTCCCAGCGGTCCGGGGTGAGCATGAGGGGCATCCGGGGGTGGATGTCGACGAGGGAGTGCGGGCCGTCTGCGGGGGCCACGGCCAGCGGGGTCGTCTCGGCCTCCGTGGTGATCACCGAGCAGGTCACCCACCAGGCGCCCGGGTGGTCGTCGGGCAGGGTCCGGTCGCGCCAGAACTCGTACAGCCCGGCCATCGCGAACACCGAACCGTCGGCGGGCAGTACGAAGTACGGCTGTTTGCGCGGACGCTTCTTCCTGCCCTCGACCTCCAGCTCCCGCTCCTGCGTGCCGGTGACCCACTCGTAGTAGCCGTCGGCGGGGACGATGCACCGGCGGGCGGCGAAGGCACGCCGGTAGGCGGGCTTCTCGTGCACGGTCTCGGCACGCGCGTTGATCATCCGGGCGCCGCCCTCGGGGGTCTTGGACCAGGACGGGACCAGGCCCCACCTCAGCCTGCGCAGCTGGCGAACCGGACGCGGGGAGTCCGCGTCTTTCAGGGGACGGTCGAGGACGGCGTAGACCTCCTTGGTCGGCGCCACGTTGTAGTCCGGCTCCAGGGTCTCCTCGGGCTCCCACTTGTCGATCTCAAAGATTCCTGCGAGATCCTCGGGCCTACGACTCGATGCATACCGTCCGCACATACGTGCCACACTGCCAGACTCCGTACCACCAGAGGGAGCCACTCGGACACATGGACAGCCTCGCCGCCCTCGCGCTGCCCGACCTCTGGGACCGGCTCACCGGCACCCAGCCCGATCCCGACCTGTGGGTGGTGCTGGCCACCCTGGCCGCGGCGCTCGCCGTGGTGGTCCCGCACACGGTGTGGCGGATATCCCGCAACGCGATCACCATCGCGCACGAGGGCGGTCACGGACTGATCGCCCTGCTCACCGGCCGGCAGCTCACCGGTATCCGCCTGCACTCCGACACCAGCGGGCTGACCGTGAGCCGGGGCAAGCCGTACGGCCTGGGCATGATCCTGACGGCCGCCGCGGGGTACACGGCGCCCTCGTTGCTGGGTCTCGGCGGTGCCGCCCTGCTGGCCGCCGGCCGCATCACCCTCCTGCTGTGGGTGGCCACGGCCCTGCTGGTGGTGATGCTCGTGATGATCCGCAACGCGTACGGCGTGCTGACCGTCGTCCTCGCGGGCGGCGCCTTCCTGCTGGTGTCCTGGCTGGCGGGCCCGCAGGTGCAGGCGGCGTTCGCGTACGCGGTGGTGTGGTTCCTGCTGTTCGGCGGGGTACGGCCGCCGTTCGAGCTGCAGGCCAAACGGGGCCGGGGCGGAGCGGGCGACTCGGACGCGGACCAGCTGTCCCGGCTGACGCACGTACCGGCGGCCCTATGGCTGTTCCTGTTCCACGCGGTGTCGCTGTGCTCGCTGATCGGCGGGGGACGCTGGCTGCTGGAGGTGTGAGGGGGCGGGACGGGCGTCCCCCGCGGGTCCGGGGCGCATGGAGGCGTGGCATGCCCACCCTCGCGATTTCGTTCGGGTTTCGCCGCTTTTGATCAAGATCTCCGGTCGTCCCCAGCCACTAAAGTGGGCGCATGACCGTTAACCCCGCACACACCGCCCTCTGGCCCGCCCCGCACGCGAGCGGAGCCGTCGACGCGACGGTCCACGTGCCCGGGTCCAAGTCGGTCACCAACCGCGCGTTGGTGCTGGCCGCCCTCGCCTCCGAGCCCGGCTGGCTGCGCCGCCCGCTGCGCTCGCGCGACACCCTGCTGATGGCCGGTGCCCTCAGGGCCATGGGTGTGGAGATCGAGGAAGGGGTCGGTCCCGACGGGACCGGCGAGGCCTGGCGGGTGCTGCCGACCGGTCTGCACGGCCCGGCCACGGTCGACGTCGGCAACGCCGGCACCGTGATGCGGTTCCTCCCGCCGGTGGCCGCGCTGGCCGACGGTCCCATCCGGTTCGACGGGGACCCGCGGTCGTACGAGCGCCCCCTGCACGGTGTGATCGACGCGCTGCGGCTGCTGGGCGCCCGGATCGACGACGACGGCCGCGGCGCGCTGCCCCTGACCGTGCACGGCGGCGGGGCCCTGGACGGCGGCCCGGTGTCGATCGACGCCTCCTCGTCCTCCCAGTTCGTGAGCGCGCTGCTGCTGTCCGGCCCGCGCTTCAACCAGGGCGTCGAGGTCCGGCACACCGGCGCGACCCTGCCCTCCGTGCCGCACATCCGGATGACGGTGGACATGCTGCGCGCGGTCGGCGCCCAGGTGGACACCCCGGAGTCGGGCGGCGAGCCGAACGTGTGGCGGGTGACGCCGGGCGCGCTGCTCGGCCGGGACCTGACGATCGAGCCGGACCTGTCCAACGCCCAGCCGTTCCTGGCGGCGGCCCTGGTCACCGGCGGCAAGGTGCTGATCCCGGACTGGCCCGAGCGCACCACTCAGCCGGGTGACCGACTGCGGGAGATCTTCACCGAGATGGGCGGTTCCTGCGAACTCACCGAGTACGGCCTGGTGTTCACCGGTTCGGGTGCCGTCCACGGCATCGACGTGGACCTCGGTGACGTCGGTGAGCTGACCCCGGGCATCGCCGCGGTCGCCGCGCTCGCCGACTCCCCCTCCACGCTGCGGGGCGTGGCCCATCTGCGGCTGCACGAGACGGACCGGCTGGCCGCGCTCACCAAGGAGATCAACGAACTCGGCGGTGATGTCACCGAGACCGCCGACGGTCTGCACATCCGCCCGCGCCCCCTGCACGGTGGCGTCTTCCACACCTACGAGGACCACCGCATGGCGACCGCCGGTGCGATCATCGGCCTGGCGGTCGAGGGCGTACGGATCGAGAACGTGGCGACGACGGCGAAGACCCTGCCGGACTTCCCCGAGCTGTGGACCGGGATGCTCGGGCAGTAGGGACGTACGTCATGCGCCGTTATGGCAAGCACACCGACGAGGACGACATCCGCAGCCGTCCCAACCGCAAGGGCAACCGGCCGCGGACCAACATCCGGCCCAAGCACGAGGACGCGGCCGAGGGCATGGTCCTCACCGTCGACCGGGGCCGGCTGACCTGTCTGGTCGACGGCACCGCGGTGACCGCGATGAAGGCCCGCGAACTGGGCCGCAAGGCCGCCGTGGTGGGCGACCGGGTGGCCCTGGTCGGCGACCTGACCGGCAAGAAGGACACCCTCGCGCGGATCGTCCGCATCGAGGAGCGGTCGTCGGTGCTGCGCCGCACGGCCGACGACGACGATCCCTTCGAGCGGGTGGTCGTCGCCAACGCCGACCAGCTGGCGATCGTCACGGCCCTGGCCGACCCCGAGCCGCGCCCGCGCCTGATCGACCGCTGCCTGGTGGCGGCCTACGACGGCGGCCTGGAACCCCTGCTGGTCATGACCAAGTCGGACCTGGCCCCGCCGGACAAGCTGCGGGAGCTGTACGGCGACCTCGACATCCCGTTCGTCGTCACCAGCCGTGAGGAGCTGGAGAACGGGGACGCGGCGGACCGGGTGCGCGAGCACCTCGACGGCAAGATCACCGCGTTCGTCGGCCACTCGGGCGTCGGCAAGACCACCCTGGTCAACGCGCTGGTGCCGGAGGAGCGACGACGTACGACGGGCCATGTGAACGCGGTGACGGGCCGCGGCCGGCACACCACCACGTCGGCTCTCGCGCTGCCGCTCACGCAGGCGGAGGGCTGGGTGGTCGACACCCCTGGCGTGCGCTCCTTCGGCCTCGCGCACATCGACCCGTCCCGCGTGATCCACGCCTTCCCGGACCTGGAGGCCGGCACGGAGGGCTGCCCGCGCGCGTGCAGCCACGACGAGCCGGACTGCGCGCTGGACGCCTGGGTCGAGGAGGGTCACGCCGACCCGGCGCGGCTCTACTCGCTGCGGCGGCTGCTGGCCACGCGGGAGCGCAGGGAGGGCGACTGACCGCCGCGTTGTTTGCCGGGGTGTCCGGCCGGTAAGTGCATAATCGCACCGAGCCGGAGATCCGGACCCACGGGAGGACGCACATGGCGTGGCTGCTGGTCATAGTGGCCGGGATGCTGGAGACCGGTTTCGCCGTGTGCCTGAAGCTCTCCCACGGGTTCACCCGCCTGTGGCCGACGATCGCCTTCGCGTCGTTCGCGCTCGGCAGCTTCGGCCTGCTGACCCTCTCCCTCAAGAAACTGGACGTCGGCCCCGCCTACGCGGTGTGGACCGGCATCGGCGCGGCGGGCACCGCGATCTACGGCATGGTCTTCCTCGGCGACCTGGTGTCCACCCTGAAGATCGTGTCGATCAGTCTGGTCATCGTCGGGGTGATCGGGCTGCAGCTGTCGGGGTCGACGCACTGAAGGCGCCGGGCGTGGAGGACGAAACAAGCACCGGCCCGGCCCGGCACCGGGACCGTGGACAGGGACCGGCCCGGTACGCGGGCCGCATCCTCGTGGTCTGTCCCCGCTGCGGCGGCCGGGCGGAGGTGGTGCAGCGGCCCGGTCTGCCCCCGCTCAAGCACTTCGGGGAGCTGATGTTCCGGCCCCGCCGGCTCACGTGCGGCGGGTGTGGCGCGACCGCCGAGTGGCAGGCGGAGCTGCGGGGCGGCGCGCTGATCGGAGTGGACTTCGGCGGCACCGAGGACCCGTTCTTCCGGCGGCCGCTCTGGCTTCAGACGCGTTGTGCGGGCCACGTCCTGTGGGCCTACGACGAGGAGCACGTCGCCGAGCTGACCGACTACGTGGGGGCGACGTTGCGCGAGGGCGGGACCGGGTCGACGCAGGCGATGGTGCCGCGCCTGCCCAAGTGGCTGAAGGAGTCCGGCCGTCGGAGCGAGGTGCTGGCCGGACTGCAGCGGCTGCGCGACCTGGCGGGGCGCTCGGCACCGGCCGACCGGTCCGACGCCGCGCACGAGCGCGGTGACCGGCCGCAGCCGCACAGGGCCTCGTACCACCGAGGTGGCGCGTACTGAGCCGGCTCGCGCTCCCGTTCCCGTTCCCGTTCCCGTTCCGTGCAGAGTTGACGGCTCATCAGACCGTTTGGCGCGGGACGACCGCCCGGACGAGCTCCGCCACCCCGCCCTCACCCGGCGGTGCCGCCACGCAGGACAGCGCGAGGCGCACGACCAGCTCGCAGGGCCCGCTCAGCCCGGCGGTGTCGGCGGCTGCCGCGGCGGGCCCCGCAAGGGCGCTGACCGCACGGTCCCGCACGATCCGCACGAAGTCGCGGGGTGCCGGCAGCGGCCCGTCCGCACGGCGCTGCGCGGGCACCGCGGAGGACGACGCCACGCCGGCGAGCGGCGGAGCGGGCAGCCGCTCGGTCCAGCAGCCGGTGAGCAGGGCCCGTACCAGCGCGTTGTCCCGCGCGGCGGAGCTCGTCCACTCGGCGACGGCGGTGAGCCGCGCCCCGGGCTCGCCGGAGCCGGCCAGCGCCCGCTCGACGCCGGCGAGATAGCCGTCGGCCTCCCGCCGCACCAACGCTCTGGCCAGCCCCTCCTTGCTGCCGAACTCGTTGTACAGCGTCTGCCTGGACACCCCGGCCGCCGCGGCCACATCGACCATCCGCACAGCGGACCACGGCCGGCGCGCGAGCGCCGTGTACGCGGCGTCCAGCAACGATTCCCGGGCAGCAGGCATCCTCGCCTCCCTGGGGCGGAGCGACCCTGCGCCCAGGTTTGACGGGGTCGTATGCACTGTCAAGGGTGCGGGTGCGCTCTCGCCTCTTCCGGGCGCTGACACGCACCGCCCCCTGTGGCCCCGTGCCGTCCCCGACAGATACGGTTCCCTGTATGCCGGACTACCTCGACGACCTGCGCCTCGCCCACGTCCTCGCCGACGCGGCCGACGCGGCCACCATGGAGCGCTTCAAGGCGCTCGACCTGAAGGTCGAGACGAAGCCGGACATGACCCCGGTGAGCGAAGCGGACAAGGCGGCGGAAGAGCTCATCCGCGGCCAGCTCCAGCGCGCCCGCCCGAGAGACGCGGTCCTCGGCGAGGAGTACGGCGTCGAGGGCAGCGGCCCCCGGCGCTGGGTGATCGACCCGATCGACGGCACCAAGAACTACGTACGCGGCGTCCCGGTGTGGGCCACCCTCATCTCGCTCATGGAGGCGGGCGAGGGCGGTCACCAGCCCGTCGTCGGCCTCGTCTCCGCCCCTGCCCTCGGTCGCCGCTGGTGGGCGGCGAAGGGACACGGCGCCTTCAGCGGCCGCAGTCTCACCTCCGCCGGCCGTATCCGCGTGTCCCGCGTCGGCACGCTCGCGGACGCCTCCTTCGCGTACTCCTCGCTCAGCGGCTGGGAGGAGCAGGACCGCCTCGGCGGTTTCCTGGACCTCACCCGCCAGGTGTGGCGCACGCGCGCGTACGGCGATTTCTGGCCCTACATGATGGTCGCCGAGGGATCCGTCGACATCTGCGCCGAGCCGGAGCTGTCGCTCTGGGACATGGCGGCCAACGCGATCATCGTCACCGAGGCGGGCGGCACCTTCACCGGACTCGACGGCCGCCCGGGCCCGCACAGCGGCAACGCCGCCGCGTCCAACGGCCTGCTGCACGAGGAGTTGCTGGGGTATCTCAACCAGCGCCAGTGAGGAACGGGAGTACTCCCGGTACGCCCTCAACTGACGTCGCGCGCCCCCTTGTTGACCGGCCCTTTACCTGGCAGTCTGAGGCTACCCCCACTTGTGAACTTGTGAATCCCTGCACGACCGCAGTGGTTCCTAGGAGGTGGCCCCACCCATGCTCGTCCGAGACGCCATGAGCACGGTGATCCTCACCGTCGGCCCCGCCCACACTCTCCGCCAGGCAGCCGCCCTGATGTCCGCCCGCCGCGTCGGCGCCGCCGTGGTCCTCGACCCGGACGCCGGCGGCATCGGCATCCTCACCGAACGCGACGTACTCAACTCCGTCGGCCTCGGCCAGAACCCCGACACCGAACGCACCCACGCCCACACCACCACCGACGTCGTCTTCGCCGCCCCCACCTGGACCCTCCAGGAGGCCGCCCGGGCGATGGCCCACGGCGGCTTCCGGCACCTGGTCGTCCTCGACCGCGGCGAGGTCGCCGGGATCGTCTCGGTCCGTGACGTCATCCGCTGCTGGGCCCCGGCCCGCGAGCCCGCCCCCGTGCCCTGAGCATACGAACGGGCCGGACCCGGAGCACCGTGGGTCCGGCCCGCCCAGCCGCGACGGCGGCCGGCTCAGCCGCGCAGCGTCTGCACCGCCGCCTCCAGCCGCTTGCCGAAGTCGGCGTCGGCGTTGCGGAAGTTGCCGATCGCGCGCTCGACGATGTCCTCGCGGGAGACCCCGGAGATCGCCCCCGCCAGGTTGGCGACCAGGCGCTCCTTCTCCTCCTCCGACATCAGCCGGTAGAGGTTGCCCGCCTGCACGAAGTCGTCGTCCTCGGCGTGCACCGGCGTCGGGTGGTTGCCGGTGCCTCCGCCGAAGCCGTCGAACGGCTGCCACAGCGGACGGCCGGTCTGCTGCGGACCGCCGAAGCTGTTCGGCTCGTAGTTCTTCGCACCGCCGTGCCGGCCGTCGTACAGGTGGCCGTCCCGCGCGTTGGTCCGCGCCTCGGTGGCGTGCGGGCGGTTCACCGGCAGGTGGTCGGCGTTGATGCCGACGCGGTAGCGGTGCGCGTCGCCGTACGCGAACAGCCGCCCCTGGAGCATCTTGTCGGGCGAGGGACCGATGCCCGGCACGAAGTGCGCGGGGCTGAAGATCGACTGCTCGACCTCGGCGAAGACGTTCTGCGGGTTGCGGTTCAGCTCCAGCCTGCCGATCTCGACGACCGGGTAGTCCGCGTGCGGCCACACCTTGGTCAGGTCGAACGGGTTGAAGCGGTACTCCGCCGCGTCCGCCGCCGGCATGATCTGCACACCCACGGTCCAGCTCGGGAACTCCCCGCGCTCGATCGCCTCGCGCAGGTCGCGCTGGTGGGAGTCGGGGTCCTTGCCCGCGAGGATCTCGGCCTCCTCGGCGGTGAGGTTCTTGATCCCCTGGTCGGTCTTGAAGTGGTACTTGACCCAGAAGACCTCGCCGGCCTCATTGCTCCACTGGAAGGTGTGCGACCCGAAGCCGTCCATGTGCCGGTACGAGGCCGGGATGCCGCGGTCGCCGAACAGCCAGGTCACCTGGTGCGTGGACTCCGGCGACAGGGACCAGAAGTCCCACACGTTGTCGGCCTCGGTGGAGCCGGTGTACGGGTCGCGCTTCTGGGTGTGGATGAAGTCGGGGAACTTGATCGCGTCCCGGATGAAGAAGACCGGGGTGTTGTTGCCGACGAGGTCGTAATTGCCCTCCTCGGTGTAGAACTTCAGCGCGAAGCCCCGCGGGTCACGGACGGCGTCCGCCGCGCCGAGGTTGCCGGCCACGGTCGAGAAGCGCAGGAAGACCTCGGTCTCCTTGCCGACCTCGGAGAGGAAGGCGGCACGCGTGTACGGCGTGACGTCGGCGGTCACCGTGAAAGTGCCGTAGGCGCCGGCGCCGCGGGCGTGCACCACGCGCTCCGGGATGCGCTCGCGGTTGAAGTGGGCCAGCTTCTCCAGCAGCAGCTGGTCCTGGACGAGGACCGGTCCACCGACGCCCGCCGTCTCGCTGTTCTGGTTGTCGGCGACCGGAGCACCGGCCTCCGTGGTGAGCGGTCCCTGCGTCACGCGCGCCTCCTGCGTCATTCCTGACTAGTCCTGTCCCAGTCCTGTCCTGCGGCCAAAGCCGTTCCCGATCCTACATTGGACAATGTCCAAGTCAACTTCCGATCCAAAGTCACACCTATTCCCGTCCTGGTACGTCTTCCTGTTAGGCTGGTGGCCATGAGCGACCTTCTGGAACGGCTGCGTGGACGCGGATGGCGGATGACCGCGCAGCGGCGCGTCGTGGCCGAGGTCCTCGACGGCGAGCACGTCCATCTGACGGCCGACGAGGTCCACGCCCGGGCCGTCGCGAAGCTGCCCGAGATCTCCCGGGCGACCGTCTACAACACGCTGGGCGAACTGGTCACGCTCGGCGAGGTGCTGGAAGTCTCGACGGACAAGCGCGCCAAGCGCTACGACCCGAACGCACACCGGCCGCACCATCACCTGGTCTGCGCCCGGTGCGGCGCGATCCGTGACGTCCACCCGACGGGCAATCCGCTCGCCGACCTCCCCGACACCGAGCGCTTCGGCTTCACGGTGTCGGACGTCGAGGTGACGTACCGCGGGCTGTGCCCGAACTGCGCCGGCGTCTGACACGCATGCTTCCGAGGGCCCCGGCATCGCCGGGGCCCTTCGCGTAGGCATGCCCGCCTGAGCACGCTCGCGCGGGCACGCCTCGCGCGCGTGGGCATGCAAAAACCGAGGGCCGGAATCCGTTTCTGGATTCCGGCCCTCGGCCTTCAGTAGCGGGGACAGGATTTGAACCTGCGACCTCTGGGTTATGAGCCCAGCGAGCTACCGAGCTGCTCCACCCCGCGTCGGTGAACACGACATTACGTGAGAGGAGCCGACGGAAGCAAATCGGTTAGGGGCCGAGTGACCAGGGCCACTTCCGCGGTGTCACGCGGTGAGTTCCTCCCGCAGCGCGTCCCGCAGCCGCCCCGCCCGCTCGGCCACCTCCGCCGGTCCCAGCTCCGCCGCCCGGCCGGCCCACTTCTGCCCCTCCGCCAGCTCGCCGCGACGCGCGTAGAAGAGGGCCAGCCGGAGCGCCGCCCGCCCATGCCCGGCGTCGGCGGCCCGGGTCCACCACACCGCCGCCTCCGGCTCGCTCCCCTCCCGGGCGAGCAGCAGCCCCAGGTTGAAGGCGCCGTTGCGCGACCCGGCCTCCGCCGCCGTCCGGTACCACCGCGCCGCCTCGACCACGTCACCGCGCGCGGCGGCCAGCATGCCGACCCGCACCTGCGCCCGCCGGTGCCCCTGGGTGGCGGCCCGCTCGTACCACTCCTCGCACTCGGTCTTCTCGTGCACGACCTCGCCCAGCTCGTGCGCGGGCTCCGGAGGGCGGCGCGCGTCGAGGAGGGTGGCCAGCCGGTAGGCGGCCTCCGCGCTGCCGCCGCCCGCCGCACACCGCAGGTGCCGCTCGGCCTCCGGCTCGTCACGCTCGCGCAGCCGGGCGATCCCGACCTGCAGGGCGGCCTCGGTGTGTCCGGCGGCAGCGGCCCGCTCGTACCAGCGCAGCGCCATCTCGTCCGCGCCCCGCCCGGCGTACAGGATGCCGAGGTTGAACGCCGCGTCGACGCTGCCGGCCTCGGCGGCCTTGGAGAACCACGGCTCCGCCCCGGTCGTGTCACCGCCCTGGAGCAGCAGGATGGCGAGGGCGTTCGCCGCCTCCCGGTGCCCGGCGTAGGCCGCCCGCCGGTACCACTGCTCGGCCTGCGCGGTCCGGCCCTGCTCGGCGCAGAGCAGTCCGAGGTTGTACGCGCCGTTGTCGTCTCCGGCGTCCAGCGCGGCCCTGTACCAGCGCTCGGCCGTCTGGGTCTCCCCGCGCTCGGCGTGCAGCGCGCCGAGCGCGTTGGCCGCGTTGCCGTCGCCGTCCTGGGCTGCACGCAGCCACCAGACGGCCGCGCTCTCGGTGTCGCCCGCGTCCCGCAACAGGAAGCCGAGCGCGCAGGCGGCCCGGGGCTCTCCGTCCTTGGCGGAGGTCAGGTACCAGCGCCCGGCCTCCTTCAGCTCCCCCCGCCTCTCCAGGATCGCGCCGAGGTGCAGCGCGGCCCGCCGGTGACCGCGTGCGGCGGCCTGCCGGTACCACTGTTCGGCCTCCGCGACAGCGTTGTCGGCGCCGCTCTCCTCCCCGTGCCCGGCCGTGCGGTCGATGGCGCGCGCCAGCCGGTAGGCGGCCTCGCGATGGCCCCGCTCCGCGGCGGCCCGCATCCAGTGCTCGGCGCCGACGTCCCCGCGGTGCTCCAGCAGGTCGGCGAGCGCGTAGGCACCGAGGGCGTGCCCCTGCTCGGCGGACTGGCGCAGCCAGTACTCCGCGGCGGGCTCGTCCCCGCGCTCGCGGTGGTGGCGGCCCAGCGCGTGCGCGGCGGGGGCGGACCCGGCGACGGCGGCGATGCGCCACCAGCCGGCTGCCTCCTCGGCGTAGCCGCGCTGATGCAGAAGGACACCCAGGTTGTTGGCGGCGGCCCGGTCACCGGCCGCGGTGGCGGCCCGCAGATGGGGCTCGGCTCCGTCGAGGTCGCCGCGGCGCAGCAGCATGGCCCCGAGGACGCTCATGGCCTCGGCGTCGCCGGTCTCCGACGCGAGGCGCAGCCGCAGTTCCTCGGCGGCATCCCCCATGTCGTCCCGTTCGTCACGGGACGTCTCCTCCCCGGAATCCTCCGAGGACCCCACAAATCGCCCTGTCCCGAACAGAGTTGCCTTGTCCCCCATAACGTCCATCGTCGCACCACCTGCAACCTGGGTACACCCGGTATACCGCAGCCCGTGAGGTCACTTCAGCGTTTTGTCGACATGCCCACAGGACGACAAGTCAAACACACCCCACCCAACTCCCCACGGCGGCGCGGCCGTCCCTCCCCTCAGTACATGAGTTCGCACACCACGAAGGCCCGGATCCTTTCGGATCCGGGCCTTCGATCGCAGTAGCGGGGACAGGATTTGAACCTGCGACCTCTGGGTTATGAGCCCAGCGAGCTACCGAGCTGCTCCACCCCGCGCCGTTGCCCGGCAACCGTACCACGACACGGGGTGTACTTGATCAGCTCTTCTTCCCGCTCCCGTTCTTGCCGCCGCCCTGCTGACCGGACCGGCCTGACCGGCCGGCCTTGTCCTCCGCGTCCGCGGCCCGCTTCAGCGCGGCCTTCAGGTCCTTCTGCGCCTTGTCGTACGCGGTCCAGTCCGGCCCGTTCGGACCCTGCAGGGCCTGCTGGCCGGCGTCGAAGGCCTTCTGCGCGTCGGCCAGGGCCTGTTGGACGGTCGGATCACTGGACGTGGGCGGATTGGTGGTGCCGGTGTCCGGGGGCGTGGTGGTCGAACCCGTGGCGCCGAAGACCTTGTCGAGCGCCTCACCGAGCGTGTTCTCGAAGGCGGTCTTGCCCTCGTAGGTGACCAACACCTTGCGCAGCAACGGGTACTTCAGCCCGCCGCCGCGTACGTAGACCGGCTCCACGTAGAGCAGGCCGCCGTCCAGCGGCACGGTCAGCAGATTGCCGTACTCGACCTCGGAGTCGCCGCCCTTGAGGAGTTTGATCGCCGCGGCGATGTCCTGCTCCGAGTTGAACTGGCTCTGCACCTGTTTGGGTCCGTCGACCGTCGTGCTGGTCGGCAGTTTCAGGATTCTGACCTTGCCGTAGTCACCGGTGCCCGCCTCGGCGTCGACCGTCATGAACGCGCTCAGGTTGTCCCGGCCGTTGGGCGTGAACGTCGTCGACAACGAGAACGCCTGCTTGCTCTGGTCGGGCATCTTCATGCTCAGGTAGTACGGCGGTACCGCATTGCCCGACTGATTGGTCGGGTCGTCCGGCACCTGCCACACCTCGCTGCCGGTGAGGAACGTCTGTGCGTCCGTCACGTGGTAGCGGGTGAGCAGCTCGCGCTGGACCTTGAACAGGTCCTGCGGATACCGCAGATGGGCCATCAGGTCGTCGGAGATCGCGTTCCTCGGCTGCACCGTGCCGGGGAAGGCCTTCATCCAGGTCTTCAGCACCGGGTCCTCGGTGTCCCACTGGTAGAGCTTGACCTCACCGGTGTACGCGTCGACGGTCGCCTTCACCGAGTTGCGGATGTAGTTGACCTGGTTCTGCTGGGCCACCACCGAGCGCGAGTTGTTGGTGGCGGTCAGCGAGTCGGCCGTCGTGTCGCCGAGGGTCGTACGGGACGAGTACGGGTAGCCGTTCGACGTCGTGTAGGCGTCGACGATCCACTGGATGCGGCCCTTGACGACGGCCGGGTAGGCGTCTCCGTCGATGGTCAGCCAGGGGGCGACCGCCTCGACGCGCGCCTTGGGCGTGCGGTTGTACAGGATCCGCGAGCCCTTGCCGATCGCGCCCGAGTACAGGATCTGCGGTTCGTTGAACGCGACCGCGTACGCGGCACGGTTGAGCGGGTTGTCCAGGTTGACCCCGCTCTTGCCGCGGTAGCTGGTGGACTGCTCACCGCGGTCGTCGGAGTAGTCGATCTCCTTCTGGGGACCGCCGACGATGGAGTAGGTGGTGGTCTTCTCGCCGTAGTAGACCCGCTGCTCGTAGGTGCCGAGGTCACCCTTGGACGGCAGGTTGTACTCGGTGAAGACCGGCTGGCCGTCGGCGGCCTCGGTGCCCTTGGCGGCGACCACGCCGTAACCGTGCGTGTAGCGGAAGTGGTCGTTGATCCAGTTGTTGTTCGGCACGCCGTCCAGGTTCAGCTCGCGCAGGCCGACGACCGTGTCCTGCTCCTTGCCGTCCTTGGTGGGGTACCGGTCGACGTCCAGGTTGGTGGGGAACCCGTAGTACTTCCGCATCTGCTGCAGCTGCTGGAACGTCGGCGAGACGATGTTCGGGTCCATGATCCGGATGCTCGCCGCGTCGTTCGCGTCGTCGCGCAGCGTGGTCTTGTCCTTCGTCGTGGACTGACCGGAGTACTCGGTGACCTTGGTGTCGTCGATGCCGTACGCCTCGCGGGTCGCCTTGAGGTTCTTCTGGACGTACGGGGCTTCCTTGGCCTGCTCGTTGGGCTGGACCTGGAACTTCTGCACGATCGCCGGGTACAGGCCGCCGATCAGGATCGCCGACAGGACCATCAGGCCGAAACCGATGACGGGCAGCTGCCAGGTGCGCCGCCACAGGGTGGCGAAGAACAGCAGCGCGCAGATGACGGCGATGCAGAACAGGATGGTCTTCGCCGGCAGGTAGGCGTTGGCGTCGACGTAGCGCAGGCCGGTCCACTGGCCGGTCGCCTTGAAGTCGCTGGACTTCACCGCCAGGCCGTACCGGTCGAGCCAGTACGCGACCGCCTTGAGGGCCACGAAGATGCCGAGCAGCACCGACAGGTGTCCGGTCGCGGCGGCGGTGGCGCGCGCGCCCGGGCTGGTGACGCGCAGCCCGCCGTACAGGTAGTGGGTGAGGGCGGCGGCGATCAGGCACAGGATGGCGGCGGCGAAGCCGAAGCCCAGCAGGAAGCGGTACCAGGGCAGGTCGAAGGCGTAGAAGGAGACGTCGAGGTGGAACTGCGGGTCCTTCTGGTGGAAGGGGACGCCGTTGACCCACATCAGCCAGGTCCGCCACTGTCCGGCCGCCGAGGCGCCGGCGATCAGCCCGACCAGCGCGGTGACGGCGAGCAGCAGCCACTTCTTGTACGGCGCGATGCCCATCCGGTACCGGTCGAGGCTCTGCTGCTCCATGGACATGGCGCTCAGCGGGGGCCGCAGCCGGTGCGCGAGCCAGATGTTGACCCCGACCGCCACCGCCATCAGCAGGCCGAAGACGAAGAACAGCCCGATCTTGGTCGACAGGGTGGTCGTGAACACGGACGAGTAGTGCACCGACCGGTACCACAGCCAGTCCGTCCAGAAGCCCGCGAACATGGTGAACGCCATGCCGAGGACGGCAAGGACGCCCAGCGTCATCAGCAGGACCCGGACTCGCCGGGACGGGCGGCCCGCTCTCATCCGTGGCCCCGTCGGGCCTCCGCCGCGGTCCGGCATCTGGAAAGCCAAGGTGCGCACCTCGAAGTTCGCTGTCGATCCGTCAGGCCCTCGTGTTCGTGAGCCCTCCGTGGCCCCCCGTGATCGCGGGCCAACACCTATGCAACTTACTCACGCTTTGCTCGGTTCCCGATTCGGGCCGGGAACGAGGCAGGATTGTGACCATGTCCAACACTCCCATGGCAGCGAGCCCGCTCACCCGGGCCGTACTCGAGATCGACGAGTACGTCTCCGGCCTCGGCTGGGACCAGCCCGCTCGCCTCTTCGCCCTCGTCGACACCGCACGGCTGCGGGCTCAGGAACCCGCGCTCGCGGCCCAGCTGGGCCTCGAGGACGAGTCCGAGACCGTCGGTCTCACCCCGATCGAGCAGGAGGAGATCCCGTCCGGCAAGCCGCTCGACGAGTTCCTCGGCACCATCGCCTGGCCCGACGCGGTGGCCGGCTGCGCGCTCACCGTGGAGCGCCTCATGCTGCCCCCGTCCGCCGAGACACAGGTTCCGCAGAACCTGAGCGAGGCGAAGCTGGCCCGGTGGGTGGCCGAGCACCCCGAGCGCCAGGAGGTGCGGATGACCGTCGCGGTGCTGCGCGACGGCAGCCGCGAGGCGGCACTGCGCCTGCGCGAGAAGGACTCCCCGACGGAGGTCCTGACCGGCCCCGACCTGGTCCCCGGGCTGGCGGAGGCGCTGTCGGCCACCTTCGCGGACTGACGGCACGCCCACGGCGGACCGACGTCCTGCGGTACGGCGCCGGGGGCGCCCCTGGTCGCCAGGAGCGCCCCCGGCCGTGTCACGGCCGGCTCAGCCCTTGCTGGTGCACTTGGGCAGCGCGCCGGTGTCCCCCGTGCGGATGTCCTTCAGCGCGTCGAGCGCGTCCGCGATCGTCTTGACCTTGACCAGCGTGAGCCCGCTCGGGGTGTCCTTGGCGGCGGCGGCGCAGTTGTCGGCCGGCGTCAGGAAGTACTGGGCGCCCTTGTCGCGCGCGCCGACGGTCTTCATCTCGATGCCGCCGATCGGCCCGACCGTGCCGTTGTCGTCGATGGTGCCGGTGCCTGCGACGAACTTTCCACCGGTGAGGCTTCCCGGGGTGAGCTTGTCGTAGATGCCGAGGGCGAACATCAGACCGGCGCTGGGCCCGCCGACGTCGGCGAGCTTGATGTCGATGGTGAACGGGAAGGTGTGGTCGGTCCCGGCGGAGATCCCGACGATGGCCCGCTTCGCCCCGCTGTCGTCGGACGTCCTCGTCGTGAGGGTGACGTTCTGCGTCGTGGTCGCCGTCCGGTGCTCCTTCTCCGCGGCGGCCTGCTCCTTGGCCGGGACGACGGTGAAGACGACGTTCTGCCCGGGCTTGTGCTTGGTCACGAGCTTGGCGACGTCGGAGGGCTGCTTGACCGCCGCGCCGTCCACGGCCTTGATCACGTCACCGGCGTGCAGCCGGCCCTCGGCCGGGGAGTCCTTGAGGACGGTGGAGACGATCACCCAGGACTTCACCGGGACGCCCAGTTCCTTCAGCGCGGCGACCTTCGCGCTCTCCTGGGACTGGCTGAACTCCTCGGCGTTCTCCTGGGTGGACTGCTCCTCGGTCTTGCCGTCCGGGTACAGCGTGTCGTGCGGGACGATCTTGCTGTCGTGCGCCAGCCAGCCGTAGACCGCCTCCACCAGGTTCATCCGGAAGTCCGCGCTGGTCACCCGGACAGTGGTCATGTTCAGGTGGCCGTCGGTCGGGTAGGTCTTGTGCCCGGAGATCTGCAGCACCGGCTCGCCGTCGTGCTCCTCCAGCGTGTTCACGGTCGGGCCGGGAGACATCTCCGCGTACGGCACGGGGATGAGCACTCCCGCGCACAGGAGCGCGATCAGCATCAGGGTGGAGGCGAGCATCGTCGCGGTGCGGCGTGGCATGACTCGACAGTACGGGACGCGTCTGTCAGCGCACCGTCAGGGCACCCCCGTCAGACGCCGCGCGCGCCCGAGTCCGGCTTCTCCATGGCGGCGCGGAATCGGGCGTATCCGTCCAGCTCGGGGCCGTCACAGCGTATCTTCCGGGTCCGATTGGCCCAACTGCCCCACAGTCCGCCGCCGATCGCAGCCACAAGCGGAATCAGCAGCCAGACAAGCGCCCCCATGCCGACCTCCCAAGGCCATGAGCGTCCGCAACTGACTGATCAGCAGATTAACCATCCGCACTGACAACGCTCACGCGAGGGTCCCGGTTACGCAACCCGGGGGTCCGGTGTGCTCCAAGTGACGGACATCAGGCGCCCGCGTCAGCAGGCACCCACCCGCCCTCCCGTCGCCCGACCGCCACCCCTGCACGACGGCGTTACGCGCCGACCCAGTCCTCGGTGCCGTCGGAGAACCTCTGGTGCTTCCAGATGGGCACCTCGTGCTTGAGGTCGTCGATGAGCTTGCGGCAGGCCTCGAAGGCCTCGGCCCGGTGCGGGCAGGCCACGCCGACGACCACCGCGAGATCGCCGACCGCGAGATCCCCGACCCGGTGCACGGCGGCCAGCGCGCGGACCGGGTAGTCGGCGACCACCTTCTCGGCGATCCGTCGCATCTCCGCCTCGGCGCTGGGGTGGCAGGAGTACCCGAGCGCGTCCACGTCGGCGCCGCCGTCGTGGTTCCGCACGGTCCCCACGAACAGCGCCACGCCCCCGGCCGCGTCGTCCCCGACGGCCCGGAACACCTCGTCCACGGAGAGCGCGGTCTCCCGGACACCGATCAGCTTGATGGGATCCTGGGCCGCCTGCTCGCCGGGGTGCTCGTGCGTGTGTGCCATGCCCTCTATCGTGCCGCACGCGTGTGACGGCACGGAATGCGAGTTTCACCAGTCACGCGCGCGGGGCGCTTTGGAGGCTTCTACAGGCGCCGTGCGGCCCATGTCCCCCGGGAGGTGGCTACAGGCGCCGCCGGGCCTTCCGGGCCCGCCGTACGACGGCCGCCGCGCCCAGCAGGGCCACGGTCGCACCCGCGGCCCCCGCCGCCGTCGCGTCCTTGCGCCCCAGCCGCCGCCCGGCCACCGTGTGCCGCCCGGACACCTCCTCCAGCAGCTCCGCGAGCACCTCCTCGTTGGTCCACAGCGGCCGCCACCCGGCGTCGTGCAGCCGGCTGCCGCTGACCACCCAGGGATACATCGTGTAGGCCAGGTCGCCCGCCGGAGACGGTGTGAGCCCGATCCGGTGCAGCCGGGCCGCCGCGCCGAGCGCGACCGCCGACGGCAGCTCCATGCGCCGGATCCCGCTCAGCTCCTCGACCTCCTCCTGCTCCAGCCACCCGTCACAGCCGACGGCCAGCTCCCCGTCGACCTTCTCCAGCACGGCGTACTCGAGCGCGCTGCACAGGTCCTCGACATGACAGAACTGCCACGCGGGCCGCGACCCGGCCACGACCAGCAGCCGAGGCGACTCGAAATACCTGGTCAGCGCGGTGTCGGTGCCGCCCACCAGCACCGCAGGACGTACCACGGTGACGTTCAGCCCCGGATGCGCCCGCGGGGCCCGCCGGGCCAGCCGCTCGATCTCCAGCAGGTCCCCGACCCCGGTCGCCTCGGCGGTCGCCCGCAGCTCGGCGTCCTCCGACAGGGGCAGTTCGTTGTCCGGCAGCGCGCCGTAGACCATCGCCGAGGTGCACAGCACCACGCGGTGCACGCCGGCCGCCGCGGCGGCGGTCAGCACGGTCTGGGTCCCCCGGACGTTGTAAGCGGTCCGCGCGGCGGGATCGGTCTCCAGGTCGAGATCGAGCGCGAGGTGCACGACCACGTCGGCGCCCCGCAGCTTGTCCGCGATCGCGGGGTCGCGGACGTCGAGGATGTGCCACTGGGCGTCGGCGCACTCCCCACGCCGTTCGTCGATGGCGACGACCTGCTTGACCGCCTCGGAGGCGGCGAGCCGCTCGGTGAGCAGGGCGCCCACCCCGGTGGCGGCACCGGTGACGGCGACGACGGGGCCGCGTACGGCGGGAGGGGTTGAGAGGTTTCGCGCTGCGCGAACCTGCGGATCTGGGGAACTCACCGGGCGTCTCCAGCGGTTGTCATCCATACGAGCGCGAGTGACGCGTACGTACCAGGTGCATCCATCCTGCCGCAGGCCTTCCGTAGGCGAAGCACCGAGGCCCGATCGGGTCCGGGTGTCTACGCTGGGTGGTGTTGTCGGGCACAGCCGCGCCGCCGGAGAGAGACCGGTGGCCCTACCAGCCGAGGAATCCCGTGAGTGACACCCCATTCGGTTTCGGCCTTCCGCCGGAGGAGCCGGAGGACGGCGACGAGGGCAAGAAGAAGGACCAGCAGAGCGGTGGTGGGCAGGGACCGGCCAACCCGTTCGGCTTCGGGGCGCCCGGTGCCGGAGGCTTTGGCGGCCCCGGAGCCGACAATCCGCTCGCAGCCATGTTCGGCTCGCTGAACCCCACCGACCTGGGCGCCGCGTTCCAGCAGCTGGGCCAGATGCTCTCCTACGAGGGCGGCCCGGTGAACTGGGACATGGCCAAGCAGATCGCTCGCCAGACGGTCGCGCAGGGCACCCAGGACGGCACGAAGGACGCGAGCGTCGGCCCGGCCGAGCGCAAGGCGGTCGAGGAGGCCGTCCGCCTGGCCGACCTGTGGCTGGACGACGCGACGTCCCTGCCGTCGGGCTCCGCCTCGGCGGTGGCCTGGTCCCGCGCGGAGTGGGTCGAGGCGACCCTGCCCGCCTGGCAGGAGCTGGTCGACCCGGTCGCCGAGCGTGTCGGCGCGGCGATGGGCGACGTCCTGCCGGAGGAGATGCAGGCCATGGCGGGCCCGCTGATCGGCATGATGCGTTCGATGGGCGGCGCCATGTTCGGCACGCAGATCGGGCAGGCCGTCGGCGTGCTCGCGGGCGAGGTCGTCGGCTCCACCGACATCGGCCTGCCGCTGGGCCCGGCCGGGAAGGCCGCCCTGCTCCCGGTCAACGTGGAGGTGTTCGGCAAGGACCTCGGCGTGCCGCAGGAGGAGGTGCGGCTGTACCTGGCGCTGCGCGAGGCGGCCCACCAGCGTCTGTTCTCGCACGTGCCGTGGCTGCGCTCGCACCTGTTCGGCGCGGTCGACGGCTACGCGCGCGGCATCAAGGTCGACACGGCCAAGCTGGAGGACGTGGTCGGCCAGTTCGACCCGCAGAATCCCGAGCAGCTGCAGGACGCGCTCCAGCAGGGCATGTTCCAGCCGGAGGACACGCCCGAGCAGAAGGCCGCCCTGGCCCGTCTGGAGACCGCTCTGGCGCTCGTGGAGGGCTGGGTGGACGCGGTGGTCCACGCCGCCGCGAAGCCGCGCCTGTCGTCCGCCGACGCCCTGCGCGAGACGCTGCGCCGGCGTCGCGCGACCGGCGGCCCGGCGGAGCAGACGTTCGCCACGCTGATCGGCCTGGAGCTGCGCCCGCGCCGGCTGCGGGACGCCTCCCGGCTGTGGGCCTCGCTCACGGACGCGCGCGGGGTGGACGGCCGGGACGGCCTGTGGGCCCACCCGGACATGCTGCCGACCGCGACCGACCTGGACGACCCGGACGGCTTCGTGCACCGCGAGCAGATGGACTTCTCCGAACTCGACAAGATGCTCGGCGAGGCGGCGGGCGGCTCCGCCGGCAAGCCGGAGAAGGACGACGACTCCGAGTGACTCTTCACGGCGACGCGGTCCGGGTGCTGGAGCAGTACCAGGACCAGCAAGATCTTCGTCAGGTCTATCTGGACCACCTGGACGCTCATCCCGGCGGGATGTGGAAGAGCTGCGCGGAAGGGCACATCACGGCGAGCGCCCTGGTGATCGACCCGGAGCACGGGCGGGTCCTGCTCACGCTCCACAAGAAGCTGCGCATGTGGCTTCAGATGGGCGGGCACTGCGAGCCGAGCGACAGCACGCTCGCGGGTGCCGCGCTCCGCGAGGCCGCGGAGGAGTCCGGCATCTCCTCGCTGCGCCTGCTGCAGAGCGCCCCGGTCCGTCTCGACCGGCACCGCACACCCTGCGCCTGGCACCTGGACGTGCAGTACGCCGCCCTCGCCCCGCGCGGGGCCGTGGCGGCGATCAGCGACGAGTCGCTGGACCTGCGCTGGTTCGGCTACGACGAGGTGGCGGACGTAGCCGACAAATCGGTCGTACGGCTGGTGGAAGCGACGCTCGCCCGGCTGTGAGCGGGTGAGGGGTGACCGCGTTCACGGTCACCCCTCATCTCGACCTCAGCTCCAGACGTTGCCCTGGTTCTGGCCGCGCGCCCCGTGCTGCCCCATGCCGAACTGGGCGGCGAGGCCCTGCCCGATCACCGCGTTCTGCGGCGGCAGCAGCTCGCTGGGCTGCACCAGCGCGAACCCGGAGCCCATGAAGCTCAGCTCCCAGCCCTCCCCGGTGTTGCCGCGCCGGCGCCACACCCCGGAGGAGTGCGTCTGCGCCTGCATCTGCACCCGCAGCCCGGTGGACCAGGCCACGATCGCGTCCGCGTCGCAGTTGACGTACTTGTCCGGCGTGACCTGCATCAGCAGCGGGGCGCCCGAGGTCATCAGGGCGACCCTGCCGCGTCCGGTGATGTTCAGCTGGTACTTCCCGGAGCCGGAGATGCCGTAGAGGCTGTCGACGGCGACGACCTCGTAGTGCAGCGAGGAGTCCATGGCGAGGACGTAGGAGCTGTCGACGGTCAGCCCGTCCTGCTCGACGTCCATGATGTGCACGTGCTGGGCGAGGTTGGCGAGGTAGACCGTGCCCTGGCCGTGACAGCGCATCAGGTCCAGGCCCTCGCCGGTGTACGCACGCGCGCGTGCCTGGTTGTTGCTGCGGTACTCGGCGTCGAACTCGACCAGGCCCTGGTAGGCGACCATGGTGCCCTTGCGGGCGAGGATGTCGTCGTGCCCCTCCAGGGTGACCCGGAGCAGCTGCGCGTTCTGCAACGCCCAGCGCTCCTGCGTCTGGACGTCGTTGTATGCGAAAAGCGGGCTCTGCATGGCTTTCTGGCTCCCCCTCAGCCCCGGATCCGGATGCGGTCGGTGCTGTCCTCACTGGGCTGGACGACGACGATGCCCTGACCGGAGAAGGCCATCTGGTAGGCCTCGCCGCTGCCCCGGCCGATCAGCGACTGCGCCTTGAAGCTGCGCTTGCCCTTCACCTTCAGGTTCGGCGACCAGGCCACGAGCGCGTCCGGGTCGACGTACGTCTCGTCCTCACCGCCGCCGCAGTCGACGACGATCGGCTCGCCCCGGGAGGTCAGGGCCACCCAGCCCTGCCCGGAGATCTTCGTGTTCCACAGGCCCTGCCCGGCGAACTTCGCGAGCCCCTTGACCCGCTCGACGCCCCACGTCAGATGGGCGTCGAAGGCGAGCAGATTGGTGGCGTTGACCGAGATGCCGTCGCCGTTGAGGTTGATCACGACGACGTTCGCGCCGTAGTCGGCGAGGTAGAGCAGGCCGTCACCGGAACACTTCATCAGGGGCGCGCCCTCACCGGTGATCCAGTCGCGGGCGATCTGGCGGACGGCCGGCGGGTTGGGCTCGTACTGGACGAAGCCTTCGTAGGCGACCATCGACCCCACGCGCGCGAGGAGGTCGTTCCCGGTCTGCATGGCCACCTTCAGCATGTGGTGGCCATGGTTCTCCATGCGGGCGGTGACGGGTGCGGGGGCGTAGCCCGCGATTGGCTGGTTCATGACGGGCTCCCTCTAGACCTCGTACGGCTGGACGACGATGAAGTTGCCGGGAGCGCCCCGGAACTGGAGGTTGACGCTCTCGCCGGTGTCGCCCGGGTAGGCGTTGCGGCGCATCCGGACCTGGCTGGAGACGATCACCTGGGAGGCGGCCGACCAGGCGACGACGGCGTTGCAGTCGGCGAAGGTGGTCGGCGTGACCGGCAGCACCACGGGCGTGCCGTGCGTCTTGACGACGATCGTGCCGGTGCCCTGGAACTGCATCGTGAACAGCGCGCCACCGGGGATGCCGTGGCCCTCGATCCGGCGGACCTCGTACTGCAGGGTCTCGTCGAAGGCGAGGACGTTCTCCGCGGACACGCAGATCGCGTCGCCCTGCAGCTCGACGGGGTGCAACTGGGTGGAGTTCTCGGCGAGGAACACCTGGCCCTGGCCGGTGCAGCGCATCAGCTGCATCTCCTGGCCGGTGGCGCTGCCGACGATCCGCCCGGCGAATCCGGCGCCCTTGTAGCTGAAGTCGACCTTGCCCTGGTAGAGCACCATGCTGCCCTGCTTGGCGAGCACGGGCTGGCCGCCGATGCCGAGATCGACGCGGATGAGCTTCTTGTTCTGCTGGGTCCAGCGCTGCCCGGTGGGCGTCTCCTTGAACGCCTGGAGCGCAGCCGTCACACCGGCACCGCCTTGCGGGGCGCCCTGGGGCACCCCGTAGCCGGCGGGCTGCTGGCCCGGCACCTGTCCGTAGCCGGGCGGCATGGGCGGGGTGGGCTGACCGCCGTAGGAGGGCGGCTGCTGGCCGTACCCCGGGGGCATCGGCGCGCTCGGCTGACCGCCGTAGGGCGGCTGCTGGGGCTGCTGGCCGTACGGCTGCTGGGGTGGCCGACCGCCGTACTGCGGCTGGTCGTAGGGCGGCGCGGGGGCCGGGGACGGCGGCGGCACGGTGCCGCCGGCCGGCGGGGCCAGGGGCGCGATGACCGTCGGCGCCGCGTGCACGTTCGGCGCCGGGGCCGGCGCCGGTGCCGAAGGCGGGGTCTGGCCGGGCGGTGTGAAGCCCTGCGGGGGCGTGGCGCCGGACGGCGGGGCGAAGCCCTGGGCGGCGGGCTGCGGTGCGGGGGCCGGCGCCGGGGCGGGCTCGGGGGCGGCGGGGACGCCGAACGCGGGCGGGGCCGTGGCCTGGGCGGGCGGGGCGAAGCCGGGCGCGGACCCGGTCTGCGGCGGCTGCGGGGCGGCGGGCGCCTCCTCCTCCAGCACCTCGCCGCCGAAGTTCTTCAGCAGCGCCTCGAGACCGCCGTCGAAGCCCTGGCCGACCGCGGCGAACCGCCACCCGTCCTTGAAGTAGATGTCGCCGACCATCACGGCGCGCTCGGTGGAGAACTCCGCACCGCTGAAGGAGTACCGGGCGACCTCCTCACCGCCCGCCACGATGCGCAGGTGTCCGGGACCGATCTGCGACATCTGCCCGGCGCCGTCGAGGGTCGCCGTGAAGGACAGCTTGCGGATCTGCGACGGGATGCGGTCCAGCGTGATCCGGAACGACTCCGTGTCGCCCGCCTGCGCACCCAGCAGCTGGATGGACTCCTCCGGCGACTTCGGCTGGTTGAAGAAGACGAAGTACCGGTCGTCCGAGAGGCGCTCGTCGGCGTCCAGACCGAAGCAGCTGATGTCGAAGGTCAGTCCGGGGGCCGCGATCTGCACGCCTACGTACAGATCCGTGCCCGCCGTGAGGTCACTGATCCTGGCCTTGTGGCCGCGTTGGAATTCCCTGGCCATGCGTTACGACCGTCCCCCATCCCGAATGTAAGTGCGTCGCGCCAGGCTAACGGCAAAGGCCGACATCGCCTCCCGTCGGGCCGGGTCGGTACAGACCCGGTACACAACCGCGCCCGGCCGCACCCGCGGGCTCATCGGCCGGGGCACTCACTCGTCGCGCACGCCGGGCACCTGGGGCAGCCGTTCGGCGGCTACGACCCCCTCGAGGTAGCCGCGGGCCCGCTCGGTGCGCGGATAGGCCTCCAGCAGCCGCCAGAAGTCCGGGCCGTGACCGGGTACCAGGAGATGAGCCAGCTCGTGGCAGAGGACGTAGTCGACGACGTACTCGGGCATGCCCTGGAGCCGGTGCGAGAGCCGGATGCTGCCCTCGGCCGGGGTGCACGAACCCCAGCGGGTGTTCTGGTTGGTGACCCAGCGCACCGAGGCGGGCCGGGCCCGGCCGTCGAAGTACTGGGCCGACAGCCGCTCCGCACGCTCGGTCAGCTCGGCATCGCCCAGCTTCCGCCGGCTCTCCTGGGCGGCGAGCTTGTCGAGCATGACGGTGACCCAGCGCTGCTCCTCCGCCTTCGACATCCGGGCGGGGATCAGCACGACGGTGCGATCACCCTCGCGGTACGCGGAGACCGTCCGGCGGCGCCGGGAACTCCTGCGGACCTCGATCGCGCTCGCCCGCGAGGCTGCGGGCGGCTGGCTCGTCGTGCTGCGCTGTGGCTTTCCGGCGCGGTGCAGTGGGTCGGCGGGCACGCCCCGACGTTACCCGCTGCGCAGGGGCAAAGTCCCGGCTCCGGGACCGATCGATACCGACGCCCCACCGTGCGTTTGATTTGTAGGACCGGCAAATCGGTCCGATATGCTCCTTATGTCGCCATGATTTGTACGACAAACACCACTCGTCTGTGGATAACTCCCCGCCCCCGGCGCACCGACCGGGCATGCTGGCAGGCGTCGGCGGAGCACGACCGGCTCCACCGGCGGACAGGGACGTCCAGGGACTCGACCGGGCGTCCAGGGATCTTCGGCTACGGGGGCCTGCCATGCATCCGACGGTGAAGCCCGCGCTGCGGCGCGGCTGGCGCGATCTCAACACCGTGCAGTTCGGGATGACCCCGGCGCACGCGCTCGCCCTGGGGCCCATGTCCACGGCCACCGGCGGCTTCCTGGAGCTGCTCAACGGCACCCGGGGCCTGCCCCTGCTGCGCGAGGAGGCCCGCCGCATGAACCTGCCGGACGGCCATGTCGACGCACTCGTGGACCGGCTGGCCCACGCGGGCCTCGTCGACGACGCCCGCGGCGGCGGGCCTGCCGCGGACGCGCTGCGGGAGAAGAAGGAGGTCCTGCAGCGGCTGCGCCCCGACCTCGCCTCCCTGTCCCTGACCACCCGCGAGCCGGGCGGCGCGCTCGCCCGGCTCGCCGCCCGCCGTGCCCTTCGGGTGCAGGTGCGTGGCGCGGGGCGGGTCGGCGCCCTGGTGGCGTCGGTGCTCTCCGGCGCGGGCGTCGGCGAGGTCGACGTACGGGACGTGGGCCGCGTCGAACCGTGGGACGTGGCCCCGGGCGGGCTGCCCGCCGAGTCGCTCGGCGAGCGGCGGGACACGGCGGCGCGGGCCGCCGTCCGCCGCGCGGCACCGGACCGGCCCCCACGCCATGCCCACTCCCCCGGGTCCGGCGCCACGGAGCCCGGCCTGTCCCTGGTGATCCTCGCGCCCCGGGACGACGTGGCCGTGCACGCACCGGACCCGTTCACCGCCGAGCCGCTCATGGCCTCCGGCACACCGCATCTGTACGCCGGCGTCGTGGAGGGCACGGGCGTCGTCGGCCCGCTCGTCCTGCCCGGCGAGTCGAGCTGCGCCGGCTGTCTGCACGAGGACCGCACGGACCGGGACCCGGCCTGGCCCCGGCTGATCACCCAGTGGCGCTCCGGCAGGGCCCGCCGGGTCGGGGCCTGCGATCTGACGCTGGCCACGGCGGTCGCCGGACTGGCCGCGGCACACGCGCTGGCCTTCCTCGACGGGGAGTCGCCGTCCAGCACGGGAGCCCGCTGGGAGGTGTCCGTACCGGGCCTGACCTGGCACGCCCGCCCGGTCTGGCCGCACCCGGCATGCGGCTGCGGTGCGGCGGAGAGAGGTAAGGGGGAGCACTCCTCAACCGATGGGGAGCCACGCGAGACAATGGCGGTGCAACGGCCGTCGACGGAGCGACGACGCGGAGCGGGCGCGGCGCGGCCGACTGGGACTTGGAGGGCGCATGTCTGATCTTCC
Organism: Streptomyces sp. NPDC052301; assembly: GCF_044593395.1. Classification (NCBI taxonomy): domain Bacteria; kingdom Bacillati; phylum Actinomycetota; class Actinomycetes; order Kitasatosporales; family Streptomycetaceae; genus Streptomyces; species Streptomyces sp. NPDC052301. The sequence continues at coordinate 199,075 of NZ_JBIUBE010000008.1, read as the reverse complement.
CCGCAAGGCGGTCACCCGGACCGCCAAGCTCGCTGCGCTCCCGCTCGGCATCGCCGGCCGGGCGACCTGGGGGCTGGGCAAACGGATCGTGGGCGAGTCCGCGGAGATCGTCGGCCGTGAGCTGCAACAGCGGACGGCGGAGCAACTGTTCAAGGTGCTCGGTGAGCTGAAAGGCGGGGCCATGAAGTTCGGGCAGGCCCTGTCCGTCTTCGAGTCCGCGCTGCCCGAGGAGATCGCCGGCCCCTATCGCACGGCCCTGACCAAGCTGCAGGAGGCGGCACCGCCGATGCCGACCCGCACGGTGCACGCGGTGCTCGAGGAGCGGCTGGGACCGGACTGGCACGACCTGTTCGAGGAGTTCGAGGACAAGCCGGCGGCCGCGGCCTCGATCGGCCAGGTGCACCGGGCGGTGTGGCACGACGGCCGTGAGGTCGCGGTCAAGGTGCAGTACCCGGGCGCCGGAGAGGCACTGATCTCCGACCTCGGCCAACTGAGCCGCTTCGCCCGGCTGTTGGGACCGCTGATCCCCGGCATGGACATCAAGCCGCTGATCGCGGAGCTGAAGGACCGGGTCTCCGAGGAGCTGGACTACGGCCTGGAGGCCCAGGCCCAGGCTGCGCACGCGGACGAGTTCGCGGACGACCCGGACGTGGTGGTCCCGGCGGTGGTGCACCAGTGCGAGCAGATCCTGGTGACCGAGTGGATCGACGGCATCCCGCTGTCCGAGATCATCGCGGACGGCACCCAGGAACAGCGCGACCGGGCCGGTCAGCTCCTGGCCCGCTTCCTCTTCTCGGGCCCGGCCCGCACCGGCCTGTTGCACGCCGACCCGCATCCGGGCAACTTCCGGCTGCTGCCCGGCGGCCCGGACGGCGAGGACGACTGGCGCCTCGGCGTCCTGGACTTCGGCACGGTCGACCGGCTCCCCGGTGGTCTGCCGGCCCCGATCGGCATCTCGCTGCGGTTGACGCTGGACGGCGACGCCGAGACGGTCTACGAACTCCTGTGCGCGGAAGGGTTCGTGAAGGAGTCCATAGAGCTGGACCCCGAGGCGGTCCTCGACTACCTGCTGCCGATCATCGAGCCGGCCCAAGTCGAGGAGTTCACCTTCACCCGCGGCTGGATGCGCAGCCAGGCCGCCCGCATCGCCGACCCGCGCTCACCCGCCTACCAGCTGGGCAAGCGGCTCAACCTGCCACCTGCCTACTTGCTGATCCACCGGGTGACGCTGAGCACGATCGGTGTGCTGTGCCAGCTGGGCGCCACGGTACGGCTCCGGGAGGAACTGAATGAGTGGCTACCGGGCTTCGCCCTGGAGGAGAAGCCGCTCGAGGACGCTCCGGGTGAGGAGCCGGCGGCGGAGGCCTGAACCGGTGGCGGAGGGGAGAAGGGTTTCTCACCACCATGCCGAGTCCAGGCGCCCCTCGATCGCCCGGAGGTTCTCCCGGGCGCAGGCGTCGCAGAAGTACTGGCGGGTGCCGTTCTCCACGGAACAGGTCCAGGTCACCGGCTGGGGGCCGGCGGCGAGCATGCCGCAGCGGGCGCACACGAGGGGCGGCTGCGGCTCCGTGGTGGAGCCGCCCTGATCGCTTCCTTCGGGAAGACTCGTCACCTGGTGACGATAACTCCGCCGGCGGCGGATCGCCGTGCAGAACGCACCGCGGGGGCCCGTCCGTTCGTCCGGACCGGCCCCCGCGGGGAAGGCTTCGCCTCCCTCGGCCCTCGGCCGGGAGGCCACCGCTTCTCGGTGTGATCGTTACTGCATGACGGCCATGGCGAGCGCCCGCCGGGCGCGCAGCGAGGCGCGCTCGGCCCGGCGCTGCATCCGCTGGGCGACCGCGAGGCGGACGGCCCGGCGTTCACGCACGGCGTCGTCGAGCCGTTCGTGCATATGCGCACGAGCCAGGGCTTCTTGCATGAGTTGCATCTCTCGGGTCCTGTTCTGACGCGCTTCGGTCGCGCCGGTGGTGGTGAAGTCTGAGGTCGCGGAACCTGCGGGCTCGCTGGTGGACGGCTTCATCGGGGCCTGCTTCTTGGGGTCGTGCGTGAGGGGGCGATCGATCGTTCCTGCGGTGTTCATGCCGTGACCGGGTTCTTCCGCGGGCGACCACGCGGCCGCTTCCGGGCGACGACGACACCCTGGACGAACAGCTCGCCGCCCCAGACGCCCCAGGGCTCACGCCGCTCCTTGGCGCCGGCGAGGCAGGCCTCGATCAGCGGGCAGGTGCGGCAGAGGGACTTGGCGTACTCGACGTCCGCCGGCGACTCCGCGAAGAAGACCTCCGGGTCGTAGGAGCGGCAGGGGACGGGTACGCCGAGGTTCTCGATGGCGTCGTCGAGCGCGGTGAGCGCGGTGAGGGGGGTCAAGGTGGAGTCCTCCGTGAGGCCGGGCGGGGGGATCGTTTGCGAAGGCGGTACGGACGGGGCGTGCGCTTCGAGTTGCACGGTTGGTCTTCCTCGTCTGGTCGTTCCGGCCGGTTGACCGGGTGTCGGCTTGGTACCGGGTTCTTTCCTGTCCCGAGGCCCCTTCGCTCTGTGTCTCCCCGTTCGGGGAAAACAGAAGGGCCGCGGATCCCGGATGGGGTTCCGCGGCCCTGAAGGCGCCGGCCTGATCGGATCAGGCTGGATCACTCCAGGGTTCTGGCCCACGGAAGGCCCACATCAGGTGGTGCTGCGTCGTCTGCTTCCGGAATCCGGCACCGGCCGCCGCAAAGGCATAGGCATGTGCCTGTGCCACTACTGCTTCCAGTGCCTTGGTCGGTCGCTCATTGCGCTCTCGGACGGGAAGACCCGCGAGAGACAGGGAGGACGCCGGGCGGACGGCACGAATGCCGGACAGACCGGTGCCCTGGTTCGAGGCGCCGAGCATGCACGTGGAGACGGTCGCGCGATCGGTCAGTTTGGCCGTGCTGATGGTGCTGGTGTTGATGCTGATCACTGGACTCGCCTCCTCTCGGCGTCTCGAGGACTGGGGTGAACCAGTCCGTTCGGATGTGCAAGTACATCACGGAACCTGGGCCTTGGAGAAGGCCGCTGCTTCCGTGCCTAGAACCTATGGGGATTGCCGGGGCATGCGCAAACTATTTTTTCGACGAGTTCGCATCAGTCGTCCTCGCCGTCCTCGCCGGGTTCCTGGCCTGCGCAGATGGCCAGTACGTCGGGGCCGTAGCTGCGCAGCTTGCGGCTGAGGACACCGGGGATGCGGGAGAGTTCGGCCGGGCTCTCGGGCCGCGCCTCGGCGATGGCCATCAACGTCCGGTCGGTGAAGACGCAGAAGTCCGGCTGTCCGCTGCGTTCGGCCTGGACCGCCCGCCACTCGCGCAGCCGCTCGTACAGTCGCTCGTCCATGTCGGAGGGGCAGTCCTCGCAGCGCATCAGCTTCATCTCGCCCGCGTCGGTGAGCGTCCGGCCGCAGACCCGACAGCGGGCCGGGGTGCGCTGGGTGCGGCGGGGAACAACGGGGGTGCCACCGACGGCGCCCCGCTCGATGCCCGCGGCGGCGCCGGCGCCGCTGCGGCCCACGGTGGCAGTGGTGCCGGGACGCAGTCCGTCGAGGAAGCGGCTGGGTCTGCGGTTGGGACGCCCGCCGGGTGAGCGGGACAGGGACCAGGAGAGATGGAGCCGTTCCCTCGCGCGGGTGACGCCGACGTAGAGCAGGCGGCGCTCCTCCTCGATCTGCTCGTCGGTCCGGGCGTAGGTGATGGGCAGCATGCCCTCGGCGACGCCGACGACGAAGACGACGTCCCATTCCAGACCCTTGGCGGCGTGCAGCGAGGCGAGGGTGACGCCCTGGACGGTGGGGGCGTGCTGGGCGTTGGCCCGCTCGTCCAGTTCCGCCACGAAGTCGGCGAGGGTGGCTGCGGGCCTTGCCGCGGCGAGGTCGTGGGCGAGGTTGACCAGGGCGGCCAGGGATTCCCAGCGCTCTCTGACGGCGCCGGAGCCGGCGGGGGGCTCGCTGGTCCAGCCCTCCCCGGACAGGACGGCACGCACCTGGGAGGGCAGGTCCACGGCGTCGTCGAGCAGGGAGTCGTTGCCGCCGAAGCGGGCCGCGCCGCGCAGGGCGATGCCGGCCTTGCGGACCTCTGGCCGGTCGAAGAAGCGCTCGGCCCCGCGCAGCTGGTAGGAGACGCCCGCGTCGGCGAGGGCTTGTTCGTACGTCTCGGACTGGGCGTTGGTACGGAACAGGACGGCGATCTCGGCGGCGGGGACGCCCGCGTCGATCAGTTCGCGGATGCGGCGGGCGGCGCCCTCGGCCTCGGCGGGTTCGTCCGTGTATTCGGTGTGGACGGGCTCGGGGCCGGCGGGGCGCTGGGAGACCAGTTCCAGCCGGTGGTCGGCGGCGCGACCGCGGGCCTGTGCGAGCAGGCCGTTGGCCAGGCGAACCACCTGAGGGGTGGAGCGGTAGTCGCGGACCAGTTTCACGACGGTGGCGCCGGGGTGCCGCGCACGGAAGTCGAGGAGGTGGTCGGGCGTTGCGCCCGTGAACGAGTAGATGGTCTGGCTGGCGTCGCCGACGACGCACAGGTTGTCGCGGTCGCCGAGCCACAGCTCCAGCAGCCGCTGCTGCAGGGGGCTGACGTCCTGGTACTCGTCCACGACGAAGTGCTGGTACTGGGCGCGGACCTGGTCGGCGATGTCGTGCCGGTCCTGGAGGACGGCGACGGTCAGCAGCAGGACATCCTCGAAGTCGATCACCGCGCGGTCGCGCTTGAGGTCTTCGTAGGCCGCGTAGAGGTGGGCGATCTCCGCGGGGTCGCGGGGGGTCTCGCGGCCGGCCTTCGCGGCCGCGTACGGATAGTCGGCGGGGACGGTCTGGGTGACCTTGGACCATTCGATCTCTGCGGTGACGTCACGCAGTTCGCCCCGGTCGAGCCTGGTGCCCAGGGCGGCGGCCGCGTCGGCGACGAGCTGGATCTTGCGGTCGATGAGCCGGGGCATGCCCCCACCGATCGCTTTCGGCCAGAAGTACTGGAGCTGACGGAGGGCTGCGGAGTGGAAGGTGCGGGCCTGGACGCCGTGGGCTCCGAGCTGGCGGAGCCGGCCGCGCATCTCTCCGGCGGCGCGGTTGGTGAAGGTGACGGCGAGCACGCTGGAGGGCTGCAGAATGCCGGCACGCACCCCGTAGGCGATGCGGTGGGTGATCGCCCGGGTCTTGCCGGTGCCCGCTCCGGCCAGCACGCACACCGGCCCGTGCAGAGAGGTGGCGACCTCGCGCTGCTCGGGGTCGAGCCCTTCGAGCACCGCGTCGGCCCCGTTCGGCGTAGTCCCATGGGGGGAGCCGTCGGTGCTCTGCGGGAAGAGGGTGGAGTGCGTTGCTGGTGTCACACCGCCATGCTGCCAGGTCGCCCGGGACTGCCGTGCCGGTTGTCCACAGGCGGGCACCCGCAGTCGTACTGATGCGGCAGGCATCACAGCGGCCTGTGGATACCCCGGGCGGGAATGGCGCACCGGTCGCATTACGTTCTTCCCCCGGACGAACTTTTCCGAGCTGCCTGAGGAGCGCGAGAGACATGCAGGGCACTGTGACGATGTACAGCACGACGTGGTGCGGCTACTGCCGGCGGCTGAAGAGCCAGCTGGACCGGGAGGGCATCGCCTACACCGAGATCAACATCGAGCAGGACCCCGATTCCGCCGCGTTCGTGGAGAAGGCGAACGGCGGAAACCAGACCGTCCCGACCGTTCAGGTAGTTCCCTCCAACGGTGGCATCGAGGTCGTCATGACGAACCCGAGCCTTGCCCAGGTGAAGCAGGCGCTCGGCGTCTGACCCTCCCGAGACGCAGCCCCCGACCGGCCTGACGCTGGTCGGGGGCTTTGTGTGCCCCGGGAGACCGCAGCGGCAGGACAAGGCCGCCCTCGGCACCCACAACCGTGCGGCAGCCGTCGGGGACGGCGGCCGGCACGGCACGGTGGTGGACGTTGTGATTCCAGTACGGATCACCGGCCACGGGTGAGGCCTCAGACGAAGCTGCGCGTCGGCAGGGGCTTGCCGTACCACATCTCGATCAGGCGGGCGGCGATGGAGATGCCGTAGGGCGGCAGGACCTCGCCGGAGTCGAAGGCCTCGTGCAGCTCCTCGCGGGAGAACCAGCGGGCCTCGTGGATCTCGTCCCCGTCGACGTCGATGTCGGTCGAGGTGGCACGGGCCATGAAGCCGAGCATCAGACTGGACGGGAAGGGCCAGGGCTGGCTGGCCACGTACTCCACCGGGCCGACGGCGACGCCGACCTCCTCGGACACCTCTCGGCGCACCGCCTGCTCGATGGACTCACCGGGCTCGACGAAGCCGGCGAGCGTGGAGAAGCGGCCCTCGGGCCAGTGGACCTGGCGGCCGAGCAGGATGCGGTCGTCCGCGTCGGTGACAGCCATGATCACGGCGGGGTCGGTGCGCGGGTAGTGCTCTCCGCCGCAGGCGGGGCAGCGGCGGATGTGTCCGGCGGCGGCGATCACCGTGCGCTCGCCGCAGCGGGAGCAGAAGCGGTGGGTGCGCTGCCAGTTCTCCAGGCCGACCGCGTGCACCATGAGCCCGGCGTCGCGCGGCGACAGCAGCAGGCCGGCCTCCCGCAGCCCCGCCGGGCGTGCGGACTGGTCGATACGGCCGGGCAGTGCGTCCTTCTGGAGCGCGAAGTAACTGACGCCGTCGTCGTCGATGCCGAGGAAGTAGCGGTGCGCCTCGGTGAGCGGGGCCTCGAAGGAGGGGGTCATGACGAGCTCGGTGCGGCCGTCGGGCGTCTCGTCGATGAGCACCTGGCCGCCGGAGACCACGAAGCAGCGGGTCGAGGGGTGGCTCCACGCCGCCGCGAGCCAGGCCTCGTCGAGCCGGTGGTGGGCGGCGCGGTCGATGCCGCTCGGGGCGGTGAGCGAGATGGGTCGATCGGCTGTGTCGTCGGTCCAAGTGGTCACGGGTGCTTCCAACTCCCCCAGGGCAGCGGTTCGGTTCGACGGGCGGTTCGGCAGGACGTGGGGCGGGAGGGCAGCGGTCTCGGAGGGGGCGCGCGGGGCGGTCTTTCCAGTGTGCCCCGCGCGCGGTGCCCGTCCGTAGGACGCCGCCCGGTCAGGGCGCTGGGCGCCAGTGTTCGGCCAGGTCGCCCCACAGGTAGGCGCTGGTCTCGACGCCCTTGAGGAGGAGGTCCAGCTCGACCTTCTCGTCGGGGGCGTGCCAGCCGTCGGAGGGGACGGAGATCCCCAGGAAGAGCACGGGAGCGCCGAGTACTTCCTGGAGGTCGGCGGCGGGCCCGGAGCCGCCCTCGCGGGTGAAGCGGACCGGTGACTGGAAGGCACGGCCCATGGCGCGGACCACGGACTGCAGGGCGGGGTGGTCGAGCGGGGTCAGGCACGGCCGCGTGGCGGCGCCGAAGACGATCTCGTGCCGGATCCCGGCGGGCACCTGCTCGTCGGCCCAGGCACGGACGGCCTTCTCGATGTGGTCGGGGTCCTGGCCCGCGACCAGCCGGAAGGACAGTTTCACCACGGCGGACGACGGGATGATCGTCTTGCTGCCGGGGCCCTGGTAGCCGCCGCCGATGCCGTTGACCTCGGCGGTCGGGCGGGCCCAGATGCGCTCCAGGGTGGTGTGCCCGGCCTCGCCGTGGGTGGCGTAGGACTTGGCGGTGGTCAGCCAGCGCTGCTCGTCGAAGGGGAGCTCGGCGAACAGCTCGCGCTCGCGGTCGGTGAGCTCGACGATGCCGTCGTAGAAGCCGGGGACCGCCACGCGCGCGTGCTCGTCGTGGAGGGCGGCGACCAGGCGGGCGGCGGCGGTGGCCGGGTTCGGTACGGCGCCGCCGAAGGAGCCGGAGTGGATGTCCTGGTCGGGGCCGTGGAGCCGGATCTCGCACTCGGCGAGGCCGCGCATGCCGGTGCACACGGTCGGGGTGTCCTCGGACCACATGCCGGTGTCGGAGACGATCACGGCGTCGGCGGCGAGCCGTCCCGCACGGTCCTCCACGAGGGCCCGGAAGTGCGGCGAGCCTGACTCCTCCTCGCCCTCGACGAGCAGCTTCAGGTTGACCGCGGGGGCGGTGCGGCCGGTGGCGGCGAGGTGGGCGCGGACGCCGAGTGTGTGGAAGAACACCTGCCCCTTGTCGTCGGCGGCCCCGCGCGCGTAGAGGCGGTTTCCGCGGACGACCGGCTCGAAGGGGTCGCTGTCCCAGCCGTCCTCGCGGGCGGCGGGCTGTACGTCGTGGTGACCGTAGACCAGGACGGTGGGTGCCGCTGGGTCGCCGGAGGGCCACTCGGCGAAGACGGCCGGGGCGCCCGGCGTCTGCCAGACCTCGGCGGTCGGGAAGCCGGTCTCCCTGAGGGCGGCGGCGAGCCAGTCGGCGCTGCGCCGTACATCGGGCGCGTGGTCGGGCTGGGCCGACACGGAGGGGATGCGCAGCCATGCGGCGAGGTCGTCGAGGAAGGCGGCGCGGTGCTGCTCGATGTACGTGCGGACGGCGCTGTCCGGGGTCTGGCTCATGCTCACGAGCCTATCGGCCCGTGCCGACATCCTCGGCGGGCGGTTCGTCACACTCAGAGCGCCTGGTGTGCCGTTTCGGAGTCTTCCGTGTCGTCCGTGAGGATCCGCTCCAGCGCGGGCCGGTCCGGCAGGTCCCGCGGTCGTACGACCTCGCCGGTGCGCACGTACAGGAACGCGGCCGTGACCGACTCGGGCGGCACCCCCTGCTGCTCGGCCCAGGCCAGCCGGTACACGGCGAGCTGCAGGGGGTCGGCGGTGCGGGTGCGGCTGGTCTTCCAGTCGACGATCTCGTACGTCGCCCCGTCGCCCTCGCCGTTTCTGTAGACGGCGTCGATGCGGCCCCGTACGACGCGGCCGGCCAGCGTGAGCTGGAAGGGCGCCTCGACGCGGTACGGAGTGCGCCGGGCGTACTCGGTGCGTTCGAAGGCCTCCTTCAGAGCGTCCAGGTCCTGTTCGTCGGCGATCTCGGCGTCGCTTCCGGGCAGCTCGTCCGGTTCCAGCAGGGGGAGCGTCAGTTCCTCGAAACGGGCTTCGACCCAGGCGTGGAACCGGGTGCCTCGGCGCGCGGCCGGTTGCGGCGGGCGTGGCATGGGGCGCGCGAGCTCCTGCGCGAGCCCGTCCGGGTCCTGGGCGAGAAGCAGCAACTGGGTCGCGGTGAGCGCGGCGGGCAGGGGGACGTCGGTGACGGTCCGGCGCGCCCGCAGCAGCTCTCCGGTGAGGGCGTCCAGGTCACGGTCCCAGGAGGCGATGGTGCGGGCCTCCTCGGGGGTGAGGGAATTCCCGGGCGCCGGGGCGGCGGGGGCGCGGGGGGCGCGTGCGCCGGGCGCGGGTGCTTGGTGGGGGACGGTCGGCCGCTCGGTGCTCCAGGAGTCCCATGCGTCGGGATCGTCGGCGTCCTCGGGGCGGGACCGGTACGGCGGCTCCCCGCTGTACGGGTCCGTGCCCTCGAGCTCGCCCTCGTACGGCTCCTCTTCGTAGGGCCCCGCTTCGTACGGTTCCGCCTCGTACCCGTCGTCCTCGTACGGCGGCGGTGCGGGCCAGTCGGGGTCGTCGAGGGTGCCGGGATCGTGGACGGCGGGCGGCCGGCCGGTGTCGCCGGCGGCCAGGGCGTCCAGGTGGGCCAGGACGGTCTCGGCGGCCGCGCGGCGGCGGGCCAGGGCGGCGGCGTCCAGCGGGAGCGGCCACACCTGGTCGGCGCCGGCCGTGTGCAGGGCCGGGTTCTCCTCGTCCTCCGCGGGCTCGTCCGCCCAGGCATCGATCTCGCCGTGTCCGGCCGCGCAGTGGTCGTACAGGGCCTGGAGGAAGTCGGAGGGGCCGCGCTTCTTCTTCTGGCTGGGTCCCCACCAGTGGCCGGAGCCGAGCAGCAGGGAACGGGGACGGGTGAAGGTGACGTAGCCGAGGCGGAGTTCCTCGGTGTGCTGGTGGTCCTTCATGGCCTCGTGGAAGGCCTTCATACCGCGCGCGTCCCAGCTGGCGACGTCGGGCAGGGTGTCGGTGTCGCCGCGCAGGGCGTGCGGCACCACCTTGGCCTGGGCGGTCCACTTCTCGCGGCCCTGGGCGCTGGGGAAGGTGCCGTCGACCAGCCCGGGGACGGCCACGACGTCCCACTCCAGGCCCTTGGACTTGTGCGCGGTGAGCACCTTGACGGTGTTCTCGCCGCCGGGCAGGGCGTTGTCCAGGCCCTTCTCGTACTGGGCGGCGGTGCGCAGGAATCCGAGGAAGGCGAGCAGGGTGGCCTCGCCGTCGCTCGCCGCGAAGGAGGCGGCGACGTCCAGGAAGTTGGACAGGGTCTCGCGGCGGCGGGCGGCCAGGGCGTGCGGGGACGCGGACAGTTCCACCTCCAGGCCGGTGACCGTCAGGACCCTGTGCAGGACGTCCATCAGCGGGTCGGCCAGCGAGCGGCGCAGGTCGCGCAGTTCCGCGGCGAGCCGGGCGAAGCGCACGCGCGCGTCCGGGGAGAACGGCAGGCCGTCGTCGGCGCCGTCCTCGTAGCCGCCCTCCATGGGTGTTTCGAGGAAGGTGTCGAGGGCGTCGGCCAGCGATATCACCTCGGCCGGGTCGACCCCCTCGACGGCCGCGGCGAGCCGTCGGTCCGGGTCGTCGGTGTCGTCCCCGCCCGCGTGGGCGACGAGCAGGCGGGCGCGCCGGCCGAGCAGGGCGAGGTCGCGGGGGCCGATGCGCCAGCGCGGTCCGGTCAGCAGGCGCACCAGGGAGGCGTTGGCGCCGGGGTCCTGGAGCACCTCGCAGACGGCGACCAGGTCGGCGATCTCCGGCAGATGCAGCAGACCGGAGAGGCCGACGACCTCGACGGGGAGGTCGCGGGCCACGAGGGCGCCCTGGATCTCGGCGAAATCGGTGGCGGTGCGGCACAGCACGGCGATCTCGCCGGGAGCCGTGCCGGTGCGCACGAGGTGGGCGACGGAGTCGGCGATCCAGTCGATCTCCTCGGCGTGGGTGCGCAGCAGGGCGCAGCGGACGGTGCCGTCGCGCTCGGCTCCGGGGGCCGGGCGGAGGGCCTCCACGCCCGCGTGCATGGCGCGCAGCGGCTCGGCGAGGCCGTTGGCGAGGTCGAGGAGGCGGCCACCGCTGCGGCGGTTCTCGCTGAGGGCCTGCCGGGTGGCGGGGCGGCCGTCGGGGCGGGCGAAGTGCGCGGGGAAGTCGTCCAGGTTGGCGACCGAGGCGCCGCGCCAGCCGTAGATGGCCTGGCAGGGGTCGCCCACGGCGGTCACCGGGTGGCCGGTGCCGCCGCCGAACAGGCCCGCGAGCAGGACGCGCTGGGCCACGGAGGTGTCCTGGTACTCGTCGAGGAGCACCACGCGGAATTCCTCGCGCAGCAGGCGGCCCACCTCGGGGATGCCGGCGAGGCGGGCGGACAGGGCGATCTGGTCGCCGAAGTCGAGCAGGTCGCGCTCGCGCTTGGCGGCCCGGTAGCGCTGGACGAGCCCGGCCAGTTCGCGGCGGGCGGTGGCAGTCTCGGGGACCTTGCGCAGGTCGGCGTTGGTGAGCTTGGCGGCCCGCAGGGTGTGCAGCAGGTCGGCGTCCCAGGCGCGCAGTTCCTCGGGGTCGACGAGGTGTTCGGCGAGTTCGGAGTCGAGGGCGAGCAGGTCGCTGACGAGGTCGGCGAAGGAGCGGGTCAGCGCCGGGTAGGGGCCCGGGGCCTCGCGCAGCACGCGTGCGGCGAGCTGGTAGCGGGTGGCGTCGGCGAGCAGGCGGGAGGTGGGCTCCAGGCCGAGGCGAAGGCCGTGGTCGGTGAGCAGGCGGCCGGCGAAGGCGTGGTAGGTGGAGATCACCGGCTCGCCGGGCGGGTTGTCGGGGTCGATGACCTCCGGGTCGGTCACCCCGGCCTTGACCAGTGCCTTGCGGACGCGTTCGGAGAGCTCGCCCGCGGCCTTGTTGGTGAAGGTCAGGCCGAGGACCTGTTCCGGGGCGACCTGCCCGGTGCCGACGAGCCAGACCACGCGGGCCGCCATCACGGTGGTCTTGCCCGATCCGGCTCCGGCCACGATCACCTGCGGGGCGGGCGGCGCCGTGATGCAGGCCGTCTGCTCCGGGGTGAAAGGGATGCCGAGGAGCTCTCTGAGCTGCTCGGGGTCGGTGATACGGGCGGACATGTCGAAAGAGGCTAGCGGCGGGCACTGACAGTCGAGGACGATTCGACCGCTCGGAGAAGAAGAAGCGCAGGTCAACACCTGTGGTGCCGTACGTCACTCCGCTCCCGGCGGTGGCTCACTCGACCACGTGCCGCCCCTCGGGCCGCGCGCTGCACGAGGCGCGGAAGGCGCAGTGCGTGCAGTGCTGGCCGGCGCTCGGGGTGAACCGCTCGTCGAGGACCTTCCCGGCGGCGGTGGCGAGCAGCTCGCCGACCCACTCCCCCGACAGCGCCTCCTGGGCCTGCGCCTTGGGCAGGGTCTCGCCTCCGTCGCGTTTGGCGGCGCCCTGTCTGAGGTGCACCAGTTCGGCGCCGCCGGGCTCGGGACGTACGCCGTCGAAGGCGGTGTCGACGGCGCCTTCGCGGACGGCGAGCTGGTAGACGGCGAGCTGCGGGTGGCGGGCCACCTCGGCGGCGCTGGGCGCCTGCTTGCCGGTCTTGAAGTCCACGACGTAGGCGCGGCCCTCTCCGTCCGTCTCCACGCGGTCCATCTGGCCGCGGATGCGGACCTGGTAGTCGCCCGCCCCCAGGGTGACGTCGAAATCCTGCTCGCTGGCCACCGGGGTGCGCCCGGCGCGGTCCAGCACATGCCAGTTCAGGAAGCGTTCGAGCGCCACGCGCGCGTTGTCCTTCTCCTGCTGCGACTTCCAGGGCGCGTCGAAGGCGAGCGCGTTCCACACCGAGTCCAGGCGTTCCATGAGGACGTCCAGGTCGGCCGGGGTGCGGCCGGAGGCGACCTCGTCGGCGAGGACGTGGACGACGTTGCCGAAGCCCTGTGCCGCGGTGGCGGGGGCGTCGGCCTTCACCTCGCGGCCCAGGAACCACTGCAGCGCACAGGTGTTGGCGAGCTGGTCGAGGGCGCTGCCGGAGAGCACGACGGGCTGGTCCCGATGGCGCAGCGGCACCTTGCTCTCGGTGGGGTCGAACATGCCCCACCAGCGGTAGGGATGCGCGGAGGGCACCAGCGGGCGGCCGTCCTCGTCGGCGAGCGCGGCGAGCCGGGCCAGCCGGCGGGCGGCGGCCTGGCGCAGCGCGGCGGACGCGCGCGGGTCGACCGTGGTGGCGCGCAGCTCGGCGACGAGCGCGGCCACGGCCAGCGGGCGCCGGGGGCGGCCGGTGACGTCCTTCGGCTCGACACCCAGCTCGGTCAGGAACCGGGAGGGCTGGTCGCCGTCGTCGGCGGGGGCCTTCACCGCGGTGACGACGAGGCGTTCCCGCGCGCGCGTGGCGGCGACGTAGAACAGCCGGCGCTCCTCGGCGAGCAGCGCGCCCGGGGTGAGCGGTTCGGCAAGTCCGTCGCGGCCGATGCGGTCGGCCTCCAGCAGCGAGCCGCGGCGGCGCAGGTCGGGCCAGAGCCCCTCCTGGACGCCGGCGACGACGACGAGCCGCCACTCCATCCCCTTCGAGCGGTGCGCGGTCATCAGGCGTACGGCGTCAGGGCGTACGGCGCGGCGCGTGAGCGTGTCGGCGGCGATGTCCTCGGCCTCGATCTCCTCCAGGAAGTTCAGGGCGCCACGGCCCCCGATGCGCTCCTCCGCGCGCGCGGCGGTGGCGAACAGCGCGCAGACGGCGTCCAGGTCGCGGTCGGCGTTGCGGCCGGCCGCGCCGCCGCGCCGGGCGGCCCGCTCCAGGCGCGTGGGCCACGGGGTGCCTTCCCACAGGTCCCACAGCGCCTCCTCGGCAGTACCGCCGCTCGCGAGGCGCTCGCGGGCCGTGCGGAGCAGCGCGCCGAGGCGCTGTGCGCCGCGGGCGTACGCCGGGTCGTGCACGGCGAGGCGCTCGGGTTCGGCGAGAGCCCGCGCGAGCAGTTCGTCGGACGGGGGCGGCACCGGGTTCCCCGCCGCCCGCTCCTCGTCGCGCAGGGCGCGCCCGAGGCGGCGCAGGTCTGCGGTGTCCATGCCGGCCAGGGGGGAGGCCAGAAGGGTGAGGGCGGTCTCGGTGTCGAGCCATGAGGTGCCGGGGGCGCGCTCGACGGCGTCCTCGGCGGGGGTGTCCTGCGCGGCCGGTTCCGCTTCCTCGGGGACCGGTTCCGCTTCCTCGGGGACCGGTTCCGCTTCCTCGGGGACCGGTCCCGCTTTCTCCGGGGTTTCCGCAACATCTTCGGTGACGGTTTCGTCCGGGGCCGCTTCTCCCTCGACGACGTCGATCGCGCCGGGCGCCTCCGCACGCCCCTGTGCCTCGGCCGTGGCCACCGCGCGCAGGGCGGTCAGGAGGGGTGCGACGGCCGGCTCGTGACGCAGGGGCAGGTCGTCGCCGTCGATGTCCAGCGGGACACCGGCCGAGGTGAGGGCGCGGCGGACGGACGGGAGGCTGCGGGATCCGGCGCGGACCAGGACGGCCATGTCGCTCCAGGGGACCCCGTCCTCCAGGTGCGCGCGGCGCAGGATGTCCGCGATGTTGTCCAGTTCCGTACCGGACGTCGGGTAGGTGTACGCCTCCACGCGGCCGCCGTCCCGGACCGCGGCCGGCTCGCGGTGGGCGCGGACCTTGTCGGCGGGCAGCCGGGGCAGCGGCATGCGCTGGGTGATCAGGCGGGTCGCGGCCAGCAGGGCGGCGCCGGAGCGGCGGGAGGTGCGCAGCACCTCGACGGGTGCGGGACGGCCGTCCGCGCGCGGGAAGGCCACCGGGAAGTCGAGGATGCCGTTCACGTCGGCACCCCGGAACGTGTAGATCGACTGGTCCGGGTCACCGAACGCGACCAGGGTGCGGCCACCGCCGGCCAGGGCGTGCAGCAGTCGTACCTGGGCGGGATCGGTGTCCTGGTACTCGTCGACGTACACCGCGTCGTACTGGGCGGCGAGCTGTGCGGCCACGTCGGGACGGTGGGCGAGCAGGACCGCGCGGTGGACCAGTTCGGCGTAGTCGATCACGCCCTGCAGGTCGAGGACGTCGAGGTATTCGGCGAGGAACCCGGCGGCGGCCCGCCAGTCCGGGCGGCCGATGCGGCGGGCGAAGGCGTCCAGGGCGTCCGGGCCGAGCCCCAGCTCGCGGCTGCGCGCGAGGACGGCGCGGACCTCGTCGGCGAAGCCTCGTGTGGTCAGGCAGGCGCGCAGATCGTCCGGCCAGCGCACATGCGCCAGGCCGAGCCGCTGCAGCTCCGGCTGGCCGGCCAGCAGCTCACGGACGGTGACGTCCTGCTCGGGGCCGGACAGCAGGCGCAGCGGCTCGGCGAACAGGCTGCTGTCCTGGTGGGCGCGGACCAGGGCGTAGCCGTACGAGTGGAACGTGGTGGCGCGCGGCGCGCGGGCGGCGCCGATGCGCAGGGCCATGCGGTCGCGCAGGTCGAGGGCGGCCTTGCGGCTGAACGTCAGCACCAGGATGCGCTCGGGGTCGGCGCCCCGGGCGATCCGGGCGGCCACCGACTCGATCAGGGTGGTGGTCTTGCCGGTGCCGGGGCCGGCGAGGACGAGCAGGGGTCCGGTCGCATGGTCAACCACGACGCGCTGCGCCGCGTCCAGACGAGGGGGATCCACGGTGGCCGGCGGGGTACGGACCAGTCGGTAAGCGCCACGGCTCCCCCGCCGCACGGGGTGCGGCAGGCGCCTGGTGGAGGAAGGGGAGCTCACGTGGTCGGCCGGTCCTGGTGGTTGTGCTGGTGGGCGGGCGGTCACGCGTGCGAGGCGGTGACCGCGGGGTGAGGGGGACACGCGCAGGCGACGCTACGCCGCCGCTCCGGATGGAAGCAGGGCTTCCGCTTCTTCCCTCGCGGCGCTCGCGCCACGCGAGCCCCACACCCCACGAACGTACGGCATGCCCCGGAAGTCCCCCCTGTCCCCCGTACGGGCCACGGGTGCCCCCCGGTGGCCTCCGATGGCGGAAGCTGTCAGGTGTGCCCCCTCACGTCCGCCCCGCCGTCCCAGCGGGCCCGCCGCATGTCGAGCCGTGGCAGGTGGCCCTCGGCGCTCCTGCCCGCCTCCTTCAGCGGCGTGCCCTCCGCACGGTAGTGGTCGAGCGCGCGCAGCTCGTGCCCGGGCAGCAGCGCCCCGTCCGCGCGGACGACGCGCCACCACGGGACCGCGCCTCCGTAGAGGGCCATCACCCGGCCGACCTGGCGCGGTCCGCCCTCCTCGAGCCACTCGGCGACATCGCCGTACGTCATGACCCGCCCCGGCGGGATGTTCTCGGCGGCCTCGAGGACCCGCTCGGCGTACTCCGGCAGTGCGTCCGCGCGCTCCTCACGGGTGTTCTCGGCACGGCTCTGCTCGCTCATTCACCCCATCCTGCCGCACCCCGCCGACAACGCGGCGTGCGCGCTGCGAGGAGCGCTCCTCTCGCACCCGGGCGGCGCTTCCGGCAGACTGTGCGCCCGCGCATCCGCACCCTGATGGCCGCGTGTGTCGGTGGGGCATGCCACCATCGTGCAGGCGGTGACTGGTGATACGAGACCAAGAAGAGACCATGAAGCAGCAGGGCGTGCACCCCGACGACGCGGCGGGCACCCCTGACGCCACCGCACGCCCCGGCGCCGCCCCCGCGGGCCGGAGCGACAGCGACGCGCACCGGGAAGACACCGGTCCGCACAAGGACGGCGCCGAGTCGAAAGGCAACGGTCCGCGTGCAGACGACGGCTCACGCGCGCGTGAGCACGGCAGCGACGACACCGAGGGGGCGCACATCCCTGAGAGCACGCCCTCGGACCACCACCCGGGTGACGACCCCCACGCCGAGGAGGTGGAGGGCGACGAACCGCTGCTCCCCGCGCGCGTGCACCGCCCCTCCGACCTCATGCGGCTCCTGGTGGGCGTCCTCGCGATCATCGTCCTGCTGGCGATCGCCGCGTTCGCCCACGGCACCACCTCAGGCCTCGAACAGGACATCAACAAGGGCACCGGGCAGGCCCCCGACCTGCTCATCAAGATCGCGGGCCTGGCCTCCAGCATCGCGATCCTCCTCGTCCCGGTCGCCTTCGCCATCGAGCGGCTGATCAAACGGGACGGGCTGCGGATCGCCGACGGCGTCCTCGCGGCCGTCCTCGCCCACGGAGTGACCCTCGCCACGGACCTGTGGGTCGCCCGGGCCGCCCCCGGCTCGATCCAGGAGGCGCTCACCCAGCCGTCGCCCGGCGACATCCACGCGCTGACCGACCCGGTGCACGGCTATCTGGCACCTGTGATCGCATACATGACAGCCGTCGGCATGTCGCGCAGACCCCGATGGCGCGCGGTGCTGTGGATCGTGCTGCTGCTCGACGCGTTCTCGATGCTGGTGACCGGTTACACGACGCCCTTCTCGATCATCCTGACGGTGCTGATCGGCTGGACGATCGCCTACGGCACCCTGTACGCGGTCGGCTCCCCGAACGTCCGCCCGACCGGGCAGACCCTGATGGCGGGCCTCAGGCACGTCGGCTTCCGCCCCGTCAGCGCGGCCCGCGAGGAGGTCGTCGAGACGGAGAACGGCGACCGCGGCCGGCGCTACTTCGTCACCCTGGAGGACGGCCCGCCGCTGGACGTCACGGTCGTCGACCGGGAACAGCAGGCCCAGGGCTTCTTCTACCGTGCGTGGCGCAATCTGACCCTGCGCGGCTTCGCCACCCGCTCCAGCCTCCAGTCACTGCGCCAGGCGCTGGAGCAGGAGGCGCTGCTGGCGTACGCGGCGATCGCGGCGGGCGCCAACGCGCCCAAGCTGATCGCCACCTCCGAGCTGGGCCCCGACGCCGTGATGCTCGTCTACGAGCACACCGGCGGGCGCACCCTGGACTCGCTGGCCGACGACGAGATCACCGACGAGCTGCTGCGCCACACCTGGCAGCAGGTGCAGGCGCTGCAGTCGCGCCGCATCGCCCACCGCAGGCTCGCCGGTGACGCCATCCTGGTGGATCGTTCCGGCAGGGTGATCCTCACCGAGCTGCGCGGCGGCGAGATCGCGGCCGGTGACCTGTTGCTGCGCATGGACGTGGCCCAGCTGGTCACCACGCTCGCCCTCCGCGTGGGCGCCGAGCGTGCGGTGGTGTCGGCGGTCGGCGTGCTCGGCCCCGACGCGGTGGCCGACTGCCTGCCGATGCTGCAGCCGATCGCGCTGACGCGCTCCACGCGCGCGACGCTGCGCCGGCTGGCCCGGGAGCGCGCCCAGCGCGAACGCGAAGCGGTCCTGGAGGCGTCCCGGCAGGCCAAGCAGGCCCGCCTCGAGGAGGAGTCGGAGGCCAGCGGGGCCGCCCTCGAGAAGCCTGACAAGAAGACGGTCCGCGCCGAGCAGCGCGCGGAGCGGCGGGCCATCGACGAAGCCCTCGACGAGGCCCGCGAGGAGGATCTGCTCAGCCAGATCCGGCACGAGGTGCTGCTGATCAGACCGCAGGCCCCCGTGGAACCGGCCCGGCTGGAACGGGTGCGGCCGCGCACGCTCATCAGCTTCATCGCGGGTGCGATCGGCGCGTACTACCTGCTGACGCAGCTCACCCACATCGAGTTCGGCACACTGTTCTCCCAGGCCCAGTGGGGCTGGGTGCTCGCCGCGGTGGCGTTCTCCGCGCTCAGCTATGTCGCCGCGGCGATGGCGCTGCTGGGATTCGTGCCGGAGCGGGTGCCGTTCCTGAGGACGGTGGCGGCCCAGGTCGCCGGGTCCTTCGTGAAGATCGTGGCGCCCGCCGCGGTCGGCGGTGTCGCCCTCAACACGCGCTTCCTGCAGCGCGCCGGCGTGCGCGCGGGGCTCGCGGTGGCGAGCGTCGGAGCGTCGCAGCTGTTCGGGCTCGGCTGCCACATCCTGATGCTGCTGTCCTTCGGCTACCTGACCGGCACCGAGAAGACCCCCTCGCTGTCGCCGTCCCGGACGGTCATCGCCGGCCTGCTGACCGTTGCGGTGCTGGTGCTCGTGGTGACCTCGGTGCCGTTCATGCGGAAATTCGTCGTCACGCGCGTGCGGTCGCTGTTCGCCGGTGTCGTCCCGCGCATGCTCGACGTGCTGCAGCGGCCGCAGAAGCTCGTCACCGGCATCGGCGGCATGCTGCTGCTGACGGCCTGCTTCGTGATGTGCCTGGACGCCTCGGTGCGGGCGTTCGGGGACGGCTCGACCTCGCTGAGCATCGCCAGCGTCGCCGTCGTCTTCCTCGCCGGCAACGCGCTCGGCTCCGCGGCGCCCACCCCGGGCGGCGTCGGCGCGGTGGAGGCGAGCCTGACGCTCGGCCTGATCGCCTTCGGCCTGCCCAAGGAGGTCGCCGCCCCGGCCGTGCTGCTGTTCCGGCTGCTGACCCTGTGGCTGCCGGTGCTGCCGGGCTGGCTGGCCTTCAACCACCTCACCCGCAAGGGAGCCCTGTAGGACCACGCGCGCGTGGGCGCCCGCGGTCGTACCTCGTACGGCCCGCGCCCGGCGCGCGCAGCGGCGAGTGCGCCTCCAGGATGGGAGCATGGCGAACCCGATCCGGCTGCGCACTGCCGCCCTGACCACCGCCGCCGTGCTGGTCTCCGCCCTGCTGGCCGGATGCGGCGACGAGGGCCCCAAGGACGGGGACCTCACGGCGCAGAAGCTGGACTGGAAGGACTGCCCGGCGCCGTCCGAGGCCGAGGGCGGCGGCAGCTCCCCGTCCCCGCTGCCGAACGGCACACCGTGGCAGTGCGCCACCATGCGGGCACCCCTGGACTGGGGCAAGCCGAAGGGCGACACGATCGACATCGCCCTGATCCGCGCCAAGGCCAGCGGCCCCGCGAGCAAGCGGATCGGCTCGCTCGTGTTCAACTTCGGCGGCCCCGGCGGCAGCGGCGTCACCACGCTGCCCGCGTTCGGCGAGGACTACGCCGCGCTGCGCACCCGCTACGACCTGGTCAGCTTCGACCCGCGCGGGGTCGGTCGCAGCGCGCCGGTGGAGTGCGAGAGCGACGCCCAGCTGGACGACTACTTCCAGCAGGACGCGACGCCCGACGACAGCGCCGAGCGCACCCAACTGCTCAACCGGACAAAGCAGTTCAACGCCGCCTGCGAGAAGAACTCCAAGAAGATCCTGCCGCAGGTGCGCACCACGGACGCGGCCCGCGACATGGACCTGATGCGCCAGGTCCTCGGCGACGCCAAACTGCACTACTTCGGCATCTCCTACGGCACCGAACTCGGCGGCGTCTACGCCCACCTGTTCCCCAAGCACGTCGGCCGGGCCGTGCTCGACGCCGTCGTCGACCCCACGCAGAACCCCGAGCAGAGCGCGCTCGGCCAGGCCAAGGGCTTCCAGCTCGCGCTGGACAACTTCGCCGAGGACTGCACGTCGAAGAAGACGCAGTGCCCGCTCGGGGACACCCCGCAGGACGTCAAGAACCGCATCGCGAAACTGCTGAGCGACCTGGAGAAGAAACCGATCTCCGGCATCTTCCCGCGCCAGCTCACCCAGACCGCCGCGACCAACGGCATCGCGCAGTCCCTGTACTCCAAGGACTTCTGGGAGTACCTCACCGAGGGCCTGGAGCAGGCGTACGACGGCGACGGCAAGATCCTCATGATGCTGTCCGACTCGATGAACGGCCGCAGCGAGAACGGTGAGTACAGCAACCTCACCGCGGCCAACATCGCCATCAACTGCGCCGACGAGAAGCCGCGGTACGGCGCGGACTACGTCCAGCAGAAACTGCCCGAGTTCCGGGCCGCCTCCCCGCTGTTCGGTGACTACCTGGCCTGGGGCATGGTCAGCTGCACCGACTGGCCCGTGCCGGGCGCGGCCGACCATCCCGACGTCAGCGCACCGGGCTCGGCCCCCATCCTCGTCGTCGGCAACACCGGCGACCCGGCCACCCCGTACGAGGGGGCGAAGAAGATGGTGGACGCGCTCGGCAAGAGCGTCGCCGTCGAGCTGACGTACAAGGGCCAGGGGCACGGCGCGTACGACAGCAAGAACCGGTGCGTGCAGAGCGCGGTGAACGGCTACCTGCTGGACGGCAAGGAGCCCAAGGCCGGCACGGTCTGCTCCTGAACCCGACGAACCCTCATCGGATCCGCAGGTCAGGCGGTTATCCACAGGCCGCCACGGGATCGGCGCGCTGTGCCTACCATGGCGGGAACGCCCGGCGCGGCACCGACGCGGCGGGCCTGCGAGGGGGGTACGCATGATGCGGTTCCTGCGCTGGACGGCCGCCGTGGCCGCGGCGCTGCTGGTGGCCGGCTGCGGCGGCGGCTCGTCCGGCCGGGGCACAGACGGAAACGAGGGCAAGGGGAAGAGGACGGTTCCCTCGTCGGCTGCGCCGTCGACGCCGGAGCTGCCCGCCTCCCTCACCGCACAGCGCCTCGACTGGCACCGCTGCACGGCGACCGGGGGCTCCGGGGCTCCGAGCGACGACTGGCGGTGCGCGACACTGAAGGTGCCGCTGGACTGGTCCGAGCCGGACGGCAGGACGATCGGCCTCGCGCTGATCCGCGCCCGCGCCACCGGCGGCGACCGCATCGGCTCGCTGCTGTTCAACTTCGGCGGCCCCGGCGGCTCGGGGGTGTCGATGATGCCGTACTACGCGACCACCGTCTCCCGGCTGCACGAGCGGTACGACCTGGTGAGCTGGGACCCGCGCGGAGTCGGTGCGAGCGAGGGCGTCCGCTGCCGCAGCGACCGGCAGATCGAGGCCGCCGAGGACGTGGACGCCACCCCGGACACGCCGGCCGAGGAGAAGGCGTACCTCCAGGACGCCGCCGACTTCGGCAGGGGCTGCCAGAAGGCCGCCGGGCCACTGCTCGCCCACGCCTCCACCACCGACACCGCCCGCGACATGGACCTGATGCGCCAGGTCCTCGGTGACACGCGGATGCACTACTTCGGCATCTCCTACGGCACCGAACTCGGCGGCGTCTACGCCCACCTGTTCCCCCGGCGGGTGGGCCGCGTGATCCTCGACGCGGTGGTCGACCCGACCGCGGACACGGTGGGCCACGCCGAGAACCAGACCCGCGGTTTCCAACGGGCGCTGGACGACTACCTGAAGTCCACCGGCCAGGACGCCGCACGGGGCTCGCGGCGGATCGCGGCCCTGCTGAAGCGGATCGACACGAAACCGCTGCCCACCTCGTCCGGGCGGAAGCTGACCCAGACACTCGCGGTCACCGGGATCGTCCTGCCGCTGTACAGCGAGTCCAGCTGGCCCCGGCTCACCTCTGCGCTCAACTCCGCGGAGAGCGGCGACGGTTCTCAGCTGCTGGCACTCGCCGACGACTACAACGAACGGGACTCCGCGGGCCACTACGGCACGATGTCCCACTCCCAGCGGGTCATCTCGTGTCTGGACGACAAGGCGCGGCCCACGCTCGCCGAGACGAAGAAGCGGCTGGCGGAGTTCGAGCGGATCTCGCCGGTGTTCGGGGACTACCTGGGCTGGGACACGGCCGGCTGGTGCCACGACTGGCCGGTGCCGGGGCAGTTCGACACCCCGCAGGTCGGCGCAGCAGGCGCGGCCCCGATCCTGCTGGTCGGCAACACCGGTGACCCCGCGACCCCGTACGAGGGCGCCCGAAGGATGGCCGACGAGCTGGGCAAGGGCGTCGGTGTGGAACTCACCTGGAAGGGCGAGGGGCACGGCGCGTACGGCAACGGCAGCGACTGCGTCGACTCGACGGTCGACGCCTACCTGCTCGACGGCACGGTGCCGAAGGACGGCAAGGTCTGCTCGTGACGGGCGCCGTCATGACCGCGGATGACTGAGGACCCGCCTCCGGCAACGCTCGAGGCCCACGGCGTCTGAGCTGGTCAGAGCCGTGGGCCTCGTCAGTCGTGCCGGGTGGCGCGAGGGGCGGTCAGTAGACCGGCTTCTGCGGTTCGATCTGGTTGACCCAGCCGATCACGCCGCCGCCCACATGGACCGCGTCGGCGAAGCCGGCGGACTTCAGGACGGCCAGGACTTCCGCACTGCGGACACCCGTCTTGCAATGCAGGACGATCTTCTTGTCCTGCGGCAGGGACTCCAGAGCGGTGCCCATGAGGAACTCGTTCTTCGGGATCAGCTTGGCGCCCGGGATGGAGACGATCTCGTACTCGTTCGGCTCGCGGACGTCGATGATCTCGATGTTCTCACCGTCGTCGATCCACTCCTTGAGCTGCTTCGGAGTGATCGTCGAACCGGCGGCGGCCTCCTGGGCCTCCTCGGAGACGACGCCGCAGAAGGCCTCGTAGTCGATGAGCTCGGTGACGGTCGGGTTCTCGCCGCAGACCGCGCAGTCGGGGTCCTTGCGGACCTTGACCTGGCGGTACGTCATCTCCAGGGCGTCGTAGATCATCAGGCGGCCGACCAGCGGCTCGCCGATGCCCGCGAGAAGCTTGATCGCCTCGTTGACCTGGATGGAGCCGATGGACGCGCACAGCACGCCCAGGACACCGCCCTCGGCGCAGGAGGGAACCATGCCGGGGGGCGGCGGCTCCGGGTAGAGGCAGCGGTAGCAGGGGCCGTGCTCGGACCAGAAGACGGACGCCTGGCCGTCGAAGCGGTAGATCGAGCCCCACACGTACGGCTTGTTCAGCAGCACGCACGCGTCGTTGACCAGGTAGCGGGTCGCGAAGTTGTCCGTACCGTCGATGATCAGGTCGTACTGGCTGAAGATGTCCATCACGTTGTCGGCCTCGAGCCGCTCCTCGTGAAGGATCACGTTCACGTACGGGTTGATGCCCTTGACGGTGTCACGGGCGGACTCGGCCTTCGAGCGGCCGATGTCGGACTGGCTGTGGATGATCTGGCGCTGCAGGTTCGACTCGTCGACCTCGTCGAACTCCACGATGCCGAGGGTGCCCACGCCCGCGGCGGCCAGGTACATCAGCGCCGGCGAGCCCAGGCCGCCGGCGCCCACACAGAGCACCTTGGCGTTCTTCAGCCGCTTCTGCCCGTCCATGCCCACGTCGGGGATGATCAGGTGGCGGGAGTACCGGCGGACCTCGTCTACGGTGAGCTCAGATGCTGGCTCGACCAGGGGTGGCAGCGACACGGGGACTCCGTTGGTCGGTCGATCACTACAGTTGTTCTCCTCGTAACACTGCCACGGCCTTCTTCATTCCGAGACACCTGGTCCGATACGCGAGACGATGTCGTCCCAGTAGCCGGGCATCGTCTCCCAGGGGTCCAGGCGGCCGCCGCCGTCGGTGTGGTCCGTGAAGTAGATCGTCGCCGCGCCCTGCCAGCGCGCGATGCGCAGCGCCTCGTCCAGATGGCCCTGGGGCACTCCGTGCACGAAGTGGCAGAAGCGGTCGGGCGGATAGTCGGCGGTCCACTCGGCGGCCTGCGAGAAGCGGTAGTCGGACCAGGGGCCGCGGAAGGTCACCAGCTGGTCGGCGTTCTCGGCGTAGCCCGGGTGCGGGTGGGTGCCGTGCCCGAGGACGATGTGGGCCGTGTCACCGATCGTCCGGAGCGCCGTGATCGCGCGGCGGACCTCGGGGAGCGCGGTGCGTTCGCTGGGGCAGCGGTCCAGCAGGAAACCGTCGGCGCGGTACCAGTCGAGGTGGCGGTGCGCGTCGACGAGGAGGTCCGCCGAGCCGCGGGTGCCGTGGGTGAGGTCGAGGTGGCCGAGTACGCGGACGCCAGCGGCCCGCAGCCGGCCCGCGGCCTCCAGACAGTGCGGGTCGGGGCGGGTGCCGGGTCCCGCGGCCACGTCGAGGACCACCCAGTCCAGGGGGGTGCCGGGGCGGGCGAGTTCGGCCCACTGGGCGGGGGCGACGAGCGGGTGCGCGAAGCCGGGGATCCCGAGCGCGGTACGGACGCCGGTGCTCGTGGTGCCCGCGGTGGCGCTGGTCAGATGCGGCATGCCGCCTCCATCCAGATGTCGGCGAGGGACTCCTCGAGATTGATGCGGGGCCGCCAGCCGAGCCGGTCGCGCGCGGTGCGCACGTCCGCCTGCTGCCAACTGCCGCAGCCGTCCGGGTACGGGTACGCCACCGGTGCCGCGTGGTCGGAGTCGCCGCGGGGGTGGCCGATGGTGCCGCGCAGCGGTCCGGGCGGGGCGTCGAGTTCGTGCAGGGCACCGCCGTAGCCGGCCACGCGCGCGAGGACGGCGGCGGCGTCGCGGAGGCGGACGGCGCGGCCGGAGCCGATGTTGATGACGCCCTGCGCGGCGGAGAGCGAGGCGGCGTGCACGGCGCGCGCGACGTCGCGTACGTCCACGAAGTCGCGCTGGACGCCGAGTCCGCCGAGCTTGAGCTCGCCGTCGCCGGACTGCATGGCACGGCGCATGGCCTCGGCGAGCCGGCCGAGCGGGGAGCCGGCCGGCGTGCCCGGTCCGGCGGGCGAGAAGACGCGCAGCACGACGGCGTCCAGGCCGGAGCCGAGGACCAGTTCGGTCGCGGCGAGCTTGCTGACGCCGTACGGGCCGCCGGGGCGCGGTACGGCGTCCTCGGCGGTGGAGGAGCCGGGCTGGCTCGGGCCGTACTCGGCGCTGCACCCGATCTGCACCAGCCGGGCTCCGCAGCCGCTGCGGCGCAGGGCCTCGCAGACGGTGGCGACGGCGACGGTGTTGTGCCGGGTGAGTTCGCGGGCGCCACCGCGGGTGGCGCCCGCGCAGTTGATGACGACTCCGGGGTGGACCGCGTCGAGGAAGCGGGTGAGCGCGCCCGGGCTGCCGCTGGCGAGGTCGAAGCGGACGTCGGCGTCGTCGCCGCGGCCGAGCGCGGTGAGCTGGACGGCCGGGTCGGCGAGCAGGCGGTCGGCGACGAAGCGGCCGAGGTAGCCGTTGGCTCCGATCAGCAGGACCCTCATCGCGCGGCTCCCGGGATGTGCGCGCCGGTGGAACCGGCCTGGGCGAAGGCTCCGGCGGCCGCTCCGGCGGCTCCGGCGGCTCCGGGCGCTCCGGGTCGGGAGGTGGTCATCTGGCGTTCTCCTTCAACAGGGGTGATGCGGTTGCCTACGGCGGTGGGTCGGGTCGGTGCCCGAAGGGTCACTCGGGTGTTCCCGTGGGCGCGTGGGCCGACGCCCGGGTGAGCGTGCGGCCGGCGTGCAGCAGCAGGGCCAGGGCCGCGGCACCGCAGGCCAGGGTGGGGACGGCCGCCTCGCCCCAGGCATCGACGAGCGTCTCGACGGGAGTGCCGAGGACGGCGCAGCCGGGCAGCCGGCCGGCCAGGGGCAGGGCGACGGCCGCCGCCTCCGTGGCCGCCGCGGCGCCGAGGGTGAGGGCGGGGGCGCGCCGGTGGTGGTGCACGACGTGCAGCCGCGCGAGCAGGAGCAGGGCGCCCAGGGTGAGTGCCTGGGGGCAGGCCGCCGGTTCGTGCAGGACGGTGCCGCACAGCAGGAGCAGTGCGGTGAGCGCGCCCAGGAACAGGGTGAACGTGCCGAACAGCAGCGGTCCGGCGGCGGCCGTGAAGTCCTTGAGGCCCCGGCTGCCGGCGAGTCTGCGGCGGGCGCCGGCGGTGAGCAGGTGGGCGCACCAGGCCGCGGGGGCGCAGGCCAGGACGAGGGCAAGGGCGGGTGCGGTGGCCGTGGGCCAGGAGCCGTCCGGAGTGCCGGTCGGCAGGGCGTCGGGACCGGCATCCAGCACGGCCCGGAGCAGGCCGTCGCCGAAGAGGGCGTACCCGAGCAGCCAGAGCGTCCACGCGCGCGTGCCGCTCGCCGCGTGCCACGCGTGCGTGCCGGTCGGGCGCGCGAGGGGGCCGCGCCGCAGTGCCGCGCGCGTGGCGAGGGCTACGGCGAGGAGGCCACCGAGGGCCGTCAGCAGGCGGGGCTGGCCGTGGGTCAGGCGGAGTCCGGCCGCGGTGGCGGCGGCGAGGACGCCGGGCAGCAGAGTGAGCAGCACCCAGTCGGCGCGGATCCCGGGCACCGGCGGGGCCACCGGCTCGGGGCACGGTTCACCGCCGTGCGGCACGCGCGCGTACAGCTCCTCGGCGAGCGAGAAGACGTCACGGTGCCGGAAGCGGGCGGCTGTCCGGTCGGTGACCCCGTGCGCCTCCAGCCCGGCGGCGATCTCCAGTGGGTCCACGGCCCGCTCGCACAGCTCTCGGTGCCGGTGCAGCAGGGCTTTCACCGGGTCGACGGTTCCCCGCCGGGGTGCGGCACGTCTCCGGTCCGGTGCGGGGTCCGTCACGACGCCTGCAGCGGCCGGTCCAGGGTCCCGGCGGGCGCCGGGGAGTGCGGGCCCGGACGCCGTCTCGGGGTCGTGCCGTCCGGTAGGCACATCGAGCGGGTCGTCGGCAAGGTCCGACGTGACCGAGAACCAAGGACCGTCCACGGGGACCGCAGCAGGCGAGGTGGCCTCCCCGTCCTGCTCCCCGGCCGGCCACTGCGCCGGCCTCGTGTCCCACGGCTCGGCACTGCTGGGCATCCCGGGCCGGTCGAGCTCGCTCGTCCCGCTCCCGGACCGGCCGCCGTCGGACACCGGGCCGTCCAGCCGGCTCACACCGGCTTCCGAGGCGCCCGTGCCACCGGCCCGCTCCCCCGCGGCCAGGGCGGCATCTGCGTCCGCACCTCGCCTCGACTCCCCCATCACGCCCCCTCCAGGGCCGCCAGCGGAGTCGCACGGACCGGTGTGGTCGTGGCCCAGCCGGGGACGCCGCGGGTCATGACGCGGGCCGTGGGGCCCGTCCAGCGGCCGGGGACGTGGGATTCGGCGGGGGTCGCGAAGGGCAGCGGCTCGCCGGTCTCGTCGAGGACCACGCGCCGCACCGGGCAGTGCGACACGATTTCCAGGTAAATAGCGTGAAATGCCGCGATGTTCTGTTCCACGGTGAAGAGCTCGAGCGCCCGGGCGCGCGCGGCGGCCCCGAGGCGTTCACGGCGCTCGGGATCGTGCAGCAGCGCCACGCACGCCTCCGCGAGCGCCCGGGGGTTGCGCGGCGGTACGACGAGGCCCGTGCCGCCGATGACCTCCACGACCGCCCCGGTGTCCGTGGAGACCGTGGCCCGGCCGCAGAACATGGCCTCGATGAGGCTGATGGGAAAGCCCTCCACCACGCTGGAGAGGACGACGACCGCCCCGGCGGCGTAGACGTCGGGCAGCGTCGGGGCCTCCGGGTCGCCGATCTCCTCGAAGGAGACCGGGTTGTCGCCGACGGCGTGCACGCCCTCCGCCTCGTCCGGGAAGAGCTGCGCGGCGAGCACCCGGCAGTGCCCGAGGTAGGCCGCGCCCTCGGGACCGGCGGGGGCGCCGACGATCCGCAGCCGTGCCTTGGGTTCCTCCTTGCGCACCTCGGCGAAGGCGTGGAGCAGGGAGACGAGGTCCTTGGCGGGTTCGACGCGGCCGACCCAGACCAGCGTGTCCGGGTCGCAGCGGTCGGGCGACTCGCCGACCTCGGTGAAGCGGCCGGCGGCCATGCCCGGGTACACCGTGCGGATCCGAGCCCGGTCGGCGCCGCACCGTTCCTGCCAGCGGCGGGCGTGGGCGTTGCCGGGGGTGAGGATCACGGCCGAGCGGTACACCTCGGCGGCGAGCCGGCCGTGGAAGGCGGCCAGCAGCGCGCGTACGGCGGGGGCGGCGGCGTCGGGGCCCAGCGTCAGGTAGTGCGAGCGGAGCTGCACGCCGTACTCGGTGACCAGCAGCGGTACGTCACAGAAGTGCCGGGCGAGCAGTCCGGGAAGGGCGGCGGGGCCGCCGGCGGTGGCGTGGCAGAGGTCGGCGGCGCCGAGGCCGTCGTCCCCGTACCAGTCCAGGGAGAGGGGGCGCAGGGCCCGTTCCAGGTGTGCGGTGACGGTGAGCAGATCGGGCACGCGTGCCTCGCGCGCCGTGCGCAGCGCGCCGGAGGCGCGGCAGGCGCGTTCCAGGGTGCGTAAGGCGGTGTCGGAGCGCAGGGCGCCGACCAGGCCGCCCTCGTCGCGGGCGAGTTCGGCGAGTCCGTACAGCGCGTTGCCGAAACGGTCCGCCACGTCCGTGGGCTCTGCGTCGGTCCCGGTGTCGGGTCCGGCCCCGGCGCAGAGCACGGCGGCCAGTTCCCCGTAGTGCTCGGTGAAGCGCCGGCGCGCGCGCCGCCCGTACGCGACCCCGTCGTCGTCGGCCGTCCACAGCGGTGCCGTACGCACCCGGCCCACCTGCGGCGGAAGCGGGACCCAACCCTCGTCCTCCTGGCGCCGACTGCGGCTGAGCGCGTAGACGTCGAACTCGTGCTGCTCGAGCCCGCGCACGAGCCGGTCGCACCAGAGTCCGGCGTCACCGCCCACGTACGGGTAGCCACCCTCCGTCAGCAGTCCGATGCGCACGTGTGCACCCCCGATCTCCCGTCTGGGGAGCCGCCGTGGTCCCGACGGCTCGCAGCGGGACGAACGTAAGCGCACAAGGCGGTGGCGCGACGGACGGTTGTCCATCGCGCCACCAAAAGGG
Organism: Streptomyces sp. NPDC052301; assembly: GCF_044593395.1. Lineage (NCBI taxonomy): Bacteria > Bacillati > Actinomycetota > Actinomycetes > Kitasatosporales > Streptomycetaceae > Streptomyces > Streptomyces sp. NPDC052301. The sequence continues at coordinate 169,795 of NZ_JBIUBE010000008.1, read as the reverse complement.
GTGAACGGTCGTAACTTTCGCGTGCGGGTCGCGTTCCGCCACGCTATGGGTTCAGACAGTCATCGTGTGTGCACGAAACGTCACGCCACGGCCGGTTCCCGCCGGGCGGCGCGCCGCCGGGCCGCCAGTTCCGGGTCGAGCGCCGGTACGGCGGCCAGGAGCTGCCGGGTGTACGGCTCGCGCGGGCTGTCGTACACCTCGTCGGCCGGCCCGTACTCGACGAACCGGCCCTTGCGCATCACCGCGACCCGGTCGCTGACCTGGCGGACGACGGCGAGGTCGTGCGCGATGAAGACCAGCGCGAGGCCGAGTTCCCGCTGCAGTTCACCGAGCAGGGCGACCACCTGGGCCTGTGTGGTGACGTCCAGCGCGGAGACGGGCTCGTCGCAGACGATGACGCGCGGCTCGGCGGCGAGGGCCCGGGCGATGCCGATGCGCTGGCGCTGGCCGCCGCTGAACTCGTGCGGATAGCGGTCGTAGTGCGCCCTTTCGAGCCCCACGCGCTCCAGCAGTTCCGTCACGCGCCCCCGGATGCGCTCCTCGTCGCGTTCGCCCTGCGCGCGGAGCGGGTCGGCGATGGACTCACCCACGCTGCGGCGGGGGTTGAGGGAGGAGACGGGATCCTGGAAGACCATCTGGACGGCCGGGTTCACGCCGGTGCGGGGGCGTCCCTCGTAGCGGATCTCGCCCGCGGTCGGCTGCAGCAACCCGACGAGCATGCGGCCGAGCGTGGTCTTGCCGCTGCCGCTCTCCCCGACCACGCCGAGGGTCTCCCCGCGGCGGACGGTCAGCGAGACGTCGTCCACGGCCGCGAACGTCCGCCTGCCGCGCCCGAACTCGCGGCGCACTCCGCCGGCCTCCAGCACGACCTCGTCGGAGGCCCGCGAGCCGGTACGGCGGGCGTCCACGCGCGGGACGGCGTCGAGGAGTTGACGGGTGTACGGCTCGGCGGGCGCGGCGAGGACGGCGCCGACCGGGCCCCGCTCGACGGCCCTGCCGTGCCGCATGACGAGGATGTCGTCCACGCTCTCCGCGGCCACGCCCACGTCGTGGGTGACGAGCAGCAGGCCCATGCCGGTCTCCTCGCGCAGCGTGTGCAGCAGGTCGAGGATCTGGGCCTGGACGGTGACGTCGAGGGCGGTGGTCGGCTCGTCGGCGATGAGCAGGTCCGGCTCGCAGGCGAGGGCCATGGCGATGAGCGCGCGCTGGCGCATGCCGCCGCTGAACTCGTGCGGGCGGGACCGTGATCGCCGTGCCGCGTCCGCGATGCCCACCCGCTCCAGCACTTCGACGGCACGCGCGCGTGCGGCACGGCGCGACACGCGCGTGTGCACGCGGTGGACCTCGGCGATCTGGTCGCCGATCGCGTAGTACGGGTCGAGGGAGGACAGCGGGTCCTGGAAGACCATGGCGGCCTTCGCGCCGCGCAGCCGCCGCAGCTCCTCGTCGGAGGCGTCCTGGACATCGGTGCCGGCCACGCGGACCGCGCCGCCGACCCGCGCCCCGGTGCCCCGGTGCAGGCCCAGCAGGGCGCCCGCGACCGTGGACTTGCCGGATCCGGACTCGCCGACGAGGGCCAGGGCGGCGCCCTTCGCGAGGGTGAAGGAGAGGCCGTCCACGGCCCGCAGCGCGCCGAACTCGACGGTCAGGTCCGTCACTTCCACCAGGCTCATACGAGCACCACCCGTCGGTCGGCCACCGCGTACAGCACGTCCGCGACGGTGTTGGCGAGGACCACGAAGAAGCCGGTGACCAGGACCATGCCGACGACCACCGGCAGATCGACGACCTTCACCGCGTGCACCAGCTCCTGGCCGATGCCGGGCAGCCCGAAGAGGGTCTCGGTGAGGACGGCGCCGCCGACGGCCGAGCCGAAGGTGACGGCGTTCAGCGCGATGACGGATGCCGTCGCGCCGCGCAGGGCGTGCCGGGCGATCACCGCGCGCTCGCCGACGCCGTACGCGCGGAACGTGCGGATGTGGTCCTCGGCCAGCGTCTCCAGCATCGACGCCCGGGTCAGCCGGGCGAAGTTCGCCGACTCGATGAGGGCGAGGGACAGCCAGGGCAGGAGCAGGTTCCAGGCCCACTGTTCGGGGTCGTCGGTGAACTTCACGTACTCCGGGAAGGGCAGCAGCTGCAGTTCGCCGCAGACGACGATCATCAGCACCAGGCCGATGACGAAGACGGGCGTGGCGACGCCCGCCAGGGTGACCGCGGTCAGGACGCGCTCGCTGAACCGGCCGCGCCGCCACGCGGACAGCACCCCGGTGCCGACGCCGAGCAGCAGCCAGATCACCATCGCGCCGAGCACCAGCGAGAGGCTCACCGGCAGCTTGGCCAGGATGATGTCGGTGACCTGCTGGTCGCTCTGGTACGACTGGCCGAGGCAGGGCGCCGCGCAGTGCTCGACGGACGTTCCGGTGGAGAAGTCCTGGCCCATGAAGAGGCCCTGCAGGAAGTGCCAGTAGCGCACGTACAGCGGGTCGCCGAGGTGCAGTTGCTGGGCCACCTGGTGGACCTGGGCCGGCGAGCAGCGCGGACCGCAGGTGATCTGGGCGACGTTGCCGGGGGTGACGTAGAAGACGACGTAGATGATCACCGAGAGGGCGAAGAGGGTGATCACGGCGCCGACGAGGCGGCGCAGGACGAAGCCGGTGAGGCCGTTCACGCCCGGCCCTCCTTCCGTGCGTCGGTCCCGGCCCGGCGCTCCGTTCCCGCCCGGCCCTCGGTTCCCGCCTGGCGCTCCGCGCGGGCCTCGCGCTTGCGGCCGGTGCCGATGCGCAGCCGGGAAGCGGCGCGCGGGTCGAGGGCGACACGGACGCCGTCGCCGAGGACGGTCATCGCGAAGACGGTCACGAACAGGGCGCCGGCGGGCAGCAGCAGGTACTGCGGGGCCGCCTGGTACCAGACGTCGGCACTGGTCAGCATCTGTCCCCAGGAGGGCGTCGGCGGCTTCACGCCGACGCCGAGGAAGGACAGCGCCGCCTCGGCGCTGATGTTCGTCGGGACGAGCAGCGCCGCGTACGTGATGACCGGTGCGGCGAGCCCCGGCAGGAGTTCGCGTACGGCGATCCGCCAGGTGTTCCAGCCGCTGAGCCGGGCCGCGGCGACGTAGTCGAGGTTCTTGAGGGTGAGGGTCTGGGCGCGCACCATCTTCGCGGTCGTGCTCCAGCCGGAGACCAGGGCGAGGACGAGCGCGACGAGCACGGGGCGGGGGAAGCTGTTCGGGACGACGGCGAGCAGCGCGAGCGCCATGATCATCAGCGGCATCGAGACGAAGATGTCGGTGATCCGGCTCAGGACCAGGTCGACCCAGCGGTTGCCGAGGCCGGCCGCGACGCCCATGACGATGCCGACGATCACCTGGACGAGCGTGGCCGCGAGTGCGACGCCGAGCGACACCTGGGCGCCGTGGACGAGCCGGGCGAACATGTCGCGACCGGTCTGCGGTTCGACGCCGAGCCAGTGGTCGGCGCTGATGCCGCCGAAGGAGCCGATGGGCACGCCTCCGCGCGCGGAGTCGATCAGCGACGGGTGGTACGTGGTGGGGTCCTGGCCCTCCAGGGCGGTGAGGAGCGGCGCGGCGAGCGCGACCAGGACGAGCAGCGCGACGACGGCCGCGGCGACCAGGGCGGCGCGCTGCCCCCGCAGCCGCCGCCAGAACTGACGGGCCCCCGAGACCGCCGGGACGGAGGTGTCCGCCCCGGCGGTCTCGACGGCGACGAGTGCCTCGCTCACGGCGTCACTTCACCGCGACCTGGGAGATGTCCAGCACGCCGGTCCAGTCGCTGATGACGACGTTCCTGACGTCCGAGCCGTACAGGCGCTTGTAGACCGGGTGGAACAGCGGCACGACCAGGGCCTTGTCGCCGATCTTCTTGTCCAGTGCACCCCAGCGCCGGGCGGCGGCGTCAAGGTCGGTCAACTTGTTGATCGCGTCAATCTCGTCATTGACCGACTTGTCGTCGAGCAGGCCCGTGTTGAAGTTCGCGCCGTCCTTGACGATCTGCCGGCCGTCGAAGATCGGGGCGAGGAAGGGACCGCCGGAGGGCCAGTCGGCACCCCAGTGGGCGAGGAAGAAGCCGGGCTCGGTCTTCACGCCGTGGATCTTGTCCCGGTAGTCGTTGTCCTCCAGGCCCTGCAGCTTGACCGTGATGCCTGCCTTCTTGAGCGCGTCCTGGACGGCGGTCGCGATCTCCGGGCTGGTCTCGAAGTCCTTGGCGTTGGAGTGGGTCAGCGTGACGGTGAGCCCGTTCTTGTAGCCGGCCCGGGCGAGGAGTTCCTTGGCCTTGGCCGCGTCGCCGGAGGCGCCCGCCGGGAACGAGTCGTACGGCGTGTAACCGAAGGACTTCTGGTTCGGCAGGAAGGTGGTGGCGGGCTCCGCGAGCGCGCTGCCACCGGCCGCGTTGACCACCGACGACCGGTCGACGGCGTAGGCGATGGCCTGGCGCACCCCGGGGTTGTCGAACGGCTTCACGGTCGGGTTGAACGCGATGTAGTTCGTGTAGCCGAAGTGGCCGGTGCCCACGCGGGCGGCCAGGTCCTTGTCACCGCTCACCTTGGCGAGCTCGGCCGGACCGAGGTTGGTGTCCGTGGTGACGGCCGCGGCGTCCGCTCCCTGGGACGCGGACAGCCGCTGGTTGATCACGGAGGAGTCGAGCCCCGAGCGGACGTCGATCGAGTCCGGGTAGGCCTTGCGCTCGGCGTCGGTGGCCGCGGACCAGTGCGGGTTGCGCTCGAGGACGACGTGCTCGCCGTCGTTCTCGTTCCTGACGACCTTGTAGGGACCGGACGAGACCGGGTGCTCCTCGTACTTGGTGCCGGTGTCCTTGCTCTTCGGCACCGGCGTGAACTGCGTCTGCGTGGCCAGGTACGGGAACTCGCCCTCGGGCTTGTTCAGGTGGAAGACGATGGTCCGCGCGTCCGGCGTCCGAATCGCCGACAGGCCCTTCTTGTCCTTGTACGGCCCCTGGTAGTCGGCGGCACCGGCCAGCCAGTCCCGCAGGTAGGGGGCACCGCCGGAGAGTTCGGGGGCGAAGGAGCGCTCGATGCCGTACTTGACGTCGGCCGAGGTGATCGCGGTGCCGTCCTCGTACTTCAGGCCCTTCTTCAGGGTGTACGTCCACACGGTCGCGTCCTTGTTGGGGCGTCCGGTGTCGGTGGCGAGGTCGGGGACGACCTTGGCGCCGGCCGCGCCGTTCTCGCGGTTGCGCGTGGTGAGGGTGCGGAACACCAGGGAGGGGACGTTGCCGCCGCCGGAGGTGTAGAGGCGGGCGGGGTCGAAGTCGGTCTGCGGCTGGGAGTTCAGCACGGTGAGGGTGCCGCCCTTGTGGGGCGCGGAGTCGCCGCCGGAGCCCTTGGCATCGTTGTCCTTCGGGCCGCATGCGGCGGCGCCCGCTGCCACGACCAGGCCTACGGATGCCGCTGCCACGCGGCGCGCTATGAGGGACGGTTGACGCATCGGAATGACGACCTCTCGGGGGGACTGTCGAGGGATTCGAGGGTTTCTCGAAGGCGTCTCGACTGGTGAGACAAGTGGACGAGGAGTGAGACGTCTGCGAGCAGACGTCTGCCCCGGCGCCGGGTCGTCGAAAAATCCGTGACGGAGCCACGGACGGAGAGGAGAAGAAGGTCGCGACGCGAACGCCAGGGGGCGGCGTCAGCGACAGTGGATGTCGGCCACGCAGAGTGCGGTCACGCCGATGAGCGCCAGCTCGATGGCGGCGCTGCTGCAGACGGCATGACTAGACCACATGCGCAGCAATATGAACGAACTTGCGGCTCATGTCAATGTGACACAAGTGGCGCCCGTCAACTCCTGGGGTATGGCCAGGGGTTGGGCAGACAGTGGATCCCGTCGTGGTCCAGGAACTTGGTCTGCTGCTGCATGACCGGCGCCAGCTCGCCGTCCTTCTGGCAGGTCACGTGCCCGTGCCCGAGCCGGTGGCCGACTTCGTGGTTGATCAACATCTGCCGGTACGCATGGATCTTGTCACCGTACGTCTTGCTTCCTTGAGCCCACCGGTACGCATTGATCATCACGCGCTGGGTGGCGGCCGAGTCGCAGGAGACGTTGTCCTCCGTGGTGTCCAGACCGGACTTGGCGCACCACGTGGCCGTCGTGCCGGGGCTGGCCAGCGTGATGACGAAATCGGGCTTGCCGGAGGAGATGCGCTCGAAGGTACGGGTGCCGCCGTGGGACCAACTGCGGTCGTCGTTCAGGGTCTTCTGCACGGCCTCGGCGAACAGCGCGCCGTCCAGGCCCAGCCCCTGCTCGATGTCGACGCGGTACCGGTACTTCTGCCCCTTGCCGGGCGCCTTGTCGAAGCCGGGGACGGCGTCGAACTTCCCGGGGCCCTTCAGCGTGGCGCCGAGCGGGTACGTCCGGTCCATCTTCTGCTCGTACGTCAGCGTCGCCACGCTCGGTGAGGCGGACGGGGCCGGCCCGCCGTCGTGCGTGTCCCTCGCCTGGCCGGTGGCGGACCCGGACTGTGCGGCACCGCCGTCGTGCCCCTCGGTCACCTGCCCGGCGACGACCACCGCGAGCACGGTGGTGACGGCCGCCGCAGCGATCCCGGCGAACGCGCGTCCCTTGCCGCCGCCGCGCTGCGCCGGCAGGCCGACGGGGGGCGTGTCGCCGCCGACCGCCGCGGGAGCGGGTGCCGGGGACGCCCCGGGAGCGGGTGCCGGGGACGTGAGGTCCGACTGTTCGCCGACCGGCCGGATCCGACGGCCCGCGCGGGGCGCGACGACACGGATGCCCTCGGCCCCGTCATGCCCTTCACGACGCTCGCGGCCTTCTCGTCCCTCTTGCCCCTGTTGCCCCTCTCGTCCTTCTCGCCCTGCGTCGAAAGCGTCGAGGTACTCCTGCCGGGGCCCTGGACCGGCCTGCGGACCGCGTCCCGCCTGCCGCTGCCGGGGCAGCACGACCCCACTCCCACCGGCCCCCGGGAACGTCCCCCAGCCGCCCCCCGCTTCCCGCTGCTCGGGATGCCCACCACGACTGGAGGCACCCTCGGGGAAACGGGGCGCGCCATGAACGGGCGTGCCGTCGGGCGAACGGGGCACCCCGCGCGCGGGCGCGCCCTCGGGTGCAGGTCCGCCCCCCGTGTCCGGGCTTCGCTCGCGGGAGCGGGCTCCTCGCTGTTCTCCCCGCCGGGCGGCTATGTCCGCGGGGTCGTCCTTGGGGGCCGGTCCGCGCCGGCTGTGGCGTCCCACCCCGGCCTCAGCTCCCCGCGCCCGTGGCAGTCACGCGGTCGACCTCACCGGTCTCCCCGCAGGCGCCCACGACCGGCCCCCCGGTCTTCGTCCCGGTCTCCGCCTCGGCCATCAGCTCGCGGAAGGCCCCGGCGACCACGTCCGGGTACTCCATCATCGCCACGTGCCCGGCCTCGGGCAGGGCCAGCAGACGCGAGTCGCGGAAGGCGTGGGCGGCCCTGCGGGCCATGCGGAAGCCGACCAGCTGGTCCCGGCCGCCGTAGATCAGCAGGGTCGGGGCGAGCACCCGCTCGGCCTGGCGCCACAGCCCGTGCTGTCCACCCAGCGTGTAGGCGTTGACGATCCCGCGCGCGGAGCGGGCCATCGCATCCCAGAAGTACGGCAGCTGCAGTCGTCTTTCCAGCTCCTCGACGGCATGCCGGAACGCCTCGGGCGACACGCGCCCGGGATCGCCGTAACAGAGCCCCATGACCCCGCGTACGCGCTGCTCGGCCGTCCACTCCTTGGTGAACCGGGTGAACAGGGCGGCGATGCCGGGCACGCCGAGCAGGGCCGTCGGCGCCGCGCTGCGCTGGATGCGCAGCTCGGGCAGGGCCGGCGAGACCAGCGTGAGGGTGCGGACGAGGTCGGGCCGTACGGCGGCCACGCGCGTGGCGACCGCGCCGCCGAGCGAGTTGCCGAACAGGTGGACCGGGCCCCGGCCGGACGCGTCGAGATGGCGGATCACCGCGCGCGCGTGCCCGGTGACGGAGTAGTTCCCGTCGTCGGGGGGCGGGGAGTCCCCGAAGCCCGGCAGATCGACCGCCTCGCTGTCGACGACGCCGTCCAGCTCGGCCATCAGCGACGACCAGTTCTGCGAGGAACCGCCGAGCCCGTGGACGTACAGCGCGGCCGGCAGACCCTCGCGCGCGGGGCGGCGTGAACGGATCGACAGGGTGACTCCGGGCAGGCCCACGGACCTCAGCCGCTCGCCCTCACCGACCCTGACGGGCGCCACCCTGGGAAGCGCACTGCTGGCGGCCGGCACGGACGGCGACTCGGTCGAAGACATGCGGCAATGTTACGAGGTGATCACGTCGAGGTTCATGTGTTCGCCGTCACAGCGGCGACCGTGCGTGAACCGTGCGCCGGTGGTGAACCCGGCTCTGGAAGAGCACGGGTGATGGCATGGCGTCCCGATCAGGTGTCTCCTAGGCTCTACAGAGGGCACCCGTGTGTGGCCCCTGCTGCTTCCAGGGACGTTCGTAGGAAGGGAGCCCACCATGACCTATGACCCCACCGAACCCGACGCGATCGAGGACCTGGAGGTCGACGCGAGCCCGGAGATCGACGTCGAGGCGCCCGAGGTGGACGCTGCCGAGCAGCACAAGGACCTCGCACAGGACCGTGACGACCCCTTGACGGGCGTGGATCCGGACCGCGGGAACGAGGCCGATCTCGTCGAACAGGCACGCGTGGTCACGCTCGACGAGGACGACTACCGCTGACCCACGTGCCCCTCCGCAGGTCGCACGAAGCCCGCCCCCGGCCGCGCCGGGACCGCTCCGCGGCTTTCGTCGCCGTCCGGTACGTGAAATTCTGCGCTCGCACCGCGCACACCACGGTTACCGAAAAGTACGATGGCCGCGCGGCCGACACCGCATGTGGACGACTTTGGGAGGCGGCGTGACAGCCATCGAGCAAACTGAGGCGGCCCGCCCGCGTGGCACCCGTCTGCCGCGCCGAGCCCGACGGAACCAGCTGCTGGGCGCCGCCCAGGAAGTTTTCGTCGCGCAGGGCTATCACGCAGCCGCGATGGACGACATCGCCGAGCGGGCCGGTGTGAGCAAACCGGTGCTCTACCAGCACTTCCCCGGCAAGCTCGACCTCTACCTCGCCCTGCTGGACCAGCACTGCGACGCGCTGATCCAGTCCGTGCGCGGCGCGCTGGCCTCGACGTCCGACAACAAGCAGCGCGTGCGGGCGACGATGGACGCCTACTTCGCGTACGTCGAGGACGACGGCGGTGCGTTCCGGCTGGTCTTCGAGTCGGACCTGACGAACGAGCCGGCGGTGCGCGAACGCGTCGACAAGGTCACCAACGAGTGCGCCGAGGCGATCTGCGACGTCATCGCCGAGGACACCGGCCTCTCGCGCGCGGAGTCGATGCTGCTGGCCTCCGGCCTCGGCGGGCTTGCCCAGGTGGTGGCCCGTTCCTGGCTGCACAGTGACCGCAGCGTCCCGCGCGATCAGGCGGTGCAGCTGCTGACCTCGCTGGCGTGGCGTGGCATCGCCGGTTTCCCGCTGCACGGGACCGAGCACCACTGACGCGGTCGTTCGTTCCCGTCGGCTGTTCGCTGACGGCGTTCCGGCCCGCAGCGTGTACGTCCCCTCACCGGGCTAATGTGTGCTGGGTACGGCGCGGAAAGATCGCGCACATCACTGACCGTCGGAGGGACATAGCCGTGGAGGTCAAGATCGGCGTGCAGTACGCGCCCCGCGAGATCGTTCTGGAGAGCGGTCAGAGCGTCGAGGAGGTCGAGCGCCTGGTGTCGGACGCACTGTCCGGCAAGTCGCAGCTGCTGAGCCTCCAGGACGAGAAGGGCCGCAAGGTTCTGGTGCCGACCGACCGTCTGGCGTACGTGGAGATCGGCGAGCCGACCGTGCGCAAGGTGGGCTTCGGCACCCTGTAGACGGAGCTCATGGAAAGGGCCCGGCGGCACTGGCCGCCGGGCCCTTTCCGCTTGCTGTGCCGCACACAGACGGAGCACAACTCCTCCACAGCGGAGGATTGCGCTCCGCAGGTCACGGGTATGACGGGCTACGACCGTCAAGGCCAGACCGGCTGGGCCAGACCGGCTGTGGGAGGGACCCCCGACATGCTCCTGGAAGTGCTCGGATCCGCCGTGCTCGGTCTGATTCTCGCGTGGGCGGCGGCCCGTCGCCTGTCCCACCGTCTGCCGGCCCGCCCCCTGGTCTACTCGACCGGCGTCGCGGGGGCCCTGTTCGGCGACTTCGTCACCCACAGCGCACTCGACCCCGGCAGCACCCTCCTGAGCCTCCTGGGAGCCGCCGTCATCTCGGCGGCGTCCCTGTCCCTCCTGCTCCGCCCGTCGGCCCGCCTCCGCCGACGATCATTGACGGCGTAGCGACGCCGCCCGCAGTCGCGCGACGCTGCACTGCCGCCCTCCACGGAGCGCACCCGCTCTCAGGCCGCGAGGCCCAGCGCGGCCATCCGCTTCGTGTGCGCCTCGGTGATCCGCGAGAACATCCTGCCGACCTCGGCCAGATCGAACCCGTCGGCCACCCCGCCCACGAGCATCGTGGACAGCGCGTCCCGGTCGGCGACCACCCGCTGCGACTGCGACAGCGCCTCGCCCATCAGCCGGCGCGCCCACAGCGCCAGCCGGCCGCCCACGCGCGGGTCGGCGTCGATGGCCGCGCGCACCTTCTCCACCGCGAACCCGGCGTGCCCGGTGTCGTCGAGCACGGCGAGGACCAACTCGCGCGTGTCGGAGTCGAGACGGGCCGCCACCTCCCGGTAGAAGTCGCTCGCGATCGAGTCGCCGACGTAGGCCTTCACCAGTCCCTCCAGCCAGTCCGAGGGAGCGGTCTGCTTGTGGAAGCCGTCCAGGGCCGCGACGAACGGGTCCATGGCGGCCGTCGGCTCCTCACCGATCTCCGTCAGCCGGTTCCGCAGCCGCTCGAAGTGGTGGAACTCGGCCGAGGCCATCTTCGCCAGCTCCGCCTTGTCCCCGAGGGTCGGCGCCAGCTTGGCGTCCTCCGCGAGCCTCTCGAACGCCGCCAGCTCTCCGTACGCGAGCGCGCCGAGCAGGTCCACGACCGCGGCACGGTACTGCGGGTCGGCGGAGGCCTGTGCCCAGTCCTGGGCGGCGACACCGGTCGGCTCGGCGGATTCGGCGGCCGCGTTCTCAGCCTTGTCAGAGCTAGTCATGGGCCGCACAATAGCCCGCTCACCGGGCTCCGAAGGCCCCGGCCGACCACTGTGACGACGACTACGTGACCAAATCGGCCATCGCATGTGCGCGGATCCGGGGTATGGTGGTAATGCGCCTTGCTGAGTGCGTCGACGATGCTCGACGTGTCCCGACAGGCCGCACGCATGAGGATGCCCGGTCGGTGGCCCGATCGGCTCCGACCCGACAGCCCTCCCCGGCCGTACGCCACAGTGCGTACGACGACCGGAGGGACACCCTCAGCGGTACGAGCGCTAGAGCGTCGGCAGAGGTCCCGTGTCATACGGCTTGCCCGAGTGGTTCGTCCGTACGGCAGCCGACGTCCCCGGCACGGTCAGACATGACCCCCGCGCTCGCCTCGCACCGCGCACACAGAAGAGGCAGCACCCTGACTACGACGTTTCGAGAACTCGGAATCCTTCCCGAGACCGCCGAGGCCCTGGAGGCCGTCGGCATCATCACCCCCTTCCCCATCCAGGAGATGACGCTCCCCGTCGCCCTCTCCGGCACGGACGTCATCGGCCAGGCCAAGACCGGCACCGGCAAGACGCTGGGCTTCGGCCTCCCGCTCCTGGAGCGCGTCACCGTCCCCGCCGACGTCGAGGCCGGACGCGTCGCCCCCGAGGCCCTCACCGACGCCCCGCAGGCGCTCGTCGTCGTCCCCACGCGCGAGCTGTGCACCCAGGTCACCAACGACCTGCTGACGGCCGGCAAGGTCCGTAACGTGCGCGTGCTGGCGATCTACGGCGGCCGGGCCTACGAGCCCCAGGTCGAGGCCCTGAAGAAGGGCGTCGACGTGGTCGTCGGCACCCCGGGCCGGCTGCTGGACCTCGCGGGCCAGAAGAAGCTCGACCTCAAGCACGTCAAGTGCCTGGTCCTCGACGAGGCCGACGAGATGCTCGACCTGGGCTTCCTGCCCGACGTCGAGAAGATCATCAACATGCTGCCGGCCAAGCGCCAGACCATGCTGTTCTCGGCGACCATGCCGGGCGCGGTCATCGGCCTCGCCCGCCGCTACATGTCCCGGCCCACGCACATCCGCGCCACCGCGCCGGACGACGAGGGCGTGACGGTCGCGAACATCAAGCAGTTCGTCTACCGCGCGCACAACATGGACAAGCCGGAGATGGTCGCCCGCATCCTGCAGGCCGAGGGCCGCGGTCTGGCGATGATCTTCTGCCGGACCAAGCGCACGGCGGCCGACATCGCCGAGCAGCTGGAGCGGCGCGGCTTCGCGTCCGGCGCGGTCCACGGCGACCTCGGCCAGGGCGCCCGCGAGCAGGCCCTGCGGGCCTTCCGCAACGGCAAGGTCGACGTCCTCGTCTGCACCGACGTCGCCGCACGCGGTATCGACGTCGAGGGCGTGACCCACGTCATCAACTACCAGTCCCCCGAGGACGAGAAGACGTACCTGCACCGCGTCGGCCGTACGGGCCGCGCGGGCGCCAAGGGTACGGCGATCACGTTCGTCGACTGGGACGACATCCCGCGCTGGCAGCTGATCAACAAGGCGCTGGAGCTGGACTTCAACGACCCGGTGGAGACGTACTCCAGCTCCCCGCACCTGTTCTCCGACCTCGGCATCCCCGCCGGCACGAAGGGCATACTGCCGCGCTCGGAGCGGACCCGCGCGGGTCTGGAGGCGGAGGTGCTGGAGGACCTGGGCGAGACCGGCGGGCGTGGCGCCCGCGGGCGCGGGGGCCGGGGCGACCGTGGTGGCCGTGGTGACCGTGCCGAGTCCGGCGTCGGCGCGTCGGCCGAGCGCGAGCGTCCCTCCCGTACGCCGCGCCGTCGCCGGCGCACCCGCGGTGGCGCTCCTATGGACGCCGCCGCCACGACGGCTCCGGCCGCCGAGACCTCGGCCACGGAGGAGCAGGCGACGTCCCGTACTCTGCGCCGCCGTCGCCGTACGCGCGGCGGAGCGCCGTCGGAGCAGGTGACGGCCGCTGTGGCGCCCGAGACCGCCGAGGCCACCGAGGCCGCCGTCGAGACGGTGGACACGGTGGACGGCCCGGCAGTGGTGGACGCCCCGGAGAAGCCGCGTCGCCGCCGCACCCGCAGGTCCGCGGAGCGCCCGGCGGCGGAGCCGGTGTCCGAGGACGCCGTGACCGACGCGCCCCCGGCTGCGCCCGTGGCCGAGCCCGTCGCGGTGGACGCCCCGGTGGCGGAGCCGGCGCCCGAGGCCGCTCCGGTCGTGGAGGCCAAGCCGCGCCGCCGCACCCGCAAGACGGCCGAGCCGGCCGTCGAGGCGGAGACCGCGGTGGACACGGCCGAGGCCACGGAGGCCAAGCCGCGCCGCCGCACCCGCAAGGCCGCGGAGCCGGTCACCGAGGCCGCCCCCACCGCGGCCGAGGCCACCGAGGAAGCCGCCCCGGCGACCAAGTCGCGCCGCACCCGCAAGACGGCCGCCACCGCGGCGGAAGTCACCGCGGCGGAGACCGAGGCCGTGACGAAGCCCCGCCGCACGCGGAAGACCGCAGCCGCCGCCGAGACGACGGTGGACACGGCCGAGGCCACGGAGGCCAAGCCGCGCCGCCGCACCCGCAAGGCCGCGGAGCCGGTCACCGAGGCCGCCCCCACCGCGGCCGAG